>CAVYWR010000038.1:0-181639 GCA_963772185.1 uncultured cyanobacterium | reverse complement strand
TTTTGGCATTCGAGTTGTTACACCAAAAGTATTTCTAGAGAGTGTAGGGGAGCTATGACGACTATTCAGGCACAGATTCCAGACTATTTGTATAAGCAGGTTGACGCGATCGCCAAAAAAGAAGGCATCTCCATCGACATGATTATCTCAATGGCGCTGTCTGGACACATTGCCACCTTGCTACCTCAGTCCTACCTGACAGAAAAAGCTGAAAAAGGAAGCTGGCAACGATTCCAGACTATTTTGGCAAAAGTTCCAGACGTAGAACCAGATACGCTCGACCAATTGGATTAGCACATCAGGAAATCCAA
This sequence comes from uncultured cyanobacterium, assembly GCA_963772185.1. GTDB lineage: Bacteria > Cyanobacteriota > Cyanobacteriia > Phormidesmidales > Phormidesmidaceae > Phormidesmis. Next base: position 181,328 of record CAVYWR010000038.1, on the reverse strand, counting down.
AGGAAAGTCTCTGAAAATAGGGTAGACGCTTTCACTATTCATTGCTACTTGGTCTAACCAGGCTCAGTAGCACGGGAAAATCGATCAGGAGCATCAGAAAAATGCTTTGGGGCACTAGAGCAATGCAGAGAAAGCTTAGAAAGTAAGGCCACCACCTCAGACAATGGCGCTGCATGCCTGCATACTCTTTTTCTCAAGCTGGGCATCCTCAATACCAGCAGCCACCATCCTCTGTCCATGACTCTCAGCAAAAATATCGACCGCCTGATCGATCAGGCTCGCACTGCCACCGAGAATGCTTTGCATATCGATAATATTCGCATTGCCCTCACAGGCTTTGGCTACACTCAAGCCCGATTGCAAACCGGACGCCAGCTCTACCAGACGCTGCAATCCGCTCAGCTAGCGCAAAGAGCCGCCTACGGGAAGCAAATTACCGCCACTGCCGCGCTCAAGACCGCCTGGGAAGAAGCCCATGAAGACTACATGCCGCTGGTGAAGATCGCCCGCATTGCCTGTAAGCGTGATCCTGCCACCGCTGCCGAACTGGGGCTAAAAGGCGATCGCGCCAAAGCCCTCACCCCTTGGCTCGCCCAAGCCCACCAGTTCTATAGCAACGCGATCGCCAGCGACACCGTGCTCGTCAGCTTAGGCACCTTTGGCATCACCGCCAAAAAGCTAAGAGCCGCTCAGAAAACCCTACAGACCTAGAAGCCATTAGCCTTGAGCAAGTGCAGGCCAAAGCCACTGCCCAAAGAGCCACACAAGACAGAAATGCAGCCGTTGCTGAGCTGCGATCATGGCTGAGTGATTTTATTGCGATCGCCAAAATCGCCCTTTCTACAAACAGTCAGCAGTTAGAAATGTTAGGGCATTGTGACCCGTTGAGCGCGCAGCCAAGCCGTATTCATATACTAAGATGTAGCCACGCGACAGAGCCACTAGAGCCAGAGGCAAATGCCCAAGTATGGCACTTCAACCCACCTACAAACAGCGAATATCTCAGTCATGTCTACTCGATGAAATGACCAATGTCATTATCGACACTGCAGCCCCTGTCAAAGTTATTCTCTTTGGCTCTCAAGGTAGAGGCACCGCAGGTCCGTATTCCGACTACGACTTTCTCATTGTCGATGCGCAGCCTTTTGATAGAGAGCGTAGCCGCCTCGAAGCATCTACAGAAATCGCTTGGGCCCTTTCTCGGTTTGATGTCTCTACAGATATTCTAATTTTCACAATTGAAGAGATGGAATATTGGAGCCAAAGCCTCAATCACGTCGTCTCTTGTGCCTTAAGAGAAGGAAAAGTACTCTATGAGCGACCTGTTACAAGCTAGAACGCTGCTGAAAGCAGCCTATCGGGATCTAAAAGCGCTTACAGGCATGCTCGATACTGACATATTTGAAGACGAGATATTCGGTGCTCACGTACAGCAAGCAGTCGAAAAAACGCTCAAAGCATGGCTGGCAATCTTAGGCGAAGTCTATCCATATACCCACAACTTAATCCGTCTATTCAGAAAGCTACAAACACTAAACTGCAACGTTTCCGACTATACAGACTTGGCAATATTCAGTGCTTTCGCCGAACAGATCCGTTATCTCGGAGTCAGTTCCGATGAGAAACCCATTGCCCGTCAAGTTAGGATCGTTCAAGTACAAAGCCTCTATGATCATGTCAACGGATTACTAAAACAGTCAGATATAGCAAAGCGCGGATGCATTCGCACTTTGCTATGGCACTTTGCGTTATGGAATAAGGGGTGTAGCCTTTCGTGGTGTAGCAAGCAAAGTGCGGAAAGCTATATATAGCCTGTCCCGGATGCATACTCTACTCTTCGAGAACGCTAGAGGCGAATGAGAAGGCAAAGACGAGGGTACGGAGCACGCTATTATAGGGCTCTGTAAACCTTCCTAACTCTAGAAGTAGTCGCGGCGACTATCTCAACCCAGATGCATAGACGAGTATTTTTGAGCGGAATAGTCCCGGTACTGGCAGCGCCAAGCTATCTCTACCGCAAGAGCAGCGCAGAAGTAAAAGGAACAAAGTCATTGCTAGATGCGTTCAAGAATAAACAGTCGAACGTGATGGTTGAAAATGTGGCGGGCACGGTAGAAGCCCTGCTACCAGATGATATCGAAGGAGATAAGCATCAGCGGTTCATTATCCGCATTGCTAGAAATCAGACGCTGCTAGTTGTTCATAATATCGATGCAGCGCCAAGAGTTGACGGCCTGATTAAGGGCGATCGCGTCTCTGTCAAAGGCGAATACGAATGGAACGAACGCGGCGGACTAGTCCACTGGACTCACAAAGATCCCCAAAGTAGTCATGAAGACGGCTGGATCGACTATAGAAATGTTCGCTACCAGTAGGGGCGCAGCACGCTGCGGTACGTGTTTAGCGCATACACCGAGACCCACCCCGTCGCTACGCGCCACCCCTCCCAAAAGGGGATTTACTTCAGGCAGAGACATTAGGGTCGCCGATCTTGAATCTCAAACGTCACGTAGCCAGGATAAATCCCCTCTGGGGAGGGGTGGCCGGAGCGGAGCGGAGGTCGGGGTGGGTCGGTAGATTAAGCCACCAGCCGATATCTCTTACGGGACGCTAAACAGGTACATGCTGCGCCCCTACATTTCCTACCGAAGCATCCATTCCAAATTCACACCTACGCGGCTATCGCCCTCATCAGCAGTGCTCTGCCATTCCAGATCTGTAGAAAGTCGCAGATTTGAAGTGAGCGCATAGCCAAAATTCAGATGGGTGACGCTTAGCCCTTCACTATCTCCGACTATCCAGGACTGATCGAGCGTCAGATCAGCCGCGCTGGTGCGAGAAGGAACAAATCGAAACCGTACGCCTAGATTTGCGCCATCTACGCTGTAATCATCGCCAGAATCAGCGTGCCGATAGCCGACGATAGGAGAGAAATTGACATAGCTACCTAGCGGTAAGACATAGTAGTGCAGGTCCGCGCCGTAGGCAGTGCGATCGCCCCTAAAATTCTGTTGATAATCCGCGCTCACCGTCAGCGCGGTATCACCAATAAACACGTCATCTACCCCGACTACAAACCCGCTGGTGCTATCCGAAGACGGAAAAAAGCTGTAGCCGATCTGAACCCGAGTTTTAAAGCTAGGGTCGTTGCGAATATCAGCGCGAACGTTTGGCACTTCCTCTAACCACTGCTGTAGCACCGGACTTTGCTCTATTGTCTCTGGCGGCAGAGTGAGCGGTTGATCAAGTGAAGGGGGGTCAGCGTCGGTAGGTGATGCCGCTGTAAAAGGTGTAGCGGGTTCGAGCTCAGCGCCAGCAGTGCCCGCTGCCAGAGCGCCAAAACCTGCAACAACACCGATTAGATAGCCAATGATTTGATATCTCATAGGCTTAGGGTATCCTGCCTGCTGCCTACAGGTCTAGAGCTAGGATTTAGCCCACCGCTACAGAAAATTCATCGGATTAACGGGCTTACCAGCCTGACGCACTTCAAAATGCAGGTGCGGTCCTGTCGATAATCCCGTTGTTCCTACAGCCGCGATCATGTCGCCTTTTCTTACGGTTGCCCCTTCAGCTACGCTGAGCTTGCTAGCATGTGCGTACAGGGTCGTCATCCCACCGCCATGATCCAGGATTATTGAGTTTCCATAGCCGCCGTACCAGCCCGCAAAAATGACGATACCCGTCTCCGCTGCCGAAATTCGACTGCCGTGCGCCGCGCCAAAATCTGTCCCGGCGTGAAGGCGACTGTAGCCCAATACCGGATGGTAGCGCTTGCCGAACTGACTGGTGATTGGCCCGGATACAGGGCGCAGCATCTTGCCAGAAGATCTCGCTGATCGTAGCGCTTCTTCGCGGGCGATCCGTTCGCCTGCGGTACCTGCCGCTGCTACTCTTTCCAAAATTAGCGTGGTTAGCTGATCAGAATCGCGATCGAGCTGATCGATCGCTGCTTCTAGCGCGCCACGATTTTCCTTCAAACGGGTGACCAGACCGCTTTGCTGCTGAACCTGGGTGGTATATTGCTGTCGGCTGATCAGCAGCTGCTGACGGAGAAGGGCGATCGCATTTTTCTGCTGCTCTATTCCCTGCTGCTGTTCAACAATCCCAACCGATCTATCTTCTAAGTCAATCAGCAAAGCCCGATCCGCCTCGTACACCTGCTTTAACCGATAGCGCCTGTCTAAAAAATCGTTCAGATTGTGACTTTGCAGCAGCAGTGCCCATCCCTGCGCTCCCTGCTGACGCTGCATAAACTGCAATCGGCCCACAACCGCCGTCCGCGCATCCTCATAATCCTGTTTATTCTTGCCGAGATCAGCCTCTAGCCAGCGCAGCTGTGTCTCTGCTTCACCCAGTTGATATTCAGTATTGGTAATCCAGGCATCCGTGCTTTGAATCGTTTTAGACAGGTCGCGAATATTTTGATTGGCCTGGTCCTCGGCTTTTTGATAGCGCTGATTGGCCTCGTCATAAACCTCTAGCTGCTGGTCTAGCTGCTGTCGCTGCTGCCGTAGCTGATCGACGGACGGATCGACGGCCTGACCGACAGCCTGCGCTTTGGCTAGCTGACTAGTGCCCAAAAGCCCGCTGAGCAAAATGCAGCTAAAAAGTGCGATCGCTACTCTAGCCCACCAACCCCGATTGACCCGATATCGCTGCCAGCGTTGATACCACAGAACCATACTCTTCACCAGCTACCGAAACCTACAGATCACATCGCAATCGTCAAAGCCGCCACCCCAGAGCTGCTACCCCAAACCCGAAAATCAGCACGCCGAAAACCTTACTCGAAAATTGGTTGAACCGAAAAAGTCGCTCGGGTGTGAGGCGATCGCGTAGATAAGCCACTCCTGAGACTAGCATCAGCCACCAGAGGATTGAGCCCGTGAATACGCCAAACACAAGGGTTACAGAATCCAGGTAGGCGCTTTGCGTAATACCGAGACCAGCGAAAATGGCGAAGAAGGAGAGGATGGTAGCAGGGTTGGTAAGGGTGAGGGCAAGGGTGGATGTGTAGGCGGCGGTGAGGGGGAGAGTGGGTGAGTGGGAGATAGGAGAGTCAGGGAATAGCGGAGGAGTTCGGCCGTTTATTTCCACTTAAGAACGTAGTCAGCCCCAAATAGCAGAGGAACAGACCGCCGCCGATGCGCAACCAGTCGCTGTATTCCACTAGCAAGTCAGAAACGGCAGTCAGTCCAAACGCTGCCACCATTCCGTACAAGCCATCGGCGGTTGCCGCGCCGCAGCCAGATAGCAAGCCGACCAATCGACCTTTGTCCAAGGTTCGACGAATGCACAGCAGTCCAATGGGGCCGACCGGAGCTGCGATCGCCAGTCCCATCGCAATCCCTTTGAGCAGTACAAATATCAGCATTACTGGTTCTCCTCGGCAGATTCGCCCTTTTCAATTGGGATTACTGAAGTGTCCTTGATTGATCGCAGCGAAATTGTTGTCCGCGTCTGCTGAACGCCCGGTAGTGCCTTTAGTTCCTCGCTCAACAACTGCTCTAATTCCGCTGTTGAGCGACAGCAAACCTTTAGTAGATAGTCGCCCTCGCCAACGACGTGATGGCAGGACTGCACGCGATTGTTTGTCTGTACGTAGTCCACGAAGCTCTGACGATGCCGAGGATGCTCTAGCGTGACCACCACAAAAGCCGTTAGCCCAAATCCAAGCAGTTCAGCATTGAGCTGAGCGGTATAGCCTACTAGCACACCAGCCTTTTCTAGTCGGCGAACGCGATCGGCGATCGCAGGTGCAGACACTCCAAACTGTTCTGCCAGCGCAGACCATTTGACCCGTCCTTCCGCCATGAGGGCTGTCAGAATATTCTGGTCTAAGTCATCAATATCCATATCTTATAAAACATTGCCAAAAATCAAAATAAAATTATAAAACAATCTATAATTCATATTCTATTTAATTTATAAAATATTTTATTTTGAATTTGGTTTGAATAATAATTCTTAGATTGCTTCTACAACAAGCTGAGCGGTAGGGAATCGCGTCAATACGCAGATTTCCTCAAGAGTCTATGGTATTAAAAGTCAACTACTGTGCGGTCGAGAGAGTCTCGACTGTTAAAAAATCAGCATCAGTGCGCAAAAGCATCTACATACAAGTTTGAAGTTTTCTATGATTAGGTATCTCACCACCGTTCTCGAACACATCAATGTCCCTGCTGACTGGATTGGCATCCGGGCTATGCAGGGGTCTAGCACGACTCGGTCCATGCGCGATGGGCACCCACAGCGAAACGAATACGCCCTCAACCGAGGGGCCATGATAGAAGTCCTAGCTGGCGGACAGTTTGGCTATAGCGCGACGAATCAGCTCACTCCAGAATCGCTTTTAGCCGCTGCACAGCAGGCTTATGATCAGGCCGTCGCTGCTAGCAGATGGGCCGTTCATCGATTTACCGCAGCGGTCCGACCGACCGTCGTCGGTAGCTATATCTCACCGCTAGATCAACCGTTTGATAGCATCAGCAGTGCCGAAGTGAATGACCTGCTCCATCAGCTCTGTGAGCACCTGAAGGTGTCAGCAAATGTGGTACGTACCAGCGCGATCGCCCGTACCCACGAAATCGAAACCTGGCTAGTCAGCAGCAACGGCTCGCAGGTCCATCAGAAATTCAGCCTGATCGAGAGTCATTTGGGTGCGATCGCCCACAATGCAGGGGTCACCCAGGCACGAACTAACAACGGTCCAATGGCCCATAGCTATCAGGGCGGCTGGGAAAAATTCAAAACAGCGGACCTGTGGGAACGAGCCACCCGGATTGGCGAACAGGCCGTTGAGCTACTAGATGCGCCGGACTGTCCTAGCGATATCACCACTCTTGTCCTCGCGCCAGACCAGATGATGCTACAGCTACATGAGAGCGTCGGCCATCCTCTAGAGCTAGATCGCATTCTAGGAGACGAGCGTAACTATGCAGGCGGCAGCTTTGTCCAGCCTCAGGATTTTGGTCATTTGGTCTACGGCTCACCGCTAATGAACGTCACGTTTGACGCCACCCGCTCTGGAGAGCTAGCCAGCTACGACTATGACGACACTGCCACCCCTGCCAAGCGTGAATATCTTATTCATGAAGGCGTTTTGCAGCGAGGACTAGGCAGTCTAGAAAGTCAGAATCGTCTGAATGTCCTGGTGTCGCCTGCGCCAGAGCCTGTAGCTGGAACCGTCCGGCTATCGATCGGATGGCTAACATCAACCTAGAGCCAGGAGACACCAGCTTCGCAGCCATGATCGGCAGTATCGAAAGCGGGGTGTATATGGAATCGAATCGGTCCTGGTCAATCGACGACCAGCGCCACAAGTTTCAGTTTGGCTGCGAGTATGCTCGCAAGATAGAAAACGGCAAACTGACTACAGTTCTAAAAAATCCAAACTACCGAGCCACAACGCCGCAGTTCTGGCACAGTCTTTCCCAGGTAGGAGACGCTCAAACCATGGGCATGTATGGCACTCCCTGCTGCGGTAAAGGTGAACCCAATCAGCTAATTCGAGTCGGTCATGCTGCCCCAGTTTGCACCTTTGAGGATATTGAAGTATTTGGAGGTGTAGACGTATGATCTCATCCACTCTAATCAAGCAGAACCCACAAAACAACGCTGACTGTAGCGCCTACGAGAAGACTTTCAACCAGCTAGTTCAAGCTATCGGATCACAGCTTTCTACTGGCGAGCACTTTACCCTATCTGTTTCAGGTGAGGAAAGTCAGTTCACCCGGTTTAACCATGCAAAGGTGCGACAGACGGGACAGGTGCGTGATGGACGACTGCACCTAAGCGTGATGACAGAAAGTCGGACTACCGCAGCCACCCTCCCTTTCACCGGAGACTTTGCTGCTGACTGGTCGCTTACGCAAAGTATGCTTTCACAGCTACAGCAGGATTTGAGCGAGCTACCCGTCGATCCGTATATTGTGCTCCCATCAACGGCTGAAAACGGCACTAGTCGAGAAGTCCGAAGGGGAGATTTGCCAGCAGTCACAGATATTGCTGACTGGTTGCTGTATCCTGTCAGGTCGCTAGACTTTTCCGGCCTCTACGCCGGGGGGATATCTTACCGGGCGTATGCAGACTCTGCTCAGAAGCTGCACTGGTTCGAGACTCCTTCTTTCACGCTGGACTACTCTTTGTTTAGCAAAACAGATCAAGCTGTAAAGGGCACTATCGCAGGCAGTCGCTGGGATGAGGCAGCTTACCGCCAAAACATTTTAGAGACTAGGAAGCGGCTAGAATTACTTTCGCATCCGGTCAAAGCGGTGCCAAGAGGAAACTATCGCACCTATTTAGCGCCTGCTGCTGTCTCTGAACTGATTGAAACAATGACGTGGGGCGGACTAGGAGAAGCTGCGCTGCGTCAGGGAAATAGTGCTTTCAAAAAAATAGAACAAGGTGAAGCTACACTTTCTGAGAAATTCTCTTTGAGTGAGAACTTCGAGAAGATCGCTATCCCTAGATTCAACGATAGGGGTGAAATTTCGCTAAGCCAGCTACCCATAATCGACCAAGGGAAGTGGGCAAATTCGCTAGTGAGCGGTCGCAGCGCTAAAGAATATGGCAAATCTAACAATGCCGCGAATGCGCGCGAGTCGATGAGGGCACCGACTGTTGCGGCTGGCAATCTGCCTACCGAGCAGATTCTCTCGCAGCTAGACACCGGGCTTTACCTATCTAATCTGCACTACCTCAACTGGAGCGACTTGAATGCTGGGAGAATTACTGGTATGACCCGCTATGCTTGCTTTTGGGTTGAGAAAGGAGAGATTGTCGCACCCATCGAGAATTTGCGTTTTGACGATTATCTCTATCGCTTTCTAGGAGAAGGACTGATCGATCTAACCGAACAACAAACGTTCATTCCTGCTGTGGGTACCTATGGTCAACGCTCTTTGGGTGGAATGTGGGTGCCTGGTATGCTGATAGATCAGTTCCGATACACGCTTTAGTTTGACGACTTTAGCTTGACAGTCAGATTGCTACAGGCCGGATATCATAGAGCAGCAAAACCTAGATCGGCTGAAACCTGGCGCTAATTCATGGCTTCTGAACAGAGACTGTCTATTTCATTGAGCGGCGTTCTGATTGTTTTTGCTGCGATCGCGTCTGCTATCGTCGGCTGGCAGCTGCGGGGACTGCTACTCCTGGTGATGATCTCCGTTGTCCTAGCCTGCTCGATTGCACCTATTGTTGGCTGGGCAGAGAAGGTACAAAGTGCCCCGCTGGCTAGGTGCACTGCTGACCTACGTGGCAATTATTGGCACGCTCGTCGGTGTGGTCTTATTGATTGGGCCTACTGTGCTCGACCAGATTCAGCTGCTGGTCCGTCAGCTACCGCTGCTGCTGCGCAAAGCCATCACTCAGACCGAAGCCTGGGCGCTATCGCTAAATGACAATCGGCCAGACTTTACCTCTCAGGTGTTTGATCAGCTAGACGTACAGGCGATCGCAGCTTGGGCAATCCGATCTACTCGTCAGGTGGCGCTGCGCTCTTTTAGCGTCACCACCGACATTCTAGGTACGCTGCTTAGCCTAGTACTGGCTATCTTTATCTCCGGCTACATGCTGGCCGATAGCAATACCCTGACTACCAACTTTGTTCGCCTGTTCCCGCAGCCCTGGGACCGAAGGATCGCTCAGCAGCTGCCCGAAATTGGCGATCGCATCGGGGGCTACATTCGCGGTCGGCTAATCGTATCCTTCACGCTATCTCTAGTGACTGGCATTGGGCTTAGCTTTCTGGGACTAAAGGATTTTGCAGTGGGTCTAGGCGCGATCGCGGGTGTTACCAACCTAATTCCTTTCTTAGGCCCTATCCTGGGCGCTATTCCGGCCCTAGTCGTTGCCATTCCTCAGGGCGGCTGGACAGTCTTATGGGTCATCCTTTTCTACATCGTTATTCAAAATATTGAGACCTACATTCTCGATCCGCTCTTGGTCGGCAGCTCTGTCGGCGTTCACCCTCTGTACCAGCTGCTAGCCGTCCTAGGCGGAACTCAGGTATTGGGCATTGTCGGAGCGCTGATTGTGCCACCTTGGGTGGCCGGTAGCGCAGTCCTACTAGAAAACCTATACATCAAGCCGAAGCTTAGCGAAGAAAAGCACCAGCCGGGAAACCTGATACAGAGTGCTGCTTCAACCGCCGATAGAACGCACAGTCGCAGCACAGTCTAAAACATTTGATATTCATCTGATATTTGTCTAAGAAACATTTAGCTTTCGTTTAGCATCTGTGTATTTACGGACAAGCTGGGCCAATTGCTATTGACCGCAGTTTCTAGCCGCCTATAATCGGCTAGATTGTAACGGTTTTATACGTTACAGGTTTGTCTGCCATCTACGAAGCATCGATTCTATGAGCATCGCTATCACCCTTAGTATTGTGATCATTGCCCTAGTGCTCTTCATCGTAGAAAAATGCCCAGCCGATATCACCGCACTAGGCGTGATGGTTGCGTTGATTCTCTCGAAGCAAGTCACCCCGGAGCAGGGCATCGCTGGATTTAGCAACCCGGCGACTATCACGGTGATGGCGATGTTCATCCTTAGCGCTGGTGTGGCTAGAACGGGCGTTTTGCAGCAGGCTAGCAGCTGGCTACTACAGTGGGGCGGCAAGCAGCTGACTCGGCAGATCATTGCCCTTGGCCTCATCGTAGGGCCGATATCTGGCCTGATCAATAACACTGCCGTTGTCTCTGTATTCCTGCCTGTGGTTGAAGACTTTTGTCAGCAGCATCGCATCTCGCCCTCGAAGCTGATGATGCCGCTCTCCTTTGCTACCATCTTGGGCGGCATGATCACCGTAGTGGGGACTTCTACTAGCGTTTTGGCTAGCGGCCTGTCAGCAGAACTTGGCTTCGGGGCCTTTTCGCTGTTTCAATTTACCGGATTGGGCATCATTACCTTTGTAATTGGTTTGGTGTATATGGCGATCGCCACACCGCTGATGATGCCCGATCGCCGGGTCGATGACCGTGGCCTTAGCCAAAAGTATGGGATGAAAGACTACGTCAGCGAAGTTGTGATTACACCGCGCTCTAGCCTAGTGGGCAAGTCTCTTAAAGGCAGTCAGCTACAGAGACGATTCGATGTAGACGTGCTTGAAATTATTCGGAACAACACTCACTTTCCACAGCCTCTCGCTGATAAGAAAATGGCGGTTGGTGACATCCTGCTTGCTAGAGGAGGCAAACAAGACCTCCTGAAGATCAGAGAAAGTGAAGGGCTAGAGATACTGCCAGATGTGCAGTTTGGCCATAAATCTTGGCAAGGAGATATGAGCGAGGAAGAGGGAATTGCTGAAGCACTCGTGATTGCCAACTCTAGCCTGGTCGGCTCTACTCTCAAGGATCTGCGCTTTAGGCAAAGATACAATGTCACCGTGCTGGCGATTCGTAGAGGGCAGGAGCTGGTGCGCGATCGCATGGGAAAAGTCCCGCTGCGCTTTGGCGATCTGCTGCTCGTCCAAGGGCCCAAACAGAGCTTAGTCGGTATGCAAACCAGCCGAGATCTGCTGCTGCTAGAGCAAAGAGATGTTGAAACCTTACGCACTGGCAAAACCTATATCGCTATCTCTATCGGCTTAGCTGTCGTGGCCGTGGCCGCACTGACGGACTATCCCATTCTTGTTTCTGCCCTAGCAGGCGTTGTTGCTATGCTGCTCACTGGCTGTCTTAAACCCGGTGAACTCTACCAAGCCGTCCGCTGGGACGTGATTTTTCTGCTGGCCTGTTTGATTCCGATGGGCACAGCCATGCAGAACTCAGGGGCAACCGAATGGATTGCCAGTCAGCTAGTCACCGTGAGCGGCAGTCTATCTAGCTACTGGATGCTGACACTTATCTACGTTCTTACAGTCTTACTGACTGCTGTGCTATCAAACAACGCCTCTGTTATCTTGCTACTCCCAATCGGCGTGCAGGTCGCTAGCGCCGTTGGACTTAGCCCTCTAACCGTTATTTTCGTGATTACCTTTGCTGCATCCAACAGCTTTATGACACCCATTGGCTACCAGACCAACACGATGGTCTATGGTGCGGGTGGCTACCGTTTCCTAGACTTTCTAAAGGTAGGTGGCCCTCTAAGCTTGATTATGACAATCATCACACCTCCGTTAGCAATTTGGCTATATGGAATGTAGATCTGCAACTTTTGTCCAGTTTTCGGTCAACGGCTGATAGTTGAGGTAAAAGTCGAAGTCCCAGGGCCTTGCAAGTGCCCTCCATCCGGTAAAACTTGCATTTTTACTAGACCGTTAGGAGAATAAACAAATGTCAGAACAAAAAGGCGTCACTATTTGGTTTACTGGGCTTAGCGGCGCGGGTAAAACCACTATTAACGACGCGCTTAAGCTCAAGCTAGAAGAACGTGGCGTCAAGTTCGAAGTCTTGGATGGCGACATTGTTCGCACTAACTTGACTAAGGGATTGACCTTCAGCAAAGAAGACCGCGATACTAACGTCCGTCGTATCGGTTTTGTCTGCGACTTGCTCACCCGCAACGGCGTCATCGTGCTAGTCGCTGCTATCTCTCCTTACCGCGCTATCCGTGAGGAAGTTCGCGAGAAGATTGGCGACTTTATGGAAGTCTACGTCAGTGCCCCGGTTGAAGTTTGCGAAGCTCGCGACGTAAAGGGATTGTATGCCAAGGCTCGCACAGGCGAGATTAAGCAGTTCACAGGCATCAGCGACCCTTACGAGCCGCCAACAAACCCCGAAGTCAACTGTGAAACTCACAAAGAGACTTTGGACGAGAGCGTCAACAAGGTAATCGCGAAGATGGAAGAGATGGGCTATTTGCCTGTTGCTGTTCCTGCTTAAGCAGCTGTAGGTAGGGGCATTGAATGTAGTGCCCCTACTTCATCAAGTCATCTAGCTCCGAGTAGTCCGGCAGTGTCGTATCGATTTGTTTGCCTTTGCGAATCACAACGCGATCGCCCTGCCCTCTAGCTATCAATTCATCGAAGCTTCGCGCCTTAAATACAACAAAGTCCGCCGAGCTATCCGCCACAACCTTTCCAATATTTTCTAGCCCCATCATCTCAGCCGGGGTTTGGGTAATTGCCTGTGGCCAGTCTCCAATTGGATGATCTAGATGGCCAATTTTTACTGATTGGGTGAAGACTTCTAGACCGTCGTGATCGCCGTATGCGTGGAACGGATCGCGACAGTTATCGGAGGCGATCGCACACTTCACCCCCGCCGCCTTCAGCTCTTTCAGAATTGTCACTCCCCGATACCGAGGTGTCCGCTGCTGCGCAGATCTGACGATCCTGCAAATATAGATTGCACATTGGCAGACTCACAATCGAAATTCCAGCTTCCTTCACCGTCTCTATCGTTTTCTGAATTTCATCATCAGATTGAACGGACAAACTACAACAGTGCCCGCAGGTAATTTTTCCCGTGAACTGATGTCTAATTGCGGTCTCTGCCACTAAACGCAGCGCCCTGTCATCTGGTTCTAAGCTTTCATCTGTATGAAAGTCGAGGTCCAACCCTCTCTCTTTCGCTAGATCAAATACTCGATCAATCTGTTGAACAATCTCAGCGTTCATGAAAGTCACACCTCCTAAAACGCCACCATACTCAGCAGTTAGATCTGCTAGCTTCTCTCCTTTTGGCGTCAGAAAATAATCCAAAGAGACCAGGCAAACTGCCTGTAGCTGTATGCGCTCGGCCCATTCTTTCTGTAGCCGATGAAATACGCCAAAGCTGATATTGCCTTGAGCGTCGAAAGCGTCTAGGTGAGTGCGGATTGCCTGGGTTCCGTGTGCATAGCTGCACTTCAGGCCAAACTCAGCGCGTCGGTACACGTCCTCCGCGCTCCAGCGTTGACTGCTGTCTTGCTGCACTGTCTCTAGGGCCTGTTCAAACGTTCCATTAGGATTCGGACTTCTCGGCCAGATATGCCCTTTGTCTAGGTGGGTGTGCATGTCTACGAAGCAAGGCCAAATGAGCCCTGAGCGCACGTCAACGGTTGGTGTATCTGTGGATGTTTTTGTGAGGGGCGATCGCACACTCATCAACCGTCCGTCACAAACCTCTAGATCTACCGAAACTAGCGCGTCGTGTCTTGCGGCTATCTGAGCATCATCCATCAAACGCTGTTTTTTTCTATCTGCTGATAGAAAAGATATGGGCACCTGAGCATTCCGCAGCCAGTAGTGAGAAGCTTCAGGAATTTGTAGGAAAGGAGTGATAGGCATCAACGTAAAAGCTAAATGATATCATTCGTCAAACTAAATTCATTTTTTCCACTTATGACAGAATCTGATCCAGTGTCTTCTAGTTCAGCTGCTTCTAACCCAACTACTACCGGCCTGATCGCTGTTACAGGAATTGTTAAACCAGGGCACCAGGTAGCTTCTGGACAGTCGAGCAACAGCCCATACGAACGAGGCACAATAGAAATGCAGCTTCCTCACTTTCGAAAGCGAGGACTCGATTTAAGTGACTTTTACTTAGGCACACTCAACGTATCGATTGCTCCCTATACGTTCGAACTAGAAAATCCAAAATACACGTTTCCAGAGGTAAAGTGGCATCCTGACTATCCAGCGGAAACTTTCTCTTTTTCTCCCTGCGCACTCAAATATCAAGACAGAAGTACGCAGGCTTTAGTCTACTATCCTCACCTTGAGACAAAGATCGGACATTTTCAAGATTCTTGTATTGTTGAAGTAATTGCGCCTCGTTTGGCTGATGTCAAATACGGCGATCGCCTAGAATTGAAGCTCGACCCACAGCAGGTCAAACTGAATCTAAAGACTGTTACATCTACGCCCCTACTCAAATAAGACCTTGGTTAAAACTTAGCTATTCTGTGTTGTGCGCTGGGCTTTTTCTACCCACTCAATGACTTGATTGCCTAGTCGCACGCCGTCTAATCGATCAACCTCACGGATGCCTGTTGGACTAGTGACATTCACTTCTGTCAGATAGCCGCCAATAATATCGATGCCCACAAAGATCAACCCATCCCTACGCAGAGCAGGAGCGACTTGCTTACAAATTTCCAAGTCGCGCTCGGTTAGCTGGGTCTGATCGCTGCGCCCACCTACAGCCATGTTGCCGCGAAATTCTTTGCCAGTCGGTACCCGGTTCACCGCGCCAATTGGATCGCCATTGAGCAAGATCACACGCTTGTCGCCGTCTTTGGCTGCTGGTAGATAAGCCTGTACCATGACGGGCTCTTTTCCCTGCTGAGTGCTGACTTCGATGATGGAGTTGAAGTTGCGATCGCCCCCTTCTAAAAATAAAATTCCTTCCCCCGCTTTCCCCCCCAGCGGCTTGAGTACCCCAGCGCCCCAGCGCTCTACCGCATCTCGAATCACTTGCTTATCAACGCTGACAATTGTCTCTGGAATCGCCTTAGTAAACTGCAAGGCGTACATTTTCTCGTTCGCTGCTCTTAGACCTGCTGGCGAATTGATTACCTGCGTTTTCTGGCTATCAACGTAGTCGAGAATATAGGTGACATATAGATAGGGCACTGTTACCGGCGGATCTTTTCGCATGAAAACTGCGTCCATCGTTTCTAATGGTTGCCACACTGACTCACCTAGGACATACCAGTCCGGCTCACTGATCCAGCGATCGCCCTTCTGCACCACTGGCTTCATCTTGATAGAACGCAGCTGACCATAGGCCTTGCTCTCGATTACGCCTAATCTATCCACTTGGGTGATGTACACTTCATGGCCCAACATCTGCGCCGATTCCATCATCGCCACACTTGTGTCATGGCCAGGGTCTAATCGTTCGACTGGATCGATAATGAACGCTAATTTCAAAAGAGTGCTCCGGTGAATGTTGCAAATGAACCTTTAATACGACTACATCTGTGCGAACAATTACACAAGCTACCTGACACGCATATTCTCAGCAGGTCAGGTGACTAAAGCAAACTTTCGTTCTTTGAGATTGTCACAGTTGAGCTGCCCTTAGAGTGGACTCGAATGTCTCTAGAAGCTGACAGTACTGTGACAATCCAAATTGGGTACCATCACCGATTCGCGGCTTTGACCGAAATCATTAATGTAAGCGGTAACTTGGGGAGAGGAGAAACCAGATGCTGAGCAAAGTCGTACAGGCCGCCGTGATCACACTATCGATACATTTGTTGATGGGTCTAAACACGTTAGAAACTAAAGTGGCCCGTCACTCCGTAGAACCTGGTGAAGTTCCTGGTGAGGTTATCGTTGCACTGAGACAAGCATTGACACGCCGCTGATGCGCGTGGTCTGCTGTAGCTTCTGCTCTGTAGTTCCTATCCTGTGGTTCTTGCTCTGTAGTCTTTTGCTCTATCGCTCAAAACATCTCTGCTGGCTAAAACCGTTATAGAGAGAAAGCTATAGCAAAGCGCGGATGCATTCGCACTTTGCTATGGCACTTTGCGTTATGGAATAAGGGGTGTAGCCTTTCGTGGTGTAGCAAGCAAAGTGCGGAAAGCTATAGTTCGCCCTGTAGTCAACGAAAAGCGCACCCTCTAGCTGAGAAGTGCGCTTTTTGGCTGAGCGTTAAGTTGTCATCACAAGATGGATACGTCTTTCCAAATTCTTTCTACTAGCTAGCCGCTAACCTAGCGGAGAAGGCCACTGGCGAAAAGCTGGGGGAGTAGGACTCTATGACGCGACCAGTCTTTGCACATGAGACCATGAGGTAGTCGCAGCTATCGCACTGGGTGCGTACCGTTTTAGCGGAGTAATGTCTTTCGGCGGATCTACCACAAGTTGGACAGTGTACAGTTTGGGTTGTACTAGCTTGGACGGACTGGTTGGCTACCTGCGAAGCAGTCTTGGGTGAAGCCAATATTGCTTTGGCAGCATTGTTTAAGAGCTGGCCTGAAGAGGTATTTAGAGGAGTGTTTTGTCTAAACGACCCGAAAAATGTTTCAGCAGGTACTTTCATAGTCTTTGCGGTCTCTAACGTGTTGATGACATTACTCAATATTTATGAGTGTCAGGGCTCATGTGCTTTTGCAACATTGCTAATCGAATGTTTAGCTAAATGTTGATTTGAGCAGTAGCATTTGACTTTCTTATTATGGCAATTAGAGTCGCCAACCGCAAAGGGACCAAAAGGTATATAAATTTGGGGATCGGTTTCATAGCAGGCGATCCCCGACATATCGAAACACTTGATATAGCAAGGATCGATGAGTATTTATGCTTTCTTTTTACAGAAGAAAAGTCCTTCTGCTGATATATCTGTGCCTATAACTAAAGATTTGCTTTATATTCATGAATCTGCAGATTCATATTGCTTATTGCATCTTCATGTCGAAATATTTAGTAGCGTGAAACAAAATTAAGACTCTAATAGTAGAAACAAAAATTGTATTCAATAAGACACTTTGCTTATTTATTTTTGAGAAAGTTTTTCGATCCACAAAATGACTGTTACTATGTCGTCTAATTACAGGCTTTGTATCAGTAAATGCCATGAGGAATGACTCTATCAACAATAGAAATCGAGCTGAGTCGCCTAGTACACCTACTGAAATAGCAAGAGTTATATACCCTATAGTTTTCTATGGAGCAGCCTACGAAGCCGTAGAAGGATGGAAGTACTCATAGATCTGCTGGGCGAGCTGAGGTCCGATTCCGTCAACGGTTGCGAGCTGCTTTGGAGAGGCTTCGCGGATGTAGTCAATCGAGCGGAAGCTGGCAAGTAGCTGCTTGCGGCGGTTGTGACCTAGTCCAGGGATGTCTTCTAGACGCGATCGCCTCATCCGAGTCATCCGCTTCTTCCGGTGGAAGCTGACTGCGAACCGGTGCGCCTCGTCTCGTAAGCGGCGCAATAGCATTACTCCTGGCTGATCGGCTTCTGTTTCTAGCGATCGCTTTTCACCAGGCAAAAATATTTCTTCATGACGCTTGGCTAAGCTAACTACGCGCAGTTCGCTCAGCAAGTTCATATCTTCTAGCTCAGCTACTACAGCAGAGAGCTGTCCTTTACCACCGTCGATCATCACCAGGTCGGGCCAGTCTGGGTTGCCTACTCGCTTGAGGTTTGGATCTTCTGCGTAGCGGCGAAATCGCCGACGAATCACTTCGGCCATGCTGGCAAAGTCATCTGAGTGCCCGCTAGTGACCGTCGGATTCTTGATCTTGTAGGTGCGGTAGTGCTGCTTGGCGGGCAGGCCGTCGACAAAGACGACCTGAGAGGCGACTGCATCAGAGCCTTGAATATGGGAAATATCGTAGCCCTCAATGCGTTTAGGTGGACCGGGCAAGTCGGTAATTTCTGCTAGGTCTTGCATTGCCTGGGTATTGCGATCGGCAAAGCGCTGAGTGCGGGCTAGCTCGTACTGGGCATTGCGCTCGACCATCTCAACTAGTTCAGCTTTGACCTGGCGCTGAGGCACGTCAATCGAGACCTTTCGGCCCTTTTGCGCGCTCAAAAATTCAGTCAGCATCTCGCCTTCAGGCAGCGAATGCTGAGAAAGAATCTCGGTTGGAATCTCGACTGGATCTACTAGGCGATAGTGTTCTTCCAACACCCTTTGCAGAATCTCGCCGGGTGTGCCGGATTCAGTATCAGCGACAAAGCCCAAGCGTCCGACCAAACGTCCCGCTCGGATTTGGAATAGCTGAATGCAAGAGTGCTGATCGTCTGCGGAAAGGGCGATCGCGTCTCTAGAGACCGTGCTTTCTGGCAGCGCTACCTTCTGGTTTGCTCCTAGCGTTTCTAGTCCTTTGATTTGATCGCGGATGAGCGCGGCTTTTTCAAAGTCAAGTGCTTCAGCTGCCTTTTCCATCTTGGCGTTGAGCATGTCAATCAGCTCGTGCGATCGCCCCTGAAAGACCATCGCCACTCGCTGCACAATCTTGTGATAGTCCTCTGGGGTAATCAGCTGCTGACACACCCCTGGACACTGGCCAATATCGTAGTTTAGACAAGGCCGGTCTTTGAACAATGGCTGCTTGCGCTGCCTTAGTGGAAATACTCGCTTGGCAATCTGCAATGTTCGACGCAGTGCGCCTGTATCGACATAGGGTCCGTAGTAGCGGTTCTTGGCATTCTTTCGGCGCTGGCGCGTGATAAAAATGCGCGGGTAGTCTTCAGACCAGGTGATGCAGAGATACGGATATTTCTTGTCATCTTTTAGCAGCACGTTGAAGTGGGGCTGGTGCTGCTTGATCAAATTGGCCTCTAGCGCTAACGCCTCAGCCTCTGTATCTGTGACGATAATTTCGATATCCGCCACTTTTTGCACCATTGATGCAATTCGCGGCGTATGGTGGTGAGCGCCCTCACGAAAGTATGAGCGCACTCGGTTGCGTAGGCTTTTTGACTTACCAATGTATAGAATCTGGTCAGTCTCATCCTTCATGTAGTAGACCCCCGGCTCTTGAGGGATTTCCTTCAGCCGATTTTCTAGCTTCTCCGGATTTCGTAAGAGGGTCTTGCTATCAGTAGAGGTAGTAGAAGAAGTAGACACGTATTAGCTGTATGTAGACAGACTGGATGTAGAACAGATACAAAGCGACCGAAATCACAGGTACAAAGGAATATTCTAAATCGAGTTTCCTTATTCTGAGGCAAATCTCTAGTTCTTGATTTCCGAACGGCGCGAAATAGGCGAGCAATTCGCCGATTCCGACAAATTTATCACCGTAAATTTACGTAGAACTCCTTTTTAAAGGTATAGGCTAGCACTAGGCTTTACTGATCCACGATGGTGATTAGGCAAGCCACCCATCTACCTGAAAATCGTCGTGTACAGAACAAAACAAGTGAATACTCAAGAATTCGAAAATCAATACAAAGAATCAGTCAGCAAGATTCTAAACGACCTACAGTCTATGGCAATTATCTCTAGTGAGCTCGAATCTATGGTGGTAGATATAGGTGATTCAGTTCGGCATCTTAATAATATGGTAGAAGAATTTATCAGATCCCAAGATGAAAAAGCTTAGTCGACTAGTGCCTAGTCTACGATCGCCTCTGGCTCAGTTGTTGCTTTAGCTATCGGTATAAGCGGTAGCTTTTTGGACGAAATCGCCAATTTTATCCACTGCTTCAGCCAATATGTCGGGCGATTGGACTAAGGCAAAGCGAACATACCCTTCCCCTGATTTTCCAAACCCTCTTCCTGGCGATAAAGCTACGCCAGTTGCTGCGACTAGTGAGGTACAGAAGTCGATTGAGTCCATTGCCCAGCCGTTTGGTAAGCTGCTGGGCAGCTTGGCCCAGATATACATTGTGGCGTTGGGTACAGGTACCGACCAGCCAATAGAATGCAGCGCTTCAACCGCAGCATCACGACGACTAGCGAAGGTCTCTACCATCTGAGCTACACACGCTTGTGGTCCTGAAAGTGCGGCGATCGCACCGCGCAAAATTCCTCGGTACTGATTAAAGTCTACCGTTGCCTTCACCTGTCGCAGCGCCTTGATTAGCCGAGCATTCCCAATCGCATATCCGACCCGGAATCCACCCATGTTGTAGGATTTCGACAGCGTAAAAAACTCAATCGACACCGACTTTTCTGGGTCTGCTTGTAGAACAGAGGGGACAGGTTCGCCTTCAAAATACAGGTCGGCGTAGGGAAAGTCATGGACAAGCACAATGTCGTGCTGCTGGCAGAAGGCAACCGCCGCCTGAAAGAACGATAGCGGCGCACTGGCCGTCGTTGGGTTGTGCGGATAGCTCAGCACCATCATCCGCGAGTTCGCTAGAACATCTTTGGGAATATCCGATAGAACAGGCAGGAAATTATGCTCTGCCAAGATCGGCATTGGGTAGATAGTGCCGCCTGCTAGATAGACGCCGCCCGCATGAGATGGATAGCCAGGATCTAGCAGTAGCGCTACATCCCCTGGGTTCATGATAGCTAGAGGTAGATGAGCTGTTCCCTCTTGAGACCCAATCAGTGGTAGCACTTCTGTTTCTGGGTCGACTTCGATGCCAAATTTCTGCATGTACCACTGGGCGGCTGCTATACGAAAGTCGCGAGTGCTGTTGAATAGTGCGTAGCCGTGAGTGTCTAGGTCTTTTAGAGCGGTGGCGATCGTATCTAACACATGAGGCGGCGTCGGCAAATCTGAAGAGCCTAGCGAAAGGTCGATGATCGGCTTTCCAAATGCGATCGCCTTTGCCTTGGCACTATCCATGTCGGCAAAGACATTAGTCTGAAGTGGCGAAAGACGATCGGCAATTTGCATGGAGTTAGAAGAAAGGATCGGTGAGTTGTTTAAACGTAAACCCACCCCGTCCTACGGGTGGCGCGTAGCGACGGGGTGGGTCGGCAACTCAAGCTATCAGCTTGAGTATTCAAGCGCAAACTACAGGCTATCTAGCTCTGACTTTAGCGCTTCTAGCTCAGCGTCTACTGCTGAATCGGTCGGTGCTGCTTGGGCCTCGTCCGCCGCAGGCAAAGACCCTTGTACAGGAGAAGAACCGCCTAGCATCTGAGCTTTCATTGCTTCTAGCTCATAGTCCACGTCGTCACCGGCTTCTAGGCTGGCGAACTGACTTTCTAGATCTGCGCCTGCAAGCTCAGCTGCTGCCTGACCGCTAGCTTCCATTTGCAGCACTTTCTCTTCCATCCGCTCAAATGCACCCATAGCGCTGCCAGTGCTAAGCGTGCCAACACTTCTTTGAAGCTGCTCGTTTGCCTTGGCCGCGCTCGCTCTGGCTTTGAGCATATCTTTCTTGGTCTTGGCTTCGGAGATTTTGCTCTCTAGGGCGATTAGCTGACGCTTGAGCGTATCCACCGAACCAGACTGCTGATCGAGCTGGCCCTTTAGCGCCACTGCGGTTTCAGTCTGAGTCTTCTTGCGAGTCAGCGCTTCTCTAGCTAGATTCTCGTCGCCTTTTTGTAGCGCTAGCTGGGCTCTTTGCTGCCAGGTATTTGCTTCGGACTTGGCTTTGCTGGCCTGCTGCTCAACTCGCTTTTGGGAGGCGATCGCACGGGCTACGGCCTGACGCATCTGCACCAAGTCCTCCTGCATGTCCATAATCGCCTGATCTAGAATCTTTTCTGGATCTTCTGCCGAACTCACTGCTGCATTAAGGTTAGAGCGCACAACTCGGCTGACGCGATCAAACAGTCCCATCTTGTTCTTTTCCTTCGACTAGCTACTCAAAAGATACCGCAGGAGATTGTGTATTTCCTGTTTTTTTATCTTACGTTGTCAGCTAAAAGTTGGCGAGGAGCAGAGGATATAGGTTTTAGCTCAGACCCTTCTACCACAAACGATTATCTACAGAAGTATCTATAAAAGTTGTGAAAGCGGAAGTGTCTGAGGACGCAAAGCACTCAGAGATACCCCGGCTCTATAGGCCGCGATCGCTCCCACCGCTTCTAGATAGGTGTTGAGCGCGATCGCCCGTATCCCCAAATCCTTGGCCGTTACCGCCATCTTTGTCTTGTTTTCGCCCACCGCGATTACTTGCGCGGCACTTTGGGCCAGGCTCATCACGGCACTTCCCCCAAAAGCAGTCGCAGGTGCAATCACGGTATCTACCGCTTTTGCACTAATCTCGTCTGGCGCGTTATGAGACTCCGGTGGAGACTGGTCTGCTGAAAACTGAGGCGCACGGCTCAGGCCAGCTAGAACGCAAGATAAAAAGGTATAGCCAATCTCTTCAGCCGCAGAACGCGGGGATATTCGAGGATCTAGCGGCAGTGGGGATAGTGCGGGCGCATGGGCACAGGGCAGCTTGAAAGTCCGCACCACTAGATGACTAATCACTGCCTCGACGCCTGCTAGCGGATCGACGCCCTGCCCCTGTCTGTAAGCTTCTAGCGCTTCTGAGCCTTCGTCGTCTGGGAAACGAGCGATTACGGCGATCGCTCGCACCTTGGCTTCTGAGATCAGTCGTTCTGCGGCGCGTAGCAAACTGCCTGGATTCTCCAGCGTGCCCCAGGATGCGCCGGACCCGGTGGTTTTGAGAGTAACGCCCAGCGGCTGGTCGGTGATGGTGTACGAACGCACGTCCAGCCCTAGAGTGGCCCGCGCTGCGTCTGCTGCCTGAAGATGACGCGATCGCAACTCATCCTCCACTCCTTTGTCAATTACTATCCCAATTGCGTTTTGATGAACGGGCTGTAGCGTCCAGCGTCCGGCGGCAAACTGATCGAGGCCATAACCTTCCACGTAGTAGGCATTGTCCATTGGCCAGTACAGCTGCGCCCCGTTCAATACGTTCGGATGGGTAATCAGCCGATCGCTCACGCTGGCAATCGTTCGTGCGATCGGCAGCGCATCTCCTGCATAGCCGCCCATCGCCGCCCCGATCCCAGTTGGAATAATTAGCACCGTCGTATGCAGCTTCTTTGGAATCAAATTCGTGGCCAAAATCATTAGAGTGTCGTTACTACAGCTTCTACTTGAGCTGTCTGACTGTCAGAATCGACAGCAGTAACGGCCCAGCGAAGGGGATCGCCGTGAGTAGCGAGTTGGGTTTCGATGTGCGATCGCAACGCATCAGAGCGCATCAGGTCCGATCCCTGCCGCCCTTTACGTAGCTCGTCCTCTGCTACCTGCAACCCCACTGTCAAACTAACCAACTTCGTCTGCAAACCCGACTCTCCCTTCGTCATTCCCCATTTCTCTACCCTTGCTGCCCGAACTGCCTCGCATATACCTCCTCTTCCTTCTCCGTCTCCAGCTTCAAATCCGATGTTGGCAGCGCCACGCACAGCAGCGCATACCCGTCCGCCTGAAGCTCTGGACTCACTCCCATGCCATCCTCTTGATTCACCGTGCCCTCAATCACCAGCGCCGCACAAGTCGTGCAGACCCCGGCGCTACAGGAGAAAGGCAGCTCTAAGCCTGCCGCCTGAAGCGAGTCTAAAATTGGCTTATCGTCAGGGATCTCAACCGTGTGAGTCGTCCCCTGATGTAAAACCTCAGCCGTAAACGTATTTCCCATCTTTGATAAGTCGACTACCTAAAATCTGATATCTACTCGCTCGATACCTAGTTGCCTGATGCCTGGTTTCGCGATCGCTCTGCCACTTGTCTTAGCATCTCCCTTTTAGGACGCCTGGGCTGGAAAAGCACGATCAAACTCCTCTAGCAGGTCATCAATTTCCTCTAGCGCCTGGTTGACGTCGATTCTTAAAGTCCCGATTCCAGGCTGTTCTAGCAGCTTGAGCAGTGACTGGCGCTTAGTCCGGATTAGTTCAATTCGAGTTTGCAGAGCAGAAAATTCCATGTCTCAACGATTCTCCAGCTGAAGTTACATTTCTTTATGAGATAATCACATAATAAGATCACCTGCTTGTTTAAACAAACCTCATGCGCAAGATTCCTCTCGGCACTGTTCTCCTCGTAGTCGGCGCTATTCTCACCCTCGTCGGCTTCGTCGCCTACGCCCAAGAAAATGCCACTCTCAATCTTGTCGGCTTTTTCTACGGTGTCC
This sequence comes from uncultured cyanobacterium, assembly GCA_963772185.1. Classification (GTDB taxonomy): domain Bacteria; phylum Cyanobacteriota; class Cyanobacteriia; order Phormidesmidales; family Phormidesmidaceae; genus Phormidesmis. Next base: position 156,933 of record CAVYWR010000038.1, on the reverse strand, counting down.
CTATTCTGCTGGGTGGCCTTGCGTTGCGCGCCGCTGAACTAGCACCTGTTCCCTACACACAGCCCACCAGCGAATCTGTCCTTGCCCTCCGTGAGCAGGCCACCCAGACCCAAACCCAGGTCCGCAAAGATGTCACGCGCTATCGCTACGGCCAAGAAGCTCATCTAGACGAGACCCTAGAGCGTCTAGGGCTAAGTCCTAATGACACTCAGCGCCCTGTACTTTCAGGGCTGCACGAAGAGCAAAGAGACGGCGCATATACGCTAGTTCTAGAGTTTCACTCGCCTTTCGTTTCTTTTGAGAAATGGCAGGAGAAGCAGCCGAAAATTGAAAATTTCTTCGGCCCTGGGATCACCGCAGAAGTTAGCCAGCAGGATGAAGAGAAAGTGGCCGTAGCCATGAAGGCGGTAGTTGCCTAGACAGTTACTTCTCTAGCCTTACCGCGTACCACTGCACCGACTCGCCTGGCGCTGTCTCGAACTCGCAGTGAGTTTCGATCAAATACTTTGCCTGTGCTTCTGCTGAAGGTAACTTCTTCAAATCGCGAGACAGCTCACCTGTGTAACTCGCTAAAACTTCCTTAAGCTTTTCTAAGAGTTCAGGTGGGGTTAGAAAAGTTTCAGTGGCATCAGGCGTGAGGAAGACAAACATTTCCTCGTTGTACAGCAGTGCGTCTGCCATGATTTAATTCTCCGTAGGATTCTAGGCCCATTAGATTTCAGGCTAGGTGATAGTTGAATGATATCGATTTCTTGAGCGGTTCACTGCTCAACCAAATCGCAGTGCTAGAATTTTGACAGATACACCGCAATCCCGCCCGGATTACCGGTGATTGTTTTTGTAAAGATACTGTTTTTGCAAAAATACTGTCATAATTTTATTCCTCTCACTGCAATTACTCTGCTTCAATACCTCCTACCCGATCACTCATGGTTTACACGCCCATCAAACCCGCCGAGAAAAAAGTCTCTAAGCTCGAAGGCATCAAAGAGCGCAGTCAGTTTCTGCGGGAACCCGTGGCGACTGAAATCAACGAAGACACCACCCACTTTACCGAAGCGGGCATCCAAATTCTAAAGTTCCACGGCTCTTATCAGCAGTACAACCGCGACGAAGTAGTTCGCGGTGAAGAAAAGCCGTATTCGATGATGCTGCGCCTGCGCAACCCTGGCGGCTACATTCCCCCTGAGCTGTACCTGACGCTCGACGATATTTCTGATAAGTACGGCAATCACACCCTGCGCGCCACTACGCGCCAAGCTTTCCAGCTTCACGGCATTCTTAAAAAGGATCTGAAGACGACGCTTGCTGACATTATTCGCAGCATGGGCTCCACGCTAGGTGCCTGCGGCGACCTCAGCCGTAACGTCATGGCTCCCCCTGCTCCTTATAAGAACAAGCCTGAGTACGTCTTGGCTCGCAAATACGCCACCAACATTGCGGATCTGCTTACCCCTCAAACGCCTGCCTACTATGAAATTTGGCTAGACGGGGAGAAGGCAGTCACCACTGAAGAAGATCCCGCCGTCGTTGCCGCTAGACAGGGGCAGGCTGGAAATGTAGAGGGCTCGCCTCATCCGGTTGAACCGATCTACGGTGTGCAGTACATGCCGCGTAAGTTCAAATGCGCGGTCACTGTGCCTGGGGATAATTCTGTTGATGCCTATACTCAAGACATTACGCTGGTGGTGATCACCGACGATAGCGGCGAGCTAGAAGGCTTTAACGTGATTGCAGGCGGCGGTATGGGCCGCACTCACAACAAAGAAGAGACATTTGCTCGGATTGGTGATCACGTTGGCTATGTAGATAAAGACGATGTGTATGACCTAGTTAAGGCGATTGTCTTTACCCAAAGAGATTTTGGTGAGCGCTATAACCGCCGCGTGTCTCGGATGAAGTACCTACTGCATCGGTGGGGACTGCCTAAGTTCATTGAAGAAGTCGAAAAGAGATTTGGTAAAAAAATTGACGGCTTTAGACCTTTGCCGGAATGGAAGTATGAGGACTATCTAGGCTGGCATGAGCAGGGTGATGGCAAGCTGTTTGTGGGCGTGCATGTTCGCAATGGCCGCGTACATAATGAAGGCAAGCTGCGCAATAAGCTAGCGCTGAGAGAGATTGTCGAAAAGTTCAACGTTTCGATGAGAGTGACACCTAGCCAAAACGTTGTTTTCTGCGATGTTAGCCCAGAAGATAAAGATGCGATTCAAGCAATCCTCGATCGCAACGGCATTACAGAGCACAGCAAAGTAGACTCACTAGAGCGCTACGCAATGGCCTGTCCTGCGCTGCCGACCTGTGGCCTAGCGGTGACTGAATCCGAGAGAGTTATTCCTAGTATGCTAGGGCGGATTCGCAAGCTGCTGAACAAAGTGGGGCTCAAGGGCGAGACGTTTGTGACTCGAATGACTGGCTGTCCGAATGGCTGTGCGCGTCCGTACATGGCAGAGCTGGGCTTTGTTGGACAAGCGCCGAAGAGCTATCAGCTATGGCTAGGCGGCAGTCCGAATCAGACTCGGTTGGCTCGCCCGTATATGGACAGATTGCACGAGGACAATCTAGAGAAAGAGCTAGAGCCCTTGTTTGCTTGCTTCAAGCAGAATAGAAACGAAGGAGAGAGCTTTGGTGATTTCTGCGATCGCTATACCTTTGAAGCGCTTCGTGCGTTCACTGAAACCTATGAGCCTATCAAGGCAGCGTTGGCTCAGGCCGTCGTCGCAACCGAGTCGGCGTTTCTGACGAACTCTTTGCCAAGCTAAAGGTGAGAGCGAAAGCGGATAAAGCGTCAGTATGGCGGATGCTTTAGAGAAAGCTATTGGCGATAGCTTGTCTTAGACGATAGCGAGAATATCTGTTGTTGATATAGCAAAGCGCGGATGCATACTCTTCGAGAAGGAGAAGCCTACGCACTTTGTCTTGGTAGGCATTCCCTAGCGCCGTGCGACGACGCGCTCTTCCTACCGCTGTCTTGGTAGGCGTTCCCTAGCGCCGTGCGACGACGCGCTCTTCCTACCGCTGCTATGGCGCTTTGCGTTATGGAATAAGGAGTGTAGCCTTTCGTGGTGTAGCAAGCAAAGTGCGGAAAGCTATAGCTGCTTCTTATCTCTACCGATAGGGGCAGCTATTGACGCAAAGGCGGTAGATTGTAGAGGGTGATACTTTGGAACGCCTCTCGTAAAATTTCGTATCCTGTCAAGCGCAATCGGGTGCAATGATTAAACGAACCCCGAAACGGAAAGAACTAATTCGAGTTGGCCGCGAGATTGTTGTTCGTCAGGGCTTTAATGCGGCGGGGCTCAGTAGTATCCTGACAGCGGCGGATATTCCAAAAGGGTCTTTCTATCACTATTTCAAGAATAAAGAAGATTTTGGACTGGCCATTATCGAAGATTTTGCCGTTGAGGATCGAGAGAAGCTGCAAAAAACGGTCAATAATGAGAATCTTTTGCCGCTTCAGCGGCTGAATAGCTACTTTGCAGCGAGCCAGGTGGAGATGGAAGCCTGCGATTGTGTGAATGGATGCCTGATCGGGAATCTAGCTCAAGAGCTAGCGGCTCAGAGTGAGGTATTTCGCGATCGCATTAACCAAATCTTCTCAGACTGGGAAGAACAGTTTGTTACGTGTCTAGAAGATGCTAAAGCATCGGGCGAACTCTCAGCTAACACTGACACGGCTCAGCTAGCGAAGTTCATTTTAGCTGGCTGGCAAGGTGCAATTCTCCAAGCAAAAGTTGTCCGGTCAACCGCGCCTATGCAGACGTTTGTAGACACTCTGCACCAACACGTCTTTTGTAAATCCACCTCTGGTTAGAGTTCAGCGCTGTTAAAAGCTCGTACCATGCTCAATAGTAGACCGGTCGTCTAGTTTTTGAGTTATATACGCAAGTGACCAGCTACTGCGCTAAATTCTAAGCTAATGTGACTTCTTTCTTTAGCACTTTTTTTATGGCAAGTATTACGCTCTACGGCACACCAATTAGCACCTATGTACGCACTGTTCGTCTGCTATTAGCGGGCGCAGACGTCGACTATGATTTAGAAGATGTTGGCATCTTTAACGGAGACAACCAGACAGATGACTATCTTAGCAAGCATCCGTTTGGAAAAATCCCCACGCTCGAAGTCGAAGGAAAAATTCTCTATGAGACTGATGCGATCACCTATTTTCTGAACGAGAAATTTGCCCAGGGTAAGTTTGCCCCGACGGATCTGTGGCTGCGATCGCGCATGTACCAGATCATCAGCATCGTCAACAACTATTTATACGCGCCTGCTGTAACCACACTGACTATCGAGAATCTGGTCAAACCAAACCAGGGCAAAGAAACAGATAAAGCAGCCGTCGAAGCAGCGATTGATCCAGCGAAAACAGCGCTAGAAGCGATTGAAGAATTGTTTGTAGGGCCATACGTTTTAGGTGACGAGCTGACCGTTGCTGACTTTTATCTAATTCCTGTTTTTTTCTACGTTTCTAAGACGCCACAATTCGATAGCCTCACGGCGAACACGCCAAAGCTGAAAGACTGGTGGGAGAATGCGCGATCGCTCGAACTAGTTAAGCAGGTCTGCGGCTAGCGCTTCATTATCTTCAACAGAACAAAAAGAAAAAAGAACAATCACCGAAACTAAAACAGTAGGCTTGCTAATGACCACTTTGACTAACGTTCCGTATTTCCTTAGCCCCTACAAAATGGGAGACCTTTCGCTAAAGAACCGCGTCGTCCTGCCACCCATGACCCGTGGCCGCGCCGGAGAAGAGAGAATTCCTAATGCGCTGATGGCCGAATACTACGCCCAAAGAGCTGACGCAGGGCTAATCATCGCCGAAGGCACCGCTCCTTCTAAGCAAGGCAACGGCTGGGTTCATGCTCCCGGTATCTACAGCGCTGCTCAGACTGAAGGCTGGAAACAGGTGACTAGCGCCGTCCACGAGAAAGGGGGCACATTCTTTCTACAGCTATGGCACACCGGTAGAGCTTCCCACAGCAGCTTTCAAGAAGGCGGACAGCTCCCTGTTGCGCCCTCGGCTATCAAAATAGAAGGGGCTGAATCGCACACGCCCAACGGCAATCAACCTTACGAAGTGCCTAGAGCGCTAGCGCTAGAAGAGATTTCAGGCGTAGTTGAGGACTATCGCAAAGCCGCCGAGAATGCAAAAGCAGCAGGTTTTGACGGCGTAGAAATTCACGGTGCGAACGGCTATCTAATTGCTGAATTTTTGCAGTCTAAAACCAACAAACGCACAGATAGATACGGCGGCAGTTTGGAAAACCGCTATCGCTTTCTCAAAGAGATTGTTGAAGCGGTGATGACCGTATGGCCTGCTAATCGTATTGGTGTCAGAATCTCTCCTAATGGGACTTTTAACGATATGGGTTCGCCCGACTATAGAGAAACCTATCTCTACGTCGCTCAGCAGCTAAACGCTTACGGATTAGCTTACTTGCATGTTATGGATGGTTTGGCTTTTGGTTTTCATGAGCTAGGTGAACCGATGACGCTAGCTGAGTTTAGAGCAGTCTTTGACAACACCATCATGGGCAACTGTGGGTATGATCGCGAGGCGGCGGAGAAGGCGATCGCAGAAGGAGACGCCGACCTAATTGCTATTGGCCGACCCTACATCAGCACTCCCGATCTCGTCTCTCGCTTTGCGAACAATCAGCCGCTTAACCCGGACGCACCGGTGGAAACTTGGTACAGTCCTGGTCCGGTAGGCTATACCGACTATCCTACTTATGAAAAGGCGCAGGCGACTGTCGAAGCGATCGCTGCCTCCTAAGCAGGCTACAGGCAGACTAATATGTAGAGTAACCAGAAGGACGTTCTTTCCCAGCGTCCTCTATACTCTATGCAAAAAATCTGTGAAATTTAAAAGCACTCCCAACCGCTGTATTCACCACAGAGGCGAAGAAATCTGGATCAGCCGCAGCGTTACCGTCTTGCCCGTTTTGTTTTTTGATAGTAAAGGTATTCGCTATGTGCCGCTAGGTCAGCGTGGTGAAGATCTGCCCGATGGTGTGGGACTGTGGGGGCTTCCCGGCGGCTACCTAGACTATGACGAAACGGCAACCCAGGCCGTGTACCGAGAAGTTTGGGAAGAGCTAGGGTTAGATATTCCTCAGCTACTCGAAGACTTTCGCTTTGAAGGGGATTTGGATCATCCTTATCAGGTGTACAGTACCCCGCTACGCCGCCAGAACGTCACTCTAAAGTATCCGCTGATGTTCCACTTAGGCGATCGCGATTTACCGAAGCTAGCGCCGCAGGTCTCCAAAGGAGAGGTCGTAGAAGCTCGTTGGTTTAAGGTAGCTGAAGCGCTGAAGATGTCACTTGCCTTCAATCATCATGAAGTGATGCAAGAATGCCTGGACCGCTATTATTCTTGATAGTTTTAGGCGTTACGCATTGACAAGAGGGAAAGGAAGTAAATTAGTAGTAGCGGCTCAACTTCTTCTTCTTTTTTCTGGGTCGTTTGAGAAAGCGAATGCCGCAAACAACCAAACTTAGAAGGTTCACTAGCTGAGCAGAAGGCTAGCCAGCAAGGGTTGGATGTTGAGTCTTTGGTTAACCTTTGACTGCGACAAGGGCTAGCCGAACAGCAAACTGCTTAACACGGGTATGTAAAGAAGTATATGAAGACACCACTTCTCTATCTTAGGAGGGATTCTCGGCTACGTCGTTTAGGAGAATCTTGTATCAACAGCTATAACTAAGCACTTTAAGAAGAAAGGTGAACACCATGACAGAGAAAACTACGGAAGATAGCATCCAGACAGACAATTTTGATAGAGGAATTGTCCCTGCTGAGACAGCGGCGCGGAAGGAGCGAGAAGGGGATAATTACAAGGAGACGTCGAACAAGGAGGGGAGTATCGATACGACTGGTGGCCAGACGGTGAGCAATGAGGGACTGGCTAACAACTACGCAATCGAACCCGAAATGTACGTAGAAGAACCCGGCGATTTGAGTGAGGATTCTTAGGAAGCAAAGTTTTCGGGATTTCAAATACTTTACCTTTGAAACATTGGAAATTTGTCGCACTGTTTAAAGTGTCTATAACAGGAGAAAAGCTAGAGAGAACCGTGCCCTCTAGCTTTTTTCGTAAGTTGAATTCACGTCTCTAAGCGTCAATATCAGCCAAGCTACTCACATTGCTCAACTTCAAGCCCTTGCACGTTCTCTTAATCAATCCGGTCAGCACCTTCCCAGGACCAACCTCCACAACAGCTTCCACCCCTGCTTCTGGCAAACCTAAAGAGATCTCTCGCCACCGCACAGATCCTGTCATTTGCTGAGTCAGTCTTTCTTTAAGCGCGGCTGCATTCGTCTCCGGCAGCGGATCGACATTGGACATGACCGGAACAGCAGCATCGCAAAACGAGACTTCTGCTAGCACCGATTCAAACGACTTTGACGCATCCGCCATCAGCGGAGAATGGAACGCACCGCTGACGTTTAGCTTGACGGCTCGCTTGCATTTCACGCTGTCGATAATGGTATCGACACTCTCAGGCGTCCCAGAAATCACGACCTGTCCTGCATTGTTGTCATTCGCTAGCACTACGCCTTCGATCTGCGAAATCTTGGCGTCTAGCTCGTCGCGATCAAAGCCCATCAGCGCCGCCATTGTCCCTTCAGAAGCCTCGGCCATCAGCTCAGCGCGGCGTTTGACTAGACGTAGACCCGTGGCAAAGTCGAAGACATCCGCCGTATAGAGGGCCGAATATTCACCGAGGCTGTGACCTGCCACTATAGCGGGCTGCTGCCCTTTGTCTTTTAGAACATCGGCCAGGGCACATTCGACCACATACAAGCAGGGCTGCGTGTAGTGAGTATCTGAGAGTAGGGTTTCATCCTGGCAAATTTCTAGAACAGATTTTCCGAGGATCTTTTCAGCTTCGGCTAGGCGGTCGGCGCACAAATGTTCTAAGTCTGCGCCCATACCGACAGCTTGGGAGCCCTGACCCGGAAAGACCCATGCAGTTTTTGTCATGACAATTTCTTTTAACTCCTGTTTAAGCGTTGCTGTAGCTTTCTGGGGGCTGTAGCTTTACTGGGCTATTCCCCACTTCAAGATGGCAGCTCCCCAGGAGAGCCCTGCGCCAAAGCCGGAAAGGGCTAGCGTGTCTCCAGATTTGATCTTGCCAGCGCGAACCCACTCGTCTAGAGCGATGGGGATAGAGGCGGCGTCGGTGTTGCCATGTTTGGCCATATTGCTGACGACGCGATCGCCCGGAACGCCAAGCCGCTCAGCGACTGCATCTAGAATTCGCTGATTCGCCTGGTGCAAAATCAGCCAGTCAATATCATCGGTAGAAAGTCCGGCATGGAAAAGAGATTTTTCTAGTACTTCGGGCACTCGCTTGACGGCAAAGCGATAAACTTCTCGCCCGTTCATGGTGACTGGCTGATACTGCCCGGTCTGAATAGTCACGTCGTCGACTAGCGGCTTTGATGCTTTTTGATAGCTAGCGTTCAAGCAGTCATTTTGGCTGCCGTCGCTGTGCATTTCAAAGCTCAGCAGGTGATCTTCAGCGCAGCGCTGCATGACGATGGCCCCGGCGCCATCACCGAAGAGAACGCAGGTTTTGCGATCGCCCCAATCGGTCAGCCGAGACAAAATATCCGCTCCGACCACGACCACATTCTGATAGGCACCCGTACGGATGAACTGAGCAGCGGTAACCAAAGCAAACACAAAGCCAGAACAGGCGGCGGTGATATCAAAAGCAACGGCGCGGGTGGCTCCAATTTCTGCCTGGATTTGGCAGGCGGAGCCGAAGAGATCGTCTGGTGTGGAGGTGGCTAGCAAGATGAGATCAATATCGGTGGGGGCTAGGTTTGCCTGGGCGATCGCACCTGCTGCCGCTTCACTGGCCAAAGATCGAATAGAGTCAGATGGCTTAGCAATATGACGCTGCCGAATACCTGTACGAGTCGCAATCCACTCGTCGGAGGTATCGACTACCTGCGCTAGCTGATCGTTCGTCAATACCATATCGAGCCGAGCCGAGCCGCTACCCACAAAAGCAACGCCGTAAGTTTGCTGAATCATGCTATCTATTCACCTTTGGCTTTGGCAGTGGCTGCGACCTTTTGGTATTGCCCTTGAATCCGCTCAATTACGTGGTTGTCTACAGCATCTTTAGCCAAACGAATCGCATTGAATATAGACGGAGCCTTCGAGCTACCGTGACTAATCACCGCAATCCCGGCAACGCCAAGCAGCAGCCCACCGCCGTGCTCCGCGTGATCTACCCGCTGCTTAATCCGCTTCAGATTTCCTTTCAAAAGCGTGCAGCCGACCTTACCTGCCACGCCCTGCGGCAGCTCTTCGCGTAAAATTTGCAGTACTGACTCGCCCACGGCTTCTGCAAACTTCAGCAAGACGTTGCCAACAAAGCCGTCGCAGACAATCACATCAAAGTCGCCAGAGAGCACGTCTCGCCCCTCTGCATTGCCAACAAAATTAATCGCGCTCTGCTCACTCAGCGTTTTGTGCACGGTGACGGCAACTTCGTTACCTTTGCTCTTTTCTTCACCGATATTGAGTAGACCCACCTTAGGCGCTTCATTGCCCAACACATAGCGAGAATAAATACTGCCCATAAAGGCGAACTGTTCTAAATACTTGGGCCGACAGTCTACGTTCGCGCCCACATCCAAAATCAGTACCGGCTTATTGGCGATTACCGTAGGGAACACCGCACCAATTGCCGGTCTGTCAATCCCTTTAATGCGGCCCAATCGCAGTAGTGCAGCCGCCATTGCCGCGCCTGAATGTCCGGCAGAGACCACGCCGTCAGCTCGCCCCTGCTTGACTAAATCCATCGACACGTTGATAGAAGCTTTAGGCTTGCGTCGTAGGGCACTTAAGGGCTCTTCGTGCATTTCTACAGTCCCTTCCGCAGGCACAATCTCAATGCCCTTGAGTAAATCAGGCTGCGACACAGAGGCGGCTATTCGATCAGCATCACCTACTAGCAGCACCTCAATACCGAGTTCTTCCTTTGCTCTAATTGCGCCAGCGACTACCTCATCCGGGGCAAAATCACCACCCGTCGCGTCTACTGCGATGCGTACCTGCGTCGAATCCATCAAAGCTCCACCCTTTTGTTGGCCCAATCGGGATCATATAACTTTAAGAATTCTATCAGACTTGTTCTTCATGAACCTATTTCTTCGTCTGTGCGGCTAGCGTTCAGCGTTCGACTTGATCTATTCACTGACGAACTACTATTGGCTAACCGAGACGCGGACAGACTTCTACAGCCTATTCCTCACCAGGTTCAACAATTCGCTGAAAGAGATAGCCTGTCCCTCTCGCTGTCAAAATCAGCTCGGGGTTGCTAGGATCGTCTTCTAGCTTGGCGCGTAGGCGAGAGATGTGTACATCAACCACGCGAGTATCTACATGGCGCTCGGGGGTATAGCCCCAAACTTCTTGAAGAATTTCAGAACGAGAAAACGGCTCACCAGAACGGCTCACCAATAGCTCTAGCAGGCTGAATTCCATTCCAGTAAGGCGAATCCGCTCGTCGCCTTTGTATACCTGGCGCTTATTCGTATCGATGCGGATATTGTTGATCGTGATCACACCGGAGCTGGGAATGCCGGATGCGCCTGTTTTCTCGACGCGGCGAAGCACAGAGCGGATCCGGGCTTCTAGTTCCTTAGGAGAGAAGGGTTTGACAACATAGTCGTCAGCGCCTAGCTCTAGCCCGGTGATGCGATCGGCCACGTCGCCTAGCGCGGTCAGCATGATAATTGGAATATCTGATTCTTTGCGGAGCTCCTGGCAAACGCCATAGCCGTCTAGCTTTGGCATCATCACATCGAGGACGACTAGGTCAGGAACAGTATTGCGAAAGGTGTCTAGGGCTTCTTCACCATCGGCGGCAGTGACAACGTCGTAGCCAATCATGGAAAGGCGAGTTTCTAAAATGCGGCGGATGCTCGCTTCATCATCAACAACTAGAATTTTTTCTTTAACGCTTTCCAAGGCTGTGTAAGCTCCTATAAAACCGTGGCTGCAAAAGAGACCACTGGCGAGAACGACGGCAATGTCGACCCAAAAGTTTATGACGTTTGGATAACGTTTAGCAACTAAACTTTTCGCCAAGGATGATCTCAGCAGATCAATTGTATGTGTTTGTATGCGTTTAAGTATACCGAAAGGTAGTGGCTTTAAGGGTTTTAGTGTTTCTTAAGTTTGTAAGTGTGATGATTACGAACTAATACGAATCGCTACAATGCTGACCAGTCATAGCTTTAGATTTAGAAAAGTTATTATTTCAAGACAGAACGCAGCAAATTTTCTAATTTTTGGCAGAGCGACAAAAATAGACATTTGCGAAGAAATGTATCTTGTTCGATGCTTCTAAAGATGCTTTTGACATCAGATAAGTACATCTATACTGGTACATGCTGGGCTGATATTCTGCTTTCACTGATTCTTTTTGGTAGCGATCGCGCATGGCTAAGACCCGTTCTATCTACATTTGCAATGCCTGTGGCGCAGAGGCGCGGCAGCACTTCGGCAAGTGCCCGACCTGTGGAACGTGGAATTCGCTTGTAGAGCAGGTCGTAGAGACCAAGGAAGCCGCTAGCACGCGGCCCAGTATGAAATCGCGTACGAGCAGCACCCGCCAAAAGAAAGCACCTGCTCAACCTCGGCTGTCGCTGACGTTTAATCAGATTCAAGACCATCCTCAAGCGCGAATTCCCTCTGGCTATTATGAGCTTGACCGGGTGCTAGGCGGCGGTATTGTCCCAGGCTCATTGGTGCTGCTAGGCGGCGATCCGGGTATTGGCAAGTCTACGCTGCTCTTGCAGACAGCTAACCAGCTAGCGAAAGAAACGCCGATTTTGTACGTATGTGCGGAGGAATCCGGGCAGCAGGTGAAGCTGCGATCGCTCCGGCTCGGCATCAACCAGGGCCAAGCATCGACCAGCATTCGAGAAAATCTGTATCTGCTACCAGAAACAAACCTGGAAACTATTCTAGAAGAGCTGGATTCGCTGCGGCCAAAAGTGGCGGTAATCGACAGTATTCAAGCTTTGTTCTATTCGGCGCTGACCTCTGCGCCCGGTTCAGTTGCGCAGGTAAGAGAATGTACGTCGGCGCTGATGCAGCTAGCCAAAAAAGAGAATATTTCTCTGTTCATTGTGGGACATGTGACCAAAGAAGGGGCGATCGCAGGCCCGAAAGTCTTGGAACACCTGGTCGATACTGTGCTGTATTTTGAAGGCGATCGCTTTGCCAGCCATCGCCTGCTGCGCTCGGTAAAAAACAGATTTGGTGCAACCCATGAGCTAGGCGTATTCGAGATGGTGGATAAAGGCTTAGAAGAAGTGCTCAATCCATCCGAGCTATTCATGAACAATCAAGAAGAGAACGTGCCTGGAGTTGCAACGATTGTGGCCTGCGAGGGAACTCGACCACTAGTCGTAGAATTGCAGTCTCTTGTCAGTCCGACCAGCTATAGCTCACCGCGCCGATCAACTACGGGAATTGAATACAACAGACTTTTACAGATTCTTGCGGTGCTAGAAAAGAGAGTCGGCATTCCCCTATCCAAGCTAGATGCCTATGTCGCGTCTTCGGGCGGGCTGAATGTGGGGGAACCTGCTGCGGATTTGGGAATCGCGGTGGCGGTCGCGGCTAGCTTTCGCGATCGCATCATCGATCCAGAATTAGTCCTGATCGGAGAAGTGGGCCTAGGCGGACAGATTCGCCCCGTTTCTCAGATGGAGCTGCGATTAAAAGAAGCGGCAAAGCTAGGGTTCAAGCGAGCCCTAGTACCGAAGGGGCAGAGTCGGAAGGATTTGGGGATAGCAGTGACAGAGGTTGGGAGAGTGGTGGATGCGATCGCCACCGCCCTGGCCAGCTCGACCCAGCACGATCCTGTAGAAGCCTCCTTAGAAGGATAGAGTCGTCTACTATGTAGCATATCCATACCGTAGACTTGACCTTTGCACTTATAGTTCAGTCCAGGCTTTATGCTAGCAGGGTTTTGGGATGGAATGCTCCTTCTACGAGCACCCCAAAGCACATAAGCATAGTACAAATAGCAATGGGCATCAACGATACCGATGCTCTACCTACCACAAGATGCTCTACCTACCACAAGATGCTCTACCTACCACAAGATGCTCTACCTACCACAAGATGCTCTACCTACCACAAAACGTTCACTGACTCGCTCGACACTGTGTACTATCGTCGTCAAGTGACCAGTATCAAGGTGTTTGACTCTGATGTGAGCTATGTGGTTGATATGGAAGTAGGTCTAGACGGACACAAAATGAGAGCGGTTAATTTCTGAGCATTAACCTTAGTCAAGAAATATAAACGGTATCACTTGCTACCAAAAAATGCTGAGACTATAGAGAAGATGGCTTAATAGAGGGTCTTTCCTATGGCTTATCGATCTTCAACTACTTCCTTAGCCCGCTCTACTAGCACTGATCGCATGATTGCTAGTGTCTTGGTTGCAGGAGTCACTTTTATACTGGGCTACACCGTCGTTAGAGCCGGTCTAACCCAGTCAGAGCAGAGTGTAATTACGGCAGCAGATGCTGCGGCCAATAGCGAAGTAGAAGTTGTTATTCCGGGTGAAGGAACGCTTTGGAAGGATTTTGGCACTCGTTTCTAGGCTGAACCAGTCAACATCCGATACCCAACTCTGTTGTTTGACTCCTTGAATTTTTGTCGTAGGGGCATGGCATGCTATGCCCCTACGATGGTTTGTTGCGTGAATCGGGGGCTTTCAAACCCGGATTTGGAATCTATTTTCTCTTAGGGACTTTCTTTGAGACCGCTGGTGAGTCAGTCAGGTACCAGCGCCAAGGAATGTCAATACCTTTTGATAGGCCGATTCTGGTGGTTTGGGTGATAGATTGAGGATCTGCGAGCTGTTGGGCGATCGCATCCGAACGATCAGAAACCCACAGCCCTGAGCTAGGTTCAACAGAGATCCCTTTCAAGGAAGTATCGAGCAGAAGTGCGATGCATAACTTCCCTGGACCGGCAGCAACTCTTTCTAACTTATCTTTTTTAGGATCCACCCAGCTAGGTCTTTGTTCTAGATGCACCGCTCTGATCAAAATGGTGCTAGCGAAACTATCGCGGTCGGTGACAATATTAAAGCAGTGATACTGACGGTAAATTGGATAGATGTAGGTAAAGCCAGCCGGACCAAAAACAACAGCATTTCTCTCTGTTTTTGTCTGGTAGGCATACATTGCCGGATCGCCCGCTTCGTAGGCTTCAGTTTCAACAATTCGACCTGTAATCGTTTCCTCACCAATGCGCCTGTGCAGATTGCAGCCGATCAAATCAGCAGCGACTTGAGGCGATGGACGATTAAACCAGTCGGATGGCAGATAGGCGCATTCAGTTGAATGAGAGGGCATATGTTGGCGATGAACTATTTTGTCGGGATTGGTCTTGGTGAACAGCGTCTTCGAAGACGATTTCTAATGCATGCAACTAAAGCTTAAGTCAGCATGAGAGACTAAGGGAAGTGATCGCGCCGAGGGCTAACCCTACCCATGCAACGAGCTTACAAAATTACTAATCAGATTAACTTCAGAAATATTCGCGGCGACCTGTTCGGCGGACTGACTGCCGCTGTGATTGCCCTACCAATGGCGCTGGCCTTTGGCGTAGCCTCGGGTGCAGGGGCAACTGCTGGGCTATACGGCGCAATTATTGTCGGCTTTTTTGCGGCGCTGTTTGGCGGCACGCCGACGCTGATTTCCGAGCCAACTGGCCCAATGACGGTGGTCATTACCGGCGTCATTGCTGAGCTGATCGCAGCTAATCCAGACAACGGAATGGCGATGGCCTTTACGGTTGTGATGATGGCGGGTGTCTTTCAGATTGCGCTGGGTGCATTGAAGCTAGGAAAATACGTCACGATGATGCCCTACAACGTGGTGTCGGGCTTTATGTCGGGCATTGGTCTGATTCTGATTATTTTGCAGATTGGTCCGGCGCTAGGGCAGACGGCTTCTCTGCCGGGTGTGCTAGGGATGCTGCAAAGTCTGCCAGAGCTCATTGGAGGCATTCGGTGGAGCGATGCAATTCTGACGCTGCTGACGGTGCTAATCATTGTCTTTTTCCCAAAAAATCTGCGAAAGTTTGCGCCACCTCAGCTAGTGGCCATGATCATCGGAACGCTTCTGTCTTTGACGGTGTTCGTGGGGGGGGCTGAAGGACTCGCTCGCATTGGTGAAATCCCGCTATCGCTGCCAACGTTGACAGTGCCTACCTTTAGCGGTGCTGAGATGCGCCTCATGCTGGTGGATGCAGGGGTACTAGGGACGCTGGGCTGTATCGATGCGCTGCTGACTTCTGTGGTGGCAGATAGTCTCACTCGCACCGAACACGATTCTAACAAGGAGCTAATCGGGCAGGGTATTGGCAACATTATGTCTGGTCTGCTAGGTGGCCTGCCGGGTGCGGGTGCGACGATGGGCACAGTGGTCAATATCAAAGCGGGGGGACGTACAGCGCTCTCGGGCCTATCGCGAGCGGTGATTTTGCTAGTAGTCGTGCTAGGGGCGAGCAGTCTGACAGAGAACATTCCTCTTTCTGTGCTAGCAGGCATCATCATCAAGGTCGGCATCGACATTATCGACTGGGGCTTTTTGAAGCGGGCTCACTACATTTCACGCAAGTCGGCGGCGATTATGTATGGGGTGATTTTTCTGACGGTGTTTGTTGATCTAGTGGTGGCTGTTGGTGTTGGTGTGTTTGTGGCAAATATGCTGACGATTGAGAACTTGAGTATGCTGCGCTCGGAAAAGGGCGTTACGGCAGTCACCGATGATGACGATACGATCGCGCTGACATCTGAGGAAAAAGCGCTGCTAGATCAAGGTCGGGGTCGAATTTTGATCTTTCGCCTGAGCGGGCCGATGATCTTTGGCGTGGCCAAGGCAATTTCTAGAGAAAGAGACGCCGTCCAAAACTGTCAGGTGCTGATTCTCGATATTAGCGAAGTGCCGCACCTGGGTGTGACCACGTCGCTGGCGCTAGAGAACTCGATTCAAGAGGCGGTGGATGGCGATCGCGCGGTCTATATCGTCGGTGCGAAAGGCCAAACCTACAAGCGCCTAACTCGTCTGGGCCTATTGAACATCGTGCCTGCCGATCGATTCTTGAGCGATCGCACCGAAGCATTGAAGCAGGCGCTGACCGTGCTCGCTCAAAGCGACCAGCCACTAGACAGCGAAACTGTAGGCAATGGGTCTACAGACAGTAAGACCGTAGTCAGACCGCAGCCAATCAGCTAATACAGACCTACTTTAGCTATATGCTTTTACAAAGCCACTTAATCGGTCCATACCTCGCTCAATAGTATCTAGATCGGTGGCGTAGGAGATGCGAATAGTGCCTTCTGCGCCAAACGCCGCACCCGGAATAGTGGCAACCTGCTTTTCACTCAGCAGCTTTTCGCAGAAGTCTACAGAGCCTAGCCCTACCTGGCTGATATCGACAAATAGATAAAAAGCACCGTTGGGCTTTACGTAGCTAAGTCCATCAATGTTGCCAACCATGTCCATAATCGCCAGTCGCCGTTTGCTAAAAGCTTGGCGCATGATGGCTAGATCGTCTTGAGGTCCGGTGAGTGCGGCGATCGCACCATACTGAGCAAACGTACACACATTAGACGTGCTGTGGCTTTGTAGCGTGTTCACCGCCTGTGATAATTTCTTCTGACGCGGCCAGATAGCCCAGCCGCCAGCCCGTCATCGCATAGGCTTTAGCGAAGCCGTTGCTGGTAATCGTGCGCTGAAAAATTTCTGAATTGAAGCTGCCAATGCTAACGTGCTCAGCGCCCTTGTAGAGAATCTTTTCGTAGATCTCGTCAGACACCACTAGAATGTCCGCCTCGACAATCACTGCGGCTAGCGCCTGTAGCTCAGCTGGGGTGTAGACCATACCGGTCGGATTCGAGGGAGAATTGAGCACAAATAGCCGCGTCTTTGGCGTGATTGCCGCTTTGAGCTGGTCCGCGCTGAGCTTGTAGTTGTTCTCGGCTGTGGTCTCGACAATTACGGGCTTTCCCCCTGCTAGCTCAACCATTTCTGGATAGCTGACCCAAAAAGGCGATGGAATAATTACCTCATCGCCTGGGTCAATGATTGCCATAATTAGGTTGTACAGCGAGTGCTTGCCGCCGTTGGTGACCATGATATTCTTGGCATCGTAGGGGAGGCGATTGGCCTGCTGGAGCTTTTGGGCGATCGCTTCTCTTAGTTCTGGTTCCCCAGCGGCTGGGCCATAGCGAGTTTTCCCTTGATCTAGCGCCGTCTTGGCCGCTTCTCGAATGTGCTGAGGCGTATCGAAGTCAGGCTCACCCGCGCTAAAGCTGCAAACGTCTAGGCCATCGGCTTTCATCGCCTTGGCCTTAGCCGAAATGGCAAGAGTCATAGAGGGCGTGACGCGGCTGATTCTAGAGGCGATCTTCATTTCTACGGCAGGTACCAAGCCTGCGTCGGGTGGCTAGCGAAAGGTTAGTACACTACCGTAGATCCATTTTGAACGTTCTCATCACTGAATGTAGACAGTTAAGTCAAATTTTTCAGATATTTTTAGAAAGGTCTGCAAGGTGTTCTAGCAACAGCCGATGGACAAAGATATAGCCGCCGCCCACCTTTTGCAGAAAGATCCGCTCGGCAGCGTAGTCTAAAAAGCGAGAATAGTTCCACGGAATGCGACCCTGGCAAAACAGCACAAACCGCAGCACGCCATGTTTTACACAAGCTTCGCCACCGCCAAGAGCAAGTCCAAAAGACAGTCCAGCCGCTGCCCAAAACGCAGTGGAGGTCTCACCTCGAAACAGGAAAGACGTTAAGAAAGGAGCGACGGTAGCGACTATGGCTAGCACGACCGCGTTGCGAGCAGATTGACGAATGCCCTGATTGGGCCGCGTGACAGTTGCGATGCGAGTACCGCGCAGACCGCCGATAATGCCGTAGGTGATGCCTAGAACGGTGCCAAAAGACAGGCCGATGTAGCTAAGCGAGCGAAAGCAGCCAAAATCGCCGTTGCAAAGATTGGGATTGAAAAGGTGGGCAAAGATCAGCTTGAGAACTCAGGCCGATCAGTGGACCAAAGGTGAGTCCTAGACGGAGGGAGCGCTTTGCTTTTGACCAGGACCACTGCAATTTTTCGGCTGGGACGATTCTGTAAAGGCCGAAGATTTTAGCGCAGATCAGACCGCCGATGACGATTGCAAAAGGAAGCGATCGCCGATTGATCACATGCCAGCCAATCACGGTAGCAATCAAGGCAAAGCTCAGCCAGACGAGAATGCCATAGGCCAGTCGCTGACGCTTGGATCGAAGCCAGTTGACCTGCATCCTTTCGATTAGGAATACGGTTTGAGAGGTGCTGAGTAGATTGTTGGCTAACGCGCTGAGCCAACGCACAGTTTGCTGCTGGCTGTAGGGGCTAGGAATGTCGCGCCGCTTGAACATGCGAGTGATGTATGCGCTAAAAAGCTGGTGGGTGTAGCTTTCACCTTGGGTGAGCGCAGGAATTTCACTGGCGCTGATACCCTGGTAGGTGAGCGCCATGATATTGAGGATGAGGGGCGATCTGGCAAGTTCGAGCAGATGCTGATTTTCTGTGTCCGCTTCGCTATTGCGCTCTAGCAAAGAGCGTAGGCCAGTCAGTCCGGTTTTGGATTTGTCGAGATACTGCCAGATTTGGGCGTTGGTGAGCGATCGCACATAAAGCGCACACTGAAACTTCAGCCGACTGGCCAGCCGCTCATAGTCCTTAATCCGGCAGCACACAACAATCTCTGGCCCATAGTCCCGATAAAATTGATTAATTGCCGCCGCACAACTATCCTGGCGGTCGGCTCTGACCTCGTCCAATCCATCTAGCAAAAACAAAAGCTGCTGATCGCTCACCCAAACCCGCCCAATCGCCTGGGGAATCTGATATTTACTGCTGAGTTCAGCGACTAGCCACTGTTCTATCGATTCGCCTGTCCAAGAAGAGAGATTGAAGATAGCGGGAATGCGGCTCTCTTGCTCTAATCTCTTTTCTAACAGGTCGCGAGCAAGCGTGAGTAATGTTGTTGTTTTACCCGCACCCGGCTCACCTAATATCAGGAGCGATCGCCCCTCCCCCAGCCGTCGAAAAACATCAAAGACTTTTGTACTTGAATCCAACGGGCGACTGGGCTGCTTTGCCGTTTCGTAGCTGAGGTTCCAGGGTAAAGCAAGAGCCTGACTTCTTTCTTCTAGTCCTAACGTGAGTAGCACCTGCCCGTGCAGGGAGTGTTCTAGCACCCCTTGAATCCAGAAGCGGTGAACTTTATTGAGCAGCGCCTGACGGTTGCGCGCTTCGGTGGCAGTGCGCTGGAAGGGATGAGAAGTGGGAAAATAGCGCCTGCGCTCAGCCGTTAGGAAAGGAAGAGAAGTAGGGCCGTGGGACGAGGGAGGCAGCGTAGTCGGGAGGGTTATAGCGCTAGCAGGTTCGAGAAAGTCTGCGTTGAGAGCTTGAAGGGCGGCGGTGGCGGTGGGAACGCGATCGCATACTTCTACAGCTATCAGTTGTTTGATTAGGCTTACTAGACTGTCGGACAGACTGTCGGACCTGTTCAATTCGACAATCTGTTCAACAGAAAGATTTCCGGTAACAGGATCGGCTGGCAACTGTTTGTAGGACTTCCCGGTAAGCGATTCTAGCGCTATGATGCCGACAGAATAGAGATCGCTAGCTAGACAGGGGCGTCCTGCCTGTTGCTCTGGCGCTATGTAGCCTGGAGAGCCGACTGAAACGGTGAGAGAGTCGCTAGGGATAAAAGCTTTGACTGCGCCGAAGTCGATCAGAACAATTCTATCGTCAGATTCCCGGCGGATTAAGTTGGCAGGCTTGATATCGCGATGAATAACACTATGCTGATGCACAAAGGCTAGAACCGCTAAGAGATCTCGCAGAAGCTGAAAAGTGTAGCTAGCGCGATCTTGTTTTCGGGCAGAATCTTTGGTGTCTGTCTGAATCAGTTGGGCTAGCTCTTTTTCTAACGACTGACCCTCTATATACTCTTGAACCAGATAAAACTCACCGTCTTGTTCAAAGTGGGCCAGTAAGGTAGGAATCTGAGAATGGGTGCCTAGCTGATAAAGCGTCTGGGCTTCTAGGTCGAAAAGGCGCTGGGCGGCTTTTAACGTGTCGGCGGTGAAATTTTGCTGCTGAAGGTGCTTGATGACGCAAGTGGGCGTGCCGGGGAGATGGCGATCGCGTGCCAGATACGTCTTGCCAAATCCTCCTTCCGCCAGTGGCCGCATGATTTCGTAGCGCCCCGCCAAAATCATTATTGCCCTCATCGAACGAAAGACGATATACTACCACTTCGGGCAATTTTGCCCATCTTATCTCGAATAAGAACCAATTGAATCAGAGCGATTAACTGGGATAGGCCCCACGTTGCAACACCCCTCGGTGAGACGGTTACCCCCTTCACACTTCAAACGGGACAGGCAATTCAGGGCTGCTTTATCGCCTACTTTGATGCCTGCTGTCACCCCACCGAGTTTAATTCTGCACTACTTGCTTCATTCATTTAGCAGTCTTTCCCCTGCTGAAATACACCCCTGATGATGAGCTAGCTGCGATCGCAGTCCTTCGCTTGTTTAATCTCCTTGCCTGACCCGTGCGTGCCAGCATTCCCATTGGCGCGCCCCTAAACCGATTGGTCACAAGTCGCATATCTTTCTCACTTTTTCACTCACCTTCTCGTTCACCTAAGTACTAGGTTGCTTTTTCATGCCCGCTACCGAAATATCCTTTCAAGACCTTTTATTACTTCCCGCTGTCCTCGAAGCCTTAAACGATGCTGGTTACGAGAGCCCAACGCCGATTCAAGCGCTCACGATTCCGCCTATCTTAGAGGGGAAAGATATCATCGGCCAAGCGCAAACAGGAACCGGTAAAACCGCCGCGTTTGCGCTGCCAATCCTCTCTCAGATCGACGTTTCCAACAGCGATCCCCAAGCCTTAGTGCTAGCTCCTACCCGCGAACTCGCGCTGCAAGTCGCCGAAGCATTTCAAGGCTATGCCTCTCATATCAAAGGCTTCCATGTTCTGCCCATCTATGGCGGGCAAAGCTATCAGGTTCAGCTCAAGCAGCTCAGAAGGGCGGCGCATGTCGTTGTCGGTACGCCCGGGCGAGTAATTGACCATATGAAGCGCGGTACGCTGAAGCTAGACAATCTGAAGTTTCTAGTCCTAGACGAAGCCGATGAAATGCTGCGGATGGGCTTTATTGAAGATGTGGAGTGGGTGATCTCACAAACGCCAAAATCTCGGCAGGTAGCGCTGTTTTCGGCAACCATGCCCCACGCTATTCGCAAGATTGCGCAAAAGTATCTTAACGAGCCAGAAGAGCTAGCGGTCAAAAACCAATCCAAGACAGCAGACACCATTCGTCAGCGCTTTTGGCCCGTCAGTGGCTATCACAAGCTCGACGCCCTGACTCGCATCCTAGAGGTCGAAGAATTTGACGGCATGATCGTCTTTGTGCGGACCAAGATTGCGACTGTAGAGCTTTCTGAGAAGCTAGAAGCGCGGGGATATAACGTTGCCCCCCTGAGCGGAGATGTTCCCCAAAACCAGCGCGAACGGACGGTAGATCGCCTGAAACAGGGCAAGCTAGATATTCTAGTGGCGACAGATGTTGCCGCTAGAGGCTTGGACGTAGAGCGTATCAGCCACGTGATCAATTACGATATGCCTTACGATCCAGAAGCTTATGTTCACCGTATTGGCCGTACTGGCCGGGCCGGACGAGAAGGCGAAGCGATTCTATTTGTCACCCCGCGCGAAAAGCGGCTGCTGAGCTCTATCGAGCGCTCAACCAAGCAAAGAATCGAGCAGATGGAGATGCCTTCTACCGAAGTTGTCAACGATCAGCGCATTGAGCGGTTCAAGCAAAAGATCACCGATACGCTTGCCCAAGAAGATGCTGCATTTTTCACTCAGATTCTAGAGCAGTACGAGCAGGAACATGATGTACCTGCGATTGAGATTGCGGGCGCGCTGGCCAAGCTAGTTCAGGGTGATGAGCCGCTGCTGCTAGAAGAGAAAGCAGCAGGAAAAGGCGGGCCGAAGCGTCGAGATGCCGGATCTGGTGCGGCAACGCAAAGCGTGGGGATGGAGCGCTTCCGGATAGAGGTCGGTAAGGAGCACAGCGTGAAGCCGGGACATATTGTGGGTGCGATCGCCAACGAAACCGGCCTTGCCAACAAATACATTGGCCGCATTAGCGTCTTCAATGACTACAGCACCGTCGATCTCCCCGTTGGCATCCCCAAAGAGACCTTCGATTTGCTCAGGCGCGTAGAAGTCCTCGGCAATCCGATGAACATCACCAGCATGGGCAAAACCCGCGACGATGAAGACTGGCGATCCGGCAAGCCCAAACGCCAGCGGAATACTAGAAGCGGCCCTCCTTTCAAAAAGAAGCGCCGCAAAGATCAAGCTGCTGTTTAGATCGGCTGAAGCCTAAAACCCTGCCTCACGGAAAGACTGATACGCCTTCTCTGGGTGATACAGGTGGCACTGGCTAGCAATCGACCACATGAATGGCAGCGTAAACTTGCGCTCGATGATGTGGTCGCCCCAGTTTTCCTTGAGGTGGTCGTGGGCCGCGCGCAGGTTATACGAAGGGATACCAGTAGAAACGTGATGCGGAACGTGGACGTTGATATCGTGGCAGAGGAATTCGATCCAGCGTGGATAAGTGCAGTGGACGGTTCCGGCTAGCTGAGCTTCGCCTGCATTCCAGTCAGCGTTGGGCTTGAACTGGATTTCGGGGATAGTGTGGTGAACGATGGTGAAGGTGCTCATCCAGAAGTGGTAAACCATCCAGGGCACTAGCCAGAACTTGACAAAGCCCCAGAGACCAGTAGTGGCAATCAAAGTCGGGAAAGCAACAGCGGCAAAGATGGCAACAACGGCGATAGAGAAGGCGGCTTTGGAGCGATCGCGTTCTCTAAAATTATCCAAATTAAAGTGGTAAAGCGCCCAGTGCCCAATCGAACCCACCCACCAGAAATAGCTGCGAATGCTGCGCTGAAGGAATCGCATCACCGGAGAATAGCCGAGATAGTCTTCGACTCGTAGCGGTGTCCAGGCATTGTCTTCTTCCATCTTGTTGGTGTGCAGATGGTGATGATCGTGCAGCAAACGCCAGCAGTGGAAGGGATAGATCAGCGGTAGGAAGGCAATATGGCCGACTAGATCGTTCACCCAGCGCTGCTTGGCAAAAGAGCGGTGGCCTGCATCGTGTCCGATTACAAAAAAACCAGTGAGCGCAGTGCCCGTAAAAAACCAGCTAAACGGAAGCAAAAATGAAGGAAGGAAGATAATAGCGCAGTAGCCTAGAATCGCAGCTGATACGCTGATGATGACGTGCTTCCAAGCTTTGGTCGAATCTTTCTCAAAGTAGGCCCGAGGTAGGCTACGGATAATCTCTTTGAGCTCTAAAGCTGCCTCTGTGGTCGCGGGACGCCCAGTAGCAAACCTTTCTGTCGTGGCGGTCAAAAGTCAACACTCCTGTAAAAATCGAAGAAAGCACCTCATTCGTTAAGCGTTTGTTGCCATGAATCAAAAATGCTTCAGAAACCTTAACACTTATACCATTTCAGGGGGAGAACAGTAGCGAAATCCTACGGTAGGCTGAACGCATTTTCCTTACTCTGCGTACCTTTACCGCCTGTTTTATGGTTTTGCCAGTAGGATAAAAACAGCGTTCGGTCATTATCTTTTAGTCCGCATTTCAGTCCGCTCTTTCGATCTAAATTTTCTTAGCGTAGCTTTCATGAGTCTGATTACCTTTCAATCTGTCAGTAAAGACTTTGGCATCAAAGAAGTGCTACGAGAGGGATCTTTTAGCATTGAGCCTGACGATAAAGTGGGCGTCATTGGCGTGAATGGCTCTGGCAAATCAACGCTGCTAAAAATGATGGGTGGTATTGAGCCCATCGACAGCGGTCAACGGCTAACAAAGTCTGGTGCGCGGCTAGTTTATCTGCCACAGCAGCCAGATATCAATGAAGATTTGACAGTGTTGGATCAGGTATTTGCCGATTGCGGCGAGCAGATGCAGCTAGTGCGAGAGTATGAGTCACTGTCGCATAAGATGTCTCACGCGCAGGGGAAAGAGCTAGATCGGCTGATGAATCGGCTGGCGACAGTCGGTGAACAGATGGAGACCTCTGGGGCTTGGGATTTAGAAACCGATGCCAAGATTATATTGAGTAAGCTAGGCATCGAAGATTTTGATGCGAGAGTAGGCGATCTGTCAGGTGGCTATCGCAAGCGGGTGGCGCTAGCGACTGCGCTGATGAGCGATCCTGATCTGCTACTGATGGACGAGCCAACCAACCATCTAGACGCCGAGTCGGTGGAATGGCTACAAGACTATCTAGGTCAGTTTCGCGGGGCGCTAGTGCTAATTACGCACGATCGCTACTTTCTAGACAATGTGACCAATCGGATTCTCGAAATTGACCGGGCCGACCTGTATACCTATGCCGGGAATTACGCATACTACCTAGAGAAAAAGGCCGATCAAGAAGCTTCTGCCGCGAGTTCTCAGCAAAAGTTTAAAGGGATGCTGCGACGAGAATTAGCTTGGCTACGGCAGGGGCCGAAAGCGCGGAGTACGAAGCAAAACGCTCGCATTCAGCGGATTGATGAGATGAAGGATAAAACCTTCAAGGAAACGCAAGGCAAAGTTGAAATTGATACGGCTGGGCGGCGGATTGGTAAGAAGGTGATTGAGCTGGAAGGAGTGAGTAAGTCGTTTGGCGATCGCACCCTGATCAAAGACTTTACCTATGAGTTCACGGCAAGCGATCGCATCGGCATCATCGGCGGCAACGGCGCAGGCAAATCCACTCTGATGAACATCATTACTGGCAAGCTCGAACCCGACAGCGGCACCGTCGATATCGGCCAAACCATCCATATTGGCTACTTTAATCAGCACTCAGAAGAACTGCTCGAAGCCTTGAACGAAGAGCAGCGCGTCATGGACTACCTTAAAGAAGAGGGCTCTTTTGTCACCACCGCTGACGGTAGCCAAATCAGCGTTTCTCAAATGCTAGAGCGCTTCCTGTTTACCAGTAATCAGCAGTACACGCCGATCAACAAACTTTCTGGTGGAGAGAAGCGCCGCTTATTCTTGCTACGCGTCCTGCTGAGCGCTCCGAATGTTCTGATTTTGGACGAGCCTACGAACGATCTAGACGTGCAGACGCTCACTGTTTTAGAAGACTATTTAGAAAGCTTCACAGGCTGCGTTATCACCGTCTCTCACGATCGCTACTTTCTAGATCGCACGGTGAAAAATATCTTTGCCCTTGAGCCTGGTGGCAACATTCGGCGCTACCCTGGCAGCTATAGCGTCTACCTAGAAACAAAGAAGAAGGAAGACGCGGCTCAAAAAGTAGAACAGAAGTCAGCGCAGACAAAGTCAGTAGCCGCAGAAAAGCCGAAGACCGTTAAACCTTCTGATAGTTCAACAAAGAAGGTTTCAAGCAAAGAGAAACGAGAGTACGCTTCTCTAGAGAACAAAATTCCAGAGCTAGAAGCCAAGAAAGAGAAGTTAGAAAAGCTGCTGTATCCCACGCCGCCAGACGACTACGAAGAGCTACAGAAGCTTTCTGAACAGATCGCGGTCATCTCAAAAGAGATTGACACGGCGACAGAGCGATGGATGGAACTTGCTGAGCTGATGTAGCTAGCGCGTATCTCCTTAGGTAGCACTGAGAACGGTTTCTTTTTCGATAGCTGCTTTCTCTAGCAGATCTTCGCTAGCGGCTGTGTGAGTCAGCGAAAATTCATTCTCCTTTGCCCAGGCTTGGAGATCTGCGAAGGCGCGATCGCGATACTGCCCATACCGCTCTCTTTTGTTTCTCACCCGCTTGGGCAGTTCTGGAATAATCCCCATATTCGGCGGCATTGGCTGAAAATGCTTCGGTTCAGCCGAGCTGATGAAGTCGATCATCGCGCCGATCATAGTTGTTACTGGTAACGTTAGCGGCGCTTTGCCCAATGCAATTCGAGCGGCGTTAGTGCCTGCTAGCCATCCGCCTGCGATCGCTGCTGTATACCCTTCTGTTCCCACCAGCTGACCCGCCGCTAACAAAGTCGGACGCGACTTAAACTGCAAGGAACTGTTCAACAGCTCCGGCGAATTAATGAACGTATTGCGATGCATCACCCCCATCCGCACAAACTCCGCATTCTCCAATCCTGGAATCATCCGAAACACCCGCTTCTGCTCGCCCCAGCGCAAATTAGTCTGAAAGCCGACCATGTTCCATAGCTGACCCGCCTTATCCTCCTGCCGTAGCTGCACCACGCCATACGGCTTATGCACCTTATTCTCTGGTGCATCAAACGCCCCATACTTCTCAGTGTCGAACAATCCCACAGGTTTCAAAGGCCCATAGCGCATCGTCTCCACACCGCGCCGCGCCATCTCCTCAATCGGCAAACATGCCTCAAAGAACTTCGCCGTCTCACGCTCAAAATCTTTCAGCTCCGCCTGCTCCGCCGCACACAGCGCATCGTAAAAGGCCAGATACTGTTCCTTATCCATCGGACAGTTCAGATACGCCGCCTCCCCTCGGTCATACCGAGACGCTATAAACGCAATATTCCGGTTAATCGACTCGCCCACCACAATCGGACTCGCCGCATCAAAAAAGCTCATATAGGCTTGCCCCGCAAACCGCTCTAAGTCCTCACTCAGCGCTTCACTCGTCAGCGGCCCCGTCGTCAGCACCGTCACCCCCTCAACCGGAATTCGCAGCACCTCATCTCGCCGCAGCTCCACCAGCGGATGACCCTCCAACGCCGCCGTTAAATCCTGCCCAAACACGCCGCGATCCACAGCCAGCGCCCCACCCGCAGGCACCGCATGCTGATCTGCCTTGCCAATCACAACCGAGCCGAGTCGCCGCAGCTCCTCATGCAGCATCCCCGAAGCGCGATCAGTTGCGATCGCCCCAAACGAATTGCTACACACCAGCTCCGCCAAATGCTCCGAATGATGCGCAGGACTCTTCTTCACCGGGCGCATCTCATGCAGCACCACCGGCACCCCTGCCCGCGCAATCTGCCAAGCCGCCTCCGTCCCCGCGAGTCCTCCCCCAATCACATGAATCGGCTGCTGGTCACTCAAAAGGCGCTGGGCGGTTTTTAGCGTGTCGGCGGTGAAATTTTGCTGCTGAAGGTGCTTGATGACGCAAGTGGGCGTGCCGGGGAGATGGCGATCGCGCGCTAAAAACGCTGCGAAACCCCCCTTCCGCCAGTGGCCGCATGATTTCGTAGCGCCCCGCCAAAATCATTATTGCCCTCATCGAACGAAAGACGATATACTACCACTTCGGGCAATTTTGCCCATCTTATCTCGAATAAGAACCAATTAAATCAGAGCGATTAACTGGGATAGGCCCCACGTTGCAACACCCCTCGGTGAGACGGTTACCCCCTTCACACTTCAAACGGGACAGGCAATTCAGGGCTGCTTTATCGCCTACTTTGATGCCTGCTGTCACCCCACCGAGTTTAATTCTGCACTACTTGCTTCATTCATTTAGCAGTCTTTCCCCTGCTGAAATACACCCCTGATGATGAGCTGGCTGCGATCGCAGTCCTTCGCTTGTTTAATCTCCTTGCCTGACCCGTGCGTGCCAGCATTCCCATTGGCGCGCTCCTAAACCGATTGGTCACAAGTCGCATATCTTTCTCACTTTTTCACTCACCTTCTCGTTCACCTAAGTACTAGGTTGCTTTTTCATGCCCGCTACCGAAATATCCTTTCAAGACCTTTTATTACTTCCCGCTGTCCTCGAAGCCTTAAACGATGCTGGTTACGAGAGCCCAACGCCGATTCAAGCGCTCACGATTCCGCCTATCTTAGAGGGGAAAGACATTATCGGCCAAGCGCAAACAGGAACCGGTAAAACCGCCGCGTTTGCGCTGCCGATCCTCTCTCAGATCGACGTTTCCAACAGCGATCCCCAAGCCTTAGTGCTAGCTCCTACCCGCGAACTCGCGCTGCAAGTCGCCGAAGCATTTCAGGGCTATGCCTCTCATATCAAAGGCTTCCATGTTCTGCCCATCTATGGCGGGCAAAGCTATCAGGTTCAGCTCAAGCAGCTCAGAAGGGCGGCGCATGTCGTTGTCGGTACGCCCGGACGAGTAATTGACCATATGAAGCGCGGTACGCTGAAGCTAGACAATCTGAAGTTTCTAGTCCTAGACGAAGCCGATGAAATGCTGCGGATGGGCTTTATTGAAGATGTGGAGTGGGTGATCTCACAAACGCCAAAATCTCGGCAGGTAGCGCTGTTTTCGGCAACCATGCCCCACGCTATTCGCAAGATTGCGCAAAAGTATCTTAACGAGCCAGAAGAGCTAGCGGTCAAAAACCAATCCAAGACAGCAGACACCATTCGTCAGCGCTTTTGGCCCGTCAGTGGCTATCACAAGCTCGACGCCCTGACTCGCATCCTAGAGGTCGAAGAATTTGACGGCATGATCGTCTTTGTGCGGACCAAGATTGCGACTGTAGAGCTTTCTGAGAAGCTGGAAGCGCGGGGATATAGCGTTGCCCCCCTGAGCGGAGATGTTCCCCAAAACCAGCGCGAACGGACGGTAGATCGCCTGAAACAGGGCAAGCTAGATATTCTAGTGGCGACAGATGTTGCCGCTAGAGGCTTGGACGTAGAGCGCATCAGCCACGTGATCAATTACGATATGCCCTACGATCCAGAAGCTTATGTTCACCGTATTGGCCGCACTGGCCGGGCCGGACGAGAAGGCGAAGCGATTCTATTTGTCACCCCGCGCGAAAAAGCGGCTGCTGAGCTCTATCGAGCGCTGAACCAAGCAAAGAATCGAGCAGATGGCGGAGACGCCTTCTACCGAAGTTGTCAACGATCAGCGCATCGAGCGGTTCAAGCAAAAGATCACCGATACGCTTGCCCAAGAAGATGCTGCATTTTTCACTCAGATTCTAGAGCAGTACGAGCAGGAGCATGATGTGCCTGCGATTGAGATTGCGGGCGCGCTGGCCAAGCTAGTTCAGGGTGATGAGCCGCTGCTGCTAGAAGAGAAAGCAGCAGGAAAAGGCGGGCCGAAGCGTCGCGATGCCGGATCTGGCGCGGCAACGCAAAGCGTGGGGATGGAGCGCTTCCGGATAGATGTCGGCAAGGAGCACAGCGTGAAGCCGGGACACATTGTGGGTGCGATCGCCAACCAAACCGGCCTTGCCAACAAATACATTGGCCGCATCAGCGTCTTCAACGACTACAGCACCGTCGATCTCCCCGTCGGCATCCCCAAAGAGACCTTCGATTTGCTCAGGCGCGTAGAAGTCCTCGGCAATCCGATGAACATCACCAGCATGGGCAAAACCCGCGACGATGAAGACTGGCGATCCGGCAAGCCCAAACGCCAGCGGAATACTAGAAGCGGCCCTCCTTTCAAAAAGAAGCGCCGCAAAGATCAAGCTGCTGTTTAGATCGGCTGAAGCCTAGAACCCTGCCTCACGGAAAGACTGATACGCCTTCTCTGGGTGATACAGGTGGCACTGGCTAGCAATCGACCACATGAACGGCAGCGTAAACTTGCGCTCGATGACGTGGTCGCCCCAGTTTTCCTTGAGGTGATCGTGGGCCGCGCGCAGGTTGTACGAAGGGATTCCAGTAGAAACGTGGTGTGGGACGTGGACGTTGATATCGTGGCAGAGGAATTCGATCCAGCGCGGATAAGTGCAGTGGACGGTTCCGGCTAGCTGAGCTTCGCCTGCGTTCCAGTCAGCGTTGGGCTTGAACTGGATTTCGGGGATAGTGTGGTGAACGATGGTGAAGGTGCTCATCCAGAAGTGGTAAACCATCCAGGGCACTAGCCAGAATTTGACAAAGCCCCAGAGACCAGTGGTGGCGATCAAAGTCGGGAAAGCAACAGCGGCAAAAATGGCAACAACGGCGATAGAGAAGGCGGCTTTGGCGCGATCGCGTTCCCTGAAATTCCTCAGATCGAAAATGGTACATAGCCCCCAGTGTCCAATCGAGCCTACCCACCAAAAGTAGCTGCGAATGCTGCGCTGAAGGAATCGCATCACCGGAGAATAGCCAAGATAGTCTTCGACTCGTAGCGGTGTCCAGGCATTGTCTTCTTCCATCTTGTTGGTGTGTAGATGGTGATGATCGTGCAGCAAACGCCAGCAGTGGAAGGGATAGATCAGCGGTAGGAAGGCAATATGGCCGACTAGGTCGTTCACCCAGCGCTGCTTGGCAAAAGAGCGGTGGCCTGCATCGTGGCCGATTACGAAAAAGCCGGTGAGCGCAGTGCCCGTAAAAAACCAGCTAAACGGAAGCAAAAATGAAGGAAGGAAGATAATAGCGCAGTAGCCTAGAATTGCGGCTGATACGCTGATAATGACGTGCTTCCAGGCTTTGGTCGAATCTTTCTCAAAGTAGGCCCGAGGTAGGCTACGGATAATCTCTTTGAGTTCTAAAGCTGCCTCTGTGGTCGCGGGACGCGCAGTAGCAAACCTTTCTGTCGTGGCGGTCAAAAGTCAACACTCCTGTAAAAATCGAAGAAAGCACCTCGTTCGTTAAGCGTTTGTTGCCATGAATCAAAAATGCTTCAGAAACCTTAACACTTATACCATTTCAGGGGGAGAACAGCAGCGAGATTCTACGGTAGGCTGAACGCATTTTCCTTACTCTGCGTACCTTTACCGCCTGTTTTACGGTTTTGACAGTAGGATAAAAACAGCGTTCGATTAGTACCTCTTAGTCCACGTTTCAGTCCGCTCTTTCGATCTAAATTTTCTCAGCGTAGCTTTCATGAGTCTGATTACCTTTCAATCTGTCAGTAAAGACTTTGGCATCAAAGAAGTGCTACGTGAGGGGTCTTTTAGCATTGAGCCTGACGATAAAGTAGGCGTCATTGGCGTGAATGGCTCTGGCAAATCAACGCTGCTAAAAATGATGGGTGGTATTGAGCCCATCGACAGCGGTCAACGGCTAACAAAGTCTGGTGCGCGGCTAGTTTATCTGCCACAGCAGCCAGATATCAATGAAGATTTGACAGTGTTGGATCAGGTATTTGCCGACTGCGGCGAGCAGATGCAGCTAGTGCGAGAGTATGAGTCACTGTCGCATAAGATGTCTCACGCGCAGGGGAAAGAGCTAGATCAGCTGATGAATCGGCTGGCGACAGTCGGTGAACAGATGGAGACCTCTGGGGCTTGGGATTTAGAAACCGATGCCAAGATTATCTTGAGTAAGCTAGGCATCGAAGATTTTGATGCGAGAGTAGGTGACCTATCGGGTGGCTATCGCAAGCGGGTGGCGTTAGCGACTGCGCTGATGAGCAATCCTGATTTGCTACTGATGGACGAGCCGACCAACCATCTAGACGCTGAGTCGGTGGAATGGCTGCAAGACTATCTAGGACAGTTTCGAGGAGCGCTAGTGCTGATTACGCACGATCGCTATTTTCTAGACAACGTGACTAATCGCATTCTCGAAATTGACCGGGCCGATCTCTATACCTATGCAGGAAATTACGCTTACTACCTAGAGAAGAAAGCCGATCAAGAGGCATCAGCAGCTAGCTCGCAGCAGAAGTTCAAGGGAATGCTGCGACGGGAGCTGGCTTGGCTGCGGCAAGGTCCAAAAGCGCGGAGTACGAAGCAGAATGCTCGGATTCAGCGGATCGATGAAATGAAGGATAAGACCTTTAAGGAAACGCAGGGCAAAGTCGAGATTGATACGGCGGGACGGCGGATTGGCAAGAAGGTGATTGAGCTAGAGGAGGTGAGTAAAGCGTTTGGTGATCGCACGCTAATCAAAGACTTTACCTATGAGTTCACGGCAAGCGATCGCATCGGCATCATCGGCGGCAACGGCGCAGGCAAATCCACTCTGATGAACATCATTACTGGCAAGCTCGAACCCGACAGCGGCACCGTCGATATCGGCCAAACTATCCACATCGGCTACTTCAACCAGCACTCAGAAGAACTGCTCGAAGCCTTGAACGAAGAGCAGCGCGTCATGGACTACCTCAAAGAAGAGGGCTCTTTTGTCACCACCGCTGACGGTAGCCAAATCAGCGTTTCTCAGATGCTAGAGCGCTTTCTATTTACTAGCAATCAGCAGTACACGCCGATCAACAAACTTTCTGGTGGAGAAAAGCGCCGCTTATTCTTGCTACGCGTCCTGCTGAGCGCTCCGAATGTTCTGATTTTGGACGAGCCTACGAACGATCTAGACGTGCAGACGCTCACTGTTTTAGAAGACTATTTAGAAAGCTTCACAGGCTGCGTTATCACCGTCTCTCACGATCGCTACTTTCTAGATCGCACGGTGAAAAATATCTTTGCCCTTGAGCCTGGTGGCAACATTCGGCGCTACCCTGGCAGCTATAGCGTCTACCTAGAAACAAAGAAGAAGGAAGACGCGGCTCAAAAAGTAGAACAGAAGTCAGCGCAGACAAAGTCAGTAGCCGCAGAAAAGCCGAAGACCGTTAAGCCTTCTGATAGTTCAACAAAGAAGGTTTCAAGCAAAGAGAAACGAGAGTACGCTTCTCTAGAGAACAAGATTCCAGAGCTAGAAGCCAAGAAAGAGAAGTTGGAAAAGCTGCTGTATCCTTCGCCGCCAGACGACTACGAAGAGCTACAGAAACTCTCTGAACAGATTGCGGTCATCTCAAAAGAGATTGACACGGCGACAGAGCGATGGATGGAACTTGCTGAGCTGATGTAGCTAGCGCGTATCTCCTTAGGTAGCACTGAGAACGGTTTCTTTTTCGATAGCTGCTTTCTCTAGCAGATCTTCGCTAGCGGCTGTGTGAGTCAGCGAAAAATCATTCTCCTTTGCCCAGGTTTGGAGATCTGCGAAGGCGCGATCGCGATACTGTCCATACCGTTCTCGCTTATTCCTCACTTGCTGTGGCAGCGCTGGAATAATGCCCATATTCGGCGGCATTGGCTGAAAATGCTTCGGTTCGGCCGAGCTAATAAAGTCGATCATCGCGCCGATCATAGTCGTTACGGGTAGCGTCAGCGGCGCTTTGCCGAGTGCGATTCGAGCCGCGTTCGTACCTGCTAGCCATCCGCCTGCGATCGCTGCCGTATACCCCTCTGTCCCCACCATCTGACCCGCTGCCAACAAAGTCGGACGCGACTTAAACTGCAAGGAACCGTTCAACAGCTCCGGCGAATTGATAAACGTATTGCGATGCATCACCCCCATTCGCACAAACTCCGCATTCTCCAGTCCCGGAATCATCCGAAACACCCGCTTCTGCTCGCCCCAGCGCAAATTAGTCTGAAAGCCCACCATATTCCATAGCTGACCCGCCTTATCCTCCTGCCGTAGCTGCACCACGCCGTACGGCTTATGCACCTTATTTTCCGGTGCATCAAACGCGCCATACTTCTCAGTGTCAAACAGTCCCACCGGCTTCAAAGGCCCATAGCGCATCGTCTCCACGCCGCGTCGTGCCATCTCCTCAATCGGCAAACACGCCTCGAAGAACTTCGCCGTCTCCCGCTCAAAATCTTTTAGCTCCGCCTGCTCCGCCGCGCACAGCGCATCATAAAAAGCCAAGTACTGTTCCTTATCCATCGGACAGTTCAGATACGCCGCCTCACCCCGGTCATACCGAGACGCCATAAACGCAATATTTCGGTTAATCGACTCACCCACGACAATCGGACTCGCCGCATCAAAAAAGCTCATATAGGCTTGCCCAGCAAACCGCTCTAAATCCTCACTTAGCGCTTCACTCGTCAGCGGCCCCGTCGTCAGCACCGTCACCCCCTCATCCGGAATCCGCAGCACCTCATCTCGCCGCAAATCTACCAGCGGATGACTCTCCAACGCCGCCGTCAAATCCTGCCCAAACACACCGCGATCCACCGCCAGCGCCCCACCCGCAGGCACCGAATGCTGATCCGCCTTACCAATCACCACCGAGCCGAGTCGCCGCAGCTCCTCATGCAGCAGCCCCGAAGCGCGGTCAGTCCCCATCGCCCCAAACGAATTGCTACACACCAGCTCCGCTAAATGATCAGAATGATGCGCAGGACTCTTCTTCACCGGGCGCATCTCATGCAGCACCACCGGCACCCTTGCCCTTGCAATCTGCCAAGCCGCTTCCGTCCCCGCGAGTCCTCCTCCAATCACATGAATCGGCTGCTGGTCACTCATCTTCACCACTCAAACACTTACTAAACTGATTTGCTGCTTAATTCTAGAGCGTTTATCTTCACAAGGTGTAGATATCTATGCAGAAGCTAAAGCGTTTATCTTCACAAGGTGTAGATATCTGTGCAAAAGCTAAGCGGTAAGCAAATTATCTAACTGTTTTTTGAAAATAGTTAAGTGAGAGTTCTCATGTCCTGGAGGACTATGTATCTTACGTTTTTCGTGTGATAGCCATTGACGTCAGTCAGGTGAATATCTCGCGTGGGATTGTAGTCAGACTTTGCGCTCGTAATATTTATCAAACTCTTCTATTATCCGACTGTGATAGAAGTTTTTATACGTACTATCTGGATTGTTAGGGTCGAGGCGACGTTTCCTACAAAACTTCTCACCGTCAGTACTCAACCTTCTCATGTGGTCATGAAAGTCTTGATTCTGTTTAAACCCTGGAAATCGTTCTCGCAGCTTCTGGCATAATTTGTGGTAGGTGTATGGATAGCTCTTCAATAGGCTCTCTTCTGAGACCCGTAATTCTGGCGCATTGGGATCATTAGTCAATCTCATCTGGATAGCCTCGTCTGAGGACGTCTTTACCAGCCTAGTTTCTAGCCTAAGAGAAATGCTAAAAACTGGATCATCGTCTGCTTCATGACTCTTCTCAACTCTGTTTAGGTAGTTGATTAAGTTAGTCTGAGCATTCTTATCCAGACTAAAGCTTTCTATATCGGACAGATGGTAAAAGGAAACAGGCATGAGATAGAAATTAAATCTCTGAAAATCGTAGCCGAACCATCGCATTGCCAAAGTCATAAAATTCTTGAGTGAAGCAGTTCCAATGGCTTGCAATTTAGCACCTAATACCAAATCGTCATGAATAAAATGAACTGACTCATTACGAATTTCTGTTAGTAGTTGAATGCTACTCCCTACGACTGCATTAACTTCACCAGTGGACTTAAGCGTATCCAACGCTTTCGAAATAGATATTGTTTTTGGATTCCCCGACGCCGTTAGAACAAAAATTCCATTCTTGCGAATTTGAATGCTCTCTTGTCTATCTTCATTCGCATGAAGAATCTTTGCCTTTAGAAGCAGTTCCCAAGCATTAACCATCAAGATAGAAAAGGTTTCCTCCCTGAACTTAAAGTCTGGCTTGTTATAAATCTCGACAGCTGAGACGCAAGCTGAAACTGCTTTATCTACTAAAAGTTGATAGAAAAACTTATTGACTTGATCTTTTTGGCTGTGATGTTGTCTGAAGGTATCTACAGTGAAGGAATCGAATCTAGGTGAAATATAGAAGCTTTGACCGTCTCTTTTTAGGAAGCTATGCCACCGTTTCGTTGAGTAGGTTCTTGCTGTGGATACGCTCCATCCGGTAGCGTCTCTTAACTCATCTAGTGTAAATGCTTCTTGCGTCTGTCTTCTCTTCAGGAAAAAGTTGAACGCTTTATCGAGCTTCTCGAACTTACTATGCAACCCTCTAAGTACTCCCTTTATCGTATGTTAATCTGAGCATAATCCTAAACATCACAAGTGGAGACATTAAGCAAGATCCGATTCTTCTAGCTCAGCTATAAAGGTATTGACGTCTTGTCTTATGAGCTGGCACAGCTTCTGTGCAGCTGCAATGTTCACCTGTAGTTGAGTCAGCTCGATATCTTTTCCGTAGGCGTATCTCACCAGATGACGAAAGCCTCTGAGCTGATCCAGTCACATCCCAGGTGGCTTCGGAAAGTCAAGGCTGGACGAATTCCTTCGATTGGCTGACTGAGTCGGAGCAGTAGCACTTTATGCCAATCTTCACCGTACCAATGTTGTTCTCAAAAGCCTTTGCAACTAGCTTTAGTAGATCTTCTACTGAGCAGTAGAGATTATGAATCTGGTAGGCAATGCTGTCTAGCTGACCAGGTGTATCCAAGCCAGCGTCGAGTCCATAGCACAAGCGCGTGTTTACTTTCTCCATTAGCCAGAGCTGGCCTTTTAGCTCTGCTGTCAGACTGGCTAATCTCTCGCTGTCCATACCAATCCAATGTTTCTAATCTTGGCAGCAAAATGGCACTGATCAAAGGGACACAGTCTACATCCCGACACAGATGCGCTGATAAAGCTCCCATCAGCCCACAGATATTTCCAGCTTTGTGAGTCTCAACGGCCAAATCTATGTCCGAGCGCTGAGTAAATCGATTTGGCTCGATCACCGAGCCAAAGAGATAGCCGCTTTTGATGCCGTAGCGTTGAGCGTTGGCAGATAGCCAATCCAATGTTTGCTGTAGAAGCTGCTGACGAATCTGCTCGTTTTGCGCTTTCTCTCTAGCCAATCTGGCGTCGAGCAGAGGGGTCGGGAATGCCATAGTCAATAGAATACTAGCGGCCTGACCCCATTCTAAAAGCTACAGAGTCTTATTGGAATTGTGCCTGAATCTTGTCAGCGTCTAGCTCATGACCGATTACGATCAGTTTGGTTTGACGAGTCTCATCGGCGCGCCACGGGCGATCGTAGAAGTAATCGAATCGATTGCCGACGCCGTTTAGGACCAGTCGCATTGCTTTTCCGGGTACAGAGACGAAGCCTTTGATCCGATAGATTTCTTGCTCGCTGACTAGCTGCGTGAGCTGACGAACGAGTGCTTTTGGCTCAAATTCCTTGTTTAGCGTTAGGGGAATAGAGGTGATGTCTTCGTCGTGATCGTGTTCTTCTTCGTGGTCGTGGTGGCTGTGGCGGCTGTCGAGGTTGTCTTCTACTGCGGCGTTGAAGCCGAGGAGAATATCAGGGCTGATTTGACCGTTGCGACAGGGAACAACTTTGACGCCGTCTTGTAGTTCGCTCGCTAGCCAGTTTTTTACTTTGCCCAGTTCGCCAGGTTCTACGCGATCGCTCTTAGTCAGCAGCACCATATCCGCGCAGCCAAGCTGATCTTCAAACAGCTCTTCAATCGGCGTTTCATGATCTAGCTCTTCATCGGCCTGACGCTGCGCTTCTAGCGCGTCCAAATCACCTACTAGTTCACCTTTGGCTAGGGCTTCGCAATCGACGACGGTCACTACGCCGTCAACGGTGGCACTGGTGCGAATTTCTGGCCAGCGAAAGGCTTGCACGAGCGGCTTGGGTAGGGCTAAGCCCGATGTTTCAATCACTACGCAGTCTAGTTCGTCGCGGCGTTCAATTAGCGCCTGCATAGTCGGCAAGAACTCTTCTTGAACGGTGCAGCACAGACAGCCATTAGCCAGCTCTAGGATATTGTTTTTAGAATTGTTGCTTTTAGAACTGTTCTTTTCTGCATCGGCTTCTGTTTCTTCATCGCATACCAAGCAGTCGCGCAGCAGTTCTCCATCAATGCCGACTTCACCAAATTCGTTGACGATAACGGCAATGCGTCTGCCTTGGTTGTTTTGTAATAGGTGGCGAACTAGAGTTGTTTTTCCAGCGCCCAAGAAGCCAGTGATAACGGTAACGGGTAGTTTACTCATGCTATCAAGCCTCCAACGAAGGCAATGCCTACGCCTAGTACTGCAAAGCCAGCGTGACGAACTGAAATTAGGCCAGTGGTTTGGTTTTGACTAATGGCGCGTTTGGAAAGTAGATAGGTGATGGTGGCGATCGCACCCTGCACCCCAGCAAACCCAACCAGATAGGCGAGCAACGGAGTTGGTTCCGCGCCCACGACCGCTTCACCGTAGGCATAGCCATGAAACACACCTGCCAGCGCAGTCAGCAGTATGACTACCGCAGGGTTCAAGCGACCTGGCATCACTGCAAGCGCTCCAAATAGCAGCACTGAAATAGAGATCGCCGCCTCCACTATCGGTAAATCGAGATTAGCTAGGTGAAGAGCTGTACCAGCCAGCGTGGCCACGACGAAAGCAGCCGGAATTCGCCAGCCGCCGACAACTATCGCAGCGAGTAAGCCCGCTGCAATTACAAAGGCTAGGTGGTCGAGGCCAATTACAGGGTGGCCTGCGCCAGAAAGGATGCCTTCAAAGATGTTGTTGGGAGCGCTGCCACCGAAGGGGTGGTGAGCCAATAGAAAATTATTCATGGTTTACTTTCCTTGTCTGTACCTCGCAGACAGCGGTTGAGTGTAGCAAAAATCCGCACGGGCATTCTGGCTCAGGTAAAGTAAGGCGACTGGCAAAGCGATTGCTGCTTGCGTCAACTATCTTTTCCATCACAGCTGCGGGACAGCGCCGGTTTTTCACCGAACTTTCCCCGTGCGCAGCTACCTAGACTAGCACGGCAGATAGCGACACAATGGTGAAGGTCTCACGCCGCCATCATTCGTAAAATTCATCAGTCCATCCTACAAACATGACTATGCTCAAAGCCGTGATCTTCGATTTAGATGGCACCTTGACCGATAGCGATAAAGTACACTTTCAAGTTTTTCAAGCGCTGTTCGCCAAAAGGGATATGGATATAGACAAAGCGCTCTACAAAAAGAAGATCAGCGGACGGCAAAACAGCGCAATTGTGGCAGACTTCTTCCCTGAGATGTCGGCAGCGGAGGGCGAAGCGTTTAGCGCGGACAAAGAGGCGCTGTTTCGGACTCGGGCAAAAGGATTATTAGAGCCACTACCGGGTCTGACTGATTTTTTGGCCGCTATTCAAAAGGGTGGATTAGCCGCTGCGGTGGTCACCAACGCGCCGCCAAAGAACGCCAGCTTCATGCTGGATACGCTTGGCCTAAGCGAGCGATTTGACCCGGTTGTGATCGCTGATGAGCTGCCGAGAGGAAAGCCCGATCCGCTGCCTTATCAAACGGCTTTGGATCGATTGGGGATAACGGCCAAAGAGGCGGTTGTCTTTGAAGATTCGACCGCAGGGATTCGCTCGGCAGTCGGGGCCGGAATAGTCACTATCGGAGTGATGACGACGCACGAGCAGTCGGATTTGGTGGCAGTGGGGGCGCAGCGGGCGATCGCAGACTTTCGCGATCCATACGTCCAAACCTTACTTCAATCTTCGACTTGATGACGCCGACGCCGACAGCGTTCAGAGCAGTACTTCACATCGTCCCAGCACTTTTCCCATTTTTTACGCCACGTGAAAGGACGACCGCAAGTTTGACAGATTTTTGAAGGGAGATCGGATTTTTTGCGTTGGCGAGCCATTGGGAAAAGTAGGAACGATGAAGGATGAATTGAGTTGTGCGGCGGGCTACACAATGATCGTAGCAAATGGGATACGTATCTTTTTGATAAGTGATTTTCTCGATAGTGTCTTTCTCGATAGTGTCTGCTTAACCCTATGTCCGAAACAGTGAATACTGCTTTAGCGCTGGCTTCTGTCAGAATTGTTTTAGTTGCGCCTGCGGGTCCGTTAAATGTGGGGTCGGTGGCACGCGTGATGAAGAATTTTGGACTGTCGCAGCTGTATTTGGTCGATCCGCAGTGTGATTGGTTGGGCGCAGAAGCC
Source organism: uncultured cyanobacterium (assembly GCA_963772185.1). Lineage (GTDB taxonomy): Bacteria > Cyanobacteriota > Cyanobacteriia > Phormidesmidales > Phormidesmidaceae > Phormidesmis. The sequence goes on along the minus strand of CAVYWR010000038.1, from coordinate 117,229 downwards.
TTGCAGATGGCGGTGCACGCGGATGATTTGCTGCGCTTAGCGCAGCGGGTGCAGACGATTCCAGCGGCGCTGGTAGGGTGTGAGTATGCGATCGCAACCACTGCTCGCAGCCGAGGCTTTGATGCCCCGCTTGACTTACCCAAAATCGCTCTGCCTAGCCTACTATTCTCAGAGGGTACGAAGATGCGTACTAGCGACACCGCCCTCATTTTCGGCCCAGAGGATCGCGGTCTTAACAACGAAGAACTCACCTATGCTCAGCAGTTTCTTAAAATTCCGACTAGCGACGCCTACAGCGCTCTGAATCTGGCCCAGGCCGTGGCCATCTGCTGCTATGAGCTCTCTCGATCGCAGCCCCCTTTACAAAAACCCCCTTCATCTGGTAAACAATCGGAATCTGTCACAGTTAGTCCAGTTGAAACCCAATCTAGCGAAAAACCAAATGCAACCATTCAGCCCAGCGCAAAGCTCGAGGAACTAGAAGGATACTGCCAGCACCTAGAATCTCTCTTATTAGAGGTGGGCTATCTGCATCCCCACACGAGCGCTAGCCGAATGCGCAAGCTCAGACGGATACTGAATAGAGCTGCCTTGACTTCTGATGAAGTGGCTCTGCTGCGCGGCATGATTCGGCAAACGGAATGGGCACTCTCCCAACCAAATGAATATTCAAACGACGCCAAACCCAAAGGTTAAACCCTGTCATGACGGATACCTACAACTCGCGCAGCGCTCCTCATAACACCGGAGCCAACAACGCCGACGCTCAGCCGCCATCCGTCCCAACTAGACAGGTTCCGACTAGGCAGGTCCCGACTAGGCAGGTTCCGACTAGACAAATAGCCAGATCTACAGGAGTACCTGCTTCCGACTCGTCGACTCGCAGTCGCCGCTCGCGTCGTCCGAGTGCAGCTTCTGGGGCAACGCCTGTGGAACGGCGGCGACTGTTTGGTGCGGCTCCAGAACGTGCGAAAAGTAAATCTGCTAGCCGCACGCGCGCCCTCAAAGCTAACCCGACTCAGCTAGGTGCGATCGCCCCACAGCCTGTACAGACTCGCTCTTTTAGACGAGCGAAAGGGGCAGCGGCATCGAGAAGACTACCGTCTAAAGACGCTGCTCCTAGAGGCGCTGGCGCTTCCTCAGCCCGGCCAACGCTACCGAATACATCAGGCCGAGTGCCGCCTTCTAGAGGATTGGTCCGTCGCCGCCGCCGGACGATCAAAACGCCTGCACCCGTCCGGTATCTCATTCGACTAGCGATTGTCGGTTTGGGGATAGCCGCTATCGGTGGCACGCTGCTAAAAGTTTTGCCCAAAGCGCCTGCCCAAGAAGCTGCTGAAGTCGCTCCTGTTTCGGCCGCGACTGAGCCGACGAAGACCTTTCCGGTCAAGCTTACTGGGGAAATTGGCCCTTTGAAGGCGGAGTTACAGGGCTTGCCGAATCTGTACCCTAGCCTAGTTCCCCAGATCTTCTATGTGGATGTCGATACCGGAGAGTACGTCAGCGTGGAGGGCAGCGAGCCGATCGCAGCCGCTAGCACGATTAAGCTACCCATTCTATTGGCCTTTTTTGAAGAGGTAGACGCGGGTCGAATCAGTATCAATCAAACAATGTCGATCCAGCCTCAGCAGATCGCCTTAGGCTCGGGTGATATGCAAGTTGCCGACCCTAACACGCAGTACACCGCGCTCGAAGTCGCCACCCAGATGATTGTCAATAGCGACAATACCGCTACCAATATGATGATCGACCTGCTAGGCGGACTAGAAACTCTCAACAATCGATTTACCGGGTATGGACTAGAAGCGACGCGGCTGAACGCTCCGCTGCCCGATCTAGAAGGCACAAATTTGACTAGCACCCGCGATTTGGCGCATACAATGCTGCTAATTAGTCAAGGGCAAACGCTGAGCACGCGATCGCGCGATCGCGTGCTCAATATCCTAAAGCGTACGCTCAGCAAAGGTCTAATCCCGGCTGGCCTCGAAGAAAGAGGCGCACTGACTTACAACAAGACAGGTGATATTGGTTCGGTATTGGGCGATGTTGCCCTAGTCGATTTGCCCAATGGGAAGCGCTATGTCGTCGCTGTAATTGTCCAACGTCCGAACAACGACGGACGCGCTAGAGAGCTAATTCGCCGAGTCTCTAGCCGAACTTATCAAATCGCAGCAGAGGCTGTTCAATCAGTGGTCATCCCCACGAGCGAACCTGCCGCTAGTGAAACCGCACCTGTAACGGATTCTGAATAGACGCTAATCGTTCAACCTTGAAATATCCTTTCATTTACTAGCAATACATCAACTAAATTGGGTAAGCTTCTACCTAAGTAAGTTGCGGTCTAAGTAAGTTACGAAAGCCTTTTGAACGAGCCTGTTTATGGTAAGTGCCTTTCCGGTCTCATCTCGACGCTCATCGAGATCCACTACAGCGTTGTTAGAGGCTCCGCTGAGTTCCGCTGAGGCTTCGCGTCCTCTCTCTTTCACTTTGCGGGTGTCCCATCCGGTGACATCCGATGATGTTTTTGACTCAGACTTTTCCAAAGCGGGCTTTTCAGGCTTAGACATACGACAGCTAGCCGCCGCAGGATATTTTCAGGCGATCGCCTATCTGCTAAACCAGGCTCTGGTCCCTCACAACATCTACGCGCAGGTTTCTCACAGCGCAGTGGCCGGGCGGCTAAAGGTGCTAGTCGAGTTTGAACGGCCGCCACAGCCGCAGCGGTTGATTCGATTTATTTGCGATCGCATTTACACACTCAATTCTGATCTGATCGAAGGCGTTCATCTGATCGCTCGCACCGTCGGCTCTGCCAAAACTGACTGGGAAGAGCGCATTCGCATTCCTACCGCTAGCCAGCGACGACCGGCTTCAGCGCGCGCTTCAGATAGCTTGGCTACCCCCCCAGAAGCACGCCGTTTAGAGACTAGCCAGTCAGAGCTGAATCTATTACACGAGTCTGCCCGCAGTAAACTCGCCCGTCAGATTATCCGCAGCCAGTTCAAGTTCTTTCGCGCAGCGCTGCTCTCTGGAACTGCAACCGCCGCTTTTATCTTTGGCGGGTTGACAGATCTGATTCTGTCAGAACGGCTCTCGACTTCTGTAGCGGTTCAGCCCGAGGTCACGCTGCCTCGCTGGTACGAGGATAGCCCATCTGAAGTAGAAATCTGAAGCTACAGAAGTTGTCCACACTTCAGCGGCTCCTACAGCGCGCTTCACCGGCAGAACAGTCGAGGCCGCACTAGAAACCGTCTCGGTCATTCCACACCGAGCAGTCGCCTATCCTCAAGATCCAACTGTCACTTTGCTCTTTGGCGGCGAGCTAGGTCTTAACGACTTTGTCTTCGAGGACGCACAGAGTCTAAACCAGCTATTTTCCGAGCTAGGGATTTACCAAAGAGCAGATGTGGCCATGCTCGGACTCTCAGAACCGCTCGCCACACCGAGCACATCCCTGCAAGAAAGCTTCTACCATCGCACCCGCCCTGAAGCGGTACAGGCACTTAAAGCAGGCGGCGTTGATATTGTCAGCCTAGCAAGTGAGGGCACGCTTACCTATGGGTCAAGGGGGCTAGATGAGACGCTCAGAACGCTTGACCAGGAAGGGCTGTATCGGATCGGGGCGGGGCGCAATCAGCTAGAGGCCCACCGGCCCGAGATTCTAGAAGTTAAAGGACAGCGGATTGCCTACCTAGGCTATAACCCTGAGGCGCTAAAGGCAGCTAAAGCCGACAGCGCAGGTGTAGCGTCGGCTAGCAGCGAAGAGCGGCAGCACATCTTAGAAGATATCGAAACGATCCGGCCTCAGGTGGATTGGATCGTGGTGAACTATCGCTGGGGCGATATGTTGGACGCTTCAGAAGAGGCCGCTGAAGCAGCTACTGCCGACGCTTCAACCTTTGGTGTGCCTGCTGAGTGGCAGCGATCGCTAGCTCACGATGCGATTGATGCCGGGGCAGATCTGGTCGTAGGCTATCATCCTACCCAGATTCAGGGCGCAGAGATCTATAAGGACCGCGCGATCGCCTACTCTCTAGGCGACTTCGTTTTTGGTTCAGCGCCCTTCGAGGATCACGACACCGTTGCGCTGCGAGTCTCACTGCGCAATCGGCGGATGAAAATAGAATTTCTCCCCATCAGCATCCGAGACTCGCAGCCAACAATGGCTACCGGAGATCACGGCAGCGACATCCTGCAAGACATTCGCCGCGCCTCATACACTTTCGATCAGCCGATGGAATTCCCGGCTGTATTACAGGCAAGATCCGCCAGCTCAGCAGATAGCCCAGCAGCGGCTTCTCCTACAGCAGCTTCTCCTGCGCCGATACAGGTAGATGAACTACAGGTAAATGAACTACAGGTAAATGAACTACAGATAGACGAGCTGACAGACGAACAAGCTCAGCCTCTACCTGCTGCCAGTTCGTTCTCAGATTCATTTTCTGCCCCTTTCATTGAACCTACCGCTGAACCTGTTCTACTTCCCGACCCCTCTCGTCAAGACTCACCCAACCCAATTTTGCACGAGTCAGATGCGCTCTTTTTAATGGAATCTGATCGCAAAGAAGTAGAAACAAATTAATTTTGATCGCATCTGACAATCAGTAGAAACACGGTTCCGCTGTCATCTAGTCGTCTTTTCTAACCTGAATAGGGAAGGCTTGGATATGTGCCAATATTCTTAGCTTCGGGTAGCTTCAGGCTTGTGCTATCCGCAGAAAATAATATTTATATGTGTGTAAAGGTGCGGTTTTAGCTAGCTAGTTGAAACGCTTTCTGTCGCTATGACTTAATAATCACAAGGCTTTCACAGATCCTGATGATGACATCTGTACTTGATTCCTTTCCATCTATTTGCAGTCGATCCATACATGCACACCACAACAAATGTATGGGTCACTCATATAGCTGGCTGACGGTAGGTATGAAAATTATTTTTATCTTCGATGATATTTTTGAAACTTCGATACAAATTCTTCAGGATTTGATTATCGCTGTCCGTATATATGAAAAGCGGAACTGTCACTAGACGTACCGCCGAACACCACTTCTGAACCGTCATTTGCGAGATATGAAAAAAATGGGTAGGGCAGGCAAAGCACTAAAGTGCGTTCTCCAACAATACGGCATCAGTCAAAACAGACTGGCCGTCACAATGGGGGTGGCTCGGTCCACCGTCAATCAATGGGTCAACGAGGTCAGCGATCCGCTAGCGGATTCTATTCCAGATATTATCACTGCTCTAGATACCTTAGAACCCTCTGCGGCCCAGATCTTCTTACAGCTGTATATTCAACGTAAAGGCTCGCCGACCAATTAATCCGGCGGTCCATCGTAGGGGCAATGCATGCACTGCCCCTACGGCAGCCAGATCGGATGTCTGCCTGCGATATCTAGCGATGTGGGTGCTAGCGAGACTGGCGTTCCTGCTCTTCGCTCCTCTAAGGTACTAAAAAGCGGTAGCAGCCATAGCCGATGAGTCGGCTCTGTATAGTCGCTTGAACTGGCCTCTTCTGTGATGACTTCATCGAACAAAATGGCAAGGCCATCTGGGGCTAGGTCGATAGTAATCTCTGACTGAGGCGGAAGTTCTATCAGCTTTTGAGCTTCGCCAGTGTCTACATTGACAGCGGCTAGATAAGAGCTGGCCTGATAGCTTTCTTCGTACACGTTGATGGAGGCATCTTCAGGTAAATCCGATTCGCTAGGCTCATCATCAGCGTCATCGTCTCGCACCACTTGAGTAATCAAGCTGTACAACAGCTGGCCGTCCTGATCAAACTGAGCGCTAATAATTGAGCCATCGGTGTCTAGCAAAGGTTTTTCCTCGCCCTGATTGGACACTAGAAACAGCGTCTGGGTAAATCGCCGTTCTGGATCGTCCTGGTTGAAGTTGACGAGCGCAGCGACACTGCCGTCGCTGGCAATATCTAAAGTAAGACCATAGTTGGGCAGGAAGTCAATTAGCGTCTCTGACTGTGGGTCTGACTGGCTATCATGCCTGTTCTTTGGCTTCATCTACGGGCTCTAGAGAGAGTATGGCAGTGCCCTGCCCCTGCTGGAGTAGTAAAGAGCTACTATCGGGAGCAATTCTGAAGTCTCCGCCGGGCTCAGTGTCAAGCTTTCTAGGCGGCTGGCCAGCTTGCAAAACCCACTGCCCGAAGTCGGCTGGATTATTCTGGCTAACGCGCTGTACTACGATGGTTTGACCGTCTGGAGATAGATCAAAGTTGAGGTTTTGATAGTCGCGGTTGTCTAGTATCAGCTCTGTGACGCCAGCTTCAGCAGCGGTCGGCTGCGGCCAGAATTTCCATCTGGGTCTGGCAGAGGGTGCGGCTAGTCCAGTCGTGACGCTGTAGAGCTGGGCGGTGGCTGTGCGGTTAGTGTCATCTGCGGCGCTGACGGCGGAAAATAGAATGCGATCGCGCTCTGGATACGGCAAAAAGTCTAAAACCAGCTGACCTGCTGGCGTGAGCAGCGTCTTCTTTTTCTGGGTGAGGTTGAATAGAACGAGCCGTCCGGCCTGATCGCCTTCTGTATCAATGTAGGCAAACACGCGATCACGCGTCTCAAACTGACTTTCAAACGGTTCGAATCCTGCCTTGCGATTGAGCGCCTGGGCGTCGGGTAGCGTGATCTCGTAGGTTTCACCGTAGGGCGCTGGCATATCTAGGGTGTAGGCCATGCGGCGTCCGGCCCAGCTAAACTTGCCGGAGAGTGAAGGCTCAATGCGCAAATTCTCTTCGACGCTTTGAGGGTCCATCGGCTGGCTAAACGTCAGCAGGAACGCTACGTCATTGGTGTTGACCATTTGATTTTGCCAGGAAAACTCTCTAACGCGAGGTAGCGCCTGCGAGCCTAGCAACAGCATGACGACAATCACCACGCTCAGCAGCGCCATGACAGCAACAGCAGCGCGATCGAGCGGTTGACTAAAAAATCGACTAGACCGCTGGCTGAGCGGTTGGCGTGAAGGGCGCTGAGTCATCAGTACTCGTAGGGATTCTTCGGTTCTTCGATTGGGCGTAGGGCAGTCGGTGCGATCGCGAGCTGTCGTCGTTCGTCCAATACGTCGGTTTGCATTTGCCCCGTCACCGATAGCCAGCTATCAACCGGATAGTCGTCTCTAGTCGCAGTGCCTGAGAGCTTGACTGGCAGGCCCACCGGATAGGCATCTGCCGCACAGCAGGTCAGCACAAACCGCGACACCATCAGATAGTCCTCTGGCCAGGTGTCTGGATGAATTACAAATCCTGATAGGTCGACCCCATCACCTTCGTAGGCATCGGGCTCTGGGTAGACATTCACCAGGCGAATCCAGTCGATAATCGTTCGCTCTTCTGGCGCAGCGGCCCGCTCGAACCGCTGCGGCTGAGCCCTAGTCAGAGAAAGCGTTTCAGAAATTCCGCGCTGCGCTGCTGTCTGACTGGCAAAGGCCTTGGGTGTGTAGATGAGGCCAAAGACAGCCACCGCTAGCAGAACGGCACTGCTGAAGTTGCCCGGTAGCAAAGTGATATGACCTTGAGCGCTGTCTGTAGATTGCGCGCCAGTCTGGCTAGCTCGGTAAGTGCGTACTGTTTGCCATGCCCGGTAGAGCGCCAAAAATGCCAGAATCACAGCTGCTGAGTTAGAGAGCCAGGCATAGTCAGGATGCAGCAGTAGCAGCAGCTTGCCACCGAACCAGTAGCGGAACAGCATCGCGCTCCAAACCCCAATTGCCAGCACGTCTAAAATGTCTCGCCAGGGTAGGCGGGCTGAACGAAGACGCTGGGTTGGATTGAAGGAACGCGATCGCATAGAAACTATTCAACCAAAACTACTTAACCAAATCACCCAATGTACAAATTGACAAACAGCGATAAAGCAAAGCTCATCATCGCCGCCAATACAAAGAGATAGAACACCGCTCTGCCTTTGAAGACCGTTAGCAGCAGCCCAATATTTTTGAGATCGATCATCGGCCCGAAGATCAAGAAGGCCAGCAGCGAACCGCTGGTAAAGGTAGACGCAAACGATAGCGCAAAGAACGAATCCACCGTCGAGCAGATAGACACAACCGCCGCTAGTATCATCATCGCCAGAATCGAGGACACCATGCCTTGACCCAGTCCCAGAATGGTTTCTCTAGGAATAGCGACTTGCACCGTAGCGGCGATCGCACTGCCAAATACCAAAACTGCGCCTAGCTCACGCAGCTCACGTACCATATTCTCTATCGCTAACTCAAACTTATTGGCGATTGGCTGCTCTAGAATCGGATTTGCAACTAACCGCTGCGCTTCGGGCGTATCTAGCTGAAAAGCGCTCCCACCCGCACCCGCGAGAAAGGTGCCCCCTTGCAACAACGCTGGCGTGTCTAACTGTGCTGATACCTCTGTCGATTTCTCTGTTGATTTTTTGGTCACCCGCTGCCCACGAAACCGACTGCGCTCTACCGACTGCTGTAAAAAAGGACCTATATCCGTTTGACGGCTAAACACCCAGCCGATTGAGGTGGCAATGATTAGTGAAAAGCCTATTCGTAAAAAAACAATTTCTGGCTGACCTCTAAAAGCAACCCAGGTCGCCCAAAACACCACCGGGTTGATCGTTGGCGCAGCCAGCAAAAAACCAATCGAGACCGCCGTAGGTGCGCCCTGTACGATCAGTCGCCGTGCCACTGGTACATTTCCACACTCGCAGACCGGAAACAGCAGACCAATTAGACTGCCAACTAACGCTCCCAACAGCGGATTCTTAGGCAATATGCCGACTAGCTGACGGTCGTCGACAAAAAATAGCAGTAGGCTTGAAAAAGCAACACCAATCAACAAGAAAGGAACGGCTTCTACCAGCAAGCTAAGAAATAGGGTGAATCCTGTATTGAGTTGAACCATTTATCAGGAAATGGGTCTTAAGAACCCGGTACCAAGGAAACTGACCAAAGCGAACACATCCTACTACAAGCATTGCCAACTTTGACAACTTTTCTGTACGGGCTGCGCGCTCACAGACTTTTTGTTACTAGGTAACCTACCACATCTGAATTTTTACGACGCTAATCTGACCGTCTCAGGCACACCTCGACATCTGCGCCGCGATCGCGCAACCGCTTTTCATACGCGCCTACATAGCGAAATCCAGCTTCATCCACGACAAACTCGGTAGGCAGCGGCTGAGTGCACTGATGGCAAAATACAATGTCAGGTTTGTCATCACGGCCATCCAAAGGCGGTGCAGGCAGATTGACATTCCAAAATTCTCCAGGCTCAGCGCCCTTCGTCCATTAGCTGTATCAAGACCTGGCGGGCCAGCCTGGTCGCCCGAGACCAGTCAAACGGCTGAGACCGATAGCGATACTGCGAAATCGCAATGCCTGGTTTTCGCAGCAAAGCGGCCTCTCGCACTGCGGCCACTGTTCCAGAGACATAGGTATCAGAGCCCATATTCCCGCCTGCGTTAATGCCAGAGAGCACCCAGTCCACTTCTGGATGGAGATGACTGATGGCGACTCGGCTACAGTCAGCGGGCGTACCGCCAATCGCATATTCGCTGTCGTCGCGCTGGTCGATAGCGATCACGCCGCCTCGATTGAGCTGGTGGCTACACCCAGACAGATGCGTATCGGGTGCCACCACCACCGCATCACCTAGTCCCTCTACAGCAGATTGAAGCGCCAAGATTCCTGGCGCACCAATTCCATCATCATTAGTCAACACAAATAAAGGCATGTTCTATCGACCTGCTGCATCAATGTCGACATCTCCAGAAAAGACCAAAGTTGCCGGACCTGTCATATAGACTCGATTGCTGTTGGCCCACTCAATTTCTAGATTGCCACCGGGCAGTTCGACGGTTGTCTGCCGCTCGCACTTGCCATTGAGCACTGTCGCCACCACCAGCGCACAAGCGCCCGTGCCACAGGCCAATGTCGGCCCAGCGCCGCGCTCCCAAACTTTCATCTTCAAGAAATCAGGCTGTACGACTTCCACAAACTCTGTGTTGATTCGCGCAGGGAAAGCGTCGTGATTTTCAAACAGCGGCCCAATTTTCGCTAGCGGTACCGCTTCCACATCTTCGACAAAGGTGATGCAGTGAGGGTTGCCCATACTCACACAGGTGACCTGCCAGTCTTTGCCATCGACGGTTAGCGTTTCGTCCACGGCTTTGCCATCAGGTGTGCCTAGCGTCGTAGGAATGTCTTTAGCGGTCAAAATTGGCTCACCCATGTCTACCGTTACCTGGCCATCTGGCTTCAGCTCGGGGCGAATCATGCCAGCGAGTGTGTGGATGGTGTAAGTATGCGGCAGCGCTCGGCGCTTTACCGTCTTTTGCTTCTAGATCGGCGATGAACTTAGCTAGACAGCGAATACCGTTGCCGCACATCTCTGGCTCTGAGCCGTCGGAGTTGTAGATGCGCATGGTGTAGTCTGCGCCTGCTTTTCCAGGTAGAACGAAGATAACGCCGTCTGCGCCAATACCAAAGTTGCGATCGCACACATCCACTGCCTGCTCCGGCGTAATCACTGGCTCCTCTCTTGCCCGGCTATCCATCAAAACGAAATCGTTGCCGAGACCGTGATACTTGCTAAACGGAAGAGTTGCCATAGTGAACGAGAAGAGGATGGTACGAACTGCATTTTATATCGCTTCCTACCATCTAGCTTGCTCTAACCATATTGATAGCTTCTATCGCTGCTATCGATCGCCACTGAGGTGAGGCGGGCAATCTGAGAATGTCGCTTCTTTTAACACCGATCTTTGTTTTCCTGATTTTTGTTTTCTTATGGCTCCTTCTATGGCTTCTCAGACTTTTGATACCGGTCTACCTAGCATCCGCAAAGTTCAAACCCTAATTCGCAACAAGCAGACTGTTGAGGTCAAGCTGATGACGGGCGATATGCTCTCTGGTGCGGTGAGCTGGCAAGATGCCAATGCAATCTGTGTAAAGGGAAGTGATGGCAACGATACGATTTTGATGCGTGGCGCGATCGCCTACGTCAAAGGTTAGATTAATCCGCCACGTACTGACTCATTGAATACATTTTATTGGTACAGCCGACCGCTACGATGGGCTCGGCTATATGGATGCACTATGTATTTGATTGTGGTGGGCGCTAGCGCAGAGGGGCAAAGATTCATTCAGATAGCGCTCCAGCAAAACCACGAAGTCGCACTCATTGAAAAAGATGAGGCTAACGCTAGAGAGGTTCTAAAAGAGAACGACATCCGCGCTTTTGTTAGCAATATTGGCGATGACGAGGTCTTGAACGAAGCAGAAGTCAATCGCGCTGATGCGGTGATTGCAGCTACGCACGACGACGCCCAAAACCTGATGGCTATGGTGCTAGCAAAAGAGCATAGGGTAGAGACCTGTATTAGCCTAATCAACCAGCAATCCCACGTGGGCATGTTCGAGAAACTAGGGGTACGGGTGATTAGCAACCCGGCGGGCATTGTCGCTCGGCAACTCTATGGATGTATCGATTCAGAAGCGGTATGAAAATTCAACTAACCGCAATCAGTCGCGACGTTAGTATTTTCTTGCTAATTCCAATTGGAATGCTTTTGCTGTCGCTGCCGATCTGCTTGATAGCGAGAGAGTGGTTTGCAATTCTGCCTTTTCTCGCTAGCTTGATCGTTACCTCACTGCTGGCTCTACTCTTCTACTGGCTAGGAGATAAGACAGTCAACGTTCTCGCCAATCAGACGCTGATCAGCGTAGGACTAAGCTGGGGTTTGATCGCCGCGATCGGTGGCCTGCCGCTGTGGCTGACGGCAATGGCGATGGAAGATTTAGCAGCCGTCATTCTTGATCGGATGAGGATGAGCGCAGCTTGATGCTGATACTGCCGTTGGGCTCTAGGGTGGCGGTTTCTATCTGTTCTTCTATGCAACGAAAAGACCGGGTGGCTTCTGAGGCATCCGTGGGTAGAAAACTGCCTTGCGATCGCATCACCACGCCCAAATCTTGAGAAGTCAAGTGAGTTTCTCTGAGCACCTGTCTGTCTACCTTGCCGTTTTTGATGAGTAGTCGGGGGCCACCTTTGATCCACCGCTCTAGCCAGCCAAAGCGAAATGAAGCAGTCGAGAGCAGCCGATGCATCAGAACGAGTGTAAAAGCAGAGGCCAAAGTCGGAAAAAATGGAGAAGACCCGCTAATTGCCCGGCTCAACGTTGCGCCTAGCATGATGCCAATAATCACATCAAAAGTGGCATACTTACCGGCAAAGCGGCGATCGCCTAGCGCTCTGACCATCAGCAGCGCACTCACGTAAACAAACGCGGCTCGAGCGCACATCTGCCACAGCGTAATATCAGACGCCCCTAGTCCTAGGAGACTATCAAAAAACTGACTAAAATAATTCATCGACTCACTGCTCTAACCTTGCAATTGACGTACCCGCGAATCCCCATGACTTCCTTCGTTGCTCATCTGCATAATTGCTATCGAATCCTGACTACAACTATTTCTAGATTGACTGCTTTTAGATTGACTGTCCGCAAGCGATGGCTGCTGCCTATGCTTGCAGGAACGGTGGTTTTGTGGAGTGCGATCGCCCATCCAGCCGCAGCCTACCAGGTCCAAGTCTTGCCGACCAATCCAGTCCGAGGCAGCACGCTATCAGTCATCGTACAAGGCGATAGTAGTTCACAGCTGCCAACCGTTACTGTAGACGGTGCTACCTATACCGCTTTTCCGCTATCAGACAATCGCTATCGCGCGCTCATTCCGACTAGCCCCAACACAAAACCCGGTCGGATGACGCTGCGAGTAGAAGGTCCTGCCGGGACTAACAATATTGCTGTGGAGATTGGCGATCGCAGCTTCAACACCCAGTACATCAACCTCTCTCCAGGTCGCGCTGGGCTAGAAGGTACCGACTATGAGTTTGATAGTCTAGATGCGCTGCGCGCTTTGCGTACACCCACCCGCTACTGGAGCGGTCCTATGGCTAGACCCAGCAACGGCCGAGTCAGCTCTGCCTACGGCAACCAGCGCTACTACAACGGCGTCTTTGCCGAGGGCTACTACCACCGAGGCGTGGACTACGCCGCTGGCAACGGTGCCCCGATCTACGCGCCTGCCGCTGGCCAAATTGCCCTAGTTGGCAAAGAGTCAGATGGCTTTGTGCTCAATGGCAATACGCTGGGTATCGACCACGGCCAGGGCGTGGTCAGCGTCATGATTCATCTCTCTGGATTTGCGGTGAATGAAGGCGATTTCGTGCAGCAGGGTCAGCTAGTGGGCTACATGGGTGCAACGGGGTTTGCGACCGGACCCAACCTGCATTGGGGATTGTTTGTCAATGAGGTGGCTGTTGATCCAGTGCCCTGGCGATATGACGCGATAGAGTAGGCTTATAGTTGATTAGATAACTTCGCCTAATCAACACTGAAGTTTATCTAATCAACAACTCTGTTTTATGACTCTATGTATCGGGAACACTCGTGCATACGAGCTAATGATTTCACTGGAATCGTCGAACGGAGTTTTGTGCCAGCATGAGTAGCATTGAGAAAATAGTTGACCAGGCGTTGCAGGATGGCTACTTGACCCCTGCGATGGAAGCCGAAGTTGGACGCATCTGCGATACTGCTTCTGAGCTATCTGTGGAAGAATACATGTCGCTTGATCGGCTGATGAGCTCTCTATTGACCGGCGAAGTCGTCGCCGTTCCTAGAAAGCAGTTTATCAACGTGATGGAAGAGCTAGTGCTAACCGAGGCTATCTCGCAGGTTGCCGAAGTAGAAGCCAAAAGCGAGACCACGCTTGACTTGGGCGATGTCGCTGCCTATGCGCTCAACCGTCTGCCGCCTCTGTACGCGACGACCGAAGAGGGTGCTAGCTATCAAAGAGAGAATGCCCGCAGTAAGCTATCTGAATTGATTGCTCAGCAGGTGACAGAATCGGTTGGCCGTAGTCTAAACCAGCCCGAATTCTTCCCAGAGCGCAAAGAGATTCAGCGCAGCGAGGAAACCGGTCTGCTAGATCAGGTCAACAGACTGCTAAAAGACTACGCTCATAATTTCGAGCAACAGCCTAAAGCCGCCTAGGTCTATAGGACGACTAAATCAGGGCTGACTTTTATAGGATGCTTTCTATGTATAGCAAAGCGCGGATGCATTCGCACTTTGCTATGGCACTTTGCGTTATCGAATAAGGGGGGTAGCCTTTCTTTGTGTAGCAAGCAAAGTGCGGAAAGCTATGGCGACTTTTTATTCAAAGATGCTATCTAGATCAAAAAGACTGCTAGGGCTATCTCTGGCAGTCTTTTTTGTTATGGCAGGGGTTAGAGCGTATTGCTTATGACGAAAGACTTAATAGTATGCACACTCTTCGAGCCGTCATCCCCAGCCCTTCTCCCGGAAGGAGAAGGGAGCTAGATCCCCAACTCCCTAATATCAAAAGACTTCTACAGCAACCCCTACACCTACTCTGCTGTAGAGATCGCGGATGTCTTGGTTCCGCATCCGCACACAGCCGTGAGAGACTGCCTGCCCGATCAGATCTTCTTGATTGGTGCCGTGAAAGCCAATTTGAGCCTTGCCATCTGTCCAAAAGCCAATCCAGCGATCGCCTAGCGGATTGTCTGGTCCGGGCGGAATGTCTTCTTTAGTAATCGGATGCTGCCAGATTGGCTGTTCGATCATACTGGTGATCTCAAAGCTGCCAACGGGCGTTTGCCAGTCGCTTTGACCCACTGCAACTGCATATCTAATCGTGGGTTTATCTAGAGACTCGACCTCTAGATAGCGATCTTTAAGAGAAAGTCGCAGAGTCACTGGCAGCGGCTCTGCGGCTACACCTCGGCCAGAGCGAGGAAAGAAACTGCTCCGAGGCGTTTGAGCTAGCTGATCAGTGCTATCAGATAGAGTATCGGGCACAATCACAGATTCTGGAAAGGGGTTGCGCCATTCTAGCGCAGTCAAAGCTACCGCCGAACCAAAGCACAGTCCGACAAAGCAGCGAGTGATGGGGGATTGTCTTTGCATCGCGTAAGCTCTATTCGGAAAAAGGACCGCGTTCTTCGACGATGGTGAAAGCTATAGCGTGTCCCGGATGCATTCGGTATACGCTATAGCTTGGCCTGTTGTTACTGATAGCTTATAGCCTGTGAACTGTACCTCAGCCAAGTGACCAACGCTATCAGTGCAGATAATATAGAATCATTCTGACACTTCAAAAGCCACTTTTCGAAGGTAGCTGAATAAACAAAGCCGTTATGGAGAGATATTGCTAGCGTGGTAGTCAAGCCAGACTGGTTACGGGTCAAAGCGCCGCAGTGGGAACGGGTCGGCAATGTCAAGGGCATATTGCAGGATTTGGGTCTGAACACGGTCTGTGAGGAAGCCTCCTGTCCCAATATTGGCGAGTGCTTTAGCGTCGGCACGGCTACATTCTTGATTATGGGTCCGGCCTGTACTCGCGCCTGTCCTTACTGCGATATTGACTTTGACAAGTCGCCACGGGAGCTAGACCCGCTAGAGCCTGTGCATCTAGCCGAAGCGGTCCGGCGGATGCGGCTAAAGCATGTGGTGATTACCTCGGTCAATCGTGACGATTTGCCAGACGGCGGGGTGAGTCAGTTTATTCGCTGTATCAAAGAGACGCGGCAGGTGTCGCCTGAGACCACAATTGAGGTTTTGATTCCCGATCTGTGTGGAAATTGGGATGCGCTAAGAACGCTGCTACTAGAAGGGCAGCCGGAAGTATTGAATCACAACACGGAGACGGTGCCTCGGCTGTACAAGCGGACGCGGCCACAAGGAGAGTATCAGCGGAGTTTGGATCTGTTGGAACAGGCGCGGGCGATCGCACCTTGGACATACACCAAATCCGGCATCATGGTGGGCCTGGGCGAAACCGACGCCGAAGTTCGCCAGGTGCTAGGCCATCTACGCGCTGTCGACTGCGATATCGTCACCATTGGTCAGTATCTGCAACCTAGCCAAAAGCACCTGGGCGTAGACACCTTCGTCACCCCAGAACAGTTTGAGGCGTGGCGTATGGCGGGCGAAGAAATGGGCTTTTTGCAAGTCGTTTCCTCACCGCTAACGCGTAGCTCATACCATGCCGAACAGGTTCAGCAGCTAATGAAAGCGAACCCTCGTCTTGGCGGTCCTCGTCTTGGCAAATAAAGCAGTCAAAATGAAAACGGCAATTTCAAACCAATCTGACGTATTGCCCCTATTTCAAGCTTTTTCTGATGGCTATCGCGTGCAGGTAATAGAGCTGCTGCGCGACCAGGAACTTTGCGCCTGCGACATTGCCAACCACCTAGGCGTTACTCAGTCCAAACTGTCCTTTCATCTAAAAACGCTGAAGGAAGCAGGCTTGATTGACGGTAGACAAGAAGGTCGATGGATCTACTATCGGCTGAACCTACAGAAATTTGTCGTTTTAGAACAGTATCTGTCAGAATTTCGTCGATTCAGCCCGATTGTGCCTGCTAGAGTCTGCTCCGACTAAATCGTTGATTTCAATTTATTTTGAATCAAAACGTCTGCGTTTGTGCTTTTAGCACTTGACATTTCAAGTTAAGTTGAAATAATGAAGCTGTGGTTTTGGGTGAGCAGCGCGGTGCGAGTAGCAATCAATGGGTTCGGTCGAATTGGGCGGCTGGTGTTGAGGGCGGCTTGGTCGCCAGTGGCATCGCAGACAGCGCTGGAATTCGTTCATATCAATGAGGTGAAAGGTGGCACAGCAGCGGCGGCGCATCTGCTGAAGTTCGATTCTGTGCATGGGCGCTGGCAGCCGGAAGTGGAAGCGGCTGGTGACGACCGGATTGTAATCGACGGCTCGCCGCTGAGCTTTAGCGAGTACGCAACGCCGGGAGAGGTGCCCTGGGAAGATATCGGTGTCGATATTGTGCTGGAGTGTTCGGGTCAGTTTCGTACGCCTGAATTACTAGATCCCTATTTCAAACGTGGGGTAAAAAAGGTGATTGTCGCTGCGCCTGTGAAGGAAAAGGCGCTCAATATCGTGATGGGAATCAACGACGATCTATACAAGGCGGACGAACACCACCTGCTGACGGCGGCGTCTTGTACGACGAACTGCCTTGCGCCTGTCGTCAAAGTCATCAATGAAGGCTTGGGCATTCGGCACGGCGTGATTACCACTATCCACGACATCACCAATACTCAAACGATTGTGGACGCGCCGCATAAGGATCTGCGACGAGCGCGGGCGAACAGTCTGTCTCTAGTGCCGACGACGACGGGATCGGCTACAGCGATTGGCACTATCTTTCCTGAGCTGAAGGGCAAGCTGAATGGGCTAGCCGTGAGAGTGCCGCTGCTGAATGCGTCTTTGACGGACTGCGTGTTTGAAGTCGAGTCGCCCACGACGGCAGGTGAGGTGAATGGGCTGTTCCAGCAGGCGGTATCGGGTCCGCTGGGTCACATTCTGGGCTACGAGGAGCGGCCTTTGGTTTCGATTGACTATAAGGATGACCCGCATTCGGCCACGATTGATGCGCTCTCGACGATGGTGGTGGATGGGACGCAGGTAAAGGTGCTGGCCTGGTATGACAATGAGTGGGGCTATGCCAACCGGATGGCAGAGCTGGCGCAGAAAGTAGCGAAATCTTTGGGGTAGGCGCGGATGAAACAGACTTCGACTTTGAACCCCATCAGCGTCCGCAGCTACGGGCTAGTGACGCTGGCCTATTGGGGCTTTACGGTGACCGACGGGGCGCTGCGGATGCTGGTGCTGCTGTACTTTCATACGCTGGGCTACACGCCGCTAGAAGTGGCAATGCTGTTCTTGTTCTATGAGTTCTTTGGCATTGTGACTAATCTATTTGGCGGCTGGCTGGCGTCGCGCTGGGGCGTAAAGCTAACGCTGTATGGCGGGATTGCGATGCAGATCGTGTCGTTGCTGCTATTGACGCCTGTGAATGAAAGCTGGGCAATTGCCCTGGCAGTCCCCTATGTAATGTGCGCTCAGGCTATCTCAGGAATTGCCAAAGACCTGACCAAGATGAGTTCTAAAAGCGCTATTCGACTGGTCATTTCCAAAGACGAGCAGTCCTCTCTGTTTAAATGGGTGGCCGTCTTAACGGGTTCAAAAAACGCGTTAAAGGGCGTTGGGTTCTTTCTGGGCGGACTGTTGCTATCGGCGGTTGGCTATGTGAATGCGCTGCTGGTGATGGCGGCGAGCTTGTTCGCTGTGCTGCTATCGAGCCAGTGGCTGCCTGCGAATATGGGCAAGGTAAAGGCGAAGGTGAAATTTCGTCAGCTATTTTCTAAGAGCGCGGAAATCAACGTGCTTTCTACGGCCAGGTTTTTCTTATTTGGGGCGAGGGACGTGTGGTTCGTCGTCGGACTGCCGGTGTTTCTCTATGGCGAGCTGGGCTGGTCTTTTAAGCAAGTGGGCGGCTTTCTGGCGATTTGGGTGATTGGCTATGGGCTGGTGCAGTCGCTCGCGCCAACGCTGCTACGACGGTTTGGCGATGGGCGTCCGCCGCAGGCCAGTACGATTCGATTTTGGACAGGCATTTTGATTTTGGTGCCCGCTGCGATCGCCCTTACCCTTCAGCTTGGCTACGCCCCTGCGCCCACGATCATCATCGGTCTGCTGATCTTCGGCGTTGTCTTTGCCTTCAACTCCGCCGTCCATTCCTACCTTGTCCTGGCCTATACCGAAGACGACAAAGTCGCGCTTAATGTCGGCTTCTACTACATGGCAAATTCTGGCGGCAGGCTAGCGGGCACTATCCTTTCGGGTTTAGTCTTTCAGCTCTATGGCCTAGTCGGCTGCCTGTGGGTATCGGCAGTCTTTGTTCTACTGGCAGAAATCGCAACGCTGCGCCTGCCAGAGCATCAATAAATGCTTACAAAAGGATCATTAGAAGCTTACAATCGTTGTAGATTAGGAAAGACACCGCACAGGCCCAGCAGTGGTTTTAGATTCTTCAAAAGACCTTCTCTACACTCGCTTAGGTCTAACTGCTCAGGAGTTAGAAGACTTCTGTACGCGCTGGGAAGTCTTGGAGTTAGCGCTATTTGGCTCTGTGCTAAGGAATGATTTTAGAGACAATAGTGACATTGACATATTAGTATCCTACCTATCTGACGCGAAACGCGGTTTGTTTGAGAAAGTTGAAATGAAAGAAGAGCTAGAAGAACTTGTTGGTAGAAAAGTTGATCTAGTCAGCAGAAAAGCTATTGAACGCAGTCGCAATTGGATCCGCCGTCAGAACATTTTAGAAAGCGCCAAAGTTCTCTATGCAAAATGATGCTTCTTCGCTAGCTGATATTCTTGATGCTCTGATTCTAATCAACCGTTACATGCAAGATGTTAGCCGAGAAGCGTTTGAAGAAAATATAGAGAAGCAAGATGCCGTTATCAGGCGACTGACTATTATCGGCGAAGCGACTAAACGACTTAGTAAGGAATTTAGAGCTCAGCACCCTGATATTCCTTGGAAGAAAATTGCTGGAATGCGAGATGTGCTCTCTCACGACTATGATGAGGTGGACTTTGACGAAGTTTGGAACGCTATCTGTAACGATCTACCAGCTTTGTCGGCATACATTCAGCCTCTATTGCCGACAGAAAAGTAGTGGCCGATGCTGGCTCCTAGGAGTATGTGTATGGTAATGGCTACAGATTGCCCATAAACGATAGGATCAATAGATCAGTTTTCCTGCAAAGGCGTAGTTATGTCAGGTCCAGAGACTTTGATGCCGTCGGCGGTGACCCGCTCTTCTCCAATCATTCGAGACAAGTTCATTGTCTGTGGGCTAGGCAGTCTAGGACAGCAAAGCATCATCAAGCTAAAAAAGTTTGACTATGACCCGTATGAGGTGGCGATTACTGCGATTGATCGGCGGGCAGTCGATACCTGGGAGATAAACAATCTGCCTAGCCAGCTAGCGATGCCGCCCATTGTAGGGGACTGTCGCCGAGAAGATATTTTGAGAAAAGCAGGCATTGAAGACGGCCGAGCGATCTTGATTGTGACTAGTGATGAGAGTACGAATGTGGAGTGTGCGATCGCCGCTCGTCGTCTCAATCCCAATATTCAAATCATTCTGCGCTCATCTCGTCACAGCCTCAACACCCTGCTAGAGCGTCAGCTAGGGAAATTCGTCGCCCTAGATGCGACTGAGCTACCGGCGATGACTTTTGCCCTGGCGGGTCTAGGCGACGATATTGTCAGCGTCTTTACGATTGGCCGCCATCGCTTTCGGATTGTAGAGAGATTCGTGCGAGCCGGTGAGCCGCGCTTTGATCAAAAGCAGATGCAGGCACTGCACAGCGGCAGCTTTAGGCTGTTGGATTTCAAACCGGTAGACGATCCGCAGCAGCCTTTGGGCTGGGCGACAACGGCGTCCTCGGTGTTTCATCGCTGGCAGCCGTATATTCGGGTTTCGGCAGGCGATCGCGTTGCCTATGTAGAAGTCGTTGCCGATGATAATGGACCCGTGAAAAGAAGAACGCCAGTCACGGCAATTAACCAGCTAGTCGAAGACTGGAAGACAGGCGACTGGCGGCGGCGCTTGCGCAACTGGCGGCAATCTTCTGAACAGTCGACAGCGCGGGTGATCGCGACTGTTCTGGTCACCGCGCTAATCCTGTGGACGGCGGGCACACTGCTGCTGAAGTTCACTGGACCGGACAGCATCACCTGGATCAAGGCGATCTCTTTGGGGGCGATTCTACTGCTGGGCGGTTACGGCGATGTGTTCGGGGGATTTGGCACCTCCGGAATTCCTGGCTGGGTGCAGCTTGCCTGCCTGATGATTACGGTGGTCAGTATTCTGGTCGTCTTGGGGGTGTTGGGCCTTTTGGCGGATCAGCTAATCAGCTCTCGGTTTGATTTCTTGCAGAAGCGCCCGCGCCTGCCTCGCAGCCATCATGTGGTGGTGATTGGGCTAGGCCGCATCGGCAGAAAGGTGACTAGCCTACTGCTAGAGCTCAATCAGCCGCTAGTCGCCGTCGATAAACAGCTCAATCACCCGGAGCTATTCACCCAGGTGCCGCTGCTAGTGGGCAATATTCTAGAAGAGCTATCTGCCGCGAATCTAGCGACTGCTAAGAGCATCATTGCAGTTACCGACGATCAAATGCTCAATCTAGAAGTGGCGCTGCTCGCTTCAGAAAGAAATTTAGGCGGTACTCACAGTTTTTCGCCTGTTGTGCGCACTCGCAGTCAGTCGTTTAGCGACAACCTAGCGGCGCTGATGCCGCAGGCAAGGGCCTTTTGTCCCTATGCGCTTTCTGCTGAGGCGTTTGCAGGGGCGGCGTTTGGGGAGAATATTCTGGGTCTGTTTCGACTGAGCGATCAAACTAATCTGATTGCCGAATACTTTATCGAACCGGGCGATACCCTAGCGAATAAGCAGCTCACCACTGTTGCCTATGGCTACGGCGTTGTGCCTATCCTGCGAGAAACGGTTGATAAAGGTGGCCATGCCTGTACGGTGCTGATGCCGACGGATGATCAGTATCTGCTACCGGGCGATCGCCTCTTTGTGCTCTCTTCTATCAATGGCCTGCGTCGAATAGAAAGAGGCGAAATGACACCGCCGCGTCGCTGGCGGCTGGCTGTAGAGCAAAAGCCCAGCTCAGAAAATACAGCCGACGTCGTTCAACTGTTGGCTAGACTGACTAACCTTTCGCCCGCACTGACTCAACAGTTTGTCGATCGGCTGCCTACCACTATCGATGTAGATCTCTATGATTATCAGGCCGCTAGACTAATTCAGAGTATGAAAGAACGACTTTCGGTTAGACTCTCACCGCTTCGAAAGCTATAGATATCGATGATTATAGTGATATGAGTCTTATCTCTGAAGCCTAGACGCAACTGCTCAACCCGAAAGGAACATAGACTGTCCCGGAAAGCGGCCTGTGAAATGAGCTGTATTAGTGGTCTCATCAATAACTAGGATGCTCTAGTGAAAAGTCTGTTGTTCTCAAACTTGTCGTTTCTTATTCCACCACTGCTCTTCTACTAACGTTGGCTATAACTCAGAATAGATACCGTTCAAGTTGAGATAAGTTAGGAAAGAGTCCCACCGAATTGATGACAGGTGAAAGTCATCCACATTGGTTAGACCTCGTCAGATTTTAGCGCTTCCAACAAGCCTAATCAGAAACGCTAAAGGGTGCCAGGTCATCATCATGATGGCCTGATTTGTCGCAAGAGTGTTACTCGAAAACGGCCATTTTTGCACCGTGCCGAATTTCTTTACGTGTAGTGGGAGAAGAGATTGACGGCAATTGGGAGGGCTAGACTCACGAGAATGAGGGCAATGCCCGCTAAAAACAATCGCAGGACAAAATGACGACCCAGTTTTAGACGAGTTGATCACACCAAAGTGTCACCCAGTTTTTAACCATCCCAAAAACGTTCGTTGACTTTCAGGACCAAGCCCTTCGTTCAAGAACCCTTCAGTTGTACCTAAGTAATTCTCATCGCTGGAGATCTTGACTACTATCTTTAGGTCGCGTTTTATAGTGTTGCCAGTAAGCGTTTAAGTTGTTTGTTAGTATCCGATAGTGAAAACCTTTCTTGAGCTGTGCGCTTCGCATCAATCGCTATGGACTGACAAATTTCAGGATGCTCGTAAGCGCGTGTGATTAGCGCCGCTAGCTCTTGACTATCACTATTTGAAAATAGCCAGCCTGTCTCACTATGCTCTACTAGCTCCACAGCGCCTCCGGCGGCAGCAGCGATAATAGGGCGATCGCACAGCATGGCTTCAACAATTACTCGACCAAACGGTTCTGGCGCTGTAGACGTATGCGTAACAAGATCACAAGCTGACATCAGCTCAGGCACGTCTTGCCGAAACCCAACAAATTTGACCCGCGATTCTAGACCGTGGTCGCGCACTTGCTGATGCAGCGTTTCCACATAATCATCTTCACCAAAGAGTGCGTCTCCAACCAGAAGTGCAACGACGTTATCAGGACAGTTAGAGAGCGCGTCGATTAAGATATGCTGTCCTTTCCAAGGTGATAACCGGCTGAAGTGACCGACCACAAACTGAGAGTCTATGTTTAAGTCTTGTCTTGCCTGAATTCGCGTTTGGCGATCACACAGGTACTTCTGTGTATCAAATCCGTTGTACACAACCGCCAGTTTATCTGGCTCACCGCCTGCCTGAATAAACGCTTTCTTAGATGCCTCCGAGTTAGCAATCACAAGATCGGCTAGTTTAGATAGCGAGATCATAACCGAACGATTGAGCAGACTGAAATGTTCAGCCGATAAAATATCGTGCAGGTGATAAACCAGCTTCTTTCGGCTGATAATGCTAGCTAACGCACCAACGACTAAGGCCTTCGGCGTATTTGCGTAAACTACATCGTAGTCCTTTGCCATTTTGGCTACTGCTGAAATTAGGGGAATCACTTGCTTGATATTGGCGATCGCTTCGCTAAGACTACTCTCTTTCCTAAAGTTGATAGCGCGATCACTCAACACTTCAAACGGCAGTTCAGCCTGTTTGAGCGCATCGGCAAACGTACCGCCCGAAAACAAAAGAACTTTGCAGTTGTCTCTCAAGCTTTTCGCAATATCGAGCAAACAAAGCTCAGCGCCCCCCAACTTTCCGCTCTGATCAAGGAATAAAACTTTCATAGCGCTCAGTAGGTTTTAAGAACTTTCTCGTAAACAGACTTCACCTGCTGGGTGATAATCGGCCAAGTATAGTTTTTCTCGACGTAGTTGCAGCAGTCTTTCTCACTGGGTAGATACCGCTCACCAGAAAGCCCTTCAAGAATACCGTGCGCAATCTGCGATGGCGAGGAGCCTTCCATTAGAAGATCAGAAGAGAGGGGAGCAAGGATCTCTGGAATGCCACCGACAGGACTGGCTAAAACAGGTGTTCCACAGGCAAGTGATTCAATCACAATGAGCCCAAATCCCTCTAGAGACACAGAAGGAACAACAGACAGATTAGCAGCCCGATAAGCAGTCGGTAGCTGAGAATCCGGTACAAACCCTAGTAGCTTGACGTGATTCTTAAGATCAAGCTCGTCAATCAGCACCTCGAGATCAGATTGTAGATAGCCCTTTCCTGCAATGCACAACAAAATATCTGGGTGTTGTAGACGAATGTCTGAAACCGATCTAATCAGATTCTCTAGCCCCATTCGCTTAGCCAAACGTCGAACCGAAAGCAAGATCTTTCTATCCTGCGGCCATCCTAGCGCTGCTCTAGATTCAAACGGTGACTGCGTAACAGAAAACTGTTTCATATCTACGCCTCCTGGAACAATATGAATCTGTTCTAAAGGGATGCTATATTCCTGGTGCAAGATAGACTGAAAAGCCTTAGAAAGTACGATGAAGGCATCAGCAGCGCGATATGAAGCTAGCTCAATTTGTTTCTTAGCCCAGATAATTCCAGCGTGCTTTCGCTCTGCGCTACTTTCCAAGGCCCATGGCCCATGAAAATGAAAAACCAAAGGAATGTCGTCAATCTTATCTAGAACTGGAAAAGTGTTTAGAGCGAAGTGAGACGCGACTAAATCAAAGTCATTGTCTCGTTTGAGCTTAGTTACTTCTGTTCGTTCAGCGTACCAACGTAAGAGCAAAGCGCTATCGGGAGAAGCAAATCGGTGAACGGTGTGGTCTGCAATATTTTCTGATGCTGTCACTAAGCTTTGAGTATTGACATCAGCAAGATGGAAGTTTTGACTGAGACCGTAAAACATCCTGTCAAGTCCACCACCCCTTTGAGGGAACCATTCAAGACCAATTTGAAGAAGGTCCATAGCAAAGATAGAATAGAATAAGACAATTAGACATTAGCGATTACAAGCACCCTTTGTGAGCACATCCTATTTACACAAATTTTACCAACCTCTCACGCTCAGTATTACTGACAATGACGCTCAATGGTTCTGGTGAGCGTATGTATTGACTGAGGACTAATAAACAGCGATTAAGAACGCTAAAATGTTTATACATAGGTACAGTAGTTTGAATACTTATAGCGTTCTGATGTGTGATTTTGAACAAAACAATAGTTCATAGTTTGCTTTCTACAGGTTGTTTTTCAAGTACTTCGTAGCGTTTCTTGACGATGGCGGGGTTACCAGCTATCAGGACCTGACGGTTTTCAGCAGAGAATTGCTTAGTGACGACACTACCAGCCCCAATGACTGAGAAGTCAGGCACACTACAACCCACTAAAGTTGCTCTAGAGCCAATGTAAACCTGTTTCCCGATAGAAATGTTGAGTGGAGAAATTTTTTTCTTAGACCCTTCACGTATTAAACTATGACTCCAAAATTGAGTCTCTCTTCCGCCGATAGTTGTACTGTCTCCTACAGTAATTTCTCCAACTGAATCAATGAAGTGATGACTTGTGATTCTAACGTCTTTACCTATGACGGTTTTTCCTGGCCATGAACGTTTTCTTGGACCAGAGAGTTGATTGAATCTCAACATAAATGAGCTGTCCTGCATCTCAAAATGTTTGAATCGACGAATAGTATTGAAGTGATCTATCTTTACGTTGTTGCCTAGAAATACGTAATCGCTATCGATATAGCTAAAACCAATCTTTACGTTTTCCCCTATGTTCCAACCTATGATATTTCTATAAATAAATATTTTTATTGGCAAGGGTAATATAACACAGACGATAAGAATTATTTTTCTTATTTCTTTATGTAAGGGAACTCGCATTTCTTTCAAAACCTCTCTGTTTTTCAATAGTGTTGAAGATGATTTGTCTAAAAAGTCTAACAGTCATTATTGATCTTTCGTTTACTCAACCATCAGCCAATGGCTAAGATCTCTTTGAATTAATGCTGAAAGCGCAATGATGTCTTTCCGAAAAAGCTGCGTCAGCATCTCTCTGGTTTCTACTGTTATAGAATCCGCCTTCCCCAAGTTCTGCTGCTTCACAAACTTGTATATCTTGGCTCTTGTTGATTTAGGAAGTAAGAGTCGAGAAATCGTCTTTGCCCAGTTGTCTGTTGCGAGCATCTGAGAAACGAATTTTCTCTTAGGTGAACCAGAAATATTACTTTTCCTAGAAGTATCTGGTTGAAAAGAGGTGTCTATCCTCAGGAACTGAAAAACATCATTGATTAGCCACTGCGGCCGATGAAGTAAATCCTCGTAAAGATAAATCTTCACTTGTCCAGCTTCAAAGTCATCAACATATCGCTTTACTTGTTCATAGTAAAAACCTCCCTTTGCATAGTGCCATAGATGCGGCCAGTTCTCTTCTATGCGAACTTTCTCCTGAGCAAGCCCCTCTTCAAAACTCAAAGTCTCGTAGCCGTCTCTCACTAAATGTGAGTAGCTTGAGAAAGCCCTATCTACCGGATTTCTCAAGATACAGATTAGTTTGCAGTTTGGGATATGCCTTTTGATGTTTGAGGAAGTTTTTTGGTCGTAGAGATAAATGGTCGAAGCTTCTCCCACAGCCGTTTCGTCAGCTACTGTATTAAATAGAGCATGGTAGTCAGATAACCGAGTCACCGATCGGTGGTTGATATTTCGAGCAGGACCTTTATAGTCAAGCACTTGGTCTTCTAAAGCAAAAAAACGAGGTTCCTTCAATTCTGTCAGGAAAACAGATGGGTGCTGCTTGATATACTCATACAGTGAAGTTGTTCCCGACTTAGCAGCTCCAATAATTAAAAAATTTGGCATCATAAGAATAGCGTTGATCTAGTTTTTCTGGTTGTGTACTGTGTTACAGGCGTATCGTAAAACGGTAGATTAGTTAAAGGAGGAATTCTATCTTGGAGATACTGTTGACGCTTGCTTGCATCTCGAAGACGCTTCTGTTGCTTGCTTATATCTCGCAGCGGCAAGTCCAAGGCTTAAAAAGCCCCACAACAGAATCCCACTAGCCTCTAACATCGAAACATTCAAAGGAAGTCGTACAAGCGCGGTTGTGACAACTGCTTTTGAGACATCGATTAAAGGCTCTTGGGCGGCATACTTGCTATTGAATAGTTTCATTACCAACAGAGACAGTCCGCTGGCGTATAAAAGGGTTCCCAACCATCCCAAGTTAAATAGAGATGCTAATATCGCACTATCGTAAGTGGTATCTCCAATTCCGTTACCAAAAAGGCTAGTAAGAGCATTGCCTAGAAGGTTCTCATAGGCCCCTTGCCTAGCAGCTAAGCTGCCATCAGAACCTAAGTCGCTGAATGTGTCGAATCGAGAGCTAATCACCTCCGCAAATGGGCTAGTCTGAGATAGCGGAACAAGCAGCGCCAGTAGGACTATCATTGCAACAATCAGTCGGAGTTGTTGCTTTGGTTTTAGGGAGAGTAATAAAACTAGTAAACCAGCCGTCCATCCCACCCAAGCAGTTCTGACTGTAGCAAGTAGGAAAGATAAGTATCCAGGAATAGCAGCAATTACAG
The DNA here is from genome assembly GCA_963772185.1 of uncultured cyanobacterium. Lineage (GTDB taxonomy): Bacteria > Cyanobacteriota > Cyanobacteriia > Phormidesmidales > Phormidesmidaceae > Phormidesmis. The sequence goes on along the minus strand of CAVYWR010000038.1, from coordinate 89,880 downwards.
ATGATCTTCTACTTTTACTTAGAAGGAATACTAGCCCGCCAGCCATTACCGCAGCGAAGGGCTCTCCAGAATCCATCGTTGACCAAACTCGTATGCCAAATGGTTCAGGAAGACCTTGAAATCCCAGCATTCCCGAGTTAACAAGCCACTTTCCATCCCATTCTGGGGCGACTAGATACTGATAGATACCGTAGCTTCCCATTACAGCAATTCCCCATGTAAAGGTAGCGTCTAAAGCTTCCTTAAAGGCTGGATATCTATCCCAGTTAAAGTAAATGTGGTACCCAAAGATGACAGGTAAAAGCCACTTTAGGCTTTTGACACCGACAGCAACAATAGGATAGTTGATAATGCCCACGCACATGCCATAGGAGATTCCAGCAATCGCGATTGCATACATGTAAATTTCATCAGTCCCTCGCTTTGGAAATTTTCCTAGCAGTGTTAGCGCTGAAACTAACGTCACTAGAGCTGGAGCCAAGAGCACAGGACTGGGCTCTCTGTAGGCATCCTGAAAATCAACTAGCCTTCTTACCAATGGTGACAAAAACCACATCCACCAAACCAGTGAAAAATACTGGATAGGATACCGATAATAAAATCTGATGGCTAGGAAGAAAGCCGACACTGGAAACAAGTAGTTGAGGAAGCCACCCGCTCCAATTAGCAAAAGCAGACCATTTAGCCCGAGAAAAATGAGCAGTTCAAGCCTACTGCCTTTAGCGTGATCGCGATTCTTATAATTGATACAATGGCCCTCCACTAAGATTAACGCTTTGAAACGTTTATAAAGAACTGATAGCGTTACAACCTCGAAGAGTTATGGTCGTTTAATCTAGACTGAGACTGCATGAGGTTTTCTGAATCATCCTTTGTCCTAGCCGTCTACCCTTAGTAGATGCTATGTATTTCAAGCAGGCTAGTTTTCCTTCATTAGGAAACAAACGCAAAAACTGGACAATGCCCAGAGAGCGACGAGTTCCTACCAACGTAGACCAAATATGATATGCTGCTGCGCTAGCCGGATTCAAATACTCTAGGAGTGCAACCGTCTCGTTGTGAACCTCGTTTACCCATGCGATCTGATCAAATTGATTTCGCTGGTCCTCATCAAATCGCTGAGCAGGATAGTGGTTGACTAGAAGCTGTGGATTGTAGATGATCTTCCATCCCGACTTTCGCATAGGCAGTGTAGCTGCCATCTCAAAATGTACTTGAGCACCAGAACCTCTCAGACGTTTATCAAAACGAGGCTCTTTCATTGCGCTTTTGCGAAAGCTCATGTTGACACCCTTCAACACATCTACCTCCCTAGCAGCGCCTGTACCCAGATGGTGGTTACCAGTCGCCCTGCCGAACCAGCTCACACGACCAACGTCTGCGACTGTACCTTCTAGCGGCTTTCCGCCTACATAGACTTGATCTTTTCCTCCTACTGCACCGACCTTATCATCTTCTAGATAGTGAGACTCTATAGTCTCAAGCCAGTCTGGATAAGGTTCCGCATCATCGTCTGTAAAAGTGATAATTTCACCAGAAGAGACCTCTATCCCTCTATTCATAGCCGCAATAACACCTGATTCGACAACCAGAGCAACTGTTAGTTGAATTCGCTCTAGCAATACATCGTCCAACAGTGAGCGCGTTGTGTCGTCCGTGTCTCTGACAACGACAATGAGTTCGTCTGGCAAACGAGTTTGACGATCAAATGCTAAGAGGCATCGCTTGAGATCGTCAGGACGCTTGTACGAAGGAACAATGCTAGAAATCTTCATAGGCTTACTTTGAAATTGGATTTAGAAAGGTATTCTTACAATCAAAATTGAAGAAAAAGATGCGTTTGTAGAAGTAGTACGCCTCATCCACTTTTTACAGCGGAGAAATCTTCAAAAAGACGAATATAGCCTTGTGCCATAGACTGCCAACTCAGCGCCTCAGCCACTTTTCTCGCCCTATTTCCCATGAGCTGACGGAGGTTACCGTCAGCCGTCAGCGCGATCATCGCATTGGCTAGGGCTACCTTGTCGTTGGCCTGCTCCAAGACAAAACCAACCTCTGGTGTTACCAGGGATGATGCGCCAGCAGATTTAGCTGTTACAACAGCTAAACCTGTTGCCATCGCCTCCAAGAGCGCTAGTCCGAAGGGATCGTAGCGAGATGGAAAAACAAAGAAATCCGCCGCGCGCATCAACGCAGGCATATCTTTTCGATAGCCCAAAAAGTGAGTGCGGTGCGCTACGCCCAAGTCCTCTGCCATTTGAGGGTATGGACTATTGTCTGTGCTACCAACAATGGCAAGCGCCAGATCGGGAACTTCTACGAGCGCTGAGAGTACTGTATCTAGGTTCTTCCGGGGCGTACGAATATCGCCAACAAACAATGCTAAAGGTACACTGTTTGGCAACCCTAATGACCGTCGATCAACGCTTCCGGGCGAAAATTCTGCTAGGTCTACGCCATTCACAATTGTTTTAATAGACTGTGGGGAAATTCCGATAAGTTCTAGCTCCCTAGAAACCTGTTCTGAGACTGCAATCATGCAGTCTGACTGTCGAAATGCCTTCTTCTCAAAAGCAACGTTGAGCCTTGTGTATAGCCACTGATACAGGCCATAAAGGTTTTGTTTTCCTTTGGAAGCGTGAACAGGTGAATTTAGCCAAGAGCTGTGAACAAAATGAACAGCGTTAAAGTCAGCGCGAGCTTGAGTAATCGCACCATTGACCAGCAAAATGTCAAACGATAATCGATTTTGATTTAGCCAGCAAGCACTTGCCATCGAAAAAACAATATTCTTGAGTAGCTCTGTGGGCCAGGAGGCCACGCTTATACAGACAACCTCTATATTTGAATGATTTGCCAGTGCATCATCCACGTAGCTTGCAACTAAAATCACCTCGTGCCCTTTGCGCAGCGCTTCCCAGGCAATTTCGTAGTTAACTCGGCCTTGTCCATCACCTTTTTGTAACTTGTGCGTAACTATGCAAATGCGCATGACGGTTCCTAGCTCTTTGTCTGAACGTCTACTACTTAGGCTCGATGTAGAAAGCTGATCAAGAAGGCGTAGCTAGCCAACCTGACAAGTCGCGATGCAAGAGATCTTGCAGAGCTAGAATATCGTTCTTATAAAGGGTTGTCAGTTGATGTCTCATTCCGGTTTCAATTGTTGGTTTTGCACCTAAATTCTTACGCAAAACGCTTTCGGCTAGCTGGCGACGCGCGTCTTTAGGGTAAAATCTTTAAACTATCTTTTAGCAAGTTATCTTTTCTAAATAAGTTATGCAAAGCTCTGGACTTAGGCATACCCGAGACATTGCGTTTGGAGAGGTCAGGACTAAAGCTTTGGTCTAAACCAAGAAAACCATAAAGCTCGTTGACAAGCTTAGGAGTATCTTTGATTAAATCCTCATACAAGTAGATCTTCATGTTTTCAGGATTATGATTGCTAAAATAGTTTTTCATCTGAGCGGCATAGTAACCGTTTTGGGTGTAGTAGAAAAGATGGGACCATTTGTCAGCGATTCTTCTAGGCTCAGCCTCAACCGCTTTCTCGAATGACAGAGTCTCCAAATCTTCTCTGATCAAATGAGTATAGCTAGAGAATGCTCTATCTACTGGATTCCTGAGAATGGCAATTATCTTCGCGTCAGGAATGTAGCGCTTAATGTTTTCAGGCGCTTTGGGGCTAGTGAGATACATCGGAGATGCCTCTCCAATCGCTATCTCATCTGTAACGCCTTCAAATAGCTGCTGATACTCAGAGAGGCTGTTTACAGAGTTTATATTGATGCCCCGATCTGGACCTTTGTAATCTAGAGGCTCACCTTCGAGTGCGAAGAATTTAGGCTCTTTAATAGCACTCATAAACACATGAGGATGCTGCTTTAAGTAATAATACAAAGAGCTTGTTCCAGCTTTTGCAGCGCCGATGATCAAAAAATTTGGAAGTGTCATAGCTGTTTTTGCTTCGTGAAAGCGGATTAGCTTTGTTTTTCAGTAATTGTTCGTATTTGCTGAGTCCGCAGGGTACAGATTCTAAAACTCGTACTGAAAGTATTCGATGTCTTTTTTGTACTTCTGGTGTACCCACTCAATTAGCTCCTTCGAATAAAATAGTCGATAATGAGGGTAGCTACCCAAGCTTTTGATTTCTTTAGGGTAGTAGTCAGCATATGATTCTGTCGGTATGTGATCGCTAATCTGTTTATACTTAGCTTTTCTCGTTTTAGAGTATGGCAGCTCAAAGTCTGATGAGATACCTAGTCTGCTGATAATAGTTTCAAAATCGTCTGCGAGACTTTCCATCTTTCCAACGAAGTCAAATTCTACATCGCTCAAGAACAAATGCTGAGGTTTCCAGTGAGGATTCATTTTAGAAGGCTCCGCCTCAGTAAGACAATATAAAAACTGTCGAAACGTAATTGATTTTTGATGGTTTATCGGTTCACCCAGCTTAGAATATGTAGAACTTTCAAACGTCTTAGTCGTTTTTATAGAGATAGCTCTGTTGGTAACAAACTTGTCTAAATATGCTGAGACTAATCGGCTCCAAGGATTCCGCACAAACGCGAACTTAAAATAATCTTTATCATTTATAAAACTTTCAGCCTGCTGCCTAGAGTAATTTGAGAGCTGATAATGAGTTGACACATATGTCCTAGCAACGCGTCACTTCCTCTCATCAAAAATTCTTTTATGATGGAGTCGCTCAAAAGTAGGATAGCTTGAGCCATACTAGTAGAAGCTACTTTATGAATAGGGCAGTATAAAAACCGATAGTTATAATTCTCGACAATCCACTCTTTGTTATAAGAGTCATTTTTGTCCTTATCGTTTCGTCTTGATAGCTTCTTGGACAACTGTTTTCAGCATAGATCCCTAACGTTATTGCTTTTCGATATTTCTTGAGGGTTTGGTACTGTATTTCTTCTAGGCGTAACAATCATGATAGTTAATTGTACAGGTATATGTCGGGGGCTAGTTAACTAGCTTGCCAGAGTCTATGGCAGAGGCTCTCACTATTATGCAGAGTGCTCAGATATCGAAAGTATCTGCATCATAGAAGCGTAAGGCAACGTCTTGCGTAATATCAAATACCTTCTGTCGTTCTTCTCATGCAAAGAAGTCTCGCCGTAACTTAAATATATCTGAGCTGTTGCGGCTAAAATCTTGAACTCTTCCGCCCTTTGCTTCCCCACCTTTTTTGGTACTTGTAAGCTAAGTATTTACATCAATTTTCTCAGACCAAGGAAGTTCGAACTCATGATACAAAGAGCGAAAAGTAGAGATAAGAGAACTCACTCAAAGCTTCATGAGTTATACCACCATCCGGGGTAGATCAGAGATTTGTTTACTCCAAAACTTTGTAGATAACTCTCCAAATGCTGCTGCTTCTTCTAAAGGCGTCTCCCATCTGCGATAGAGGAAGTAGCTAAGTATCCAAAATGATCTTTCTTATCAGCGCTTTTTAAATAGTTCAAAACGGCTAGCTTTGGGTGCCCGTACCCGTCTTAAGCTAGCAATATAAAAATGCAGTCTTAATCACAATCAATGGTTTTACGCCATGTGCAACGTACAGATACTCTGCCATCAGTTCCTATTGGATCTTTGATGATTCCGCTTGATGAAATCGATTTCAGACGGGCCCGATTCGTACATCAAGAAGGTCCTCTGCTGCCAACAACACGACTAACAGCTTTTGATGAGCAGCATTTGTGGAAATGGGTCCGAAGCTTGAAATCATAATCAAAAACCAGCCTTATCAGCTCACTTGGGTTCCATTAGGGAGTATCGGGCGTTGCTCGATATAGCGATGTGCCAGCTGGAAGCGCCAGGGAGACCACATTGTGGATTGAATGGCTCATGGATATAGTCAACCTGAAGTGGGAAACTCAAGACATTGCCTACAAAGGTACTGCCGCTACGAGGTATTCCTGTGACAAAAATCCAATTTTTAACATTTTTAGGCGAACTTCATAAGGTTTTAGGATAGGAGACTTTAACCAAAGTAAAACTATCGATTGCTAAGCTCAGCTAAAAGCTAAAGCTGAGCTTAGCAAGGATTTAGATGACAACAATATCGGTATTTGTCAGTGTAGATTGATTGCTAAAGAGTAGCGATTAATATTTGTCCACCGCTGGCACTGCCGTTCACATGAACAACAACTTACAGCAGACTGATCGTATATGAACCGAGTGTCGAACTGGTTTATTAGCCTATGCCCAGCTCAAACTGAGTCGGCGAGTACACCTTTTGGTCAATCCAGCTAAAGCTTGAACTGTTTCACTTCAATAACATCAGCAGAAGCAAAATCAGTGATAGTCTTCACGCTTCTGTCGGTGATTGAATCAGGAAAGTATCTCTGCCAGCATCACCAGTCAGAATATCATCGCCCTGACCGCCAATTAACAAATCATTTCCTAGACCGCCTTTATTATCAGGATCCATCCCACTGTTGCCTACCAAGAAATCATTTCCGTCTCCACCTATGAGATAGTCGTTGCCACCACCAGCAACAATTTTATCTTTGCCACCTAATCCAGAGATAGTCTCTGCGTCGGCGGTTAGGCTCAGCATTCGTTAGCATCCGTACCCTGAATGCCACCTTCCACAATGTTGATCACTTCAGGTTGGCTGCTAAAGAAGTGACTTACTAGGATCAGTCCACTGCTCCAGCGGATTTCGACTTTCTCTATGATTTCATTATCAGCTAGGCCAAAGTGCAGACGGCTGAAAATCTTGTGCGCGGTTGTCTGCGCACCAGTTTGTCTCTTTAGTTGAGTAACGCCACCTGCATCATCATCTCCTGAGCGCCCAACCCGTATTCTATTCAACACCGTTCCTTCTGATAAATTTGTAGCCAGTTGTTGCTGTTTGCCTTCGTTTGAATAGCTCGACGGAACCGATGTCTGCTGGGCTGTCCTCTCCGCCGGGCGGAACCCGCTTTCCATTCATCATCATTTGAATCTTAAGAAGCCATCGTTATCGTAGTCGGCAGCAGCAGCGGCGTCGCCCACACCTAACTCTACCTCTACGCCATTGCCGTTCTCTACGGCAACGAAGTTTCCATCGCCTTGATTCTCGTAGTAGAGATTTGGTAGGTTCGTCGAAGGCCCGGAACGAAGACATCAACATCAACATCCATATCACTATCAAAATCGCCAGCCACTACGCTGTTGCTGGTTAACCTGATTGAGACTCAGACAACGTACTAATATCTTCAAACTCATCTTCAGCATTGCGCAAAAGTATATCGGGTCTAGCCTGTATATTTGTTCCGAGGTTGAATGAATTCAAGAACTCCTGAGATAGTCTATATCAGATCAATATGGGCTGCAAATATGCCAGCCGTTGGACCCAAGACGATGACTTCCCACTCCTCAGAGGCATTATCAAATCCGATGAATACGCCTGTATATACCATGTCTATAAGATAAATCCCTACTACAGCCGAATCATCTGAAGAGAGCGTGAATGCTGTTCCGCTGTTAGGATTCGTTCCACTAGCACCAATAAACATACGCTGCCTACCAAAAGGCTGAGGTCCTAGCGTAAAGCGGATATCTCCCAGATGTCTTGAAGGAAATACCTTTCTCGATGGACTCGTTTACTCTACTGACCACTGCCATTTTGACGATGGTGTACAAGTATTATGTCCAGCATAAGGACTATACCGTTCTGACCGAAGTAGATATCGGAGGCACAATCTCCATAGAAGTCTAATAGCAATATCTCCGAATTCATGCCATAGGCACTATTTGGTAAGAACCACGATAGTTAGTTCAATTTTATCTGTTAGCGGTACAGTTTCCAATCATAGATTGCAAAGGGAGGACTTGCCATGCTTATAAATTAGCTCTGGCGAGCCATCTGTCTCTCGAAATATTCGAGACATCGCGTAGGGCTCACTTTGCCGATTTTGCGAGGAAGAGCCTAATCCGTTCGGCGTGCTTGAAAGCCGTCGCTTGTACCTGTAGAAAAATCGTCAGATGGGGCCCGTAATTTGGACGTGTGCGAACCGCTGTGACAATATCTAGCAGCCCATTATTATCAATATCCATCCACAGCGCACTGCGTCCTCATCCCCAGTCGATAATATGTACGCCTGAGGCTTCGCCTCGATCGATTTAGCCGTCCATCCTGTCATTGACGAACCGGCTAAAATCAGCCCGCTGCCTCTTCCGCTTGCGCACCGACCGTTTGCAGTAGGTCTTTACGGTCACCGTCATTATCAAAGTGGCCGGACTCCTGGTCGTATATCTTCGACCAGTTGTTCTAAGAAGGCGTCCGGTCACTTTCGGTAAATGTGCCGTCTCCTTGGTTGTGGTAGAGCGTGCCTGCATCAAAGTGGTAACCAGATATACTGCAAAACCATCAAAATCAAAATCTCCCCAGAAGACCCCCCAGCTTTGTCCAGACTCAATAATCCCAGAGGATGACCTTCTTGAAAGAGTGGAGATGATGATAAAGATGAGCTAACCGACACCTCTACAGTGCCAGTGGCTATTCCACCTGACCATCATCAACTCGAATAGCTGAACTGGTCTTCTCCAGTAAATCCAGAATTAGGTGTGTAAACAGACCAGTCGTCTGTTAAATCTTCGGATGTACCTTGATCGTTAATCGCAACGCTGCCGTTACTGATAACTAGTGATGCTTAGCGATGAGAGGATAGGTGCATACAAGAAAATCATACTTTCAACACGTCAATATTAATAGCGGTATCTCTTTGGGTTGTTGCAGTGTCTGCGCCTACAACAGGATTCGTATTAGGGGCGTTGCCAAGAATTTGAATGTCTTGAGCTGTCAGATTTGGCAAGTTATTAAACGTTGCTAGTAATACTTTTTTCGCTACTCTCACTACCATCAGCATTGAAAAGCTGTCCGGTGAGCTGCATCATAAGGGAGCAATCACGAACTCTGAGCCTCACTGCCTAAAACGAAGACGGACTTTCTGGCAAGGCTTCCTCTCTCGTAACCCTGCGCCAAATATACCAACAGCTTTAATCTGCAGAATATCCTCACCAGAGGCAAAATCTGTAATGACATCGCCTGCTTCTGTTGGGTCTTGGAAGACAAAGGTATCTTGGCCACTACCTCCAGTAAGTCGGTCAAGTCCTTGCCCACCAATAAACCAATCGTTTCCAGCTCCTCCTTGTAGAATATCATCGCCGAATTGGCCCAGGAGCGTATAGATTACCCTCGTTTCCCCGAAGAAGGTCGTCACCACCGCGCCCTTCGAGAGAGTCGTTACCACCCTGGCCTAGATAAGTCCATTAGCAGCTGTTCCAGACAAACCTATCAGCAGCTCTTTGCCCGAGGCAATATTTTCATCACCTTCTTCAATCAGATCGCTTGATGGACGTCTATATCGGTAAGTCGTTGTACAATCCCGCTAGGCCAATGAATCTCAATCTCGTCTATCGTCTCATTGTCTGCTAGGCCAAAATGTAATCGCTTAGAGTTTTGCGAAAATCGATGAATCCCATTCGACTGTTCTCGCAGCTGAGTGACACCTCCAGCCTTTATGTAAACACTGGCCCCAATTCCATCGCGGTTGGAGATTACGCCTTCTAAATCAATCTGCAGCCAGTGGTTGCCATTACCAATATTTCTAAACAGTTGATGCGGACCATCTAAACTGGGTTGGACAGGTGGTGAGGCTCCGTTTGTAACGAACAGATCTATAAAGCCGTCAAGATCATAATCTGCTGCTGTTACTGAATCGCCAACACCTAACGTAGAGCCTGGTGCTCCACCTGCATCTTCCACCAAAGAAAACGTTCCATCGCCCAAATTCTCATACAGGATATTGGGAGAATTAGATACAGCATTTCTAGATAACACATACAGATCTAGATCCATATCGTTATCGAAATCAGCGGTAACTACACTTTTTCCACCAATCAGAGATGCATCTAATCCAGATTCGGCTGTCGATTCAATAAAGCCTTCAGCAGAGCCTATAAAGAATTGATCTGGTCGAATCTGAGGTTCCTGATTAAAACCAGTTGCTTGTAGGTTTGCTATGGATTCAGATGAGTCAATAATTACAGATAGCGTTGTCGACTGAGACGGAGGGTTAGAGACAAAAATCTGCCACTCAGAAGTAGCGGCATCGTATCCGATATATACACCAGCATCAACCCCTGATGTATATGTCGGTATACCATGAAAATTAGTATCGTCTGGAGAAAGTGTAAATGTTTCTGCTTCAGGACTAATGCCGCTAGAGCCTATGAAGATATCATTGGTTGCAAACGTTAAAGGTCGAAGGTCTATAGTGATTTCTCCTGACGATTGAAAGGTAATACCCTTTTGAGTACCTTTAGCCGATACGACTAGATTTATCCTTCCGTCATCTGTTTGGCTTACGCCTTGTAGCCCGCTACCGTCACGAGTAATATAAGCATCCGGATGAAGATCCCCATTAAAGTCGCCGACAACAATATCTTCCCCAGGTAATAGATGCCCGGACAGCAGCAATTCTGACGTGTTGCTAGCTGGAAAAGACAATATGTTGTATATGGAGGTGTTAGAAGCACCGTCGATAATTAAGTCTAAAGTACCATCACCAGAAACATCTGATAGGGTCCCAAACTGACTACTCTGAACATCAAACCCGATAAGCTTTCCGATGTTTTCGAATCCGTTAGCTGTTTGCCGAAACACAGTAGGTGGACTTTGCTGGTCGGGTCTTGCATTGGCAGTCATGACGAAGTCAAGTAGTCCGTCATTGTCAATGTCTAGCCATATTGGGGTTTGTCCCTTCGACAGATGATATTGAATTCCGAATGCATTTGCTTGATCAGTGAGCTGACCGTTGTCATTGACAAAAAGACTATTGGAAAAATTTTCTACTGACTCACCTGAATTTCCTGCAAGTTGTAAAAGGTCCTGATCGCCATCGTTATCGAAGTCAGCCCAAGCTGCGCCATGAAAATCTCCAGTAAGTTCTTGACTTTGAAAGAAGTCGAACGTGCCGTCAGAGAAGGTGCTGTTACCGTTGTTTATGTAGAGAATGCCAGTGTTGTTATCGTGATTGTTCACCCACAGGTCAGGTAAGTCATCACTATTGGCATCACCCCAAGCGGAACCATAGGTACGCCCTTCGCTCCCTTCAAAGGAGGAAATTAACGATGCATCAGTTGCATCTTCAAACCATTGAGTCGGTACGCTAGAACTGTCATCTTCAAGCACATGAATTATTTGATCAGCCTGAACATTCTCAATACGTTGAATACTACCACTGGGCCAGTGAATCTCAATCTCTTCAACATTTGTATTACTACCCAGACCGAAGTGCAAACGTTTAAAGTCTTGAGACCACTTATGAACACCACCAGACTGCTCTAGCACTTGTGTGATTCCGCCAGCCGTCACGAAAACTTTAGCACCGATTGCATCTCGGTTAGACACAACTCCTTCTAAGTCAATTTGTAGCCAATGATTACCATTGTCAATACCTTGAAACAGCTGATGCGGTCCATTAAGGCTATGTTCAGCAGGACGAGTTCCATTAGTAACAAAGAAATCTAGGAAACCATCGAGATTGTAATCTGCAATCGTAACAGATTCGCCAACTCCCAAAGCCGAACCAGTAGCACCACCAGCTTCTTGAACAAGTTCAAAAAAGCCGTCCCCTTTGTTGTCATATAGAACATTCGGGGGATTTGAAATGCCACCGCCTGACACCACATACAAATCAAGATCCATATCATTATCGAAGTCACCAGTCGTAACGCTGCTACCGGGAAACTGCGTGACATTGATTCCCGCGCTATTAGATTGCTCAGACAATGAGTCCCCTTGGTTAAGAAAAATCCTATCTGGAAGTGGTGACTTATCAATATCAAAATTTTCGCCTTCGAGGGTCAAAACCTCTTGCTCTGTCTGAACATAGAAGGCTAACTCACTCTGCCTTTGAGGGTTGACGCCTACACCTGTCCAAGAAAGCAGCCATTCCTGTGTATCTGGCTCATATCCAATAAAGACACCTCGCTGGTCGCTGGAATGCTCAATTAGACCAATGTTATCAATGTTCTCAGGCGTCAGGGTAAAAGAGAGACTATCGACTTCTAAATGATTTTCAGTCGAAAAGAGCTCTGCTGTCTCAGGGTGATCAAATGCATTTACATAAGAAGATTCGTCGGGGTGATATCCTTTCTCTCCAATAAAAATCTCATCTAGAAAAATGGTTTGCAAATGACTTCCACCATCGTCGATTGTGTAACTCTGAGGAAAATGGAACGTAATTGAGCCTTCTGTCTTGATTCTAACAGTTCTTTCTTGTCCTCTTGTGAAATTTCCTCTTAGAAAGTTAGGAGTATCTTGAATAATTGTATTGAAAATTAAACCGTCCCTCGTAATATACAAATCTTGCTGAAGATCCCCATCAAAATCTGCGGTGGCGAAGTCGTCAAAGTTAGTAAGCTGTGAGCGATTTGAGAACAACTCATCTGTTAGTTCTCGAAAACCGTCAGAAGATGTGTCGAATACGTGCAGACCACCTTTAGCAATACCTTTGCTAATTAATAGATCCGGCGTACCACTGCTAGATATATCACTTAGGGTAGCTAATTTGATATCATTTAGAATGGATGAGTCAGGAAAAACTTGGCTTGTAACTTCCTCAAAACCGTTTTCAGTTTGACGGAACAAACCTGCGCCTCTCTCCACGGATCTAGTTTTATGTCCACCAATAAATAAATCTAACAACCCATCATTATCATAATCAAGCGCGGCGACACCATTAGCTTTCCATAACTCGTCTTCACCTGCTATTCCTAATGAAATGGCATTATCTCTTAACACACCATTTTCGTTAATAAAGAGTTGATTCGGTTCATTGTTACTACCTCGAACACCATTTACGGCTTGAAAAAGATCTGAATCGCCATCATTATCGAAGTCGATCCATATAGCACCGTGAGGATCGTTTCTCAAATCCTCTGGAAGAAACACTTCTGATGTTGCGTCTGAGAATGTTCCATCTCCCTGATTCAGGTAGAAAACACCGGGGTGCTGATCGTGATTGTTGACCCATAAATCGGGAAGCCCATCACTATTAAAGTCTCCCCAAGCAGAACCTAAAAGTTCTACCTGCATATGTGATTCCAGCGGAAGTAGTAGCTTCTGTAAATCTAGGTGACGAATTTTGGTCCATAATAAATAAATTCCGATTTGACATTCAACTGACTCGTTTAACTAATATTCTCGATTAAAGAAGAGATACAATGAATAACGCTCGAATCATATTGTGTAGACTTTGTATGATTTATTGAGGTTTCAACGAATGGCTGAGGACTACTGCTCTATCAGCTTCATACAAGTATCTTTCCTAGACCAGCTACTGAGATCTTTCTTCAACAAATCCTGAGGTAGTATTAGGTCTTTTTCAAAGCGCTTTGATAATTTTTCTACCGTTTGGGGCTGTATGCTCGGCTTCGAAGCCAAATTGCTTTTCTTCAGTGTGGCATAGGTCTTTTTCATAGAACTTAGCGTAAGAGCTTTTGCACCTTTCTTCAAAGGATTATCTTTTGTAAGAAGCCAGTGGACGAGCTTGTTTTTAGGAATGCCCGGTTGGTTCAGCTTAGTCTGAAAGTTCGGGAGAAATCCGTCTTGGACGTTTATAAATTTGTATATATCAAGCAAGACTTCTCCAGGTTTCGTTTGTAACTCTTCATTCGTATGAACTTTTACTTGAGAGGGTCTGAAGGCTTCGCAATATCTAGACACTTGTTCGTAATAGAAACCGCTGCTGGTGTAGTGCCAAAGACGAGACCAATTGTTTTATATACGTGATTCTTCAGTCCGCAATCCCTCTTTAAAGCTCAGAGTTTCATAACCATCTCTAACCAAATGAAGATAGCTAGAATATGCTCTTTTAATAGGGTCTCTCAGAATAATAATCTTGGCATCTGAAATATGTTTTTTGATACGAGCTGGTGCCTGCGAACTGTACAGATAGATTGTTGAGGCCTCTCCAATGGCAGTTTCGTCGGTGATACCATCAAACAGCTTTTGATAAGCGTCTAGTGTAGTTACGGAAGTGTTATTTATTACCGGATTGTTACCATTAGCATGATGAGGATTAAGGTAGTCGTTTGGTCCGCAAAAGTTCAGCGTTTCTCCTTTCTCAAATGCAAAAAAAAACTAGGCTCCTTACGAGAGCTGAAGTAGATCTGAGGAGGATGCCGCATGTGGTGGACTAGCCAGGTTGTTCTAGCCTTCACAGCACCCACAATCAAAATATTGGGCATTGTCATATGAAGTCGTCTCTTAGCAAAATAGTCTTCTATCTGTCATGTCGAACAAGCGTAAAAGATCGGCTGTTCAATTAAAAACCGAATAAAGAGATAGGGTGACAGGTTTGATCATTTACAAATAGCCGTACAGTTTCAGCTCAGATTGAGCGATCGCATTAGCCTTCTCAATCTCTTTAGTTTCCAGTCGCTGGTAAACACCAACGGAGCTTTCTTTCGCTTGAGAGAACTGCTTCTTTAGTCGACTATTCATCGAACCTCCAAAGTGTTCTACGATTCGCGAGCCCCACTCTTCTGGCGATCGCACCAAGTCTTCGTAGCGCACTAAAAGAACTCGTCCACTGGCTCTCACCTCAGGTCGAGAGAAGAAATCATGACAGCGCTTAACCACTTCCTTCCACAGCCAAACAGATCGCACAAACGGAGAAGCCGCCAGGAAATCTGCTTCTAATCCAACCTCAACCCACCAAGGAACATAGCGGTGATCTACTTTTCTCCCAATCGGTATCTCTGCCGTACGTAATGTCATCAGCTTTTCATCTGTCAAAACCTGATACTTACGTATCAAAGAATCTGCGCAGTCCCTGCCATCCCTATAAATATGAACAATCTTTCCCTGCGGTAGAGCGTTATAGATCAGCTCTGGTGAAAATCCAAGGAAAGGCTCTTTATATATGAAGCGCTCAATCTTCCGCTTGCCTTTCAACCCTTGTAAAAGCTCTGCAAAACTCATCGTACCGCGTATCCATCTTTGCAAACAAGGTAGGCGAGCCATAGCGTTAAACGTTAGATAGTCTTGAATAGAAAATTCAAAGCTATTCGACAGTGTTTGATAGATCTCTATAGACACATTCTGACTTACCAAATGAGGAAGTGCTAGCGGATATAGTTGCCCGGACACACACTCAGAGTGCTCCATAGCTCGCAAAGCTTCAATTAAAAAAGTAGTACCCGACCGCGGACATCCCAAAACAACGCCATAGTCTACGTTGAATGGATATTGGTACTCTTGTAACAAGCGAGGAGTATTAGACTCTTGTCCTATGCAATTTTCAGCCGCTGGTGGAGTTTTAATATCAGTATACATAGCTAAATTTCAGTTTAAACAAACTTAGAAAGCAGGGGAATAAGATTAGAAACTATCAAGCAACCATTCATCATCCAGCCGCTGCTTTTGCCGTAATCGTACGTCGAACAAAAGAGATATCTTCAAGCTTCAGAAAAATGTTCGGCACAGGAGACTTCAGCAGCACTGGAAAACAAAGCATAATAAACCCTAAGCGGATAGCCGTTGAGATTAGTAAGGCGTAGCTAGCACCAGTCATACCAAGCCAGGGAATAAGAATCAGCATGAGAGGAACAGTTAGTCCCAGCCCAATTCCCTGTAAAACAGTGACGATACCGGGTCTGTCTAAAGCCATAAATGCTTGCGCCAAAATCATTGTGGTGCCTTCTAGAATCATGCGCATCGCTAAGATGCGGAAAGCATATACTCCTTCAGCGAACTCAGACCCGTACAGCCGAGTCAAAGCAAAAGGTGCAATTACCATCGCTGTTGCCACCGTTACGGTTGTTAGAAAGCTGCTAATTCGCGCCGCTCTCGCTGTCAGCGCAATGACTTCTCTAGGAGGTCGAGCAGCTATTTTGGGAAACAAAACAGACAGAATAGAACGGTTAAAGGGGGCCACCATACGAGATAAGCTCAACGCCACAACATAGATTCCCATTGCTGACGGCGATAGTAAAGTGACGACCATTGCCTGGTCTATCCTTACAGCAACTTGACTGAACATATTTATACCAGCCGAACGCATACTATAACTCAGGATTTTCTTGCAATTCGAGCGCAGCCTTTGAAACTTCGGCTTGTGGTATTTCCACTGTTCTATTAGCTTCCAAAGTGTGATGACAACGATAGGTAGTCGATAAGCTAGCGAAGAACCTAAAGGCGTCATCAGGCTCGAGAAACCTAATCCCACTAATAGAAGCAGTGTGAGAAAAGGGATCAAGTAGTTTGTCTTATTGACTACTGAGAAATTATGCTGTGCCTTATAGGCGTTTAAAAGTACCAGTGCTAACAGTGATAGCGGCGCGGTTAGCATAAATCCTTGAGCGACTCTAATAGTCGACAAATCATACTGGCTCAACCAATGAGGTACGAATATGATGCCAACTAACGCGGCTGCTCCGCCAAAACATGCGGCTAGAAACAGCGCCGCTGAGAATAGATCAGACTCTTCGTCAGGGTTATTTCTTAGATGGAATAACAGTGCAGGGCCAATGCCTAGAGCGAACGCATTACCTAAAAAGTCTGGCCATAGCAAAACAGCGGCTTGTTCTCCTCGCCCAGCGGGACCCAGAAATCTTGCTGTGATAACACCCGTTGCCAACGTAACGAACAGAATAAGAATCTGCGTGACAAAGGTTTGAACCATCGCAGATGTACCCGATTTGCCATCCCACACCCAGCGAAGAATTCGGAAGAGATTCATAATTACCTGAGATCAACGTTCTCTATATGTCGGCTGTGGTAGATGCCCTAAAATTTCTATGCAGCGAGCGGAATGTAAGGAACGGTCTCATTTTGATCGAGATCTTCGGAAATGCCAATTGCTTGAAGCATCGTTGGATTTAGATTAGAGGCTAGCACCTCATCAACTTTCTCAAAGAAAGCTTCCTTGGTGAAGTGACTGAGTGGGTGCTCGCGAATCGCTCGGTAGTCCCAGGTCATGCTATCAGCTTCAAGCAGCGCAGACTTCAACGATTCAGCAGTCTGCTCCTTGAAAAACAAGCCTGTAACGCCGTGAGACTGAGTATCTAGTACGCCGCCTGCGCCGTAAGAAATGACCGGAGTTCCGCTAATATTTGCCTCAATGGGAACTAAGCCATAATCTTCTAGAGCAGCTACAATTACCATACGTGCATTAGCCATTAGCGTGGCTCTTCCCTCATCGCTAATGTAACCAAGAAATTTAATGTTGTCTTTGGCAGCAGCTTCTAAGCGTTCTCTTTCCGGACCATCACCTGTAATAATTAAAGACCATCCTAACTGATTAAAAGCTTCTATAATAATATCTATTCGCTTGTAGCTGAGTAAACGTGAGGATACCAAGAAGTAATCTTCTTTATTCTCTGAAAATCGAAAACGACTGCTATCTACAGGATAGTTGATCGTTTGAGCAGAGCGCCCGTAAAACTTTTTAATTCGTTTCGCAACTGTGTTGGAATTAGCAATGTACATATCGGGACCACTAGCATATTTAAGATCTAGCCATCTCAGAGGTCGAAATACAACATCTAGTAAAGAAGCAACTGACTCGTACTTTTCGTAACCTTTGAGATACGTATGAGTATCCCAAAGAAACCTTGTAACATTATGACAGAAGCAGATGTGGGTAGCATGCTTTGGTTTTCGCACAGCTTTCGCAAAACTGGTTGTACTGCTCAGAATTAGATCGTAGTTACTAAGATCTAATGCTCTAAAAGCTGAAAAGTATAAGGGCGCTAACAGTCTGAAATGACGAGTAGCTCCCGGAATCTTTTGTAGAATAGTTGTTTCGACTGGCCGATCGGCCAAATCGATAGTTTGAGTAGGATCATACAAAGAGGTATAAATATCTGCGTCTGGAAACCGCTGACACAATAGCTCAAAGACTCTCTCTGCTCCGCCATTCTGAGTCAAATAATCGTGAACTAAAGCAATTTTCATGTGGTAATAAGAGAAGGTAAGTTGTGTTGCTGTCCTATAAATTCGAATGATTAGGGAGGCGAACTAATATTCTCTGAGTGTCTTTGCAGTCGTAAACTACACTTTTATGAAAGTTGATGAGACAACGATTACAATGTGCCCAGAACAGACAACAGACTTACGCCTCAAAAACAAAAAGCAATAGTATATCTCTAAAAGCACTACAGGAGAGAGTACAAGAGACAATCAAGATTCTCTTGTATGAAGTTTTAAGCTGCTCATTCAATCAGGTAGTCAAAGATGGCAGGCCGACAATCTTGATAATCTTTCTTCACTTGTCAATCTTCTCAATCGCCTAAAGTTGACAATTTCTATAGATTGAAAGAGAAAACAGAGATTTAGCATATAAGACTTCACTCCCCTCATAGAATGAGACTCGGCAAAGCTTTCGCATGTAAAACAAATTATCTATGAATCACCTTACTCGCCGGACTTGAACAAGATAGAGAAGTTCTGGGCTAGGCTGAAGCACTACTTAGGCAAGACTATTGGACAGTTCGAAACCCTATGCGATGCTGTCGATAACGCTTTCAGGAGACTGTCGCAATCTTCCCTTTGATTGCGATATCTGCTGAAACATGTCTTCTCAGTAGAACTTCTGAAATCTAGTTAAATCAGTCGCAGGACTTCAGACACGTTATGTCGAGAAGATGTCTGTATTAGCGTAAGCAAACACGTAACGATGTTGAGGAAAAAGCGACTTCTTAAAAAGCGTCTTTGCTGCTAAAAAGAATGGCAATAGTTTTGAGAATGATTTTGATATCGCATAGCACAGACCAGTTCGTCTGATACTCTATGTCCATATCAACAATCTTCTCAAAGTTCGTGATACTGGATCGCCCATTAGTTTGCCAGTGACCTGTGATTCCTGGTTTAGCGTTTAAGCGTTGCCAGTGATGCTCTTCGTATTGAGTCACTTCAGCTACAATAGGTGGCCGAGGACCTACAAGACTCATCTCGTCTCTAAGCACATTTAAGAACTGAGGTAGTTCGTCTAGGCTGGTACGCCGGAGAAATCGACCCACTCTAGTGATACGAGGATCTGACTTATTCTTGAAAATAGGTCCCTGTGCTTCGTTGCTAACCGTATGTTTCTTCATATCAGCATCGCAAACCATAGAACGAAACTTCCAAATGTAGAAGGGTTTCCCTCTGTAACCACAGCGAATTTGTCGAAAAAATACCGAGCCTGGATTATCAATCTGAATAGCGAATCCGATTGGTAAAAGTAATACCAGCAAAATAAACAAACCTACAATGGCTCCGACAATATCAATTAGTCTTTTGGAAAAGCTACTAACGGATGGCACCTGTAATTTCCAGTCAATTCTGCCAGCAGTCGCTGACATTTGGGCTAAAGCGGCTTGTTCTTCGTACTGTCTTTCTGCATTCGCACGATGGTACGAAAAATTAAAGAACGTTGTTATCATGGCTCAATTTTAGCTGCAAGGTGAAAAATTTTACTTTCTTACAAAAGACTATCTATATAAACACGGACAACCAGAGAGTGTCGTGTTCATTAGACAGTGTTTACATATTTCTATTCGTTTGCTTTGGCAAATATATGCCAAACATTTGAATGCGGTAGAGCTGTTGATAGCCGGGACATCTTCACGAAGTCCGTAAGTCTAGAATTAGTAATCCCCTTTATTAGAAAAATTATTGGGTTTAATTTCGGAAATATAACAATTAATTTCAGCGAGTCGACTACGTAATTGACGAGGGAAGGTTCAAAGTCGGGCGACACTTTGAGGCGATCGGCCTGTCTACAACCTAAGGTCTTCGCAACTTTTGGTGATTCGTAGAGAGGAACGCCTACCGGCATGGTTCAGGTGAGGGTTACACTTTAAACCAGCCATTAAAACCTTAGATTTCGGCTAGGTCAGCATCTGAACGATCTACCCACGAGTCAAAGTATTATCTAGAACCAGCCGATTTTGAACCAGGTCAAAATACCTGCGTTGCGCGCGATCGTTTCACCTGCACCGGCCCTCGCATTTCTACCTCCGGCGCGCGCTCCTTTGCAAAAGCATAGCCTGGCTGTCCGGTAAATACCTTTACCTCTACGCCTTGCTCACCTATCTGAGTGACTAGCTCTTCAATCAGCTGACCTGTTGCCGCAAAATCCGGCGGGAAAAACTGCGTCATGATCAGCAGCTGTAAGTCCTTAGCCGTTCTAGCCGCTGACTGCTTCAAACTAGCGCTAGTAGCTTTTCTAAGCCTGAGAACGCTATCAGCTAAAGTCTGTTCGAGCGTCATAACCATTCACCAATGATAAATATCCAAATTTCTTTAGAGAGCTGCTGGTCAAAGAGATTACTTTTCTCTAAAAAGTTTGAAAGCGTTGGCTACTTCTACACAAATGGGATACTTACGGCTGTATAGCCATATCACAGCGGCACAGATGCGGACAATTCTCTTCGACCTTCTATGCAGGCGATAGACGCGATGTCGTTAAGTATTACGCTGTAGCTGTTGTTGTGAAGTGCTAAACAGTTCTAAGCTTGTTTACTCAGCGCAACTACGGTAATACTTTACGCAACAATTTAGACAATGATTTTCTAACTCAGAGTTTCCTATTGTTGTACGTTTATAGGCTTCCCAAACAAACGAAAGTTCTATCATGTTCTGTTGATAAGACTAATTGTTTTGAAAAGCTCTACAAGAGAGCAGAATTCATATCCCAATTAAGCATGATTGCTGATGTTGATAGAATCAAGCGATCGCACCGTCCACTGACCTACTTTATGCGTAGCTACAAAGGGAACGACTCGAATCTTCTGGACTGTGCTAGGTCTGATATCTACTCGCAAAAAGCTATAGAAAGTTTCACTTCTTGCGCCTCGACCATGTCTACCGGCAAAAAAGCAAGACTTCGCTACCTTTCGAGTAGATCGCCGACTGCCAACTACAACATTCTCTAGAATATCGTTGTCCTCGCTCTTTCGCTGAGATCGCACACTCGTACCACTGCCTCCGCACACCACCCAATCCATCTGCGCGTCGCCATGCTGTGTATCCAAAGTCTTCAAATGCTCCAAGCAATGCGCATGTCCACTCAGAACCAAGTTAACTAGTGGCGCTAGAGCTGATCTATTCACAGTCGCATCAACTTTATCTAGCACCGCTCTTAAGTGCCGCCTTACCCACAGCGTTTCCTGCTGCTGCCAGCGACTTGCCTCTGTTGTGTAAGGAGAATGGTGTAGATACACAATGCGAGCCGATACTGCCGGGTCTTGGTGAGATTGAACGAGGCAATTCTCCAACCAGGCTAGCTGCGCATGGTCAAACCCCAATACATCCGGTGCAGTTTTCCAGGTATTAGAATCCAACGCAAAAAACTCTACGTCTCCATACCGGAAACAATAGTAGCGATTGGGCAATCTGGTGAAGCGCCCGGCTCGGTAGTTCAAAGCATAGTTTGCTGAATCATGACCTTCGTAAACTGCGCTGTAATGAGCCTTCAGGTGTGCAGAGAGCGGCCCCGCCTTCAGCCGCTTCAAATCATCCAAGAATGTTTGTCCGTAGGCTTCGCCCCCCTGTCCGCCATAGTGGCCTAGGTCGATACCAATCCCGCTGCGCAGGCGATCGCACACCCACCGCAGCACCCGCGACCATTTCCCCGCGCCGCTGCCATAGTCGTGGTTGCCAGGGACAGGCAGCAGCGGGCAGTTAAACACTATTGACTGATGCCGATAAGCCGCGCTGCGCGGCAAGCTTTCTAACAGATCTCGATAAGGCCACAAGAATTTTGTAAGATAGTTTTTATAAGAACCCGTGGGGTAGGTCACATCGCCCGTATGCAACAGAAAACGACTCTCGCCTAGCTGACTCAACAGCTGCTGAGCAAATCCCTCAGCGAACGCCGCAGTATTCTCATCTCCCGCGTCTGTATCTCCCATTACCAAGAACGAGAAGGAAACAGGGTCTTTGGGTGCATCTTCTATCACTAGCTGGGTCTGGTCAATGCCCGCTTGCAAAATCTCACTTTGCTGCCAGCGGACCTGCTCAGATAGCACCGAAGGACCAGCGCTCAAAATGAACCGTCTCCGTTACAATTGCCATTCTGGCTATACTGATGTCCTACGCCAGCTGCAATCGTCTCATCCGGGTCTTTCTCGCCGTAGCCATAAGCGTAGTAGCGATAGCCCGCTATCCCAGTCGATTTGACCCCATTCGCCACAATACCTAGCACCATGATCCGGGCCAGCTTCAAAGTTTCAATTGTTTGACTCAAGACGGTACGATCTGTCTCATCTATACGGCTCACCAGCACCAGGCCATCCGTGTGCTGTCCCAGCAGGCTCACATCCGCCAAGCCCGCTATCGGTGGCGCATCATAAATGACTAGATCAAAGCTGTTCGCAAACGTCATCATCAGCTGCTTCATCCGCTGAGAAGACAAAAGCTTGGTCGGATCAGGTGGAATTTTACCAGCCGTGACGGCAAAGAGCTGTCCGCTAGCATCTACCTCTTGCATCACCGACTCTAGCGGTAGATTGTCTGCAATCAGGTTAGAAAGCCCCAGCTGATTGGAAATATCTAATCGGTCATGTACCTGTGGCTTTCGCAAGTCTACATCCACTATCAGCACCCGCTGTCCCATCGCGGTTGCCACCTGTGCCAGGTTAGCAGAGATAGTAGATTTACCTTCTGCTGGCTGCGAAGAGCTGATCAAAATTGAGCGAATAGGACTATCCGAACTCAGCATTTTAATATTGGTATGCAGTACTCGCAGCGCCTCTAAAAAGCCAGATTCACTATTGCCGCCATAGCCGTAGCAGGCAGAGCGAGATTTCTTCCCTGGTCGTAATCTAGACAGACTCTCTGTTAGTCCTAAGAAAACGTTCTTCTTAGATATCCGGTTGTCACTTAGCTCAGTATTCACTGGCAGAGTGCCCAGCAACGGTAGCCTTGTGCCTACCTTGAGCTCGTCTACAGAATGATAGACATTGTCTAGCTTCTCTAGCATGAGTGCAGCGCCTAGTCCTAGCAGTGTACTCGCAACCATTCCTAACAGCAGACTTCGACGTAGATTCGGTGAGATTGGCTGTTCAGGCAGCGTTGGTACCTCTATAAGCTGCCAAGGAATCTCGGTCTGAGCTGCTTCAATTCTCAAAGTCTCACCTGTCAGTCGAAAGCGACCGAACGCTTCAACTGCAATCTCTAGCTCGCGCTGCAAATCGGTATATTGTCTAATTAATGAAGGTAGTTCACCGCCAATCTGTGCAGCCTGTTGCTCTTCTTGTGTCAGGATATTGTTTTGTACAGAGAGTATCTGTAGGTTATTGGCTGCGATCGCCTGCTTAGTGCCCACGACCCGCTGCGCCTCCTGCTGTAGTAAAGGCAGCGTGTTCGCTCGCTGTTCCTCTAGCACCTTAATTGCTAAGCTGTCTGGATCAAAGCGAGTGAGCTCTTCTGCAATCTCTGTTTCTACCGAGCGTAGCTCACTTAGCAGCTGCTGGTAAATTGGCGCACTGTCTAAGGCTGCTAAAGCACCTCGCTCTTCCTGCAAGGCACTAAATACTTGCTGCGCCTCAGAATACTGCCGCTCTAGTTCAGATCGCCGCGTAGAGAGCTCGCCTATCTGGCTTGAAAGTAGTCCTGACTGAGATTCGGGTGTGATAAATTCATTTTCTCGGCGAAATGTCTCTAACTGATCTTGTAAAGTGTCCACCTGGTCGTTCAAAGTGGGAAGCTGACTTTCGATAAAGTTGATACCCTGACGCAGATTTGTTTGTCGTTCAGCTAAAGAGTACTCCAAGTAGACATCAGAGAGTTGATCTAGAACAACTTGAATCTGAACAGGATCTAGCGCTGCGTAGCTAATCTGGAGAATTTTAGTTTCACCAACTCGAGAAATGCCAAGGTTTTCTAGCAGTTCTGAGTAGGTCAGATCAGGATAGCTAGTCTGAAGCTGCTCAGCGACCGGCTCTAATAGCTCAGGACTTCGTAAGACCTGGATCTGAGTCTCATAGTCTAGTCCAGACTGACCTGTCTGCTGTTCGGCCAATACAGAAGGCAAATCAGAGAAGTCATTGTCAGTATCAACCGGCTCTACTAGCAGTCTAAAAGAGCCTTCGTAAACCTTCTCTGACTGAAGCGTGTGCACAGTCACAAGCGTCATCACGGTGGCGGCAACGCCGACAATCGCCCAGGCTCGCCGCTTAAATATCAGCAACAAATCTTTGATGTCAACTTCTTCTTGAGCGTGCTGCTGCCAAGCCGCTAACAGCGAAGACGTTTCTATAGTGGGTGCTGCTGGTATCGGCCTGGTACCGTTTGTAGAGGGATACTTGATCTGTAATTCTTGAGAATTTTCCATAGAGTCGTATAGCCCAGTCGCTCAAAGAGAGCCACTAATAAAACAAGAGAGCAATATAAAAGAAAAAAGCGATGCATCACAAAGCAAAAACACAGGAACAGCCTATCAGAACAATATCCGCAGCGGATTCAAAACTCTAATGAACGGCCCCAAGAAGTCCTCTATCGTGTCACTGACCCGTGCCCGGCCATTACGCCCCACAGTAACCACGTCATTGTTCAAAATAATTGGATTACGCTCCTCGTCGATCCCTTCGTCCAAGCTCACCTCAATCTGTCGCTGAGTCACTGTTCCATTTGGATTGAGTCGAATCAGCTCTACGGTTTCTGTCGCCCTTCGCGTAAAGCCACCGGCTGCGAGTACTGCCTGATTAAGTGTTGTATTTGGCGACACCTGCAATCGACCAGGCGCTGCTACCTCACCCACTACATTCACATTCACCTCATTAGGTGAAAAGTTAGCGGCTGTAATTTGGGCAATCTCGCTTGGCGTAGACTCGCTTGCCTCAGGAATCACTACCGTATCGCCCTGCTGCAACACCAAATCCTGACTAAAATCGCCCGCTTGCAACAGTTCCCAAAAGTTTAAATCTATGATCTGGTCATTGCCATTACGGGTAGAGCGCCGCACCTGAATGTTGCGAATATCTGCTGTGGGTTTAACGCCACCAGCGCTCTGCACAGCCTGTGTCACTGTTGTCCGGCTCTTATCAGAACTGCCTTCAAATTTATAGGCTCCTGGGCGAAACACCTCACCGACAACTGCTACTAATATCTCTTCTTCTGCGCTAGACGCTAGGTTAGAAGCTGACAGGCGGTTGCTTTCTGCAATATCTACATAGTCAGTTGAACCGACAACAATGGCATCGCCGTCTCGCAACGCTAAATCTTGCTGCACGTCGCCACTGTTGATCAGCTCCCAAAGATCTAGCGCGATGGTTTGTGATGGTCGTTGTCCGTTAGCACGGCGAACTTTTATCTGACGCAGGTCGGCTGCTTGGGTCACACCGCCTGCCGCCTGTAGTGCCTGAGAGACTGTCGGAAGCTGAGACTGCTCTGCATCTAGCGTATAGACTCCTGGATTGCCGACCTCACCAGAAACCGCAACGCGCAGTGGACGAGCTGCTTCTATAACTACGGTTACCTGTGGGTAGCGCAGTTCGCTCTGGTAGGCGATCGCAATTCTAGCGCCTGCTTCCTGTGGGGTTAGTCCCTTCACATTTACCGGTCCAATCGCAGGCAAGTTCACAGAGCCATCAGCGAGTACCCGCTGCGTACCGCTGTACTCTGGCACATTGAATACATCGATGGCGATCGTATCACCAGCGCCTAATATATAGGCATCTTCAAGCTGAACCGACAGCGATACAACAGGCTCTTGCATAGAGACTTCATTTTTCACGCTGACTAGATCATCACCTACTGGTGATGTTGCCTTTGCGACATTGTCTATTACAAGCCCCAGCGTTCCAACAGTTACTGCGGCGCACAAAGCTGATTCTAGAAGTTGTCTTTGGAGGAATTGATTCTTCATCGAGAGATAGAGATTCCTATAGAAAATAGAATGTGAAAATAGCAACAGGTTCTCTAGGAGCAAAAAACAAGAGAAGTATTATGCGCTCTCTAGTCCTTGCGTCATTTACACCCAACAGTAATGAACTCTCAGCAGCTTTCCCTATCCTACTTCAAACATATATTGTCGTTTCGGTATTCTTTTGACTCCTCGAAATCTCATACGAGAATCCTCTCGAATTCTCGTAGAGAGAGAAGTGGTGTTTACGACTCTACGCACTTACGTGTTACAAGAGTCATGTTGAAGTTCGGTAAAATCTC
The DNA here is from genome assembly GCA_963772185.1 of uncultured cyanobacterium. GTDB lineage: Bacteria > Cyanobacteriota > Cyanobacteriia > Phormidesmidales > Phormidesmidaceae > Phormidesmis. The sequence continues at coordinate 63,713 of CAVYWR010000038.1, read as the reverse complement.
TCTTCTAAAGCGGCGTGAATTATTCTCTTTACCTTCGCCTTCTCGCTACTGTCTCTTCAGCTAAAGTAACAAACGCTTTCTCTAGCTAGATACACGTAGTAGCATCTGTGACTACAGATGCTATTTGTTGCTTGTTTTCTCCTAACTTTTCTTTCAATCAATCACACTAGGTGAATTTGAGTTAACGGTGTTCTGTGGTTGACATTTCGCTACATTCAAGCCAGCAATGCATTTAAGCCAGCAGCGCTCTATGCCGCAGCGCTCTACAATAAGAGCTAGTGAATATATTTACTCGCGTCAACTGCTCATGACACTGCCCCAGACTGAGCTCGATCATATAGACAGGCTTGAGGATAACAACGGACCTAAAGCGATAGATGACGCTGCTCTAGCCTCGTCGTCTGCTGTCGTTCATCGGCCTAGCCGTCTAAGGCGAATTGGTAGTGCGATCGCCCGCCACCCAAACCTTGCTCATCTGATATTGACGCTAGCTCTGCTAGCTGGCGGCAGCAGCTTTTTCCTCTACGGCCTGTTCAAGCAGGACTGGTCTCCAGAAAAAGATAACCAGGCTATCTTAAAAGCCATTGTCAAGCTGGAGTTTGGTCGTAAAAACGTATTACCGATAGCAAATGACGATTCAGAGCGGGTCGTTACTCGCTCTTATGCAGATTTGGATCCCTATGTAGAGATAGATGGCTGGGCGTGGATAAACCGATTTGGCAGCACCCTTACCTACGGTAGAGCCGATGAAAGGTTAATCGCCTCCTGTAGCACCTACTCGCCGCTTTATCTAGTCTGTAATTTGAGCGAGGTTCCATAGGCTCACCTCACCGCAAGAGCACCTTGACCTCACCAGACAAACTATAGGAACGCTAGTCGCGTAGCGTCCCTCGAAGAGTTCAATTTACAAGCCGTCAGCGGTCATCAAGCGGTGCGAACGGGCGGCAGCGCTGGAACAGTCGGCTGATCCGTGACGAGAAACTCTCGAATCAACCGGGCAATTCCTCTTTGCACGACGCCGTTGACTACCCGGCGTCCCAAGCCTCTAGCTTCTGGCTGGGCAATCAGCTTAGGAATCACAGTCGCCACGGTACTAGGATTGAACCCAGGCGTATCGCGCAAGATCTTAAGGATTGTGACTGCATGTTCCCAACTCGCCTGAGAGGATTGCGTACCTGGAGTAGGCACCGCTATCACTTCTTCTTGCCCAAGCGGCAGTCGTAACGCTCTAGTCACCTGTTGCAACAGGCTATATCCCATCTTGTCGATTTCTTTGGCTAGCTCATCGGCGATACGCACCCGCAAATACGCACCGCGCTCGGAGAACAGAAATTCCAACGTCTGATCAAGAACCTGATCAAGATCGTAGTCAGTGCTGTCTTTGGCGTTTCTAAGCAGGTTCTCTAGCCGATTCCAGCGGAAGCTGCCATCTCTAAACAACAGCTCTTGTAGCGAGGTTCTTAGCTGTGGAGCTGGGTCGGTTAGCAGTCGCCGGGCTACATAGGGGTAGGCTTTGCTGAGCACCTTGAAATCAGGATCAACTGTAATCGCAATACCGTCTAGAGTGACCAGCGAGCGAATAATCAGCGCGTAGTAAGCAGGTACGCGGAAAGGGATACTCGTACATCAGCGCTGAGAACTCGTCAGTGATACTCTTGAGATTCAGCTCGGCAACGCTAGCGCCAAGTGCGTTGTTAAATACGCCAGCTAAGCGCCGGAATGATCGGACTAAGATCAGTATCTGGCGTGAGAAATTCTAGATTTACATAGTCCTGTGCTAGCCCCTCAAAGTCGCGGTTGACCATGTGGACAATCGCTTCGATCAGGCCGTATCGCTGATAGGATTCGACCTGGCACATCATGCCAAAGTCAAGATAGGCAAGCTTACCATCGGCCATGACTAGCAGGTTGCCAGGGTGCGGGTCAGCGTGGAAAAATCCATGCTCTAATAGCTGGCGCAAGGAGCACTGAACGCCGATTTCAATTACGTGCGTCGGGTCGATATTGCGTCTAGCTAGCTCGTCTAGCTGGGTGAGCTTGACCCCATCTATCCACTCCATCGTCAGCACGCGGCGTCCAGTGTACTGAGTGTAGATAGTTGGTACGACGATTTCTGGTAGGTAGCCGTAGAGTTCAGCAAAGCGCTCGGCGTTGGCACCTTCGTGGTTGTAGTCCATCTCTTCGAAGATGCGATCGCCAAATTCATCCACAATGCTGACTAAATCGCTGCGAATCTGCTTGACGTACTTCGTTGCCCAGTTTGCCAAAATCCGAATGACGTAGATGTCTTTGGTAATTTGGCCAGCCAGGCCAGGCCGCTGCACTTTGACAGCCACGTCCTCACCGGACTTCAATCGGCCTTTATACACCTGGCCTAGAGAGGCAGCCGCAATTGGCGAATCCGATAGATACGAATAGACCGCTTCTGGCGGCTGGCCAATTTCTTCTTCGATGAATCTAAAAGCGATTTCGTTAGAGAAAGGCGGCAGCTGATCTTGCAGCTTCACCATTTCAGCCATTGCCGCTGGAGAAATCAAATCGGGGCGAGTAGACAGCGCCTGACCTACCTTGATGTAGGCAGGGCCTAGGCGAGTGAGCATGACCCGTAAGCCTTCGGCTCGCTTCTGTTCATTTGCTTTTTGACGACCAGTAACCTTATCCCACAGCAAGCCGAGCACGTAGCCCGACGCGATCCAGAAGATGCTAAATAGGCGAAACAGGATCTGAAAAGGACGACGGCGGTAGTAGGCGGCGATCGCATCTGGGTCGTATACCAGGATGTCTTCTAGCGATCGCGGTACTTTAGTAACCTTTTTATCGACAGCCGTTTTACCAGTAACCGCTGTATTGGCAACAGGCACGGCCGGAACAGTCACCGTAGGCGCTGCTTCTGCCATACCTTCAGGCGGAATCACGGGGACAGAAGAATTAGGACGGCTCAACAGTTCAGGTGAGGCTGCGCTCATAGGAAATCTTATAGAGAGAGTGTCGTCTGGTAAAAAGCTTCAAACTACTGCTTTGCTCAAACTACCGCCTAAATAGACCCGCTCTAAAGTAGAAGCGTTGAAAACTAGAGGCACTGTAGAATAAAGGCAGATGATTTGCACTTGCCTGATGCATTGGTCAAACCAATTAAAATCATCAGGGTTACTTACTGTTAAATATTGTATCAACTTGTTGAAAAATATCTTCTGTCTAAGGCTATAACCTCTGCCAAAACTCAAAATAGTACGTCTGATAGTACAACGCCCTAACTCCTAAACTTAGCAGCCCCTACTTAGCAGCAGAACCCTATGTTGGTTTCTTTGAAAATTGAGAACTTCGCCCTGATCGACCAGCTCGAACTAGAACTGAAGCCCGGTCTAAATGTGCTCACAGGGGAAACTGGCGCAGGTAAGTCGATTATCCTAGATGCCATTGACGCTGTCCTGGGCGGCAAAGCGAGCGGCAGATGGGTAAGAACTGGCACAGACAAAGCCCTGGTTGAAGCTGCCTTTCAATCTGACTCTAGAATTACAGACTGGCTAGCGGCTCAAGAGATTCCAGCCAAAGGCGATTTGCTGACCTGTCGCCGCGATCTAACCGCAGGCAAAAGCTCGGTCCGCAGCAAGTCTCAGCTCAACGGTGTCTTGGTCAAAAAGCCGCAGATGGATTCTCTGCGTCAGCTGCTGATCGAAATTACGGCGCAGGGACAAACGCTACAGCTAGGCGATCCCGACTTGCAAAGGAACTGGCTAGACGGCTTTGGCGATAAGAAGCTGCTAGCTCAAAGTGATCGAGTCGCCACGGACTACGCCGCCGCTAGCGCCGCTAAGCAAATCCTAGACGCTCGCCGCCGCGCCGACCAGCAGCGGGCTGACCAGATAGAAATGCTGCAGTTCCAGAACAAAGAATTTAGCGAGGCCAACCTAGAAGATCCCAATGAGCTAGAGGACTTGCAAATAGAGCATCATCGCCTTAGTCACAGCGTTGAGCTACAGCAGCAGAGCTATCAGGTCTATCAGATGCTGTACGAAAATGACGACGGTGCGGCCTGCTCCGATCTGCTAGGCGATGCCGAAAATACGCTGATGGACATGCTGCGCTTTGACCCAGACATCAATCCGATGTTAGAGATGGTGGCAGAAGCGCTAGCCCAGGTGCAAGAAGCGGGTCGCCAGATCAATGCGTATGGCGAAAATATTGAAACCGACCCAGAGCGACTGGATGAAATCGACGCTAGGATTTCTCAGCTCAAGCAGCTCTGTCGGAAATACAACCGCGATTTGCCAGAGCTAGTTGAGCACTACCAGAGCATTCAGGCTTCCCTAGCAGCGCTAGATGGCGACGGCCAGTCAATCGAAGCCTTAGAAGCGGCCTATCAGCAAAAGCAATCAGCCCTGTTAGAAAGCTGCGACAAGCTGACCAAGCTCAGGCAGACAGCAGCGAAGAAACTAGAAGCAGAGCTGGTCGCTCAGCTGAAGCCGCTAGCGATGGAAAGGGTGAAGTTCAAGGTAGATATTCAGTCACAGGTGCCAACGGTGCATGGAGCCGATGCGATCGCCTTTCTCTTTAGTCCCAACCCCGGTGAACCGCTTCAGCCGCTAGTCGAGATTGCCTCCGGGGGTGAGATGAGTCGATTTCTGCTGGCATTAAAAGCCTGCTTCTCCAGGGTTGATCCGATCAGCACGATGGTATTTGACGAGATTGATGTCGGTGTTTCGGGGCGAGTGGCACAGGCGATCGCCGAGAAACTTCATCAGCTGAGCCGCGAACACCAGGTTCTGTGCGTGACTCATCAGCCACTGGTTGCCGCAATGGCCGACGCCCACTACCACGTCGGCAAACACGTCGTCGCCGCTATCGACGCCGTCCCCAAGAAAGGCCAAAAGTCAAAAGCTCGAGCTTCGGCCACTACGCTAGTGGCCGAAGAGGCAAAAGCGCTTGAAAAGGTCGCTGCCCAAAGCGAGGGAGAGGGAGAGCGCACTATTGTCAAAGTAACGCCATTGGGTAATACCGAAGCGCGCCGAGACGAACTAGCTCAGCTAGCGGGTGGGCGTTCTCATAGCGAGGCGATCGCCTTTGCCGATTCTCTACTGGCCCAGGCCGAAACAATTCGGCAGGCGGGTTAACTGATTCGCCATCAGCGCCTATAGTGATGCTGACATTTCTGCTTAACATCAGAATTACAAAGGAAGATCACCAAAGATCACAGAACCTATGCATTGGATAGCTGTAGCTATAGAGCCCGTTCTAGAAGATCCCACTATCGAAGCAAACCTTCGCCAGTTTCTGCTGGTCCTTTCGGTTTCTTTGGGCGTTGCTACCCTCTCTCGCGTTTTCAGCATCCTCAGGAATATTCCATACACGCTGCTGCTTTTGCTAGTTGGTCTAGGGCTTGCGGTCGTAGATGTTCGCCTGGTCAATCTCTCACCAGAGCTGATCCTATTTATATTCCTACCGCCGCTGCTGTTTGAGGCTGCCTGGAATATCAAATGGAGTCGGCTCAAGAGTGACATTTTTCCGATTCTGCTCTACGCCGTGCTAGGTGTTGTCATCTGTATACTGGGCTTGGTCTTTGGCTTGCAGCAGTTTGCTGGCGCTTCACTTGCGACCGCGCTTCTAGTCGGCGCTAGTCTATCGGCGACCGATCCAGTCTCAGTGACGGCCCTGTTTAGAGAGCTAGGGGTTGATAAGCGGCTAACGACGCTAATGGAAGGCGAAAGTCTATTTAATGACGGTGTGGCCGTTGTCGCGTTTAACCTGCTATTGGGGATTGCGCTGGGGCTAGAACAGTTCGACGCTTCGGTAACGGTGGCTCGGTTTGGTCTATTTGTTGGCTTAGGAATCAGCCTAGGGGGACTGATTGGATTCGGTATCTCCTTTTTGACTCAGCGGTTTGATATTCCGCTAGTTGAGCAGTCGCTGACGCTAGTTTCTGCCTATGGCACTTATATCGTGGCCGAAGAGGTTGGCGGATCGGGTGTGATTGCTGTAGTGACTACCGGACTTATCCTCGGTAATTTCGGTTCGCGAATTGGGATGAACCCTCGGACTCGTCTGGTTGTCTCGGAGTTTTGGGAGTTCTTAGCTTTCTTTGTTAACTCAATTGTATTTTTGCTAATTGGCGATCAGGTCCGCTTCCAGGCTTTGATCGATTATTCAGAGACTATCTTTGTCGCGATCGCAATTATCCTCACCGCTAGAGCCGTGAGCGTCTTTGGCCTGGGCTACTTTAGCAATCAGGTGACCAAAGGTGAGAATATTTCGATGTCGGGTCAGACCATATTGTGGTGGGGCGGCCTGCGTGGATCGGTATCGGTGGCGCTGGCGCTGAGCGTGCCAGAATCGCTAGCGCAAAGAGAAGAAATTATTGCCGTTGTCTTTGGCGTGATGCTGTTCACGCTGCTGGTGCAGGGACTGACAACACAGCCGCTGCTGTCCTGGCTCGATCTACTAGGCGATCAGCCCACTCGGCAGAAATATACTCAGCTAGTTGCTCATAGGGTCGCTCTAAACCGGGTCTTGGACCGACTAAGAGAGCTGATCGACCGGCAGGAAGTCGATGAAGAGTTTGCTAGATATCAGATTGCCCTAGTAGAAGGTCAGCTAGAAGAGCTACAGGATGATTTGGTGAAGTTGCAGCGATCGCACCCAGAGCTACTGACCTACGCTGCCGAACAGGTCCGCGACGAACTGCTAGCGATAGAATCTGACACCTACGCAGAATTTATCCGGGCCGGACAGCTCAAAGACGAACTAGCCCCGCTGTTACAAGATGTACTGCCGCAGAACGCCTAGTCCTGTCTTTTGTCAGTCTTGCCTTTTGTCAGTCTTGTCTTTCTGTCGCTTCGCGATCTAGCTTCAGGCGCTTCTCCAGATTCTGAATCTCATCGCGTCGGGCTGCGGTCTCTAAACTTCTACGACGTACCTCCTGACTCTGGAGCGTCAGCGACTGCCGCCACTGCTCCGCTCGCTCCGCTTCGTTTTGAAGATCCTTGGGCGTCATCCCCATACTCAGATAGCCTTCGACTAAGCCCATTACCCATGCTGTCGCATCTACCATGCTGACAACTCGGTCATTGCCGTTGATATTGCCACCTTCTATCTCAACAATTAATAGAACCTGTTCATTAAAGGGCACATCCTTAGCGGTGCCAATAAACTCTTGGGCTCCTAGCGGTTCCCACATATTCTCTGAAGAATTCCGCGCCAAGAGCTGAAGCTGAGTACGGCCGTGCGACTGCTTGAAATGGACCTTTGCTAGGTATTGCATAGGTACGAACTCATAAAAGGCTGAAGAGAAACACGTATAGCAGCTAACTCCTTCTAGGGTACATTCTCGAGCGAATAAATCTTACTAGGCATACCTAAATTGAAAGAGAAGCACTAATAGATAAAGTTACGTCTACTTCCTAATCTGTTTTGGCACCTCCTCTTTAGATTCGCTTTTAGAAGCGATTGGGATCAAACCCTATTTTGCATTAGTCAGAGATATATCGAATATTGTTAAATAAAAGGAAAACTTATGGTTTACATATAATATTGCATTTCCAGCGCTACTCTGAACAACGCAAATCCGGACACATTTTAAGATAGACTCAAGCATATACAGATTTGATTCTTTATAGAGTCCTATCTATGAGAGGGTGGGTTCAAACTGCTGCCTACCTGGATACGTGGAGCTAGTCGCACAGGATTTGAGGCTGCGCCCGTCTCCGTTCCGTCCCCTTAGACACAAAAAGGAGAATTACAACGTGGAATTCTTGTCCGATTTTCTAACGCGCTTCCTGTCGCAGTTACAGTCCCCAACGCTTGGCTTTCTAATCGGTGGCATAATCGTTGCCTCTCTCGGTAGCCGACTATCCATCCCAGATCCGGTCTATAAGTTCATCGTCTTTATGCTGCTGATCAAAGTCGGCTTGACTGGCGGTCAGGCAATCCGCGACTCTGATCCAACAGAGATACTATTACCTGCGGCGTTCGCTGTGCTGATAGGCATCCTGATTGTGTTCATTGGGCGCTACACATTATGCAAGCTGCCAAACGTCAAAGTCGAGGACGGCATTGCGACCGCAGGATTGTTTGGTGCTGTAAGTGGCTCTACCCTTGCTGCTGCCCTAACGCTGCTAGAAACGCAGGGCATACCATACGAGCCTTGGGCTGCTGCACTTTATCCATTTATGGACATCCCGGCACTCGTGACGGCAATTGTTTTAGCTAGCATCTATACCAGCAAACAGCGTGAAGTTGAAGATGAGTATCTTAGCAAGCAGGAAGCTTTTGGCAACCAAGAGTCTTTTAGCAAACAGCGTGTTCCCGCAGGCGTTTATGCCAGCGATCAGGGTATCGCTGCGGGCGTATACCCCAGTAGCCCCATAGGGATTACCGCGAGTGGCTATCCAAAAGATGAGCGTAATAGCGCAAACAAGCGGGTCAAGATATGGCCCATTGTGAAAGAAAGTCTGCAAGGTTCTGCGCTGTCAGCGTTACTACTGGGTCTGGCGCTAGGTCTGCTAACGCAGCCAGCCAGTGTGTATGAGAGCTTTTACGACCCTCTCTTCCGTGGCCTGCTTTCTGTACTGATGCTGATTATGGGAATGGAAGCCGCTGCCAGACTTAAAGAACTGCGTAAAGTAGCTCAGTGGTACGCTGTATATGCCTTTGTGGCACCGCTAGCGCACGGGTTCATCGCTTTCGGTCTTGGTATGATCGCCCACTACACCACAAACTTTAGTCTTGGCGGTGTTGTAATTCTGGCTGTTATTGCCGCCTCTAGCTCAGATATCTCAGGTCCACCTACTCTACGAGCTGGTATCCCAGCGGCTAACCCTTCTGCTTATATCGGTGCTTCTACAGCCGTTGGCACACCGGTTGCGCTTGCTCTGGGAATACCGCTCTTTATTGGGCTTGCTCAAGCCATATCAGGTGGCTAATTCTAGTCGGGTCGCGCTCTATTGGCGTTCCCTTAGCCAGACGACCAACACGGCAGCTACCATATCCAACCTGATCGCGCGGTGCTGCCGTTCTCACAAATTTCTATGTAGTCTAGTACACACTATTGAGAGGTAATCAATATGACCCAGCACGCTAGTAAGCTCGTTATCGTCACGGAAAAGGTACTGCTAAACAAGGTCGCCAAAATCATTGATGAAGCTGGAGCTACCGGCTATACGGTGGTAGACGCTGGTGGTAAAGGCAGCCGCAACATGCGCTCATCAGGACGGCCCACCGTTTCCGATAGCTTCTCGAATGTCAAGTTTGAGGTGCTCACCCCCAATCGAGACATGGCTGTGAAGATCTCGGATGCGGTTGCAGTGCAGTTCTTCGATGATTACTCGGGCATTGCTTATCTGTGCGATGTAATGGAAGTACTGCACGCGCACAAATTCTAAGTCAGCGCCTAGCCAATCAAATTAAAAAAGCCGAGAACATGTTCTCGGCTTTTTTTTACATCTACTATTAACAGTGGTCTGGAACAGCGTACTACTCCCGAGTTAATTACTTAGGTAATATATCAGTGAAAAATGTCCGTATTGATGACTATTTCAAGTACGCTTTAGCTGTACCGCTGCATAGCTTTTTCTAGCTTTGCCCATAGTGATAACTCAGGCGCATCATGATATCCAATTCCTTAAGTCGTGCTATCTTAGCTCAATCTAAGCGTGTGTTCGGCGTCCGAGCTGATGACCTGTCTAAACGCAGCAACGAAAAGTTTGAGTTAATGAGTGCCTATCTAGATAATGAAGCATCAGAGCAAGAACAGGCACTTGTAGAAGATTGGCTAGCGAATGATCCGCAGTTGCTAGGTAGCTAGCAACATCAGATGAAGCTGCGCGGAGCAATCCTAGAGTTGGGCTCTGGGCTTTTTAAATGAGCTTTTTGAATGAGCTTTAGACAACGACAGACATAGCTAGCGCGATCGCTTTTAGCCTTTCCTATTAGCTATCAATCTTCTCTATATAGCGGCGAATCGAATTGAGATCGATGTAGCGATCGGTGACGTTGCGTAGCTCGCGAGCAATCATCCCTTCTGTCGAAACGACCGTAATGTGAGTGCTTTTTGAGCGGAGCAGCTCAATAGCTCTCTCAAAATCTCCGTCTCCGCTAAATAAGACAACTCGATCATATTGGTCGACCGTATTAAACATATCGACCACAATCTCAATATCTAAGTTTGCTTTTTGCGAATACCGACCAGAGGTATCGTCGTAATATTCCTTCAGGACTTTTGTGCGAACGGTATAGCCAAGACTAATCAGCGCATCTCGAAAGGCACGTTGGTCCTGCGGATCTTTTAGACCGGTATACCAGAAGGCATTGCCAAGGACATTGCCCTCTATCTCCTTGAGGAAGTATTCTAAAACCCGCTTCGGGTCAAAAAACCAGCCGTTTTTTTGTTGAGCATAGAACATGTTGTTGCCATCTATAAAGATAGATAGCCGGTTCAGCATACGTGCAGCCATAGGATTTAGATAGCAAAGGTTATAGGAAATTCGGAGGGGTGGCTGATACGAAGCGGCCTGACGCGCTCTCACAATGAGACCGCATGGCGTAAGATCGTAGTACCGTCCCAACTCATCGTCTTTGTTAAGTGGAATTACTATAGAAATAGTCGCGTCCTAGTCCGTACAAGACTTAGAGCAGCCAGCTTGGGAAAATTAGACTACTTTGAAGGTCATACAGTTGCTAGGTGCTGTTGAGTAAGGTTCTGGACTTCAGAAGTGATAGATTTTGAAGCGCTAAACGTTAAGGTGCTGAACTTCTACGGGGCGAGGATATGTCATCAGCCCACGAAGCCAGCAAGAATAGAGACCTGCTCGATGTATGTTGCTCTAGGATTAACTATTATAAGTGCTTTAGTCTGGTTCTCAGCGTCTTTATACAAAGGTTATGCCTTTTGGTACTGACCATACCGCGTAGTTGTTTGATGTCTCGCTCACACGTTTGAAGCAATAGCAATATCTTGATTTTGCCATGTCTAAACCTGCCTCCAAGTCTAGCTACTCAAAGTCTACTAGAGAACCTTCGAAAGGTGCGAGGCGATCGCAGTTTCCAGACCAGCCTACTGCTACGCTGACAGTCCAAGATCGACTGTCAGCCTGGCCGCAGCGACTGGCGGGAAAGCACTGGCGGCTGGCGACTTCTGCGCTGTTTACGGTAGTTGCAGCCGGAGCAGTTGGGTTCAACCTGGGGCTGGTAAATTTGTTAGAAAGGCAGACTCAGAGCTTATTTTTTGAGCTGCGCGGTCCGGTTGAAGCGCCTAACAATGTTGTAATACTGGCGATTGACAAAGAGTCTTTGTCTCAAGGTCAGCACTACCGAGACGATCCTGAACGATATGAGGAGCTGAGCCCGATTGAGGCTTGGCCCTGGCGGCGCGAGGCTTATGCACAGGTAATCTCGCGGTTAATGGAAGCAGGGGCGGCCTCTGTATCTTTGGATGTATTATTCACTGCGCCTAGTGCCTACGGCCTGTCTGATGACACTGCATTTGCACAAGTCTTAGAACGCTATGGCGATCGCATTGTTCTTGCGGCTAACTACGAAAAAACCTACTTAGACCAGGGCACGGTCTATGACGCCGCACTACCGCTGCAGCAATTCCAAGATACAGGCGTTCAGCTAGGGTCAATCAACTTTAAGAAGGAGCCAAACGAGCAGATCCATCGGCTAAGTCAGGCTTTTTTAGACGAGCTAGCCGATGAGCAAGATGCTTTCTCCGATATCTCTGCGGCCACTTTTGATGACTTTACTGAATCCCGACCGCTGAGTTTTGCTCAGGCAACGCTCAGCGCGGCTAGAAGACCCTATGGTTCACAGGGAGATCCGTTAACAGCTAAGCCAGAAGATATTTTCTTTTACGGGCCAGCAGGCACTTTTGAGCAGGTTCCTTTCTGGTACGTTTTAGATAGCAATCTTTGGCACAGCTATCTAGAATCAGGCGATTTTTTCAAAGGAAAAATAGTCATCATCGGCACTACCTCGCTTGAGCGTCATGACTTTCATCAGTCGCCCTTTTCCGGCAGCTTGCTCTACCCGACCCAGATGGCGGGCGTTGAGATTTTGGCCAATACCGTTGCTACCTTGGACCAGGATCTCTCTCCGATCAGGCTGGTCAAAAGCCCTACTGTGAATTCGCTAGCAGTCTTGGCGTTGGGATTGGGCGTGGCGGTGCTTCTCCATCGTCTTGAGCAACCTTCTCGTCTGGCGCTGGCGACCGTTGGTGCGATCGCAGTGTGGGGAGGAGTTAGCTACAGCGCTTTTGTGGCGACTCAGACGGTTTTGATGACGGCAACGCCCATAGTGGCGATCGCATCGATGGGCCTAGTGAACTTTGGTATCGGCTTTACTAGGGATAGATTTAAGCGCAAAAAGCTACGTACGACCCTAGCGCGATACGTCACCTCGCCGCTGGTTCAAGAAATCATCAGCGAGCAAGATGATTTTCAAGATCTGCTCACTGATATGGGCGCGGATCTAGTAGGGACTTTGCTGTGCGATCGCTATAGAATCTCTGCCGTTCTAGGCGCTGGCGGCTTTGGTGAAACGTATTTGGCCCAAGACACCCTACGTCCTGGCAACCCAGTCTGCGTCGTCAAACAGCTTAAGATCGTCAGCAACAATCCCAAAGCTCACCAGCTCGCTAGGCGTCTATTCGCGGATGAAGCTACCGTCCTAGAACGGCTCGGCAGGCACAGCCAGATTCCTCAGCTGTTAGCCTATTTCGAGATTCGAGAAACCTTCTATCTCGTTCAAGAGATGATAGAGGGCAGGCTGCTGCGCGATTTACTCTCTAGTCGCCGTCCGCTTTCTCAGCAGTCTGTTGTCACGATGCTGCGCGATTTGCTCTGCGTTATCAGCTTCGTCCATTCTCAAGGCGTCATTCACCGTGATATCAAGCCTTCTAATATCATTCGCCGCAATAGCGACAGACGCTACGTCTTGATCGACTTTGGCGCAGTCAAGACCATCTCAACCAAAATTGTCGATGACGCATCCGATGTCACCTCTACCGTTGGTATTGGTACCCATGGCTACATGCCCAGCGAGCAGTCAGCCGGAATGCCCACCGTGCGCAGCGATCTCTACGCCCTTGGCATTACCGCAATCGAAGCGTTGACCGGTCGGCCTCCCCACGTCCTAAAGCGTAGCGAAGATGGCGAAATCATTTGGTCACACACTGTGGACAATATCTCACCAGGGCTATGTAAGATTATCAATCGGATGGTGCGCTACGACTTCAATAGACGCTATGCCTCTAGCGCTCAGTGCCTAGCTGATCTCGATCAGCTAGATATAAAACAGCTTGCGGATGACTCTACGATTCCTGATAGTGAAGCTCAACTAATAGAGCATCCCAATACATACAACCAGGGCACTCGCCCAGGCGTAATCAATACGGACTCGGCGCTAGATAAGACACAAATCCTGCCTGCCAACTGGGCCAACGACGCAGATACCGAAGCCGAAGATACTAGCTTGTAGATGCCTATACCTGCATGTAGCTTTTGTCACTTGACTGAGATATAGCTTTCAGCCTGAAAGCTTTGTGTTTCAACAGGTCAAGTGACGCGCCTGTAGCCGAGCAGTGACCGCTGAGCGTGTATGGCTCGGTTGGCAGCTAGGAGGTCATTTAGGCTATGGCTGGTCAGGTGGGTTAATCACGGCGTCTCCTAAAACGCCAGTTGTACCTATATCATCGTCCATGTCCATATCCATCATGTCATCGGTCATATTGTCTTCTGAGCCCATGCCATTATCTGCGCTGTGTATTAGCACCGCATCATCGACTTCATCCGTTGGCTGAAAGATCTGTACAGGTGGCTCATCAGCCGTCGGTGATATGTCTACAACGTTAATAGCGTCATCTACCACAGCGTCTCCAGCCACTTCACCAGCGACATCTGTAGGGGCAGAAGGTGCGGCCATCACTGCGCTGTTAGTACCCATGACTGTAGGAGGAGAATCGACTGTCAGATCTGTGGGTGTGGACTCGGATGCTGCAACCCCAGTATCTGGCTGGATATTTGTAACTGGATCGTCAATAGCGGCAGCCGCTGGAGTATCAGAAGAAACGGGGCTATCACCACTGTCCAAGCCATCGTTAGCGCCGCTCTCTAGGCTACTGTCTAGGCCGCTGGTATCACTTTCTATATTGCTGCTATCGCTGTCGATCGCCTCGCTGCCGCTGTCTGTAGAATCGACGACCTCAGAATCGACGACCTCAGAATCGACGACCTCAGAATCATCAACATCACCACCAGAACTATTGCTATCTGGTGTAGCAGAGCCATCTACAATCGGCACCTCGGGCTGGGCATCAGGCGCTTCTATCTCAACAACCGGTTTTTCAGCTGCTGAATTGATGCTGCTATTGACGAATGCTGGTTCCTCTTCCACGTTATCTGCGTTGACAGACTCCAAGGAGTTCTCGGCTCCAAGGTCCAAGGAGCTGTTTGGATCTGCGATATTGCCTTCTAGATACTGTTGAACGGTTTCGTTGATGTCTAGCTCAGGCGCTTCGACGCCATCTGTCTCTAGTTCTAGCTCTAGCTCCAAATCTAGAGCAACTTCAAGGTCTAGATCTTCTGAGGAAGCAGGCGTTTCGGATAGAGAGACATTATCGCTGCCTATAGGCGCTACAGCAGCTTCTGTCTCAGAGACACTCCCGACTGCGGAGCCAGTCTCCGTGCTATCGGCAACGACTGGAGTTGTTGAATCTTGCGTGGCTAAATCGGTAGGCTTACCTGCCTGTGAAATTGTTTGCTCGCCCGCTTGTGTGCCTGACTGTGCGCCTGAAGAGCTTGCTTGAGAGTCCGACTCGGAGGTCGAGGCAACGGGTTCACCGACAGTTGGTTCCGGTGCTGACTCTACTGGAGCAGTAGGCGGTGCAGGTCTGCTGAAGGAATCAGGATTCTCGATGACGCCGTCGCCGTCGATCGGACGCTGGTTTGAGATGGCTTCTCTGATCTCTTGGCGAACGCCATCTAGCGGATCGCCGGTTCCAGAAGGCGGCGAGAGATAGTCGAAGCCTTCTGCTAAACCGCTACTTTGCCAGAATAGCGCCCCGTCGAACTGATAGATTTCTGTGATGCGATCGCCTGTAATTACCCCAATTTCATTAGAGCGCAAAGCTTGCTGCTCGGTTCCAGCTTCGTTGAATAGAACCATAGGACCGTTAGGGTTGTCCGTAAGCGCGCCAACGATGGTGGTGTCTGTTTCTGGAATGTAGCGCACAAACAGCGCAGAACCCTGAATGCCGGTTACCGCATTAGGTGTCTGAATGGTACTGCGACCTCTACCGGGGGGAATTAACAGCAGTACGGTTCCGTTACTGAGCTGAAAGTTGCGAGTGTTGGGCGTAAATCTAAAAGTCGCTCTCTCTCCAATTCGCGCCAGCGACCCGTCATTGAATCTGAGCTCAGCGCGCGATGCTCTTGCAGTCCTCAGCGCATCGCCAATACTCAGGACATCGGCAATCCTGGCGCGGCGGCTCCTTTGCTCTCTAGGGACAAGCTGAACTCGGTTGCTCAAAAAGTCGACTCTAGCCCACTCGAGCTCTTTCGATTCTGCCATAGCAGCAAAAGGCACCAACAAAAGGCTAGTGATGCTAAGACCTAGTGAGAGTGCCAGCGATCGCCTAAAGCGAGTTCGCTTCGAACTAGGACTGCTTGTCAACCGGTTGTTTTGCATAGAGTTTTCGCTTGGAAAGTCAGCCAAAGAATTTTGTCAACTGATGTCTGCTGTCTTGTAGATGCTGATCAAAGCATAGATATTTCTTCGAGAAGAATAGAGCTCATCCGTAAAAACTGCTGAAAGCTCTATTCCAATTTATTTTTTGGTCTGATACAGACTCATATGCACTGATATAGATGGTGTAAGTTAACGTACACATGCCAAGATCGAGTCTGTGTCTTGACCGCTGTAGTTATAGTCTAAGGAAAAAGCGGCTCTTTTGCTCCTTTTGAGGTTGATTGTTTATGCAGAACCGGGCTTTCTCTACTTGCCAGCGGGTTCTCACATTAGGTCTTGGCGTAGGCGGCATGCTGAATGTACTGTGCACATCGGCGCTGTCTCAGATGGAGACGGAGCTGCTGAGCACTACCAAGGATTCGGACCAGGTGCTCCACCGACCAAAAGCCCAGAATTCTAAGGCACAGAATTCCAAAGCGCAGCAGCAACCCACGCAGATATCGTCTCGTGAGAAGCTGCCAATGCCCTTAGCTTTGATAGAGGTGGTTGGCTCTGTCGAAGGAGTTACAGCGCCCAGATTCTCACCTCGCGTCTGTCATCAGGCTGCCTGCTTGACAGGGACTACCCCGACACTAACCCTAGCGACCGATGAGATAGGCTCGGCGATACCGCTGATATCAGAGCCAGACCTAAAGCAATCACTAGAGCCAAAACTCGCCCTAGAATCCACCCCAAAACCGGAGCAGGCATCAGAACTAGAACAACAGTCAGAAACATCACTAGAGTCATTACCAGAAGCATTAGAAGGGCGATCGCTAGCAGTAGACACGACCCACTTAGATATACAAACAGATGCACAAACAGCGCCAGATTTAGCTGTCGGTATTTTGAAACCTTTTGGCCAGTTGGCTACGGAGATCTCTTTAGAAGCCGCAGAAATAGAAGCCGTAGAAGGTAGCGATCTCGCACAGGATCACCTTGAAGCACTGCCTGGGGAGTCATCTTCAAAAACAGTACTCGCTCAGCGATCGCCCGCAGAGGTTCCTAACTTCTTAGATGTGGGTGAAGATCCCGCTGAGCCTGACGCTAGCACTTTAGACGATGAGCTAGGGACGCTGCGGTTACAGCAAACGCGATCGCGCAGCAACGAAGAACTGGGCATCTTGCGTCTGATGCAAACTGCTCAGGCACCGCCGCCGCCGCCTAGGCAGCCAATTGCCTTTCTAGGCGGTCGTTTGGGATTTTTTAATACGAGCAATGCGTTCCGCTCTGAAGTTGAGGTAGAGGAGCAAATCTATCAGTCAGGTCTGGCGCTATATCTACTTCCGAAGATATCGGAAAAGACAAGTCTGTATGCGATCGCAGAAACCAATCTAGCCCGCTACGAAGTCGACTATAACGAGTTAGAGATCCAGGCCGGTTTGCGACGTCGGCTGCTGCCCCGGACCTTTGCACAGATTGGCTGGCGCAACCAGAGACTCTACACCCCTGGGTATCGAGAAAAAATAGTCAGTGTCAACTACTTAGATGCACTAATTAGTCATCGCAGAGTTCTAAGCAAAAGAGCCTGGGCAGACGCCTTTTACCAGATTCGTCTGGGCTTCGCCGATCCGGCCGCTTCTAGCCGCTTTCGCCAAACCATCGTTACCTCGATCAACTACGCTCCCACTCCAAAGCTGCGGACTAGCCTACTGTATCAGCTAGAATTTGATGACTACTTGAGGATCAATCGCTACGACATCTCTCAACAGTTCATAGGCGCTATTAGCTACAACGTCACACCCGAGAGTAGGATCAGCCTATTCGGCGGCACTCGATTTGGTAGTTCATCAGCACCAGGCGTAGAGTTAGACGATGTTTTCTATGGCGCAGGGCTAAACGTCAACGTTCCGCTGTTTTGATAGGCCCGTTTAATAAACTCGCCCAATAGACTCGGTTCCTCAAGCACCTACTTTGGCCGCGTTCGACTGCTTCACTGCTGAAGCTAGCTTCGATAGCATTGCGGCCGTCGTCTCTACATCTACGCAGGCATCCGTAATGCTCTGGCCGTATGTCAGCGCCTCTAGATCATCAGGAATCGGCTGATTTCCTGCTACCAGATGGCTTTCGATCATGACGCCCATCAGATGCTGCGACCCGCGCTCTACCTGCTGAGTAATATCGCCTAGTACGGTGACCTGGCGATTGTGATCCTTGTTGGCATTAGCGTGGCTACAGTCCACCATCAGACGTGGATTGAGGCCCTGCTCGGCTAGGGTCTGAGCAGCGCTCTCTACATGACTGCTTTCGTAGTTGGGTCCCTGCTTGCCGCCGCGTAGCACTAGATGACCGTCCGCGTTACCTGTAGTAGAAACGATACTGGCGTGACCATCACCGTTGATACCCAGAAAATGGTGGGGCTGGCTAGCGGCTAGCATGGCGTTAGAAGCGGCCTGCAAGCTACCGTTGGTATTGTTTTTGAAGCCGATTGGCATCGAGAGTCCAGAGGCCATTTCTCTATGCGTTTGGCTTTCTGTTGTGCGCGCACCAATCGCGGTCCAAGCGATTACATCAGCGATGTATTGAGGCGTAATGGGATCTAGCAGCTCGGTCGCTGCGGGCAGGCCCAAATCGGCCAAATCTAACAGCAGCTTGCGCGCTAGACGCAGTCCCTCGTTAATATCATAGCTGCCGTCTAAATGGGGATCGTTAATTAGCCCTTTCCAACCGATGCTAGTGCGCGGCTTTTCAAAGTACACTCGCATGACGATTTCAAGCTGGTCCGCGAACTGTTCTCTCAGCTTGATTAGTCTCTGTGCGTACTCGTAGGCGGCGTCCACATCGTGCACTGAACAAGGACCGACAATCACCAGCAGGCGATGGTCTTCGTTGTGCATGATGTTGCGAATGCGATCGCGCGTCTCGGTAACCAAGGCAGCAGCCGTCTCGGTCAAAGGGAGCTTTTTGAGTAGTTGATTAGGGGCAAGCAAAGGGCGATTTTCGACCACGTGTAGGTCTTGAGTCTTGTACATAATAGGTTGGACGTCTATCAACAGGATTGACCGAGAAGTATAAAAGACTTTCCCCATTGTGCCAGGTCACCGACTCATTGTGTGTCAGCGACTACACATCAAGGCAGCCTGCTTATAAATTCTTCTAGCGGGATCTCTTTTTCTATATATTGAGGTGAGCGCGGCTGGTAAGGGCCTTTTAGCCTATCTATGTGTAAAACCTGCGCGCTATCGGGTAGGACAGGGACTTCTGGATCAAAGTCAGTTGGCCGCATCAGCGAACTAGAAAACCCTCGAAAGATTACGATCTCATCTGTTTGCTGCTCGATTTGAGCATGAACTACCAGCACTTCTTGTGGATGCTCAAAGGTGTAGTTTTCTAACTGGCTAGCTAGCTTAGCTTGGCTCACTGCTCTATTCAACCTAGTACTAACTCTAATCAACCGGATGCTAACTCTACTGGTTCAGCGCCGAGCGTCCCTGACGGCCCAGTTTGACAAATATAAAGTAAGCGAGATACGCGGCGTAGATCACTAGACCGACAATCCCCCAAAATCCTAGAAAGCCCCTAGTCAGACCGGCGTGTATGTAATCTTTAAAGAATAAAGAAGGCTCTAGCCAAGCTTGACAAGCAGCGCTATTGAACTGTGCGTTGGAGAATGCACAGGGAATAAACAGCAGCTGTAGTAGGCCACTAATTGCACAATAGGCTGAAATGGCCCAGCGCCAGGCGTTGAATCCTAGGATAAGCGATCGCCTTGGCTGCTCTCTAATTTCTTCGTTAAGATCGGCCCAGAACCAGACGCTCAGCGGGATCAAAATCTTAGCAGCGAGCGAGGTAATAAAGCTGATTCCCAATCCGCCAATCATCAAATAGACAGTGACCATTAGCAGGCTCGCCACCCGCCAATAAATGATCATCACCGCACTAATCGGCTCTGACTTCTTTATCCACGACCAAATTAGTATCGTCAGCGGCACAAAGACCGTTACTAGCAGCGCTAGTCGATAGTCGGTCCACACCAAAGGACGAACTGCGGCAGGATTTATGAACACGCGGTAATCGGGGGGTAAATAAGCAGTAATCAATTTAGCACGTATAGCTTTGGCCACTTTTCTACAAAGCCAGGTGCCAAGTGTATGGTGACCAATACGGCACCGATCTATCTAGCTAAATTGTTTAATCATAGTGTCTAGGCAGACACTGATTAGATAGAGGCTGCCTCGAATCCATCTATCCGAATTTATCGGAGCTGATTAGCCTAGACTACACAACGTACAAACAACAGAAGGGAGAAAGCAACTACTGTCCCATTGCTTTCTCCCTTCTGTTGAGCTAGTTCGTGAGTCCGACTGGGCTTGATTCTAGGGTCTATTCGACCCTCTACAAGCCACTAGCCTACGATCGTTAGTTGTCGTAAGCGCGGCCGTTAGTTGTCGTAAACGCGGCACTCGTCTGCTTCGGGATTGTCATCACAGTACTTGTCAAAAGAAGACTTTTCGGGAACCTTGGCGCGCTGGTGAGAGGCTTCAGCCTGAAGCTCTTCAACGGCGTCCCAGGCAGCAGCACAAGCTTCTGAGTCGTTGTTTTCCACGGAGCAAGCTTCGCGGGCTGATTCAATTTCAGTTTTGATTTTTTCTTGGATATCGCTCATGGCAAACCGTATTTAGTAAAGTTTCAACGATGTTTGATTAGATCTCTGTCTGGTTAGAGCTCTATCTAGTAAGAGCCCTATCTAGTAAGAGCTCTATCTAGTAAGAACTCTATTTTAGCTTTGGCTAGCTCTAGACTACCGTATCGTATATGGCACTCTGGCGAGCGCCAGCGCCACCTCCCTATGAGATAATTATAAAGCCGCACTCAAAACAGTCTGATTAGACTATCCATTGAGTTGCTCTGGTGAGGTGGATATCTACAGTATGTCAGCAGTATTCAGTAAAAAGCTCTACCCGTAGGAAAATTTTAAGGAATAGGCAAGTATGAAGTGGGCTAGCGCAATCTCGACCGATGCTTCTTTAGAGATGGCGATAAAAGAGGTCACAGAAAGGGCCTGTAAGCAGCTAGGCGAGCAGCCCGATCTGGCATTCGTGTTTGTGTCGGTAGCGTTTGCCAGTGAATATGAGCGGCTGCTGCCGCTGCTACAGACGTACATGCCTGTAGCTCACGTGGTGGGCTGTAGCGGTAGTGGTGTGATCGGGATGGACGATGAGTTTCCTTCCGAGATTGAGACGGGTCCGGCGCTGAGCCTAACGGTGGCGCATCTACCAGCGGTAAATATTAACAGCTTTCATCTGACCGCGGCCGACTTACCAGATTTGGATAGTCCTCCACAGGCTTGGGTAGATCTAATTGGAATTGATCCGGCTGAGCAGCCGGGGTTTGTGCTGATGGCAGATCCGTTTTCGTCGGGGACGAATGAGCTGCTTCAGGGATTGGATTTTGCCTATCCAGGAGCCACTAAGGTCGGTGGACTTGCGGGAATTGAGAGCTTTAGTAAGTACAGCGGCTTGTTTTGTGCTCAGCAGTGTCATCGGGAGGGCATTGTCGGCGTTGCACTCTCGGGTGAAATTGTGCTGGAGGCGATTGTGGCGCAGGGCTGTCGACCGATTGGCGAGCTCTACCGAGTCAGTGAGGGCGATCGCAATATCATGGTCAAGCTAGAGCCAGATGAGCTGACCGAGTCAGGCGGCGTTCAGCCGTCTCAAACGCCGCTAGAGATCTTGCAGGCGCTGTTTCAAGGCATGAGCGAAGAAGATCGGGTGTTGATGCAGAATGCTCTATTTATCGGCGTGGCACAGAGCGGGTTTAAGGCGAATTTGACCCGGCGAGATTTTTTGATTCGGAATTTGGTTGGGGTGGATCCGAAGAATGGGGCGATCGCAGTAGCGGATAAGATTCGTCCGGGCATGCGCGTCCAGTTCCATATGCGCGATGCCCAAACCTCTGAAGAAGATCTAGAGGCGATGCTGCGCCGCTACAGAGTAGAACGCCTAGAAAATCAGCTAGCCGACTCAGCGAAAGGCTGTTCCCCAGTTGGCACCCTGCTGTTTGCCTGTACGGGCCGAGGAGAGGGTCTCTACGACGAGCCAAACTTTGATTCTGATTTGTTCGAGAGGTACTTAGGACCGCTGCCAGTAGGTGGGTTCTTCTGTAACGGGGAGATCGGTCCGGTAGGCGGATCAACGTTTCTACATGGCTTTACATCAGTGTTTGGGATCTGCTGCAAGCCGAACTGAGAAGCTGGCAACGATCGGCCTACTGGCGTACAAAACCATCTAGCTCTGGTCGATATCTCGCCAGGAACTGTCCGCTCGAGTCGTGTAAGACAACAGGAATTTGAGCCTGCTTACTGAGCAAAGTGATCTGCTGAAGGAGCTGATTACCTTGGGCTACGAGCTGTTCGTCAGCGACTGTTTCTACTCTTTGATCGGGTGGTGTGATCGACTGATCGATCACCTGGTCATAGCCCGCGAACAGATCGACGCGAACGCCGCCTGATTTGACCGCGTAAGTGCACAGCTGAACGCTGCTAACACCGCACATCAGGAAAAAGCTAGGTTCAACGGTTTGAAATCGAAGCGAGGTCTCTTGGTTCTTACCGGCTTCATTCCATGACTTGGTGTACTGGGCCAGTAGCACTTCTGCTTCTGTGTGCGCTGAGGTATTTTCGTCTACGCTTTCTAAATCAACTAGCGCTGTATTCCAGCTGTCTAGCGCTAGCGTCCACAGCGACTCGGATTCAGCGCGCTGAGCTTCGGCGGCTTTCTGCTTGGCGGCTGAAAGGCGATCGCTGGCGCTGCGTTCTGTTTGGGCGCGATCGCGGGCCTCGCGTAGATTCTGCTCATACTCTGGCAGCATCTGCTGCGCCTCTGTGTAAGCTTGCGTTGTTTGGGGAATTTGCTGCAAGTTCTCAACAGCAGTTTCCCAACCGTCAGCAGCAGCTTCCCAGGCTTCTACTGATGAGGCCACTTTTGCCTGCTGCGTTGCCTGACTAGCCGACTGCTGAGCCTGTCGCAGGCTGACTTCTGCTCTTGATTCGGTTTCTACCCTCACCAAAATAGTGGACAGGTTGGCGCGGTATTCTAGCAGCTTGGTCTGAGCAAAATCATAGACTGGGCTGTCGCCTGGTACGGCGGACAGTGCTGCTGTCGCTTCGCGCCACTGGGCCGCAATGGCTTTCCAGGTAGAGACTGAATGAGGCGGATCTTGAGATTGAACAGCGGCGCTATAGGCTTTGCTCTGGGCTTCGCTAACTAGATCTAGCGCGGTGAGCTGCCTTTCGTAGGCAGGAATAGCAGTGCTTGCTTCATCGCGGTAGCTAGACCAGACAGGAATCGCTTCTAGTCGGCTGATAGAGCGTCTTAGCTTTTGCTGGGCGGCTTCGATATTGTCAGCAGAGTCGTCTATTCGTAGCTGATCTAAGGCTTCATCACTTTCGATTCTGGCCGTCTCTAGGCGATCGCACTGCCCAAACGTACATGGCCTAGTCAGTACGAATCCCAATACGCCAGCGACCAAGAAGCCAAAGAGTCCGACAAATACCCAGGGGCTTCTCTTTGACTGCTGGGCCCATTGTTCACGCTGCCACTGGACTTCTTGTTCATCGATAGGGGCGATGTCTTCGTCGGTTTGTGAGTCTGAGTCGGTGCGATCGCCCTCTAGATAATCGCCCTCTGAATAATCGCCTTCTGAATAATCGCCTTCCAGGTAATAGAGCGAATCAGCCTCTAAATCTTCTTCATCGACGTAGGCTTCATCCTCATAGTCTTCGTAAGTGTCAAAATCTTCATAGGTCTTAGAGTCTTCGTCTTCGCGGTCTTCATAGCTGTCGTAGTCCTCTTCGTACGCCTCGGCAGTGTAGGACTCGTCCTCGTATGCCTCGGTTGAAGCGTCCGCATCTGCGTAAGCATTGGGTGAATTAGCGATGACAGCATAGACATTGGGTAATTCACCGGGTTCATCAGATTCAAAATCGGCAGGAGGTTCTTCGACAGGCGTTTCTTTGAAAGTCAGCTCCTGTGAAGCGAGCGCCTCTGGCCCCAGATCGTCTAGTACAAACTCTTTGGCTTTTGTCTCAGACGCTGGTTCTTCTAGCGCTGTATCTTCTGAGCGAGCACCTTCTAGGAGAGTGTCTTCAGGCGCTGATTCTTCAGATGTCAGCTCTTCTTCAGACATCAGCTCTTCAATGGCTAATTCTTCAGACGTTGAGTCCTCCAACGCGGGTTCTGCAAGCGTTGGGGTTTCAGTCTGTAACGCTTCGGATTCTAGTTCCTCGAGTGCCAGTTCCTCGAGTGCCAGTTGCTCGAGTGCCAGTTCTTCAGGGGTTATGCCTTCAACCACTGGTTCTTCTGGCAGGACGCCTTCGAGTGTGAGGTCTTCAGGGGTTAGAACTTCAGGCGCTGTATCTCTAAGCGTTAGGTCTTCGAGTGCTGATTCTTCGAGTGCTGAGGCCGCAGGCAGTGGCTCCTCGAATACTGGTTCCTCCAATACTGGTTCCTCCAATACTGGAGCTACGAGCTCTACTTCACTCGTTTCATCTGTTGCAAATAGCGCGTCCAATGCATCGCTACTCAACGCTTCGTCAATTAGCGCTTCATCGACTAGTTCGTCGTCTGTGACAATATCGTCAGATTCTAGCGATGGAGCTAAATCGAAGGGCTCTGCGATCGCCTCCGCAGACTGCTGCTCTGTATCGAGATCAAAAAAGTCTGAGGCCCTATCATCAGTCGGACGGCTCGTGACTGGCAGATCTACGGTGGGTAAATCCAGCTCAGAAGAGGCGACCACAGGCGCTTCGCCTGGCACTAGAAACTCCATCAAATCGTCATCGGCGCGTTGCGCAGGCTGTGAGATACCCTCCGAGAGATCGGCGTACAGGTCGGTAGCACTATCAGCAGAACCGTCGGTGATAGTAGTTGTAGCTGTCGTTTTTGAATCGGATGTCAGCGTTGCTCCTTGCTCTAGGGGTTGCCTAGATGAACGGAATGCATCCGGTTGACCAGCTTCTAAATCCTCAGCCTCCAAATCATCAAACTTTAGATCATTAGCCTCTGGGCTATCGGCTCTTAGACTATCGGCTCTTAGACTATCGGCTCTTGGACTATCGGTCTCTAGACTGCCAAAATCTGGCTGACCAAACAAGTCAGCAAAGCCGTCTTCGACCCGCCAGGTAAACGATCGCATTGTGAATGGTTTAGACGCGCTCAGATGCTTGAGATAGAGCTGAACGGCTACCTCCTCTGTCGTTTCTGATAGGTCCGCAATCTCGATAGGGAGTCCTGTGATGTCAAACTCCTGCCGCAGCCGCTGCTCTAACCAGTCCAAAGTGCGGGTGGCTAACTTTTTGCTGTCGCTTTCCTGGGAGGGATACTCAACTAGCACCATCACCTTATCGCGGCCCAGTGTGCAGCGAGCCGTCGCTTTGGGCGGAATGTCACGCCGCCTGGAAAGGGCTTGAGTGAGCTCTGCCGATAGGGTCTCAAAAGTAGGTGCAGACATAAACGGGCGCATTCACATTAGAACGCTAAAGATTCCAGAGATGATGAGTTGGTGAGATAGTAACAGCTAAAGTTGATGCATCAGAGCGTAGTTTTATGTAGGTAGAAGAAAGTCAGTTGATTTTTGGGCTAATTATGGACGCCTTGCTATGGATATATTGATTGTGGAAGATGAGGCCGATATCGCCGAGCTCATCCAGCTTTATCTCTCTAGAGAAGGGTTTCGCTGTCACGTTTGCCGGGATGGTATCACCGCGATCGATCGGTTCAAGGCGATTCGACCGGATCTCATTATTCTAGATCTAATGATTCCCGGTTTGGATGGACTAGAGGTGTGTGCCAGAATTCGCCAGCAAAACGAGAACAAAGATCCCTACATTATGATGCTGACCGCAAAAGGAGAAGAGATCGATCGAATTATCGGTCTGTCAACAGGCGCGGACGACTACATGGTGAAGCCCTTCAGTCCTAGAGAGTTAGTCGCTAGGGTCCGTGCCGTGTTGAGGCGTAGCCTGCGAGGCGGACAGCAGCCAACTGCTACCTATCAGACTATGCATTTTACGGTAGATATCGATCAGCGAACGGCCAGTCAGACGACTAGTCAGATGGCCAGTCAGACTGTTTCATCCACGACTGAAGCAGATGGATTACGCTCTGACGGCAGTTCTAAAGACAATTCCGAGCGACAGCTTACCCAAGAGGATAGGGAAGTAACACCCGTGCAACTGGAGCTGACCCCGCTAGAGTTCGATTTGCTAGCGACGTTCATGAGCTATCCAGGCCGAGTATGGAATCGAGCTCAGCTGATTAAAAAGCTGTGGGGTGAGGACTTTTTTGGCGATGAGCGGGTGGTGGATACGCATGTGGCGCGGCTGCGAAAGAAGATTGAGCCGGATCCGGCTGCGCCTACGTTTATTAAGACGGTGGTGGGGGTGGGGTACCGGTTTGAAGATGAAGCATGAACGATGATTCTAGGCAGGAAGGGAGAAGGAGCCGAGTTGGGCTGCGCAATCGGCTGCTGCTATCGCAGCTAGCGGTGCTGGCGGTGACGATCGCGTCGCTAGCAGTCGTCAGTCGGCTATATACACCGCGCTATTTCGTGGTGACGCTAGAGCGGATGGAGCTGCGGGGGGTAAGAATTCAGCAGCAGGTGAAAGGGCAGATTTTGCAGGGGTTTGAAGATGCTTGGCTACAGGGGCTGTTTTGGTCGGCGGTGCTAGGTGGGGCAGCGGCGGGTGGGGTGAGCTGGTGGCTATCGCGGCGGATCACCCGACCTTTGCTGCGAATGGAGAAGGTGACCCGGCAGTTTGCCGCAGGGGATTTTTCTTCTCGGGTGCCATCGCTAGAAATTCCTGAGTTTGACCGCTTGGGCCACAGCTTTAACCGGATGGCAAACGATCTAGAGGGTGTAGAGCAGCGGCGGCGAGAGCTAGTAGGCGATCTGACGCACGAGCTGCGAACACCGCTGACCATTGTGAAAGGGTATTTAGAAGGATTGGCAGATGGGGCGATCGCACCCACACCAGCAGCCTATGAGCGACTAGCCAAAGAAACTGAGCGATTGCAGCGTCTGGTGAATGATTTACAAGAGCTCTCGAAGCTGGAGTCTGGATATTTGCCAATCGATACGCAGGCGGTAGCGATCGCGCCTTTGGTCGCTCAGGTATGCGATCGCTTTGCCGCCCAGCTCGTCAATTCCGATCGGGTAAAGCTGATAAGCGATCTGCCTGAGAATTTGCCAGCGGTATGGGGCGATCCGGCGCGGATAGAGCAGATCTTAGTAAATCTGCTGAGTAATGCCTTTCGCCATACGGATGTCGGAACAATCTCAGTACGAGTTTATACACAGACCGCTAGCGGCACTAACTTAGTTTGGATTGCGGTTGCAGATACGGGTGAAGGAATTGCTGAAGCTGACCTTCCAAGAGTGTTTGAGCGGTTTTGGCGAGCGGATCGATCGCGCGATCGCGTCTCAGGGGGATCGGGTGTCGGTCTGGCTATCTGTCGGCGTCTAGTCGAGCTTCAAAGCGGTACCATCACTGTAACTAGCAAACTAGGCGTAGGCAGTACCTTTAGCTTTTCGTTACCAATAGCTACGACTGTATAAAGTTTTCAAGAGCACGGTAGATTCATCAGTAATAACACGGCCATCATCGAACTATAGCAGCAGTTTGATACGTAGCTCTACTGAGATTTATGGTTTCCCAGCAGCAGACAGCCCAGCCACAGACAGCCAACCACAGACAGCTAAACGCCTGTTCAGAAATCGATTTGAGATTATTCGAAAGATCGGTAGCGGCGGATACGGCACCGTCTATCTTGCTAGAGACTATGCCGTTTTGCGAGGCGGACTGTGTGTTATTAAGCAAATCCGCTATGAAGCGACGGCTCGTAAGACTGA
This sequence comes from uncultured cyanobacterium, assembly GCA_963772185.1. Taxonomy (GTDB): domain Bacteria; phylum Cyanobacteriota; class Cyanobacteriia; order Phormidesmidales; family Phormidesmidaceae; genus Phormidesmis. The sequence goes on along the minus strand of CAVYWR010000038.1, from coordinate 36,149 downwards.
CTCTGAAAAAATCCTAGCGGCTATTAATCCAACGCTTGTTGAAACAAGAATCAAGGCAAAAAATCAAAGACGCTTTCGGAAAGAAGCCCGCATTATGGCTAGGCTAGGCCGCCACCACCAGCTACCCTGTCTGCTCGATCATTTCAGTCAGAACGGTTTGTTCTATCTAGTACAAGAATATATTCCTGGCGAAACTCTCAAACAAGAGTTCAACAAAACTGGGCCTAAAACCGAAGCTGAGGTCGCAGCCTTTTTGCGAGAGATGATTCCGGTTGTGCGCTATCTCCACGCTCGCAACCTGCTGCACCTAGATATCAAACCAACTAACCTAATGCGTCGCAGTCGCGATCAAAAAGTCGTGCTAGTCGATTTTGGTGCGGTTCGTCGCTATAGCAAAGACGACTCTATGGTTCTGCGTGGCTGTGCGGCGACTATTGGCTATGCACCCGCCGAGCAGCTATCGGGTCACCCGACGCCTGCTAGCGATCTGTACGCGATTGGTGTTACCTGCTTGTATCTTCTCACTGGTTTTTCGCCTATGGATCTAGCCGCTTCTGCTAAAGGCCAAGATCTGCGCTGGCAAGACACCATTCAGGTGAGCGCCGCCTTTCACCAGATTTTAGAAAGACTGCTAGCTCCTAGCGCTGAAAACCGTTTCCAATCCGTTAATGAACTAGAAAATGCTATGAATCACTCCAACTCAAACCACGAACTAAAGTACTGCCTAACTAGCGAGCCGATGGGCGATCTGCAAACAAAGTCGGCTAGGGATGGTGTCCTAGACCGCACTGCGGTAGAAGAGACTTATGCAAGCCGCGGCCAATCTCACGCTAGCCGCCAGGCACAGGCTATTCGTCAATGGAAGCGGCGTCGCCGCCAGTTTGAGACGTTCACACCTAGCTGACCTTTGCAGACACAGTCACAGATCGAGTGCTGCAGCTACGGTCCTTGGTAGGACCGAAAGGATTACAGGCGGTGAATCAGGATTGGACTTGACTCGTGCGCTTCGGGCGCTTCGGCATCCTCGACGGTAATCGCGATCGCCTCAACTTGAATATCATCTCGAAATGCACTAGGTAGTGAAATCACCTGTCTTTGCTGGCCTGCTGTATCTACTGTAAATACAGCCGTCAGAATAGCGTTTTTGGCATCTTTAGTAGCAGGCGCATCTGCCGGGACAACTGTCCACAAAGCGTACACTCGGTTTTGGGGAAGAGTGGGGAGGTTTTCGGCTGTTAATACTGCCTCTAGGCGATCGCGGTCTATCAAAAGCTCAACGGAGCTAGTTTGTTCATTTTCTGTTGCATTTTCTGTTGGATCTAGAGAATAGGTCACCAGTTCAGCAGCGCTATCTACTGGCTGATTGGCCTGCTCTATCTCAGCATCCCTGAGTGCCTGACGCAAGCTGTAGTTTTGCCATCCTAAGTAAAAACTTAGCGCAGCTAGTAAGCCAGTTGCTATCAAAGAAACTCTTTGGAATCTCGCTGCTTCAGATATCCTTGCAGTTCCCGAATTTGTTGCTTCTAGAATCTCGGTCCTTGGCGCTACAGACTCTGATCGAAGTGGCTGTTTGATAGCGAGTAGAGCTGCGGCTGGGCTGTCAGCGGACGAGGCTGCCGGTGATCTAGCAGGCGATCGCATTGCCTGCTCTGCTGCGGCCAAAACCGATGCTTTTAGCGCGGGTGGTGGAGTTGTTTCTTGCCCATAGACAGCATCTAAAGACCGCTGAAGCGCTGTTAGCTCTTGCTGAAGCGTTGGGTCATTGGATAGTAGCTGCTCAAGCGCGTGGCTTTCTTCTATATCAAGATCGCCTAGAACGTATCCAGCGAGTAAAAGTTGTTGTTCAGAGAATTCTGAGGTGCTCATGGCTCTATCCTGCCCTCTGTATCGTTTCTCTGCACATCACTTCTAGGCGTATCACTTCTGGGTAGATCATTTTTGAGTGCATCACTTCTAGATGCGTCATTCCTAGGTGCTTTCTGGCGAGCTTCTTCTGCCGCTTCGCCTTTCTGACGTATCGTCAAAATCTGTCGAAGCTTGAGCAGCCCTCGCCGCGTTCTCGCCTTGATCGTACCTAGAGGGATGTCGAGCCGAGAGGCAATATCAGACTGGGTAAAGCCTTCGTAGTAGGCTAGGCGCAGGGCCTGCTGCTGTTCGTCTGAGAGCTGAGCAAGGGCTGCTTTTACTGTTTCAGACTGCTCATCGGCAATGATGCTTTGAGTTGCAAAGTCAATATCTTCTGCCGAAGCAGCATGGCTAATCTGTAGCTTGCGCTGAGAACGGCGAGCAGTCTGGCGCGATCGCAATCTATCCATTGCCCGAGAGCGCGTCAGCATCATCAAAAACGTTCTCAGCGACCCTCGAGCAGGATCATATTTCTGGTTCTCAACTAGTTTAATAAAAATGTCTTGAGTCAAATCTTCCGCTTCTTGAGCGTTGCCTAGCATGTTTAGCCCGACGCCATAGACCAGTCCGGCATGGCGATCGTACAGTTGACCCAAAGCAATAGCCTCACCCGCGCACAAAGCTGACCACAGTTCTGTGTCAGTTTGAGAATTGTATTCAGGCCGGTTAGAAAGTGCGCGGTCCATTGGATAGGAAAAGCAGAAAATGGCATGAGTGAGGTCATCCTACTACTTATCCCTGCGGAATTAACAAACCAAACAGATAGAAATTATCCATTGGAACGAGCGCACAAATGCGCAATAACCGCACTTACGAACTGCTTACAGAAATGAAACTGCAGCAGGCCGCACTTACAAACAATACGCACATAGACATAGGTTTGGATGCATCTAATCGCGAAAAGCATTCGCCTAGTTACAGAACAGAGCAATGCATCTTTATTTCCTTACCCTGTCATCTGACACTTCGTCATTGACCTTATATCGGTTGCGTGCAGAGAACTTGGAGATCGCACTCCCCGTTCTCGTAACCCGATATCTCCATAAAATCAATTCAGTAAATCGACTCGAATCAGAGCGCATCTACGACAGATAATTCCACGCCAAAAGATTCTACGAAGATACCCAAGCGTGTCTTACGAAAACAACGCAGAGTGAGTTCCCTCTTTGCTCATGACTGATGTTCTTCCTTTAGAAGAATTTCAGCAAACAGCCTCGGTAATGGAAAGTGCCTCTAGTAGTAGCTTCTCTGCCAGGCTGAATGGTCCTATCGTCAGAAACCTACCCTTTTTCACTGCCTACGGACGGCTGATCTACCACGAAAACCAGTTCTGATAGCTGAAGCTTCATCAGCCTTAGAGCCTGCTGGCTGCCCACGGTGGCTAATAAACGGTCGCCGTTAAAGATTCCCCAGCGACCGGAAGAGAGCTGAGTTGCTTTAAACGTCATATTCCTTACCAAATTGTCTATAGTCCCGATATGGGGCATCAATGAGTATTTATTCCTATGCCATCGGATATAGCTTCAGTGTCTCGTAAGGCGCATATCCTTTTGGCGATGTTTAACTCACGTCAGTTTATTTGGGTGGAATACACTCCGATAGATTTTTGTAAGCGGATGCTGATAGCCACTGCTCAGCAGTGTTATGACAGTCAATAGATAAGCTTGGCTCAGCAGAAAGCGTTCGGTGTCTATACCTGCTTGATGAGATCTTCAGGTACCCGTTCACTCAAAATCTCAATAGGATACTCAAACCCTGACAGCCTGTACCAGATGTTTTCTATCTGCTCGTTTTACCCTCTACAGGCGTCTGATCTACTACAAAAACAAGTTCTGGTAGCTGAAGTTTCATCAAGTTGAGAGCTTGCTGATTGCCTACAGTGGCTAGTAATCGGTCGCCATTGAAAATGCCCCAGCGACCACTAGAAAGTCGAGCTGCTCTAAATGTCATAATTCTTTACCGATTTAATTGTGGTCATAATATGGAGCATCAATAAGCATTTATTCCTATGTCATCGGACGGAGCCTACCAGCTTACAAGATATACTCTCTGCGCAACATTTAATCTACATGGATTTACTCAGACGGACTCTATCTAGTAGGACGTCGCTAGCCATCGCTCAATAATGTCGTGAAAGTCATGAGCTAGCTCATCGTAGAAAAAGTGTCCGGCATCTTCGACTTCTACAAAAGTGAGGCGATCGCACAGCGTATCAACATAGCGACCCCAGTCAATTGGAATAACGCGATCGCACTTTCCCCACAGCAGCAGCGTCGGCATCTGCACCTGCGCGATCAGATCTTTTGTCAGTGGACTAAAATCATCTGCAGTACGAGATTTGACCAGGTAGCAGAACATCCTGGCTGCGCCGTGATCGCGCGTAGGTCGAACAAAGCCGTCTACTAGACTATCGTCTACTTTTTCTGGGTTACGGGCGATCGCTCGCAAGGCCGACCGAATCAGCCAGGGCTGACGAATCAAACGAAACAGCGGTCTGATTAGCAGTGGGGAGGCAAACCATCCCTCTACAACTGACCCAACGCGGGAGGCTGCGCCGCCTAATTCGGCTCTAGCAGCCGGTAGCGTCAGCATAACTAACCGATTAACTTGCTCGGGGTAGGTCGTTGCCACCTGCAGTGCGACTAGCGCACCTAGCGAATGCCCGGTCAGAATCATTGGCCTGCGCAGAAAGGTTCCCCAAAAGTCGGCGACTTGCGCTGTCCATAGCGACGTGTCGACAGCGCAAGCAATTTTTTCAGAATTGCCAAACCCAACGAGATCAAGGGCGTAGACAGGGCGATCGCGGGCCAGCGCTATCAAATTTTCTCGCCACTGCTCTAGGCTAGCGCCAGCACCGTGTATCAGTAAAAAAGGAGCAGCCTCTACAGAACCAGAGACGCCAGAGTTGATGACATAGGTATAGCGAATCCGCCAACCGCGCCAGTACCAGATGCGTTGTTCACCGAGATTGATCACTGCAGGCTAGCACCCGACGCTCATCAGGCCAGACTAATCGAATCAGACTAAGCTGTCTAACTTTACTCTATAGCCGCGATCGCTCATGCTAGAAACCGATACGCCCTTAGGAGAAAATCATCCATGGATCCCGTCAAGCTGATGAAGCAAGAAGTCGGTCGCGCTGCCGCTGCCCAAGTAGAGTCTGGCACCATTGTAGGACTGGGCACTGGCTCGACTACTGCCTACGCCATCCAGTTCATTGGCGAGCGTATTGCCTCGGGTGAGCTAACAGATATTAAGGGCATTCCAACCTCCTTTCAGGCATCTGTATTAGCCAAGCAACACGGTATTCCTTTGACCACTTTGGACGAAGTAGATCATATCGACATTGCGATTGATGGCGCAGATGAAGTTGATCCACAGATGAACCTGATCAAAGGCGGTGGCGCGGCACATACTCGTGAGAAAGTGGTTGATGGGCTAGCCGAGCGGTTTGTTGTCGTCGTAGATAGCTCAAAGCTCAGCGCCAAAATTGGAACAATCTTTGCGCTGCCGGTAGAAGTGCTGCCAATGGCCATTGCTCCTGTTACGCGGTCACTAGAAAAGCTAGGCGGTAAAGTAGAAATGCGCATGGGCATTCAAAAAGATGGCCCAGTGATTACCGATCAGGGAAATATGGTACTAGATGTCAAGTTTGACGGTATCGACAACCCAGCCGAGATGGAATCCACTATTAACAACATTCCAGGCGTGCTAGAGAATGGTTTGTTTGTAGGATTGACCAGCGAAGTATTAGTTGGTGAGGTGAAAGACGGCGAAGCGACTGTCAGGAGCATGTAGAAGCTAGAAGCTATGAAGCTGTAAAGCGGTGTGCATCTAGAAATGTTGACAGATCCAAACCGTTGCTAGTAGAGACTTCACTAGCAACGGCATCGGACTTATTGTCAAAAAGATTGTTGAACATAGAGGCAGAGAAATTTCTATCTTAGTTGTTGCGCTGGTCGCGATTGTAGAATTCTAGCTCGGTCAAAGTGACGATGCCATCACTGTTCAAGTCTGCAGCAGCATCGGATAGAGTTGCCTGCTTGGCATACGCTATCGAAGAGATAGCAAAGACTGATAGAACGAGAGTTAAACCAGATATCAAAAAGCGTTTCATGATTGTCTCCTTGAACTAAAGTAAGTGCTGACGATTGATAAGCCGTCACCTGACTTACTAATCGCTGCTTAGCTCATAAGTGGGTTGATACGAAAGGATTTGAGGCATCAATAGCTATATCGATAGCTAGATGAGATGTTTCTTTAGCCTCTTTATCTTCTTTCTTCTTTCATCTGCCAACCATTGTAAAAGAGTCTGGCTGAATGTATCAGATGATACAAAAAACTTAACCGGACAGCCACTTTTATATAACAACGTGTGTACTTTTGTTCTGGGCAGAAGAGATTCGATCTTCTCACCAAGACTCTTCAGAATTTCCTCATATCTTTCATGTAGATTGAAAATATACAAAGGTATCTCTACATATCAGCTACGTTTGGTGATTAGGAGAACTCTTATGGAAAGCATCTTTGAGAATGTGCAAAACAAACCTCGGCTAAGCTGCCACGATATCAAAAACAACCGAGCCTTTAACAGTTTTCTATTTCTTTTGATATCTCTTCTGACGGTGTTAGCATCGGCTCTCCTTGCTCGGGCAGAGACACCACTGACAGAAAAGCCTCTAGACAGCCGGGCTACAAGCGCTCCTGATATAGATGCCAACATCAGACGGCTACTGTTACTCAACGAGTGCAGAGGCTGCGATCTAACAGGTGTCATGTTGAGGAACACCAACCTAGCAGGCGCAGATCTGCGAAATGCCATTTTGAGAGGATCTGACCTCAGTGGTAGCTGCCTACGGTTAGCCAACCTTGAAGCGGCTGATCTAACCGGCTCAAATTTGAGCGAGGCCGTTCTAATCAAGACCAATCTAGCTAATGCTCAGCTTGACTGGGTGAACTTTAGCAGCGCTTGGCTCGATACCGTAAGCGTGACGGATGCTTCTATGAGTAATCTTAATTTGACAGGGGCTCGGTTACACAACACGCCTATTAGCGTAGGTGGATACGAGCAACCTTGGGGTACACCACATGAGCCGACGACTCCCTTCGAAGAAACTCAACCACCAATCACAGAATACGACTTCTTACTTACTCCCCCTCGCTAGCCAAACTCTCTATTGTTTCACTTTCTACTGCTTCACTTTCTACTGCTTCACATTGTTTCTAGAGAAAAATAAGATGAATTATCAAAAGAAGACTTCGGGCAACCAGCCAAAAGGTACTGTTAACAATAATCACAAAATACCTTCGCATTATGACCCTCATCTAATTCCAGCAGAAACCGCTGCAAGAGAGACTAGAGAAGGCAGTCACTTTGGCCAGGTTAAACATGATGATGTCAAAGATACAGACCATGTTCATACCCGCGATGGCTACACTAGCGATCAAGAGGGCTTATTCAATAACTATGCGGTAGAGCCACCGATGTATACCGATCAGTCAAGCAATAGCCCTGTCTCTGACTGGAAAAAGAGTACACAAAAACCAGTAGTTTGGGGAATACTGATGTTATTTGCTATTGGTTTGTGTGTCTTGCTTACCATCATGACTCTAATGCCTTATGGCAGTACTCTATCGTGATGTCTTTTTGGCCGCGATGTCTTTTCGGCCGTGATCTCTTTTAGTCTTGAACGGCGCTTCACACATGCTACGCTTCTACAGCGCGACAATACACAGGCGATAGTTGTTTTGATGAGTTCTCCTAACTTCTCTTTTGGTCAATCGCCAAGGCCTGCTCCAAAGCTGTTTTTTCTTTGGCTCGATAGGCGTAGGGCTGTAGTTCTGTCAGACCCATTCCGGATAGGATGCTCAGATTCTCTAGGCTCATTCCTTTGACTAAGAGTTCGATACACCAGGTTTGACGAGCATGAAAGGGAGTCGCAGGTTTGCCTGTTGCGGTGATAGTTTCTGCTGCTACTGTATTCCACAGAGCTAATAGTCCTTCGGCTCCCATTGGCTTTCCTTCTGGTGAAACAAACACGTTTGCCGACTCGTTTGTCGAATTATCAGACCGTGCCTTCATCCACTGAGTTAGCGGATTCTTGAGATAGGTGCCGTAGCGGCTTCCGACAATCCAGCGATTGACTGGCACCTGCCGCGCAGCAGAACCCGTGACCGTCAGCAGGTGCTGATTCTTGCTAGCAAAGACGCAAGGAAAGATGAGATCGGCGGCTTCTTCTATCTTTAAGCCCGCTCCAAACAAGACATAAACTAGGGCGTATTCTTGCTGCCCTTTCTTCTTGGCGGTTTGAAATAGCGATCGCACAGTCTCCGACGGTAGATCAATCACAGGGTTTGTTGGCCCTAGCCGAATAGTTGCCAAGGCATCTACCGACATGCTGTCGGATGTGGTTTCGGCGCTGTGCTGATCGTCCGGCTGCCTTTCAGGTGAGAACAAATCGTCTAACGTTGTCAAAAAGTCAGACTGATTCTGCCACAGGCCACCGCTGCTGGCCGCTAAAACGGTATGGCCGATGATTAGCGTATTGAGCAGCGTAGCGATCGCCTCGATAGATAGTCCTGGCTTTGTGACCTGCGCGCTACGTAGATAGCCAACCGTTTGCAAATTTGCCTGCTTTAATACCTGAGCTAGCGCCCGTTGGTTTTCGATTGGGGATTGTCCAGATTCACCAATGAGCGATCGCATTAGCTCTGGTACCTGGCCTAATAGCTCCAAGACTGCCGACCCGTATGCTGACAACGGATGGTTTGCGCCAGCAATCTCTGAAAGTGCCACTTGCATTTGATCGAGCACAGAGGCCTCCTGCAATACCGCTAAAAGCAAGCCTTGCTTACTACCAAACTGCCGGAACAAAGTCACTTCATTCACGTCTGCGCTCTCAGCAATCTCTTTGGTGGTAGCTGCTGTTGTCCCTTTCTGTGCAAACAGCTTCAGCCCGGACTCTACAATTCTTTCTCGGCTAGATAGTTTCCTTTCAGCCATCTTTCGTCATCCCTCTACAGTCAGTCCAAGCTCTATCGATAGGCGTCTACACAGTCGCCTACAGACATATATTGCAAGTATCACTTGCACGTTTTTAATAAAGGCACTATTCTAAAAAATGTAAGTATCACTTGCAGACACTCTAACGTGTTTGGAACAACTATGACTGGTACCCCATCAACCCTACTTCAAGACAGGTCACAATCAGCCGCTGAACCAACCGCGCACAAAATTAGCTGGGTGTCTGTCGGCTTTTTTGCGGCTATCCACGGTCTAGCGCTACTGGCTCCCTGGTTCTTCTCTTGGTCTGCTCTTGGCGTTGCGATCGCTTTTCACTGGCTATTCGGTAGCGTTGGCATCTGTCTGGGTTATCATCGCCTGCTCAGCCATCGCAGCTTCCGGGTTCCCCAGTGGCTAGAGTACGTTATTGCCACTATCGGCGCGCTTGCTCTACAGGGCGGTCCTACCTTTTGGGTCGCTGGGCACCGTCAGCATCATGGGTTTACTGAGCATATAGAGAAAGACCCCTATTCTTCGGCTAGGGGCTTTTGGTGGAGCCATATGGAGTGGATGTTTTACCTGAAGCCTGAGGTGTTTGACCGTAAGGTGTACGCTCAGTACGCGCCTGACATTGCACGCGATCGCTACTACGCTTTTCTAGATAAGTACTTTCTAGTCCTGCAAGTGCCTTTTGCACTAGCCTTGTATGCTGTCGGCGGCTGGTCATTCGTTATCTACGGCGTGTTCGTCCGGGCCGTCTTGCTATGGCACTGCACCTGGCTGATCAATTCTGCCAATCATCTGTGGGGCTATCGTAACTTTGATAGCGACGACAATTCTCGCAATTTGTGGTGGGTAGCGCTCTTGACCTATGGCGAAGGCTGGCACAACAATCACCACGCATTTCCTAAGATGGCAAAAGCGGGTCTAAAGCCGCTAGAAATTGATATGACCTGGTGGCTAATCAAAGGCTTGAGATCTGCTGGGCTAGCTACCAAGGTGGTAATGCCACCTACGAAAGCGAGATTCTAGATGGGAGAAGGGGTGGTCATAATCACGGGCAGCATGTACCCATGCGTCTGGCTGTAGCTAGCCTTTGACAGCAGCCTTCGCCACCTTAAAATACTTATTTTCTAGGACGAACTTATCAATCGCCGCCTTGCTGCTCCCTCGAAAGTCTCCTACGACGCGACACTTAAAGCTAGGAGTAGTCTCATCAGCTAGATAGGCAATTTGTTCAGCTTCTGTAGCAGAGGGATGAGACTGCTCTAGCTTTCTAAGGGAGCTGCGTAAAAATAAGATACCGTTCATGTTGGAGAGATGGTGATAGCCTACTCAGGCAAAGATTTTGAGCGTTGCCACTGGACAGAGGATTCTTTCAGTTCATCAGCGACTTTCACTCCCTTTGAATCCCCGAGCTTCTTTGAGGGTGTCTTCTACCTCTTTGGCGGTTGGTAGATGCTTAGCTTCGTACATCTTTTTGAGGGGTTAAGGAATTTGAGCGGATTTCCAGGGCAGTAGCCTCAGCTAGGGCGATTCGATGTACTGTTTAATCTGTCGTAATTTTTCAGCCTGACTAAGTCTATTTCGACGGTAGGCAGCTAGTGGAGAACGATATTAACCGCAGTCGATCTTGTATTGATTACAGCGAATACAACAATATATTAGGTTGTCTGGCGTATCGCCGCCGTCTTTAGATTTAGGCTGATAGTGTCGAGGGTGAGTTGAGAGGGTGCATCTCGTTTATACCTTATAAGAGTGACTGCTTACTAATGCTGCGTTTCCCCTTCTAAGAGCATTGTCTTTGGGCAAATCAAGCAGCAGTTGAAAACTCTCCGTTGAGACAAGCACACCAATGTCTCAACACTTGTGGAATGTTGTGTGCTTTCCACTGTGCACCTGTGAGCACCATGCGGTTAGCGATCTGTTTTATGCCTGACTTATAGCAATCCGCCCTTAGCTTAAACCACTAACAGAAGCGGTAACCCTTATTCTATAAAACGCTAAGTGCATAGCAATCCGCTAATGCATCAGCGGATTGCTATGACTGCACCTGAGCTAATCGACACACCCTGAAATCGGAACTAATTGTCGTTGACAATGCGCTACACGTAGTACATCGTATTGGGCGAGCGCTACGGACGTTTATACTCAACAAACTTTTCCCGCAATTCATTCAGGTCAGGTCCAGTGAATCATCTTCGACCACTGACTCAGCTTTATCATCTAGCTCAGTAACTTGAGGCTGATATTTCGCCAACGTCTCGTCAAAGTTGCCAGACAAAATATCTAGCTCAATCTGCCGAGCCTTCATTTCAGCTAAGGCTCGGGCCGTTTTGGTATCGGCGACACCGAGCGAGAGATAGTGTCGCCGTCATTGAAAGTGAATATTAGCTGAAGCCACCCACGAGAGTTCTTTATTCGAACTGATCCTTTGACAGCTTTTCGACGTTTTATAGGATAAGGGTTACCGCTTCTGTTAGTGGTTTAAGCTAAGGGTGGATTGCTATAGTTGCTCAGCCATAGCAAAAGATTGGGGCACAGGGCCAAATCTGTGCCCCAATCGTACCCCAACAATCAGCCTAAATGAGTCCAGAAACGTCCAAAATATTCTAAAGATAGAACATAACAACTGGCAAAAACAGCCTGTGGCACATAGTCGTCACAAGCTGAATCTCTCTACTTCCAGTAGTTCTAGAGTCGAAGCGGGTGGGGGGAATCGAACCCCCATCATTAGCTTGGAAGGCTAAGGTTTTACCACTAAACTACACCCGCAGTTTGTGCTAACTGCATATTAGCTTAGATACAGTATCACGGTTCTGGGTCGATGGACTATGGGTAAATTCGTAACCCGTCCTAGTCAGGCTGCGATTCGATCAGGTCAATAGTGAGTAGCAGGTAGTCGTTGACAACGGGTTCGCCTTCGAAGGTCGCCGGGGTGAAGCGAAAGCCAGAGGCAAGGAGCAAACAGGCGATCGCACTTTCTTGCTGGGTCAAAGGCGGTCTGGCCTCAATACTGCCGGTCCAAGGGGAAGCTGCACGCATCGAACCATCTGTATTCACCGCGATTCGATAGGTGACTTGCGATCGCGAAAAATCTAACTGAGCGCAGCCTACGTCTTGGGGTCGCAGCTCTATAGCAGCAAGTTCCCTATTAATGGGTAAGGGCGGTGTGGTAACGATACCTCGCTGTAGCGATGCCGGTACTTCGCTATAGCCCACAACCTTTAGAAATGCCGTCTGGGGCAAGTCACCACCTGCGGCTTCGCTACCTGGTGCAGGAATTGTCTGATCGCTAGGCAGCACAGGTGGCGCGCCTTCGTCTGCTGAATCACCCGGTAAATCAGAAGGCGAACCAGTGGCATCTTGAGAATTCTGATCAGCAGGCGCTAGCTCGTCTGTCTGTGACTCATCTGTCTCTGGCTCACTTGTCTCTGGCTCATCTGCTTCTGGCTTGTCCGTCGGTGAGTTCACCTCACGGTTAGCGGGCTCGGGGCGAGTGGGTGTCTCTTCTCTGGGCTGGGTCGAGGGCGGCGCGGAGGAAACTGTAGACTCGGGCGGCGAGGCTGTAGCGTCCGTAGGCGTAGTGGATGTGCCTGTTTCTATTGGATTAACGGCTTGACTGTTGCTTTGGCTAGCGGCTGGCTGGCTGGGCTCAGGTTGACTGGCAGTCTCTTCAGGGGGCTGACCGATGTCGGACGCCGATGTAGCCGCTGGTGGCTGAGAGGCTGCGGCTATGGATCCTTCGTCAGAGTCTTCAAGGATTAATTCAATCGGTATAGCTGAGGATCTGCTGCCTGGATTGAGCCGCATTAGCTCTATTAGATAGGGCAGCGAAAAGCCTAGGATGCCTATGTGCATCAGTACGGCTAATCCGCCCAGAGTTGGCCACAGGGCTTTCGGCTCTGGGTGTTTCCTAGTTTGCGGCTGAGAGACCATCACTCGTCACAGCGTTTTGCTGTACCAAGCTAACGTTTTTTGCACTCAGTTTTCCAACCGAGTTTTGACGCCAAAGGTCAGAACGGTTTCGTCTACGCCTTTGAGCTTGAGTGGGTCGAACTTGACAATCTCGGTATCGTCTAAGTAGTCGGCTACAGCGGCTGAGACCAGAATAGTCTCAGCGGTGGCGGCTTCTTGGATACGAGCAGCGATGTTGACGCTAGGTCCGATAGCGGTGTAGTCAGAGCGTTCGACGCTGCCAAACATGCCGACGACGGCGGTGCCCTGATGAATGCCGCAGCGGAACCTAACGGGACCGATGCCTTGCTCTGCCCACTTTTGATTGAGCGTGTCGAGGTCTTTGTACATTTGTCTGGCCGCTGCGATCGCCCGCTTCACCTGTTCATTCGGGCTCATCTCTTCTGGCGCGCCAAACAGGGCTAATACCGCATCTCCCATGAACTTATCCACCGTGCCACCGTTGTTGAAAATGGCATGGGTCATGGTCTCAAGATACTCGTTTAGAAGCTCGGCGACTCGGCGCGATCGCAGCGTATTACTTAGCTGTGTAAAGCCCACAATGTCGCTGAACAAAATAGTCACCAGACGCGGTTCAGGCCGCAGATCCAGGCGTAGAGTGCCTTCACTCGCCTTTTTCACCATAGAGGGCGGCAAGAATCTTTGCAGAACCGACTCTGTTAGATACTGATTTAGCTCTGCTACCTTGCGCTCATTCGACTTTAGGGCCAGCAAATTACGCACTTCGGCCAGCAGTTCGCGGTCATTAAAGGGCTTCGATAGGTAGGCATCTGCCCCCTGTTCAACGCCCTCTAAGCGAGTTTCATTATCGACTTTGGCCGTCAGCAGAATAATTGGCGTTCCTTGCAAAGCCGTATCTTTACGAATTCGCTCAATCATTTCTAGACCGTTCACACCCGGCATCATCAGATCGGTGACGATTAAATCCGGTCTGTGGTTTATTGCCATCTCTAAGCCCGCTGCCCCCTGTTCAGCGGTTCGGACCTGATAGCCCTGTCGATGTAGCACGCTCGACACATAGGCCCGCAGATCGGGATTATCGTCTACCACCAGGATCTGAGCGCCTTCAAACGAGGCGCGTTTGGTCTGTGCGCTTTCGACCTCTGGCGGTAGCTCTATTGCGCTGTCGGCTGTAGCCGAAGCCATCTCAATATCAGAAAGTTCTACAGCCGCTCTGCTTGTCTCTATTTGGCCCGTCTCTGTAGAAAGCGCCTCTTCTACAATCTGATCTGCTGGCAGGTGAGCAGATCCTAGCGGTAGCTCGATAGTAAAGGTGGTACCTTCTCCATAAACCGACTCTACTGACACATCACCGCCGTGCAACTGAGAAAGCTCTTGGACTAGCGATAGCCCTAGACCGGTGCCTTCATAGTGGCGGTTGGCTGATCCATCTGCCTGACGGAATCGTTCAAACAGATAAGGAATTTGATCTTCGCGAATGCCAATACCTTGATCTCGTACTTGCAGGTAGGCTTTGCCACTCGCTTCCTTTAACCGCACGGTAATAGACTTACCTGACGGAGTGAATTTCATAGCATTCGAAAGCAAGTTGTAGAGCACTTTGTCAAACTTCTCGATGTCTATATAGACAGTAGAACAAGAGACAATTTCTGTACTCAGCTTGATCTGCTTGCGTTCACAGTAGTTTTGAAAAGCTTCTACAACTTCTACCGTAAAGGCTGCTAGATCGCAGGGCCGGAAGGTTGGCTTCATCTTGCCCGCGTCGAGCTTTTGCAAGTCGAGCAGCTGATTGACTAAGCGCAGCAGTCGACGAGAGTTACGCAAAGCGATTACGGCCTGTTCTTTGTCTAGCCCCTCACCACGTTCGACGGCTGATTCTAGTGGGCCAATAGTAAGTGTTAGCGGCGTGCGAAATTCGTGCGAAATGTTTTGAAAAAGAGCAGTCTTTTGCTGGTCTAGCTCTAGTAGCTGTTCGGCCTGGCGTTTGCTGGTTTGGTAGAGGTTGGCCTGTTGGACTGCGATCGCAGCCTGATTCGCCACCGCCTGCGCCAAGCTAACCTCCTCCGCCTTCCAGATGCGAGCTTCTCTCATCTGCCGCAAGATAATACAGCCCGTAATTTTTGGCTCTGCCATTTTTGGCTCTGCCAATAGCGGCACCGCCATCAGCGCCTTAGCCCCAAACCGACCTTCTCCTACCAAATGGAAATTTACAGGCTCTGTAGTGCTGATTACTACGGACTGTTTACCCATCTGCATCTCAGCCAAGATAGAATCTTTGGCAATTGCCACCTTGGGTTCAGGCAGAGTAGGTGCCATCTCCATGCTCAGCTCATAGCGTCCCACACACTGCGCGTAATCATCCGTCCATAGAGACAGCGTACAGCTATCCGCTCTCAGCGCCTGCCCTAGCTTTTGGGTGATTGCCGCAAAGATTTCACTCGGCTCTAAACTAGCGTGCAGTGCCTGCGTAATCGTATTGATTAGCAGCTCTCGCTGCGCCAGAGATTCTACCCGCTCGTAGGTCCAGGTCTGAGAGAGCGCTAGCGCCGCCTGGTCGGCTAGTGTGGTCAGCAGCCTAATTTCGCTCTCTTGCCAGGGCTGTTGATGAGAGCACTTGTGCAGAGCCAAAACTGCCAGCACATCCTGCTTACACACCAGCGGAATCAACAGACTCGCATAGATATCTAGCGCCTCATAGGCTGCTACATTCTCCGGACTAGGGGCAGCAGCAGCGATGTCTTCTGTCGACTCTAGATGCTGAGTCAAGACCGTCTTCCAGACCGTCTGTTTTAGCTGCTCTAGGGCCGCATCTGTCAGCTCTCGCCCTGGTACGGCTGTCAGCACATCTACCGGAGCCTCTGTTCCCACATAGTGAAACGTGGATGAGTTTAGCTCTGCATCGGTCAGTGCATGCACAATCCCATAATCTAACTCGAACGCCTCGCCTAGTGTCTCTACAATCGTCTTCAGCATCTCTTCTGAAGACTGAGCGCTGCGGATAGTATTTGTGATCGCGTTGAGCAGCGTTTCCTGTCGAACTACTCGATTGAGCTCTTGAGTGCGCGCTTGCAAAACGCCATGAGTATCCACCGCCTGGTTGACAACCATCCGCAGGTCGCTCTCTTCCCAAGGCTTAGTAACGTACTTAAAGACCTTGCCCTCATTGATTGCTTCTACCAGGTCTTCGACATCGGTATAGCCAGTCAATACAATTCGGATTGAATTAGGATAGCGATCGGCTGTTAGCCGCAGCAGCTCCGTCCCGCTCATTCCGGGCATCCGCTGATCAGAGATAATAACCGCAATATCTCCTTGTTCGGCCAGCATTTGTAGCGCGTCAGGTCCGCTATTCGCTTTAATGACTTTGAAATCTCGATAGAATGTCCGATAAAGCAGGTCTAAATTGTCTGGCTCATCGTCTACTACTAAGATCTTGTGCTTAGCTGCTTTGTGTCGTCGATTACGCTCGCTAACTGCCATGCATCAAACTCTCATCTAGGCTGAAACGTCTGCCGTGAACCGATTTACTGTTCGCGTGCTAAGAGACATCTCTCAGTGAGACTACTCAACTTCTCAGCGATTTTCACTAAGTAGAAACTAGTCAGTACTGAAATCCATATAGCTATGCAACGTCCTTCCTAAAGTGCCCATCCTCTTTCGAGTTTCTAACTATGTCTCAGGCCGATGCCGCGCGTACTCTACCCCTTGCTCACTGGCAGCCGCCTTTTCGTGTTCGCTCTGCTCAGCAAAAAGATCTAGAGCCAATTGTCGCTGTCTTACTCTCCAGCTTTTATCCACAGGCCAAAGCCACTCAGTGGCTTTATTGGCTGATGCGTCTAGGCATTAAGGAAGATATCAAAACCAGGCTCAAAACGCCTCCTAGTCAATATGTTTGCCTGGTAGCGACTACAATTGATACAGAGTCAGCTCAATCTGCCAGTGTGATTGGCACTGCCGAGATTTCGCAGCGACCCTGCGAAGCCTGGCGGCTGCTGCCGCCGAAGCGCGCCTATGTTTCTAATCTGGCTATTGACATGACCTATCGTCGTCAGGGCGTAGCACACCAGCTTTTGCGCGCCAGCGAAAAGATTGCTCTTAGCTGGGGGTTTCACAGAGTGTATTTGCACGTGATGGCCGACAACCCGGCAGCGAGAGCGCTCTATGCACAAGCGGGCTATCAGGAGCGGGCTATCAGTAACCCTGTTCTCTCCGGACTGGGCATCAGACCAAAACGGTTACTGCTGTCTAAAAAGATCGCTCAAACGAAATAGAAAGAGTCAAAATAGAAAGAGCCAAAATAGAAAGGACCAGTAGAGAGTACTAACCAAACAGAAAGTAGTTAGAGACGGACAATCTTGCTATTAGTTCCTTAAAAAAAGCTAAAGGAGTCAAACAACTTCAAATCCTCACAACGCTTTTAGCTAGCCTGATTAGAACGGGAAATTTGGCAAGAGAGCCATGCGAAAGTTTTATGTACAGTGTGTAAAGCACGGCCAGCACAGCTATAAAGAATGAATAAAAACTATTTGTTCTTTCTCAGTTCGTTGAAGATTCGTATCACATTAGAAAGAGCAAATTATATCGGCCGCTCTGAGGTTTCTCCCTAGAGTAGCTAGCAAAGGCACCAGTGAAATTGCTATCAGACGACGCTCTAGTCCCAGACAACGACGATGCCGATACCCGCACTGAGGTTCACAAACAAGTGGCTCCAAACAAGGTAAACGCTGCTCCTCAATCTGAAACGACTGTCAACCCCAATTGTAAAAGCGTGCAGCTAGAGCTGGGTGAACGGGGTATTAATAAGGGAAGCTGGCAATTCTTTGGTGCACCGGTGAATCAGGAACTGAAAGTCGACAACGTAGTGGAAAAAGTAGGCAGTGGCCAGCTTTGGGTGGTAAATAGTCGCCGCCGCAATGGGCTAATCGTGCTGCGTGAATTTCACGCTGAGTTCGCTGGGCCTGGCGCTGCGGTAGGGGGGGCAATCGACGATGATGTTGTCGATGTGATTCCGATTGGCAACCTTTCGCTACTGACGCCAGATTCGTCAAAAGAGCATCAAAATGCAATCAAGATTCGGTTGCAGTGGATTCGCCTAACGCAGAACTTTACCGATCAGCCAGAGCCAGACGATAGAGCTCGGATGATTCTAGAGCAGTTCAAAACTTACTTTGATCAAGAAACGGTAGATTCAGTCTCTGACAAGGCGTTTGCGATGCTAGTTGGCGTGCTGCCACAGACAATTCACCGAGTGCGCTCGGGGTTCGCTTGGTAACTGGCTTTGGCTCCGCTCAGCCATCAGACTCTGAGCCTTTAACTACTGAGCACCTGCTTCAAATTCGCAAGGGTTCGCTGGTTTTCGGCTGCGGTACCGATGCTGATACGCAATCCACCGCCGGTGTGCCGAATTAGAGTGCCGTGAGTGCGAAGCGTCTGACAGAGGCTGGCAAGTCCTGCTTCCTGGTTTGAGGCTTTTAGCTTGGTTAGACCGCGATCGCGCAGCCGAACATAGATAAAGTTGCTATCGCTAGGCCAAACCTGTAGACAAGGCTGCTTGGTCAAAGCCGACAGCAGCTGATCGCGTTCTTTTATTAACTCTGGAATCTGTGCCAGCAACTGATCGCTGTGCGCTAACGCAGTTGTAGCCGCTGTTTGCGAAAAGCTAGGGAGGTTGTAGGGCAGTCTTAATTTCTCTAGCGCAGCAATAATATCGGGATGCGCTATGCCGTAACCAACCCGATGAGCTGCTAGGCGAAAAGCTTTTGAGAAGGTGCGCAGGACAATCCAGTTAGGGCGACTGAGCGCTTCAGTCAGGGTAGTGCGGCCACTAAATTCAAAGTAGGCTTCATCGACGACGACGAGAATGTCTTCTGGGAGCTGTTTGAGCCAGTCGAGTTCGCTTGGCGTTAGTGCATTGCCAGTCGGTGAATTGGGATGCACCATGAACACGACTTTAATCGGTGCTGTTTGTTCAGAATGCTTTGCTCGCTCGATAGCAGCCTGAGCAGCGGCGATATCGACTGCAAAACCATCTTCGCATTCTGTTCTTTTTGTGCTGTGAACGGTGATGCCTAGCGTTTTGGCCAAGATGGCATACATAGAGAAGGTCGGGGTAGCGACTAGAATAGAGCCGTTATTCCCTAGGCAGGTGGCCATTAGAACAGAGCGAATCAGCTCGTCAGAACCGTTACCGAGGGTGATATTGCTCGGCGCGAGGGTGTCTGGATCGATCGCGCCAGAAGAGATGGCATAGCTGCGGACGGCT
The DNA here is from genome assembly GCA_963772185.1 of uncultured cyanobacterium. GTDB lineage: Bacteria > Cyanobacteriota > Cyanobacteriia > Phormidesmidales > Phormidesmidaceae > Phormidesmis. Next base: position 17,040 of record CAVYWR010000038.1, on the reverse strand, counting down.
TGCTTTAGGGGGAAGTGGGAGCCGTCTGGATAGCGATTAGCGGCGATCGCCTGCTGATATTTTTCTGCTAGGGCTGTTTTAATTTCGTCTGGTAGATCAATTGGGCTTTCATTCGTATCGAGCGGATCGACAGCAGGCTGTACCAGCGCCGACTCGTTGGCCGGATGGGGCGACTGATACGCCGTGAACTGAGCTAAATCAGCGCGCAAAAAAGACATACCGCTCAAGCTTGGCCCATACTGGCCCTTTCAATACCCATGCATTCTACAGCACCGCTCAATCAGGTATCATGACACCCGTCCCTGCTGCTGCTTTCTGACCATGACAGATTCCACCGCCCCATCGTTTAAGATCACGCTTCTTCCCGGCGATGGAATTGGCCCAGAGATTATGGCGGTGGCGGTGAACGTTTTGGAGCAGGTTGGCCAGCAGGAGAATATTCAGTTTGAATTTTCAAAAGCACCAATCGGTGGGGTGGCAATTGACGCGATCGGAGAGCCGCTGCCCGCAGAAACGCTAGATACCTGCCGCCAGAGTGACGCGATCTTGCTGGCATCGATTGGTGGCTACAAGTGGGACAGCCTACCTAGAGCGCAGCGACCGGAAACGGGCTTGCTGGGCTTGCGCGCTGGCTTGGGACTGTTTGCGAACTTGCGCCCAGCGACAATCCTACCGCAGCTATTAGAGGCGTCTTCTCTGAAACCAGAAGTGGTTGAAGGCGTAGATATTATGGTGGTGCGTGAGCTGACAGGCGGCATTTATTTTGGTCAGCCGAAGGGGGTCTTTGAGACAGAAGATGGCGATCAGCGCGGCGTGAGTACGATGGTCTACACCGGCAGCGAGATTGATCGAATTGGCCGAGTGGCATTCGAGACGGCGCAAAAGCGCACCGGGCGGCTGTGCTCTGTGGATAAGGCGAACGTACTGGAAGTGTCACAGCTTTGGCGCGATCGCATCACCACCCTTGGCAAACAATACGCAGACGTTGAACTCTCTCATCTCTATGTAGACAACGCCGCTATGCAGCTTGTCCGCGCGCCCAAGCAGTTTGACACCATCGTCACTGGCAATCTATTCGGCGATATCCTCTCCGATGCCGCCGCCATGCTCACCGGCAGCATCGGCATGCTCCCTTCCGCGAGTCTGGGCGAAAGCGGTCCTGGCGTCTATGAACCGGTCCACGGCTCAGCCCCCGATATTGCCGGCCAGGACAAAGCTAATCCGCTAGCTCAGGTGCTCAGCGCCGCGATGATGCTTCGCTACGGACTAAATCAGCCCAAAGCCGCAGACCGAATAGATCAAGCCGTGCTCACCGTCCTCGACCAAGGCTATCGAACCGGCGACATCATGTCTGAAGGGATGAAAGCAGTCGGCTGCAAAGCAATGGGAGAAGCCCTGCAAACTGCCCTCGCTCAATAGTCGCTATGATCACTACTACTAGTCGCTTTATCACCAGCTACACCCAGTGATTCTATTGAAAAATGTGACTAAACAGGCTGAATTAGACAGCCTGTAGTAAACTTGAGCCAACTTTTTTTGTGATCAGGTCAAAATGAGTTCGGATTAACGGACTCTATGGCCAACTAAAAGCAGCTGTAAATCGGCACCGAAAGGAGCACTTCATGCCAACTATGACCGCAGAAAGGCCAACTAGCGCCGTTAGGTCTATGAGCGCCGCCGAGCGCCTAGCCTTTGGAGACGATTCCGTTCTCCTAAATCCAGCTTTAATCAAAGCGGCCAGGCAGATTTACCGTGTCTTCTACGAAGTGCATCCAGAAATCATGCAGAGACCTATTGGCGTTGCCATTGGCCGCTTGAACCATCGCGGCAAGCTCGTCTTTGGTGACAAACCCGTCCTGCTTCCACAAGAGTGCTTCGTCCCCTTCAGCCAGATTGAGCCTGATTTGACATAACTAAGACGGCCAAGCGACATGACCACCATTCAAGAACTCCAACCTCAGCTCTTGGCTTTGTCTACACAAGAGAAAGCTATGGTCATTCAGCTGCTAGCGAGTAGCATCAGCAATACCTGGGAAGGTATCAGCAAAACGCCTGGTGTGATGGGAGGAGAAGCCTGTATTCGAAAGACTCGCATACCTGTATGGCTACTTGTAAGCCTACGGACAGAAGGTGCTACCGATGCTCACTTGGTAGATAACTATGTCGGCTTAACTACGACTGATCTAACTAACGCGTGGCTTTATGCTGCGGCGCATGAGCAGGAAATTAGCGATGCGATAGCGCGGCAAGAAGCGGCTTAGCGAATGGCTAAGCTCTATTCTGACGAAGGGTTTCCTAAAGAAACTAGTCAGTGGCTGCGCACCCTAGCTCACGACGTACTTACCGTTCAAGAGGCCAATAGAGACAATCAGATGATTTCCGACGAAGAAGTCATAGCCTTTGCAACCAGTGAATAGCGAGCCGTGCTAACGCTGAATCGCCTTGATTTGATGCGTTTGCACAAAAAGAACGGTCAACATGCTGGCATTATCGTCTGCTCAGAAGATCTAAATTACGAAAGGCTAGCTGTTCGGATAAACGATGCTATATCCGCAGAAGAGTCGTTAAGAGGCAAACTAATCCGGGTCAACAGGCCGTCTAAGTAGCCATATAGACAGTAACTTCTATCAAGTTCGTTGGATGGTGGGCACCTTAGCTACAGTTCTCCATCAACATGGCAAGCTTTGTGGGTAGTGCGGTTCCCTTTCTAATAGTTTTCATTCTAGGCGCTGCGGTCGGTAGCTTTCTAAACGTGGTGGTCTATCGCCTGCCGGAAGGGCTCTCGCTACTGTATCCGCCCTCTCGCTGCCCAAAGTGCAAGCAGCGTCTAAAGCCTTACGATAATGTGCCGGTGTTTGGCTGGCTGTGGCTGCTGGGGCGCTGTCGCAACTGCAAGCTGCCGATTGCTTTTCGATATCCGCTGGTGGAGTTTGCGACGGGGTGTTTGTTTGTCTTAGTGTTCGCTCGCTTTGGGATGAGCTGGCAGACGCTTGGGTACTGGCTGTTTGTCTGCTGGCTGCTGGCGCTGGCGCTAATCGATCTAGATACGATGACGCTGCCTAATAGTTTGACTGCTTCTGGGCTGGTTTTGGGTTGGGGATTTCAAGGGTGGATGAGCTATCTAGCAACGCCGACAGTGGTGTCTGGCATGAGCGGGGCGATCGCCGCTTTTTTTGCGAGTATTTTCGGGCTGTGGCTGTTTGATCTAATTGGGATTGCCGGTAGCCAAGCGTTTGGGAAAGCCGCAATGGGCGGTGGAGATTCTAAGCTAGCGGCAATGATGGCCGCTTGGCTTGGCTGGCCAGGGCTGCTGCTAGCGACATTCTTGGCAGCGGCGATGGGCTCGGTCATTGGCGGTGGGGCGCTAGCGCTGGGCGTGCTGGGGCCAAAGCAGCATATTCCATTTGGACCTTATTTGGCGCTAGGGGCGATCGCGGTGCTGTTCTATGGCAAGCAGCTAATTGATGCATACCTATCATTTTTCTTTGGCTAAGCCGCCCGCAACTGTATGAGAGTCCTTAAGTAAGGCAAACAGCCGTAAACGCGAGTTTCAGTGCATAATAATATGTCCGTCGGTGAATATTCACGGCCCAAATATGTCTCTTCCCTATGCAATTTTGGCCGCGCTATTTAATGAAGCCTGTAGCGGTTATGACATAGTCAAGCGCTTTAACAAGTCAGTAGAGTGCTTTTGGAGCGCAAGCCATCAGCAAATCTACAAGGCGCTGGCCAAGCTAGAAGAAGACGAGCATATTTCTTCTGAAAAGATTGAGCAGGAGAATCGACCCAACAAAAAGCTGTATACCGTGACAGAAAGCGGACGGCAGCTATTGCAAGAGTGGATAGGTCAAGCTGAAGAAGAAATTACCCCGCTTAAGTCGGAGCTGCTAGTGAAGCTATCGGTCGGTCACGCGGTGCCGACAGAAACATTACTAACGATGCTGACTGTCTACTATCAGCAGCACCGAGAACAGCTCAAGAGCTATCAGGCGGTGGCTAGGCAGTATGCACAAGCGCCGCAGATGTCTCGCGAAAGCCAGTTTCAGTATCTAGCGCTCCGAGCAGGCATTCGCCAGCAGCTAGCCTGGGTCGCGTGGTGTGAGGAAGTACTAGGCTTTTTAGGACAGCCAGTAGATCAGCCCGTAACCCAGCCCGTAGCGGTTCGAAGTGAAGACTAGAGTCTTTCTTGTCAGACTCATTTTTACTGAGAGAGTGCTTGAGTAGGCTGAACCTGCTGACACTGTTCACACAGGCCGAAGAATTCTAGCGTGTGATAGAAAATCTGAAAGTGGTGGGACTCAGTTAAATGAGTTTCTAGTCCGTGTACAGGGCACTCGGCCATCTCAGCGGAATGACCGCAGCGAACACAGGTGAGGTGGTGGGTGTCGACCTGGACGAGACTGTAAAGCGATTCGCCATTGGGCAATGTGCGCATTTGAATAACGCCTTCTTGCTTGAGCGAGTCCAAGGCGCGGTAGACGGTGGCTAGGCCGATACTGCTCTTTTCCTGCCTGAGTTGGATGTACAGATCCTGCGCTGAGACAGCGTCCTGGAGCCGTTTGATCAGCTCGAAAATCTGGGTTTGGCTGCGGGTACGACGGCTTTTCATTCGCCTTTTGCAAAGTCTTGAAGGAAAGTTGGCGTTGATTGCGCCTTATTACACCTTAGGCTAATCTAATGCGGATCGTAAGCTGCTGGACCCGGCTATTGAGCACAGGGTCAAATGAGGTAGGATCGCTTTTGTTCTTTCGGGTTTTGTTGCTGTGGCGCAATCTGCTGATGTTCAATCCTTCCAGGCTAAGGTCTATGTGACTTTGCGGTCTTCTGTCTTAGATCCGGCAGGGACGGCGGTGCGCTCTGGGCTAGGTCATATGGGTTATGACAATGTCTCTAGGGTGCGGATTGGTAAGTACATTGAGGTCGATCTGACGGCTGAAGACAGGGCGTCGGCGCAGGAACAGTTAGATAAAATCTGCGATCAGCTGCTGGCTAATCCGGTGATTGAGAATTACTGTGTGGAAGTTTTTGAAGCAGCTTAAGGGAAGAGACTTATGAACTTCGGTGTAATTGTATTTCCGGGGGCGAATTGCGATCGCGATATTGCCTACATCCTGCGCGATATCCTCGATCAGCCGACTCGGATGATCTGGCACGAAGACAGTGACCTAACCGGGATAGATGTCGTGGTGGTACCCGGTGGATTTAGCTATGGCGACTATCTACGCTGCGGGGCGATCGCGCAATTTTCCCCAGCCATGCGCGCCACCGCCCAACATGCAAAGCAAGGCAGGCTAGTGATGGGTATCTGCAACGGCTTTCAAGTGCTGACTGAGATGGGACTACTACCGGGCGCGCTGGTGCGGAATCGAGATTTGCACTTTGTGTGCGATCGCGTCCCCCTACGCGTCGAACGCAGCGATCTCCCCTGGACCCAAGGCTACAGCAAAGGTCAAGTCATCACTTTGCCCATTGCTCACGGAGAAGGCTGCTACTTTGCGGAGCCCGACACGCTCAAAGCATTAGAAGACCATAGTCAAATTCTTTTCCGCTACTGCGACGACGATGGAGAAGTCAGTGAAGCCACCAATCCCAACGGTTCACTTAACAATATTGCCGGTATCTGCAACCAAGAAGGCAACGTTCTAGGCATGATGCCTCATCCAGAGCGAGCTGCTGACCCTGCCCTAGGCAGCACCGACGGCCTAGCACTGTTCAAAGGTCTCTTGTCATCAGTGATGGCTACCGCTGCCTAGTTCACCTACTCAGTTCACCTGTAGCCTTCTGGTGATGACCGTCATGCCGTCATCACGGACCAGGAGCGCAGACACCCAGCGGCTATCTGGCATCTCTGGCGCTTCTCCAATTTTGAACAGGCCACCAGCGGATAGTAGCTCTAGTTCGACCGGGCGACCGGTAAAGAAATCGGTTGCGGTAGCTCCTTCGTCAATGACGCCGCCGAGCAAGTAGCGATCGCCAAGGGGTTCTAGCACAATAGCGTCAAAGTCGTATTGCGCGCCTCTTTCTACCTGCTCGGTCAAAATCACTGAAACGGAGGGCGGCTTTTCACCGGAGGTAGTTTGATTACGCTCAGACAAAGTTTCTTGCAAGACAATTTTGCCGCCCTGATAGGTTTGCTGCGAGCGAATCACTGACTCTAGCGCTCTACTCTGGCCATTGTCTATTTGGGTGCCAGTGACGTAGGTGACTGTTTCGGCTAGGTATCCTTCTGAGATAGGTTCCCACGACTGTAGCTCTACCCGGTATGAGAGCGTGGTATAGCTATCCCAGAAGGTTTGTAGCGCAGTTTCTAGCGTGTCGTAGGTAAAGCCGTCTTCGTTTGTGAACTCAGGGCTATAGCCACCCATGACAGCGCCGAGATCCCTAGCCGAGGCGGCAGTCTCCATGCGCCCAATCGCGGCGGCAAGTTCCGCAGGTGCGCTTTCAGCAGAAGCGGCAGCGGCCCTGGTCGGCAGACTTAGATTCAACGCCAGCCCGCTAGCTATCCCAACAATTGCAGTGGCCGCTACCTTTTGACACTGGGAGCGGAATTGAAGCCAAAGGTGGCGCTGAGTCATAGAACTACATGTCCTTTTTACGAGTAGGCTGAAGTGGATTTTGTGGCAGATAGTACCTTAAACCAAGGTAACCTGAAAATTGTATTGATACGATATTTAGCTGAATGCGAGTTGCTCTGAGGGGTCAGTTGGATGGGTGAAAGACTATTGGCATCGACGCAGAAGCTAGACAGCACGCCGCTAGATAGTGCATCAGGAGATGGCGGGTCAAATAGTGTGCCGATGCGATCGCCAAAGCTCTTAATTGCAGCGAGTGGAACCGGTGGGCATTTGTTCCCGGCGATCGCCACTGCCCAGCAGCTTTCTGACTACACGATCGAGTGGCTAGGGGTACCCGACCGGCTAGAGACAGAGCTAGTTCCCTCATCCTACAAACTGCATACGGTAAAAATGAGCGGCGTTCAGGGCAAAGTGAGCCTTGGCACAGTGAAACAGCTCGCTCAGTTTGTTGCCTCAACGGTGCAGGTGCGCCAGCTGCTAAAGCGCGGTCAGTTTCAAGGTGTCTTTACAACCGGGGGGTATATCGCTGCGCCTGCGATTCTAGCGGCCCGGTCCTTGGGGCTACCGGCGGTGCTGCACGAGTCGAATGCATTGCCAGGCAAAGTGACGCGGTTCTTGAGCTCATGGTGTACGACGGTAGCACTTGGGTTCGAGGCGGCGGTAGAGCACCTGCCTAATGCGAAAACAGTCGTGGTAGGAACGCCAGTACGATCGCAGTTCCTAATGGCCCTAGATGAGCAAACTGACTCACCTAACAGTTTGCCTGATATCGAGATCCCCGCAGAAGCGCCGCTAATTGTCGTTATCGGCGGGAGTCAGGGAGCGGTTGCGGTCAATCAACTGGTGCGCTCGGCTGCGCCTGCTTGGTTAGAAACGGGCGCTTGGATTGTCCATATCACTGGAACGAACGATCCAGATGTTGATAGTTTTGAGCATCCCCACTATATCCACCGCGCTTTCTACGATAATATGGCCGCTTTGTTTCGGCGGGCGACTGTAGCGATCAGCAGGGCGGGTGCGGGGACTCTAATTGAGCTAGCCGTCACAGGAACGCCGTCAATTTTGATTCCCTATCCGTTTGCAGCAGAGGACCATCAGACTTTTAATGCGATCGCCTTTGATGATGCAGGTGCGGCGCAGCTTCATCAGCAGTCCGAGCTCTCGGCAGATAGTCTGCAAACGCTGGTTCTAGATTTACTAAAGTCGCCCGATCGGCTAGCACATATGGCGATCGCGGCACGCAGTCTAGCAAAGACAGAAAGCGCGGCTAAGATGGCTGAAATTATCTCAGTACATTTATCACCCTAGCGACCCAGGCTGATAAGCATTCTTTGAAAATGTTCTTTGAAGATGTTCTTCAAGTACTCAAATATTGTCAGTGTTAGTAGAGACTATATAGCGTCATCGCTTAAGCATTGAACACTTTCAATTGGATCCATAGCCTTTGTCACTTGGCCGAGGTACAGCATTCAGTGTGAAAGCTTTTTGCAGCGAGCCGTTCCTTATTAGTAGACCCGCATCGGCTTTCTACTAATAGGCAACGCTGTTGAAATACAACTGTTGTAGTTTCCTTTGGAGACTGAATTTGTTGGTGTTATCTCTATCTCTAGCAATTGATGTTAGGAACTGACTATATGAATAACAGTGTGGATCTGATCTGGGTGCTCCTATGTGCCATCTTGGTCAGTGCCATGCAAGCAGGTTTTTGCTGTTTAGAAAGTGGCTTGGTTCGCACCAAGAACAGTATTAACGTAGCTATCAAGAACCTAGTTGATTTTTGTATCTCTTCGGCTATTTTTTGGGCGATTGGGTTTCGGCTGATGTTTGGTGAATCGGCCTCTGGCTTAGTGGGCTATACGCTACCACCAGGTTCCGACTGGAGCGCACAAAACTATACTTTTTTTCTATTTCAACTAACGTTTTGTGGAACGGCGACGACGATTGTTTCAGGCGCAGTGGCGGAGCGGATGAGCTTTTTGGGCTACTTTATAGCGTCCGCTATCCTCGCAGGCGTGATCTATCCCGTTACTGGCCACTGGATCTGGGGAGGGCTCGGGTTTGACTATACGGCTGGCTGGCTAGCACAGTTGGGCTTTCACGATTTTGCTGGATCTACGGCGGTTCACTCGGTAGGCGGATGGGTCGCCTGGGCCGCGATTTTGATTATCGGACCGAGACTAGGACGGTTTACTCCTCAGCCTCAGCCGATAGAAGGCCACAATTTACCCATTGCGGTTCTCGGTGTCTTTTTGCTTTGGGTTGGCTGGTTTGGGTTTAACGGGGGGAGTACGCTAGCTTTTACCGACAAAGTTCCTCAGATTCTAGTGAACACTTCTCAGGGGGGCGCTGCCGGTGGCTTAGTGGCACTGTTTACTACTTGGCAGATACACAAGCGACCTAGAGTACCGGTGGTGATGAACGGTGTGATCGGCGGACTGGTATCGGTGACGGCGGGAGCAGACGTGATGCTGCCGTTAGGTGCGACCTGCGCAGGGGCCATCGGAGGCTTCTTATGTACGCTTTCTGAACGCGCCATGAACCGAGCGCAAATCGACGATGCGGTCGGCGTAGTGCCTGCTCATCTAGTCTGTGGCATTTGGGGGACGCTGGCGGTAGCGCTGTTAGGAGACCCGCAGCAGTGGGCAGGCGACTATAGCTTTGTGCGGATACTGAGCGTACAGCTCTTGGGCATTGTCGTTGTGGGCCTGTATACGTTTGTAGTCGGGTTCTTTCTACTCTTGGCGCTTAACCAGGTGGTGCCCTGCCGGGTCAGCGCCGAGCAGGAGCGAACAGGTCTTAATATCTCTGAGCATGGGGCTAGCACTTCTATCCAAACGCTTTTGGCTAGTATGGATAGCCACTCTGTCGTGGGTGATTTTACTCAGCATGTCTGGGTAGAGCCGGAGGCGGAGGCAGCTGCGATCGCAGCCCACTACAACCGCGTACTAGATCGCGTCAATGCCATCACCCAGGCACTAACGAGTAGTCGAGAAGGCTTATTGTCTATTCTTAATGCGCCAGCCTTTCCAGTGGTAATTAGTCATACAAAGACCAGCAGACTGCACTTCATTAACGAGCGCGCATCAGAGCTATTTGGCTTTACGGTGCAGGAGTCAGGCCGCTACCGGGAAGCCGACTTTTGGGAAGAGCCCGTGGAGCGAGAGCACTTTCTCAGTCTGCTCGCTAACAAGCAGCCGCTTTCAAACTTCGAAGCGCATCTCAAACAGATCAGTGGCAAAACTTTTTGGTCTTTGATTTCGGCTATCTGCTTGGACTACGACGGAGAAGACTGTATTTTATTTTCCTTTAGCGATATCTCTGATCGCAAGATAACGGAAGAAGAACTCAGGCAGTTTGCTCAGACAGACGCGTTGACTGGTGCTTATAACCGCCGTTTCTTTCTTAAAGTCGCGGCGGCGAGGCTGCTGGAGTGCCAGACTAAAAAAGTTCCTATCACTGCCTTGATGCTAGATATAGACAACTTTAAAGAGGTCAACGATACCTATGGTCATGCGGTGGGCGATCGCGCCATTCGACTGGTAGCTGATGCCTGTGCTAGCAACTTACGCGATGAAGATATCTTTGGCCGTCTAGGCGGAGATGAGTTCTCGATAGTGCTGCCGACAACATCGCTTAGCGAAGCTAACGTGGTTGCAGAGAGAGTGAGACGTGCGATCGCCAACAGTTCTCTCGACAGCTCTCTCAACGGTCAAGATCACAATGGCCAAGATCAGAAAATTCCCTTAACGGTGAGCATAGGCATTGCTCAGGCGTATCAAAACGACAGCATTCACGACGTGCTGTATCAAGCTGACCAGGCGCTCTATGTGGCGAAGAAACAAGGCCGCAACCGGATAGGAAAGCCAGTCGAGATACAAGGTTCTGCCAGAACTATTGGCTAATCTTTTGGACAGCGCTGAGTGGCTGCTTCTATTTTTCTTTGTAAAAGCGGCGTATCCCCTAGATAGGGCTGCCTGTAGAGCCGTTCAAATTCTCGATCAAAGTGCGCAGCGACAGTGGGATTGCGAATGACCAGCAGGGTTTCGTCATTCTGAGTATTGGCAGCATGGCTCCAGTTTTGAGAGCCGACGATAATTATCTCATCGTCGATAACGGCAAACTTATGGTGCAGTTTGTCTCCTGCTGGTAGCTGAGGAGAACCCACTGAGGCAATCGGGGACTGCCAGGGACGGTTTTGATCTTCGATTTTGCAGCGCTGGTCAGCAAGATCAATACCTAGCATGTCTAGCGCCTCGCTGTAGCTGCGATAGACAAAGCCAGGATCGATTAGAGCGCGTAGCGTGGTGCCAGTTTGGACCTCGGTTTCTAGCTGATTGGCAATCCGCTGTTCTGAAAAGACAAAAAGAGCAAGATCGATGCTGCTATTAGCTTGGGTCAAGGTACGAGCGATTAGTCCATTGACGCTTTGTTCCCAAGCTGATTTTGAGGACGTTGGAGAGAATTGAACAGTGATAGGTCCGGTTGGTAGAGTCACCATCTGCGGCGGGCGAAGCGGCTTTTGCAGGCCAAACTGACTATCCGGTTTGGCAGCGGGGCCATCGCCCCACATCAAATTGAATTCGCGCGTGAACTGCTGGGCTAGCGCTGGGCTATCGATTTTGAGCAAGGCATTGGCATTACCGAGACTATCTGGCGCATCCGCATCGCCGTGAACGCCCGAAAAGGTCAGGTTCGCGGAGCCGGTAAGCACCCATCGGCTGTCAATTACCAAAAACTTATGATGCATGAGACCGCTACCTTTAGAGCCGTCAGCAGTATCGTCGATTCGCAGAATTTGACCGCCGTCTAATAGCGTGAGCGCCTCTAGCTGCTCTGCCTCTAGCTCAGCGTACTGATTTTCTAGAATTAAACGAACCTTGACACCGCGACGGCTGCTATCGACTAGAGCAGCCGCAATCAAAGGAAGGTTCAGCGCTTGGACTGCCACGTCAACTGTCTGCGCTGACTGCTCGATAGCGGTAACGATTACCTGTTCGAGATTATCGCCGTGGCGTTCTATCTGACGGTAAGGCTCGGTATAGACGCTGGCTTCAGACTGATTGAAGAAGACTTGAACGGAGGGGTCTTGTGGCAGCGGTTCGACTAGGGGCTGGAGCGTTTGGCTAGAGGCGCGGCTCAATCGCCACAGGCTGCTGCCAGCTAGAAACAGAATCAGAAGGCAAAGCAGCTGGCTGCGGCGATCGCGAAGCAAAATCATAGAGTTGGAATGGGTTCTATTTAGTTATCCCGCCATTTTTGTGAAGTGATCGCTAGAGCAAGCGACCCGTATAATCACAAAAGACCTTAACTTGCCAAATTCGCTCATGCTAACGCCTGCACAGTTTCTGACCGCTACCGGATATTTCGCGATCGCAACGGTTGCCTTTGGCCTGCTCACAGCGCTTGCGTTTCTGCTGAACTGGGGTACTCGCTTCAGGCTAGTCGGCGCAACTGGCTTTATGGGCGTGCTGACGGTGGGCATGTTTGGCCTTAGCTTTCAGCCCCTGACCCGATCGCAAATTCCCGGCGCAGTGCCTTACACCACAGTATTTGACTCCGGTTCGTCGCAGATTGTGATCACCGTCCCCAATACCATCACCCGCACCGAGCTAGAAGCGACCCTAGAACAGGCAGCAAGCAATCTGCTCAAGCCCAGTCGACTCAGCGCGGCAGGTCAAAATCCTTTGATCAGGGCGCGGACGATCGCCCATCACGACGGCATTTCTGACTTGCTCTACCTAGGCTCTGTCCAACCGGGTAGAGGAAACACACCCGAGGAGCGCGCGCCAGTTGTTGAAATTTATCCAGAGAAATTGGCAGAGGCAAATAGCGCTGCGGCATAATTTAGGGATGGCTACCGCTAGTAACTGTTAGCGCCTTTTGTAGGTAGCGCCTTTTGTAGGTAGGATTTATTTTCTATGGCATCATCCGCTGCTTCGGTGACTTTCCCGATCCTCAATATTGCGCCTGCTCGGGTGATTCGTGGCAGCGGTGTCCTTGCTAGCAGCCATGAACTGTTTGCCAGCTTTGGCAATCGTCCGCTGCTAGTGGGCGGTGAGAACAGCTTGCCTAGAGCGCTGCCGTTTCTATCTGCTGCGATCGCTGGATTAAGTGAATCGACTGTCCTCTACCAAAAAGACTGTAGCGAGATGGCGATCGCGGCGCTGCATCAGGCGGCTGAAGCTCACGAGGCGGATTTTATCATTGGCATTGGCGGCGGAAAGGCGTTAGACGCGGCCAAGCTGCTGGCCTATCAAAGGCGACTGCCGATTGTAACAGTACCGACGTCGGCAGCTACTTGCGCCGGCTGGACAGCGCTTTCTAATGTCTACTCAGAAGACGGCGCATTTCTCTATGATGTGGGATTGCCAAAGTGCCCAGATGCGATTGTGCTGGACTACGATCTAGTAGCCACCGCGCCGCAGCGGACGCTGGTTGCTGGCATTGGAGATGCGATCGCTAAATGGTACGAAGCCTCTGATCAGCAGCGGTGACTCTACCCACACGATGGTGATTGGCGCGGTTCAGCAGGCCCGCGTGCTGCGCGATATTTTGTTTCAAAAGTCTGGGAGTGCGATCGCCCATCCCGGCAGCGATGACTGGAGAGAAGTCGTCGATGCCAGCGTGCTAATGGCAGGCGTGATCGGTGGCATGGGCGGGGCGCAGTGCCGAACAGTCGCCGCGCACGCGGTCCACAATGGCCTGACGCACGTGGCCGCTCACGGAACGCTCCACGGCGAGAAAGTCGCCTATGGCATCTTGGTACAGCTCCGCCTAGAAGAGATGGCAGCAGACAATTCGCTAGCACAGACCGCCCGTCAGCAGCTCATTCAGTTCTACACTCAAATCGGACTGCCCACGTCTTTAGCCGATATGGGAATGGATCAGCTAACGGTCTCGGCGCTGCATCAGGCGGCAACCATTGCCTGCCGTGAAGGCTCAGACATTCACCATCTGTCCTTTCCCGGTACAGCCCGAGCAGGTAATGGCAGCGATGGTATCAACGACAGCTCAACAAAAGTCGCGTCGACGAAAGTCGCATTGGCCAAAAACGCTGTTAGTTCAAAACGATTGCAGAAGGCAACTTGACCTTAGCCTCTAAAGATTCTGTTTATTCTTAAAGATAGACTGCGTCAGTATGGCAACCATCAACTTCAATACTTCTAATACGACCTTTCGTCAGCTACTAGGTAACGGCCTCACCTACCGAGTGCCTCGCTTTCAGCGTGACTATTCGTGGGGTATAGATGAGTGGGATGACCTATGGCAAGATATTGTTGGTCTTTTTGAAGACGATAGCGAACCAATTCACTATCTTGGCTATCTAGTTCTACAATCATCAGATAGCAAGCAGTTTGATATTATTGATGGGCAGCAAAGGATGACTACTCTGAGCGTCATGGTTCTAGCTGGTCTTGCCCATCTCGAAGATTTGGTTAGATTAGGAATGATGCAGATGACAATCAACGGCGAAAGGAACAGTTACAGAAGAGTTACATTGGCTATCTAGATCCTGTAACCTTGTGCCTCAGTCGAAATTAAAGCTAAATCGTCACAACAATCGGTTTTACCAAACGTATCTTGTGCCTTTAGAGCGCGTTCCTAGCAGAGGCTTGAACGCATCTGAAGCATCAGCTCAGGAAAGCGTTTGGCTGGTTTAAGAAGTGCATAAAGGCAAGGGTTGGTAGTCAACCTTCTAGCGGCAAGGATTTTGCTGAGTTTATCGGTGAACTGGTAGATAGGCTATTGTTTACCGTGATTACGGTAACGGATGAACTCAACGCCTTTAAGGTATTTGAAACGTTAAATGCTCGGGGAGTACGGCTATCTTCAACAGATCTACTAAAGAATTATCTATTCTCTATCATTGGAGAGGATGATATTCACGAAACTGAGGTACAAACACTTGAAGATCGATGGGAGAGGGTTGTAGGTGTTTTAGGTAGTGAAAGCTTTCCAGAATTTCTGAAAATCTACTGGAACAGCAGTCACAAATTAGTCCGTAAAACAGATCTGTTCAAAGCGGTTCGGCAGAAGGTGGCTACGCGCAAGGATGTGTTCTCTTTAGTCAGAAACTTCGACTACTATGCTGACGTCTATACTGCTTTGAGAGATCCGCAAGATAGCAGATGGGAACCAAAAGAGCGGGAAGCGATTAAGCAACTCAAGATGTTTGGTGTTCGGCAACCAATATCAATGCTTTTGGCAACCTATCACCGCTTCTTTGAATCTCAGCGTTCGCTATTTACTCGAATTCTGTTGTCTGTATTAGTTGTTTCTTTTCGCTATAACGTTATCTGCTCTTTGCTAACTTCCGATCAGGAGAAGATCTACAACGATATTGCACGTAATATTTCTGACGGCACTTATACTGGTCACTCTGAGATAGAGGCGGCTCTGCGTCGAATCTATCCCGACGATACCCAGTTCAAGGGTGCGTTTGTAGAAAAAGAGCTAAAGACAACAACTAGTCGTAACAAGAAAGTAGTGCGCTACCTTCTGTTTGAAATTGAAAGGCAGTGCTCTGGCCAGAACTTCGACGCGGAGAGTGCTACTTATAATCTGGAGCATATTCTACCAGAGAATCCCTCTGAATCCTGGGACTACATTGACGAAGCAAAGCAGAATCGCCTGGTCTATCGTTTAGGCAATATGACGCCGCTTGAAACTAAGCGAAATCGAGAAATTGGCAATGCTAGCTACGAGGTTAAAAAAGAAACGTTTGAGAAGAGTGATTTTCAAATCACGCAGGCGATCGCACAGCACTACAACACTTGGGACGAACAAAAAATAGAAAGCCGTCAGAAGCAGCTTGCCAACATCGCAGCGGGTATCTGGCGAATCGACTTTGAGACATAGAGTCAGTCCGTGCAGGTTATATGCTCCCCCAGAAGCCACCTATCAACAGCTACTGCAAGGCGGTACCCTATGACACTTTCTTCTATACTTTTCAAAATGGGTACTCACCCGACTACTTCTTTCGTGCGCCTAAAGGTATCAGATGACATTAGATTGGTTGCAGCCTGCGGATAGGCTCAGTTCGCTTCCCCCTTATGTATTTGCTCGCTTGGATGAGCTGAAGGCGAATGCTAGAGCTCAAGGTGTGGACCTGATTGATTTGGGTATGGGCAATCCGGGTGGGCCGACGCCAGCGCCGGTGGTAGAAGCGGCGATCGCAGCGATTAGCGATGAGGCCAACCACGGCTATCCACCCTTTGAGGGGACCGCTGGCTTTCGGAGTACGATTACCGACTGGTATCACCGTCGCTATGGCGTCACCCTAGATCCCGACAGCGAAGCGCTACCGCTGATGGGATCAAAAGAAGGATTGGGTCATCTTGCAATGGCCTATATTAATCCGGGGGATGTGGTGCTGGTGCCAACCCCGTCCTATCCGGCGCACTTTCGCGGGCCTGCTATTGCCGGAGCCGATATCCGCACCATCCCGCTCAAGGCTGAAAACAACTGGGTGATCGACTTTGACGACATCTCTTCAGCCGACGCCGACGCCGCCAAAGTTCTCTACTTTAACTATCCCAACAATCCGACTGGTGCAGTTGCCCCGAGAAGCTTTTTCGAGCAGATGGTGGAATTTGGCCAGCGCCATCAAATTTTGCTAATTCACGATCTTTGCTACGCAGAACTCGCTTTTGAAGGCTATCAGCCGACTAGCTTGCTAGAAATTCCAGGTGCCAAAGACATCAGCGTAGAATTCCATACCCTCTCTAAAACCTACAATATGGCCGGATGGCGGGTTGGCTTTGTCGTGGGCAATCGCCATGTGATTCAGGGGCTGCGGACGCTGAAGACTAACCTTGACTACGGCATTTTTTCTGCCTTGCAAACGGCTGCCGAGACGGCGCTAAATCTACCCGATCAGTATCTAGAAACCGTTCAGCAGCGCTACCTAAAGCGACGAGACTTTTTGGCAAAAGAGCTTGGCACCTTGGGCTGGGATGTGGTGAAGCCAGAAGCCACGATGTATCTGTGGATTCCCTGTCCGCCAGGCATGGGGGCTTCGGATTTCGCGCTGCTGCTGTTGCAGAAAACGGGTGTGGTGGTAACGCCAGGGACTGCTTTTGGCGAAGGGGGAGAAGGGTATGTGCGCATTAGTCTGATTGCGGAGTGCGATCGCCTCAAAGAGGCCGTTGACAGACTCAGGCAAGCCAATATTCGCTACCGCAACGTACCCGCCTATTCTGCGCCATGACATAGGCAACCTGTTCGCGCACTACTATGCAAAGTCCTTTCACAGATCGCTTTTTCAATACGGCTGGGCCTGTGCGAGCGGACTGGCACTACCTGATTAATCCGCTAGAGCGCTGGGATATGGACAGCATCCTACGGCTGATTGCTCAGGGTAAGTACTTTGTCCTTCACGCCCCGAGGCAGACTGGTAAGACCTCTTGTCTGCTGGCGCTGATGGAGTATCTGAACGCGCAGGGGCGATATCAGACGCTGTATG
>CAVYWR010000037.1:0-205689 GCA_963772185.1 uncultured cyanobacterium | reverse complement strand
AACGCCAGCTTCAGCCCGGACGGCAGCCGCATCGTCACCGCCAGCGATGACAACAGTGCGCGGGTGTGGGATAGCGAGAGCGGCGAGTTAATCCAAGCGCTAGAAGGCCATCAATCCAGTGTCATCAACGCCAGCTTCAGCCCGGACGGCAGCCGCATCGTCACCGCCAGCGATGACAACAGTGCGCGGGTGTGGGATAGCGAGAGCGGCGAGTTAATCCAAGCGCTAGAAGGCCATCAATCCAGTGTCAACAACGCCAGCTTCAGCCCGGACGGCAGCCGCATCGTCACCGCCAGCGCTGACAACACGGCGCGGCGATGGGATGTCTACGATCTGGATGGGCTGTTAGCCTCTGGCTGCGACTATCTGACGCCTTACTTTGCAAACCATCCAGAAGAGTTAGCCGCGTTGACCACTTGCCATACGCCAGCGCGTAAGCTGGCTGCTGCGCCTGCCTATGTGCGCCAGGGCGATGTCTTAGCGGAGCAGGGTGAAATTGAGCAGGCGATAGAGCGGTATCAGGCAGCATTAGACTGGGCGTTTAGTCCGCAGTTCGATCCGGCTAGTCGTGCGAGAGAGCAGGCAGCAGCGCAGGAGACAGCGACGGAGGAGGGTGGAGTAAGATAAAAGACTTTGGTGCATCCCTACAGAACTTGAGCTTGTACCGCAAGGGCTCAGGTTTGTTCTCCAAGCGCTTAGGTTCGTTCTCCAAGCGCTTAGGTTTATTCTCTAGGAGCTTAGGTTTGTTCTCTAGGAGCTTAGGTTTGTTCTCTAAGCGCTTAGGTTTGTTCTCTAAGCGCTTGGGTTTGTTTCCTAGGCGCTTGGGTTTGTTCTCTAAGAGCTTGGGTTTGTTCTCTAAGAGCTTGGGTTCGTTCTCTAAGAGCTTGGGTTCATTCTCTAAGAGCTTAGGTTTGAAGGTTTTCTATACTGGTTTCTTCAAGTATAGAAACCTTCTATGATTACCGTAACCTTACGAATACGAGAAAAAATTGTTGTTGAGCCTCATCAAAACATCATCAAAATGTCTGTGATTTCTCAGAGAATGCGTTGTGCTTTTTATCTTTCGTAGCGGGCATTGTGAAATTAGACGAATGACCGATAGAGCAGCAGGTCTCGGCTAAATTCTACACTCAATTTCCGCACTAAGGAGAAACGATTATGGTCCGCTCTAGAAAGAAATCCGACATCATTCTACAGGCTCAAACCCGCCTCTCCGGAATGAAGTCTATCAACGACAAACTCGATCTAGGCAGTGGCTGTTCGACCACGACGGTTGAATCTAAACTGAATGAGGCTCGTCAGAAGCTAGAAACCTACAACAAAATTCTCTCGCAGGCAGCGGCAGCGGCTAATGACTTTGAAAGAACAGAAAAAGAACTCTCTGGTCTCTCAAAGAAAGTGCTGCTAGGCGTGGCGATGAAATACGATAAAGAGAGTAATGAATACGAGATGGTTGGCGGCGTTCGCCCCAGTGAGCGCAAGCGGGTCAGACGTGAGGCGGCAGCAGCAAAGGCGATGGCAGAGGCGGCGATGCAGCCTGCATTAGCGGCTGGATAATGTATTAATTCGCAGCCGATTGAAACGCCGTATCCTGGACTGTTTTGATCTTTGGAGGCAGCTATCGGAGACGTTCGGTAGCTGCCTCTCGGCGTTTGGTGAGTACCTCTTGGCGTTTGCGCTCTGCCATATCCCAGTTGCCTCCGTCATATCTCAGTTGTTTGAAGGCACCTGCACCAAAAAGACTGGTGGTAGTCATCGGTTCGCATCGAGCTGTGTCATCAGTGAAGCGTATCGACTAGGCGATGCAGCGGCTAGCGTAGCGATTGAAGTGAAAATTGGCAGTTTCTCGCGCAGATGACAAAGCCAGCATATGCTTTTAATAGTTGGCTTAAGTTTGATAAGGCCGTACGAAATGAGGCAGCATAATCTTTAATATCCAAAATCAGCGCCTAGTCGGTCTCGTCCGTGAGCTGTGCAAACAGCCAAAGGAAGCTGAATGGATAGAGTTCAAGGTCAATAATGCCAATCCTCAAGAAATAGGTGAATACATTTCGGCCCTGGCCAACGCGGCTACGCTCATGGGTAGGCCAAGGGCTTAGGGAGTAGCTGATAAATTAACGTCCCATCCCGTAGGGGCGTAGGATGCTACGGTACGTGTTTAGCGTCTCGCGATGAAACATCGGCTGGTAGCCTCCGTTATCGACCCACCCCGACCTCCGCTACGCTTCGGCCACCCCTCCCAAGAGGGGATTTACTTCGGGCCGTGATATTTAAGGTGGCCGATCTCTATTCTCAAACGCTGCATAGCCGGGACAAATCCCCTCTTGGGAGGGGTGCCCGCAGGGCGGGGTGGGTCTCGGCATATACGCTAAACAGGTACATGCTACGCCCCTACGGGATACCGATGCTGGTCAAGCCTATCTTTTGAGGTGGTAGAAGAAAGCACCCGGTCAGTTCTGTTGGCACCGCGATCGCTTACCAAAATGGATAAAGAAGACCGCATTCGAGCTTGCTATCTCCATAGCTGTTTACGCTATGCCAACCGAGACTTCATGACCAATGCAACCGTCCGCGAACGATTTGGCCTAGCAGACAAAAATAGGGCAACGGCCTCACGCCTGATCAAAGAGGCGATAGAAGCAGGCGCGGTAAAACCTCACGATGCATCGGCAGCGCCTCGCTTAATGAAATATGTTCCTTTCTGGGCCTAGCATTTTTCAGTCGGCATTTGGTACACGCTAGTCACTTGACCCGTTGAGACATATAGTTTTCAGCCGATGTGCTGTACCTCAGTCAAGTGACAAAAGCTATAGCGAGACTCAAGACTGCTATAGCTGAGAAATTACAGAACTGACGGCTGCTGCGATATTTGCATCCGGCAAGCTGCCGATAATCTGTTCTCCTTCTTGACGCAAAAACTGTTTGAATTGAGGGTCTTTGTTGGCCTCAGATAAAAGAACTTGCTGAATTAGCTCTTGCTGCGTTTCGAGGGTAGTCGCAACATTTTGAGTATTGAGCAGGCTGAGCAGTCGCTGCCAGGTTGCATTAGGGTCACTGGGATGGGTGACTAGCGTGCGGACGCGCTCGGCAGCTTCTCTATATTCGATTTGCCCTGAACCCGCAAGATTCGTAATCGTACTGCCTGAGATAAAGAAATTATTGCCTAGCGATTTTTGGGTGAGTTCTTTGAGTGCTTCTGCCTGATTTCCAGAAAGACCAGCTAGCTGCCTGACCAATCGCTGACTTTCTGCCAGTCGATTTTTGGTTTCCTCATAGTCCCGGTAGATTGAGTCTTGAATCGTTTCGGCTACGCTGCTGCCAGTTAAGGGCATCTGATAGACCGAATTTAGCCGCTCTTCGACTAGTCGCTCGTTGATAGCCTCATTCTCACTTTTCACTTTTACGACCCACAGCTTGCCGCGCTGCTCAATGCCTTTGAGTTCTAGATCGAGATCGGGCGCTTCGGTTTGCAGTTTGTATAGGGAAAGGCTGAGCGCAGCGTAGTCGAATTCTCCTTTGAATACTAGCTCTACGATGTCTTCGGGTTCGGCAAACAGGGTGGCGAACTCGCCTGGTCCAAAGTCGCGATCGCCCGGATAGCGATCGCTTGGCACGCCGTCTATGTACTGGCGATAGATATAGTCGCAGCGCACATCGGTAAAGCAGGTCTTGCTGCTGACGCTCCAATCTTCGATACAGATGCCCGTGAGGTCAGCGCCAGTAAAATCTGCCCTAGCGACCTGAGTCCGCACCAAGAGCGTGTCTCTAAGATCGGCTTCTGCGCAAGCTGCTTTCGGTTAGGTTGGCATCGAGTAGTGAACTTTTGCGCAAGTCGGCAGATCGAAAGGCTGCGCCCGTTGCCTGAGTTCGGACTAGGTAGCTGCCTCTAAGATCTGTCTGGCTGAGATCGGCCCCGGCTAAATCAGCGTCGGTGAAATTGAATTCGCGCAGATCTCTGGACTGTAGGTAAGCGCCTTTTAGGGTAATTCTCTGAAAGTCTCGGCTGATACGGTCTCCTTTTGTCAGGAGTCTTTGAACTTTTGAATTTTCTAGATCTAGATAGCGACTGTCTACTCTAGCGAGATCTAGGCCAGTCACATTTTTTAGAATCGTTCGGTGTAGGCTGGCGGCTCTAAAGTCTGAATTCGCTAGGTTTGCGCCGGAGAAGTCTACCTGGCTGAGATCGAGGTTGTAGAAAGAGGTGCCACCGTAGGCGGAAAGTGCGATCGCCCACGATTTGAGAAACTTTACATTTTCTGCTCCCTTCTGTTCCATCCCTGCGGACTCGAATCGAGTAGCTGCGAGACTAAGAAAGCACAAGGCTACCGAGTAATACGCTAAAATACAGCTTTAGCCAGAACGATAATAGCTGTGTGGAAAAGGAGAAAATTCTGGAGAGGCTGGGCAAAATTGAGAGAAAAAGTACTGTAATAACAATGACACAAGCTGTCACCAGCTTTCCTGCCGACAACAGCTGTTTTGTTCAAAACATATCAATCAGAAATAGGAGAAACATACAGTTTAGAAAAGCAAGAGTAATACAGCTAATTGCAAGCAGGTTAGAAAGAATGAAAGAATAATAAATTCAGAGGTTGCTGCGATACGATTCCGAGCTAGAGAGTGTGATTTAACGAGAGTAGGAATGAACTTAGAAGCGAGTTGGTTATTCCATGATACACACAATTCCAAATCCAAGAGAAGGAAACACTCAAAACCACTGCAAACACAGTATCAAAATAGGAGGATTACTCGCCATCTGAAAAAGCAAAAGGCATGAGCGACTAAATAGCAGAAAAAGCCCCGACTTAAAAAACCATTCACAACAAATCAATACTATGTAGATGAGTAACTGCATCCAGTGAAGTTTGACCACAAGATATTGCTTAGATCTAGCGGTAAAGAGTCCTGAGAAAAAACCTTTCCGAGCAACCAACAAACCGCTTTCTTTTTCATGATGTTTAATACTACCATCTACTATAGGAAAACAATATGAGATAAATACTACATGATGAAGAATAGAGTTCTAGGAGTAGAAAGTTGAGAATAAAGATACTTCTGATGGATCGATCAAGAAGTATCTTGAAAGCAATTTTCCAGCAGGCAGCAGGCTCAACGTCGCACCAATCTCATCTTTTCACCCGATTGCTGGTAAAGCTCTAGCCAGAATTGTCAATAAGGCATTTAAAGCAAAAGATTTAGATCGTCGAACTCATGGATCGTCTGATTTCTTACCTTTCTCGTTTTTGAGCAAAGGTCTGCAGGTGTGGCGCACCCGTATGCTTGATTCTCAGGCAGTATACAGATGATAGTGCCGAAAAGCTGCTGAAGCTTATAGACGCCGCTGACTACAAAACTAGCCAGCTAAACAAGCTATTAAACATAGATGAGTCCCAGGGATTTCTGGAGCGATCATACGTCTGTATCCACAGCCTTGAAAGAAGTTGAGGGCCTACGATCGCGTCTTGTTGATCATATTAAAAGTGAGCCATTGGCAGTGGGGACAGGTTTCTTGGTGGGGCGAGATCATATTCTCACTAATAACCATGTGCTACCCAACACCGAACACGCTGAAGAGTACATTATTCGATTTAGATTTGAAGTCGATCTTCAGGGCCGTGAGTTAGATTTTGTCGACTATGCGCTTGATTCGAGCTTTTTCTATACGAATGAAGCAGACCTAGACTATACCCTAGCGAAGCTGTCGCCTTTATCAAAAGCAACTCAGAAGCAACAAGATCTGCCTTTTTTGGAGGCAGGAAATAATTTCGGATGGTTGCAGATGCTGCGAACAGAAGATGGTGCGGTCGCGATTCCGTATATTCCTACGATTGAGAGTATTCAATATTTCAGGCAGCTACTGGAACAAGTTGGCATCTTGCGCAGCAACCTCAATACAGACTTAGGAATTCCTGGTGAATTTGATTCAAGCCCGCTGGCCTATGAGAATCAGTGGGCTAGAAACTTGAGAGTCGATTCAGATTTTGGGGATGGTTTAGAGCCGGACGTCAGGACATGGCTGAAACGGCGAGGCATAAACGGGCAAAGTGTAAGCCTGATTCAGCATCCTAAAGGAGCCCGTAAAGAAGTAGTTCTAAATGGGAATCAAGTTCAAGCGATTTATCCAAACTGGATTCAGTATCAGACTGATGCAGAGCCAGGATCGTCTGGCAGTCCGCTTTTCAATACGCAGTGGCAGTTAGTCGGGCTGCATCACTCCGTTTTGATTAGTAGCCCGGATAAGGTTGTGGCCTCAGATAATGAGTGGTTTAAGCCTTTTATGCCCCTAATGCCCTCACCTTTGAGAGAATGGCTTCAATCCGAAAGTCAGTATCCACAAGAAGTGAAGGTGGTTGGCTATCTGGGAACTCGTATTTGCCGGATTGTTGACGATCTTGATGCGCAGCAGAAAGATCAAGGATCAGAAGCCTTGAAAGCCTTTTTGTCTGATTATGTCGATCATCCAAAGCGAGGGAGAATCTTTATCTCAGCAGGACGCAAGCGAAATCTTACTGCGGATTTAGAAGCGAAAGCAACGTTTGAATCAGAGGTCTTATTAAATCTAGGTAGCAAGATTGTTGAGGCAATTCGAGCGGAGGATGCAACGTTGGAAGCTGTTCATATCCAGGCGCAAAAACCTGCTTTTGGGCTTGATCGGGCTGAAGTTAGTTTTACTGAAGAGGTGGACGTAGCGATCGCGTGGCTAGAAAACCAGGAAGCCTATCGACCGGGCGATGTGGCGATTGAAATTCTTTTGGATACGGCTTCTGAAAGGGCGATCGCAGCCTATGCCGATCTAGAACAGTCAGCTCAGGCTTTAGCGCCTGAAGAGGTTAGGGGTGCTAAGGTCTGCTATCTGTGGAATCAGGCAGAGCGCAAGTTTAACGCTGAGCTGCTCTTGAGAGAATTTTGGCAGTCGGCCCAAAAAGTAAACAAGGCCAAACATGGTGACGAGTCTGAGTTTCCTAACCTAGGCGCACAGCCGGATATCACGCTGGGCCGCCTGAAGTTCTGTGCGGAGGTTTCTATGCCGTCGCTGGTCCTATATGCGGGCTATCTGACCAGCGAGAAAGACTGTCAGCTATTCAAAGAAGACGAGTCTCTAAAAGAACTTGCAAACGGTATTGCCCAGGGCTTGATCAAATGGACGAACGCGCTTAGTCCCAATATGTTTTAGAGCGGGCTTTGGGAGATTCTCCTGATGAAATTAGCGTTGGGGTTAGATGCTCGGGGATACCTGACAGTTGAATAGCGACGCATCCTAGCTTGTAGGCTCTTTCGACGGGGTCTCCAGCGCCTAGCGCATCATAAAAGCCAACGGCGAACTCGATGGCCGCGCGATCGCCAATGGCCTGATTCATGCCGATCACGTAGGGAATATGCTGTGCGATCGCCTGTGCCTGCTGTTCGGAATAGCAGGCATTAAGCAAGACGCAGTCGACCGAGTCTGCAAAAAGCTCGAATAGCGCACTTAGAGAGTCTGTGCTCACTAGCTTTGGCTGTCCGGAGGGATCTTCTAGGACCAAACCTGCTTTGGCAGTGGATTCGCAGTTAGCGGGTCCACTGCTATCAATCGAGATTTCTCGGGTGTCTTCAGCCGCTAAATGGCTGGTCGATTGTCCCACTCCATGCCCTGAAAAGTGGACGATTTGGGGATGATAGTCGAGCATTGCCCGCTGTAAATCTCTTGGACGAGCAGCCCACTGCTGCTTAAGCTCGAAGCGATCGCGATACTTTGAGCGCTGCAATCCTGACTCGATTTCTCGGACTTCCTCATCTAAACGCAGCGGCTTGGTTGAGACCGGATTGGCTGCTAAAAAGAGGATCACTCTGGTAGGCGGTTCAGCTGCCTTTGACGATTGAGAGGCTGCTATCTCGCTGTCGGTCGCCTCGCTGTAATAAATTGACCCTGAGCCTGACAGATTTGTGATCGGACTGTTGGAGATGTTAAAAGTATTTTGGGCTGGATCTGAACTGGGTTGAGTCATCGGATTGCCAGGGGATCTTACCGGGCACAAAGATCTATTAATCTAATTATGCCGGAGTCTAATGAACGTTTTATTGTTTCTAGCACTGGGGTTAGCGGTTGGCGGGGTAAGTGGATTAATCGGAATTGGCGGTGGGGTGCTGATTACGCCAGCGCTGGTATTTTTATTTAAGTTTTCGCAGCAGCAGGCGCAGGGGACGACACTGGCAATGCTGGTGCCGCCGATCGGGATCCTAGGAGCCTGGACGTATTATCAGCAGGGATATGTGGATGTGCGGGCAGCAGGGTTGCTGTGCTTAGGGTTTGTGCTAGGTGGATGGCTAGGAGCAAAGGCGGCGGTAGTGCTACCGGCGATTTTTCTGAAGCGAGTGTTTGGGGCAGCGATGCTAAGCGTTGGGATAAGGATGCTGTTTTTCTAACACTCGTCTTTAGTTGAGCGCGTCACACGCTCACAGACATCATGCGTCTACAGCAGATTGTATAGGAGTTACGCATTGACAAAGGGCTAGGAAGGACAAAAGGACAAGGAAGTAGGCTAGTAGTAGCGGTTTAACTGTGAGTGTCTAGTTTGATGGGGTCAAGGGTGAGCTGAACCTAGAAGCTAGAACCCTGGGCTTAGACGATATAGCCTGTACCGGATGCATTCGGTACAGGCGCGTCACTTGACCCGCTGTAGGGTAGCAAAGCGCGGATGCATTCGCATTTTGCTATGGCACTTTGCGCTATAGAACAAGAGGTGCAGCCTTTCGTGGTGTAGTAAGCAAAGTGCGGAAGGCTATATAAGGCTTTCAGCCTGCAAACTGTACCTCAGTCAAGTGACCAACGCTATAGTGCGGAGGATAAGCCCTATCGCGGCCCCAGCAAGGATGCTTTTGTCGATTACTTTCTTCCTATCTTTCTATAGCAATCCGCCCTTAGCTTAAACCACTAACAGAAGCGGTAACCCTGATTCTATAAAGCGCTAAGTGCATAGCAATCCGCTAATGCATCAGCGGATTGCTATACTTGTGTGACAGTGATGGCTGTCCCTGTTTAGTTCAGCTACCTCAAGATAGGAAGTAGGCGTTTATCAGTCCATCAGCTAGAAGATCGGCGGCTTTTGAGGGTAGGCTTTGGCTTTGATGATCGCGCGCCACTCGGACGAGAGCTACCACGACGATCGCCCGAGCGACCTCTACCACTATCTCGACTGCCTTGGCCACCGCGAGTGTTGTTCCGACCGTTCGGAATAGGCTCCGGTGGAATAGAAGGATCAGGTTCGTAACCAGAGATCACCTCTTTGGGAATATCCCGATTTAGCAGGCGCTCAATGCCACGCAACAAATCTCTCTCGTCGACACACACCAGTGAGACTGCCTGACCCTCGTTACCCGCTCTGCCGGTCCGGCCAATCCGATGTACGTAGTCTTCTGCGACGTTCGGCAGCTCGAAGTTCACCACATGTGGCAACAGGTCAATATCTAGTCCACGAGCGGCAATATCTGTTGCCACTAAAACTTTCACATCGCCTGTTTTGAAAGCGGCTAGGGCACGGGTACGCGCGCCCTGGCTTTTGTTGCCGTGGATGGCGGCGGCGGTGAGACCGTCTTTCTGGAGGTGTTTGGTAAGGCGGTTTGCACCGTGCTTGGTGCGGGTGAAGACGAGCACCTGCTGCCAGTTGCGAGAGCCGATGATAAAGGAGAGTAGCTCACTTTTGCGGACGCGATCAACCGAATAGACTACCTGGTCGACGGTGTCGGCAGCGGCGTTTTCACGGGCGACTTCGATCAGTTTGGGCGATCGCAGAAAACTATCCGCTAGCTTCTTGATCGGCCTAGAAAATGTTGCAGAAAACAACAGCGTCTGGCGATCTTCTGAGACCAGCGCCAGAATCTTACGAATATCGTGAATAAAGCCCATATCGAGCATGCGATCGGCTTCGTCTAGTATCAGCACTTCGACCTGTGAGAGATCGGCAGTCTTTTGACCAACATGATCTAGCAAGCGGCCCGGCGTGGCCACCAAGATATCGACGCCTTGTCGTAGCTTAGAAATTTGCGAATTGATCTTGACACCGCCAAAAATTACGGTGGAGCGAATTGGCAAATATTTGCTGTAGGCAGAGACGTTCTCGCCAACTTGAGCAGCGAGTTCTCTAGTCGGCGTGACGATCAAAGCACGAATAGGCCGACTACTGCCGCGAGGAGCAGCGCTCTTTTGCTTGCGCAGGATAGGTTTGCTAGAGGAACGCTCTTTACTTTGGTCTTGGTCTTGGTCTTGGACTGGTAGAGACTGAGCGGGGAGATCCTGGCACAGCCGCTGCAAAAGAGGCAGGGTAAAGCCAGCGGTTTTGCCGGTGCCGGTTTGAGCGCTGGCCATTACGTCGTGACCGGCGGCGACTAGCGGGATGGATTTGGCTTGGATGGGGGTGGGGTCGGTGTAGCCTTGATCTGCGATCGCACGTAAAATTTCGGCCCGCAGACCGAGGGATTCAAAAGACATAAGCAAGTAGGTAAAAGTCGCCTAAAGGCAAGGGGTGGGGTGCTCTTCCCTCACAGGCAGCGCTTACAACCTACGAACCTAGTCTAAGAGCAATTTATTAGCTATTCGAAACATGAAAGATGCCTCTGGCACGAGCGCAGACTAGATACGCAGCCAATAGCATCCTATACTAGCAGAACTCTTATAAAAAGGAACACTTCTAGCAGTCATCCAAACTAGCTGCATGAGTAATAATTTGATCGATTAGACTGCGAACATCTCGGCCGCTAGCCTCCGTATCGTTGATCAAAATACTCAGCGCCAAAGGCGGATGGTTGACCGGGTTTAGGTATCCGCTAAGCGTGTAGGTGCCGCTAAGCGTGCCTGTTTTCCCCTGAAATCGGCCTTCAGCTACGGTGCCTTTCATCCGATTGCGTAAGGTGCCGCTGCGTCCGGCAACCGCAAGAGAATTGCGATAGACAGTAGCGTTTGCGGTTCTAGCCATGACCTGAAGCGTATCAACGAACGCCTCGGGCGTCGCTGCATTTCGCCTCGAAAGACCAGAACCATCCACAATCGAGATGCTGCCCGGGACGACGCCTAGATTAGTCAAGGTGCTATCTACAGCCGCTGCGCCCGATATGTAGGCGTCACTGGTTTCTGGTTCAATGCTACGACCGAGCGCTTTGAGTAGCGCCTCAGCGTAGATATTGACGCTGTAGAGGTTGGTCGGATCGATAAAGGCGCGCAGCGGCGGTGATTGAACGGCGGCTAGTTCGACTAAACCTTCAGGTGGATTGGCGGTGCTGACTTGAGCACTGGCCTCCCCTAGCCCATACGCGCTCAGGCTCTGCTGAAACTGCTCTGCGAAGTAGCTACCCGGATCTCTTAGCGCAATAGAGGTATTCTCAGAAGCGGTCCCAGCAATTAGCTGACCGCGTACGTCCATGACCTTTTGGTCTGGCTTTTGAGCTGCGTCAATAAATTCACTGCCGCTGCCGACCGTACGAGAATTGTTCTCTATTCGCCAGCCTCGGACAAACTCGGGCCGATCCCAGACGATGCTAAGCGGCTGACCGACGCCGTTGGGAATGGCCGTGAAACCAAGCTCATTGCGATTGAGGATTAGACTGTTGGCGGCTGCGCCATAGCCTGCGCGGTAGTCTTCTGCATCCCAATAAGGGCTAGCGAGTGGACCGGCAAAGTAGTTGTCAATGGCGGTGAGCCGGTTGACGCGCCGAATGCCCTGCTGCTTTAGCTGGTTAGCAAGCAGGTTGATCTGATAGCTAGTGAATGTAGGATCGCCGCGTCCTACGATATAGAGATCCTGGTCAGTGGCGTTCGCTTGGCCATAGACCGAGGTGCGAATGCTGTAGTCAGGGTCCGAGCGTTTCGAGCGCGGCGGCAGTGGTGAGCAGCTTGACATTGGAAGCGGGGACAAATTTCTCTTGGGCGCGGCGGGCGTAGAGAGTGCGAGTGTCAGGAGTGATGTCTTCGATCAAGATGCCGACATTTGCGCCGTTTAGTGTGTAGCCATTGGCGATCGCATCAATCTTCCTCGGCAAGTCCGCTCGGCAAATTCCTGCTAGCGCCGTTTCAGCCTGCGCTAATACGGCCAGAGCCCCGAGTAAGCCAGCAGCTCGCTGGAGTCAGCTTGGAGGTGCGAGGCAATAGTTTCATAGTTCATGGCTGGAATAGCGTTACGTCTAAGGTAGATGAATTCAATCTATCCATCCAGCTTCTGTTGTAGGCGATGCGCAGGCCAAAAAACTCAACCGACCACCCCAAAACAACAGTAATAAAAATATAAGCTGACGCAGTGTTGTGACTTTTCTAACTAGCCGAAAGTCTAGTCGCATAGAGGGATTGCGGAAATCTAGTGGTCTTGCTTATCCCTTATTTTCTTCTATACGATTTTTTTGTTCAAGCTTTGCCAAATTTGATACTGGCACACCTAAAAGATACGGAAAAGATACGGACAAAAAGAAACTCAACTACAGAACCTCTGTAGAGTCTCTGTAGTTGAGTGTTACCAAGAGAATTTTTGCGAACGAAATCGACGATCAGAGAATCTATCTCGAGAGTGCGCTAATACAGCAGTTAAAGTTCAATCGAACGCCAAACTGTAGCGGTCTCTATGCGTTCTTAGCCTTCGCCGCCTTCACCACCTTCGCCGCCTTCTTCGGTTTCTAGCTCTTCAGTATCTTCGTTCTGCTCCAGTTCTTCAGTAGGTTCGGCCTCCGCGCCTTCGCCACCCTCGACGCCCGCAGGCGTGCAGCCCACAGCAGTCAGTGAAACTGCTAGACCTAATGATAGAAAAAGCTCTGCCGATTTCAGTTTTTTAGCCATAATGTTCCAAAGCCGTAACAACGAAGACAATCTTATAGCTAATAGGATTAAATATCAATAGTGTGGAAAGGGAAGTGACTCTAAGCTCCCTCTCCTTGGGGAGAGGGTTGGGGTAAGGACAGACGAATAATTAATTAATGCTTTCATTGAGCGATATTAATTAGCGTCTATTCCCAATAGTAGAAGGTGTCAAGCGCCTACTCAGCCCACATCCGCAGTAGGTTAGCAATGCTCTTAGATATCAGGTCAAACTCATCGCTTTTGCTATCTTTCGCAAACAAAGCGCGCTGCGTCGTGACCAGATCGAACAGAACTTCGCGCTGCTCGGCGCTGCGAATCAGACTCTGCACCCAGCCTACGGCGACTAGGCGTTCTCCAGTTAGGACCGGATCTACTCGGTGTAGGCTAGTCGATGGATAGGCGATCGCACTCCCCGCCGCCAGCTTATAAGGCACTTCACTATCTGCCCCCTCAATCACTAGCTCGCCGCCCTCATAGTCGTCTGGGCTGTTAAGAAAGACCGTAAAAGAAAGGTCCGAGCGCAGCAGGCCACCATCTTTCATCAGCGCATTATCAACATGACGCCCATACGACATGCCTGCTTGATACCGACTTAGTAGCAGCGAGTGAATCGCCCTCGGCCTAGCCACCGCCTGAAATAGCTGATTGCGCCGCAGCGCCTTCCGAATCAGCGTTTTGAGTGCCTCCGCATCTGGTGTTTTGGGCAGCTGCTGATTTTGTTTGACCAGCTTGGCATGCCATCCTGCCGTCAGCTTCCCGTCTACAAACTCAGCAGTAGACAACGCCTGGTTCAAGTAGCTCAGCTCTTCATCTGATAGTAAGTTGGGAATACAAACAATCATAGAGTTGTTACGTGAGAAGCTTCATTCAACAGTTCAGCATTCCAACAGATTTATCGAACAAATCAATCTACAGCTTCTCGCTGACGAAATCTACAGAGGCGCATTTGGCAACAAGTACCGATCCTTATCATCGTCTAAGTGAGCGTCAGGGCAGCCAAACAGAATAGTCAGATCTTCTGAACCTGTTTTCCGTAGCTGATGCGCGTAACCTTCAGGAATAATAAAGCTGTCTCCAACGCCGACTTCAATACTTTTCCACTCTTCAAGACTCACCGCCCCGTTTATCACCCGGCCAAAGAACAAAATGCCTTGCCCTTCAACAACCGCATAGTCTTCGTCTCCAATCGCATGATAGTGACAGCCTACCTGCTGCGGAATTGCCGCTACGTGTTTGCGATAGCTCGGCTCTCCGCCAGAAATCTCACCGTGGCGAATGTTTACAACTGGATCAGGCTTGGCTTCACTCAAAGGCTGTTCCCACTCCGAGCGGTTTACGCCCAGGCTACTTCCATCAGATATGAGCTTGATGATCTGGGCATTGTCCGTACACTGCGGTGATTGCATAGTTTATTCACGCGTCATATCGATGGGTTTTAGTAGTCTAGCAGGATGATGAAACGCACAGGAATATTGCCGTCTGATAGCACTTCTGCCATCGCGATCGCGCCTCTCATTTCAGTCATTACCTGCATACTGCGCTCCTTGTAGCCTTTCTCGATTTGTTCTACCCCTGCTCTAAATTCTGATAGCTCCAGGCAAGCCGTCACATAGTAGGCTACGCCTTTTAGCCGAGACTGCACCCGTTCGCTACAGTCATCGGGCAGCGGCGGAAATTTGTTCGCCTTGCGTTCGACAGCGGGCCAGCTAGGATTCTCCCACAGCAGGAAATGATTGAGTCTCGCATCGCCACAGGTCGGTAGCTGAGAGAGCGATCGCCATCTCGATCCGTCGTGCGCTTCTAGAATTGTCGTTCGATAGGTGGCCATTGGATAGCTGCTAGTCCCCTGAAACTCTTTATATAATTCGTCATATAATTCGTCTGCCGCAAGCTATCACAGACTGTTTTTGTCGCTCTCTTCCTCTTCCCACACTTCAAAAGATTCAACATCAATCGAATCGGTCTCCGTGTCAAACCGCTGCGAACTGGTCTGAGGATTGAGCTTGCTAAATGTGTTGCCGAGCGCTCGGCCAAACGCCGTTTGTCCCAACCGTTTCTCTAGTCCCCTGTTGCCAACCTGCTCTTTGGCTTTCTCTTTGGCTTTTTGAAACTGTCGTTTCACCTGCTCCGTCTTCTCCTGAAGCTGCTCTGTAATATCTGGCAAATCTCCTGCTTGTCCGCGCTCTTTTCCTTCTCCCCGGTAGCTCGGAGGCACAGGCGCTTCACCTTCTCGAAAGGGAGCCGCGCTATTCCCATCGACTACCCGCTTTGCTTGCTCTCTTACCCGCTCGCTCACCTGCCCGGCGATAGACTGTCCTTTTTGTAGCAGTTCGCCAAAGTCTGTTGGTATGGGCAATTGCCCTGGTTTCCAGGTAGATTTTACAGGCTGGGCGACTGTCTGCGGCGGTAGATTTAGCTGCTGGTGGTAGGGTTGCGATCGCCTAGCATCTTCTTCGGCAATCATCATCCGCTTACGCCCTGCGCTGATCATCATTCGAGGCTCAATTGCGTACACGCTGACCGGATTTGCTGCTGCTATCTCCTCAGCTTCCAGGCTGTCTTCATCTCCATATAGCACCGCCGTCTGTTCTACCGCCTGGTCTACTGCCTGGCTAGCCACCTCTGCGGCTTCCTCCTCTACCCTAAGCGTAAACAGATACTGCTCAATCTGGCCGCTGCTCTGATCAAAGCAAACATCAACGACCCGCCCGATCAAATCCCCGCCATCCGTCCAGACTTCTAGGTCTGTCATGTTCTGCGCCGCTGACAGCCGAGACTCTACCGCTTCAGCAATCTCTGCTTGCACCACAATCCGGTCCTTGCCAATCTTGACGAGCTGTCGCCAGTCCAAGCGCTGCTGTCGACCGATTAAGCCTAGCGTTTTGTACGCGAGCCCAACGACCTTCTGCTTTCTGTACGTTCACAAGTAGGTGCTCTACTACGCCGATTTCTTCGGTTGTCTCATATGACATGATGCCTCGCCCGACCAGTTCACCCTGACGAATGATTGCCTCGTCCACCGTACTCACCTCAAAAACTGCATTGCCATGTGCCTGTCCTTAGTTTAGCGACCCTGGTGACTGAGCGGATTAACGAAAAATCTCAGATGATTGGCAACCGTTCTCTCGTTTCCCGGATTTTTGGCGTGGATGACGGCTTTGTTGCACCAAATCGTTCTAGCTGAGCGAAATACTGACTGCTACTGACGTATTTGTTTCTATATAACGTTGATCTCAGGGATAGTGGCGCAACGAGCGGAGATTAAACAAATGTCATCACCGCGAAAGGTGTAAACAACGACAAGGATCTTGAAGAGAGAGCTAGTTCCGATGACAACAAAACGCACTTTATCTATGACCGAAGAGTCCTCGTGTTAGATAGCCAGCGGACCGCTACGAGCCCTGCCGCAACTGCTCCAGCACGCTTTGATCTTCCATTGTGGTTGCATCGCCAACGACTTCTTCACCGCTAGCGAGGTTGCGTAGAAAGCGGCGGATGATCTTACCAGAGCGGGTTTTGGGTAGGGCGTCGGTGAACTGGATTTCTCCAGGACGGGCGATCGCACCAATTTCCTTCACTACGTGCTGCTTCAGCTCAGCTTTTAGCTCATCACTGGCCAAGTACGTGGACTCTAGTGTCACAAACGCAAACACGTCCTCCCCTTTTAGCTCATCCTTGCGACCGACTACCGCCGCCTCAGCCACCGCCGGATGCGACACTAGCGCCGATTCAATTTCCATCGTGCCGAGCCGATGACCCGACACGTTGAGCACGTCGTCGGTACGGCCCATCACCCAGAAATAACCGTCGGCATCTTTGCGCGCCCCATCTCCAGCAAAGTACAGATACTTACCATCTTTGGGCGGAATGTGCTCCCAGTAGGTCCGGCGAAACCTGTCATCGTCGCCATACACCGTGCGCATCATGCTTGGCCACGGATGCTGCACGACCAGATAGCCACCTTCATTTGCGCCTACTGGGTTGCCTTCGGCATCGACGACATCTGCCAAGATTCCGGGGAAAGGTTTAGTCGCCGATCCGGGCTTGGTCGGTGTAGCTCCTGGCAGCGGCGTCAGCATAAACCCGCCGGTTTCAGTCTGCCACCAGGTATCGACGATTGGGCAGCGATCGCCGCCGATCACTTTGCGATACCACATCCAGGCTTTTGGGTTGATTGGCTCGCCAACGGTGCCCAAGATGCGCAAAGAAGACAGATCGCGCGCGTTCGGCTCCTTATCGCCCATTTTCATAAAGGCGCGAATCGCAGTCGGCGCGGTGTAGAAGATAGTGACGCCGTACTTTTCGACCACGTCCCAGAACGCCCCCGGATTGGACGGTCTAGGCGCGCCCTCATACATCACGGTGGTCGCCCCGTTAGACAGCGGTCCGTACACGATGTAGCTGTGGCCCGTGATCCAGCCAACGTCTGCGGTACACCAGTAAATATCGTTCTCTTTGATATCGAAGGTCCATTTGAAGGTCATGTGGGTGTAGAGGTTGTAGCCTGCGGTAGTGTGGACTACGCCTTTGGGTTTGCCAGTGGTGCCGCTGGTGTAGAGGACAAAAAGCAGGTCTTCGCTGTCCATCGGCTCGGCTGGGCAGTCGGTAGAAGCCGACGGTTTGACGTCGTGCCACCAGATATCGCGGCCTTCGACCCAGCCGATCTCCTGCTGGGTACGCTGTACGACTAGCACGTTGGTGACTGAAGGCACGGCGTTATTGTCTAAGGCCGCATCGACAGCGGGCTTTAGTCCCATTGGCTTGTCTTTACGAAAGCCGCCGTCTGCGGTGATCACGACCTTAGCCTCGGCATCGTTAAGGCGATCGCGCAAAGCCTCCGCACTAAATCCGCCAAACACTACCGTATGTGCTGCGCCAATCCGGGCACAGGCCAGCATTGCTACCGCTGCTTCTGGAATCATCGGCATGTACAGGCCCACGCGATCGCCCTTCTGCACGCCCATATCCTTGAGCACGTTCGCCATTTGGCATACTTCTGCATGTAGTTCGGCGTAGGTTAGCTGGCGCGAGTCACCCGGCTCACCCTCCCAAATCAGCGCCGTCTTGTCGCGCTTATCAGTCGACAGGTGCCGATCTAGGCAGTTATAGGAAATATTGATCTTGCCACCGACAAACCACTTAGCGAACGGCGGCTGCCAGTCGAGTACCGTGTCCCACTTTTCAAACCAGTCTAGTTCCTCCTCAGCCAGCTTTGCCCAGAAAGCCGCCGGATCAGCCGCCGCTTCGTCATACAGCTTCTGATACGCTGCCATGCTCTGGAATTCTAGCTGCCGCCGAAAAGGACTCAGAGGGCTCGAATACCCGCTGCTCTTGTAGGATCGATTCGATGGTGGAGTCTGCCATATGAAATGCTTGCTTTGTATTTAGCGCTAGAAAACCTTTCAAAACCATACTGCGATCGCCCGCAGCTTCGTCGCCAAAGTCTCTTTTCTTAAAGTTTTGGCCGCTTGCTGAGACTTCCTTGTGAATGCCTTTGCTCGCTACAATGGCCACCGCCCTAGTAGGATAAGGACAGTATCTACCTCACTTCCGTTTTGTCTTGAGGTGGACCTTAAGCAAAGTTGATGAGTGGAAAGATGTCGCTGTTTGACTGGTTCGCCAACCGTAAGAAGACGGGTTTGATTAGTCCAGATCACCGTGAAAGAGAGATTGCCGATGGGCTGTGGACCAAGTGTGAACGCTGCGACGTGCTCACCTACACCAAAGACCTGCGGGCAAATCAGCAGGTATGCCCTGAGTGTGGGCATCACCATCGGATATTTAGCGTTCAGCGCATCGAGCAGCTCATCGATGAAGGCACCTGGTTGCCGATAGACACTCAGATTTCGCCAGAAGATCCGCTGCGGTTTCGCGATCGCAAAGCCTATACCGACCGCATTCGCGACACCCAAAACAAGACCAAGCTAGTCGATGGCGTGCAAACAGGCCTCGGCAAAATGCTAGGCGAATCGGTCGCGCTAGGCGTCATGGACTTTCGGTTCATGGGCGGCAGTATGGGCTCAGTCGTCGGCGAAAAGCTGACGCGGCTGATTGAACGCGGCACCGCCGATCGCCTTCCTGTGGTGATTGTCTGCGCCTCCGGCGGAGCCAGAATGCAAGAAGGGATGCTCAGCCTGATGCAGATGGCCAAAATCTCAGCCGCACTAGAGCGTCACCGTTCGGCCCGGTTGCTCTACGTGCCTGTGCTCACCCATCCCACTACCGGCGGTGTGACCGCTAGCTTTGCCATGCTAGGCGATATCATCCTGGCCGAACCCGAGGCCACCATTGGCTTTGCCGGACGCCGCGTCGTTGAGCAAACCGTCCGCGAAAAGCTGCCAGAAGACTTTCAAACTGCCGAATACCTGCTACACCACGGCTTCGTAGACAAGATCGTCCCTCGCACCCAGCTCAAGCAGACGCTAGCCCAGCTCATCCGGCTACACGCTCCGGTCAAAGGCAAAGTTCCTGTCATTGCCAAACAGATGGAAGCAGTCCTAGAAACCGCTGACTAGTTCGCTTGTTTCATTTCTCTCTACTTTGAGTTCAATTGGATTTCAATGAGGCTAATCGTTCAACCACCTTGCGCTCACCCGATTCATGGCATGATATAGGCATGATTTGATCTAGACTGTACTGGATCACTGCTGTGTTGCGTGGCTGAAAAGCGAGCATAAAAAATGAAACAACTATTCCAAAAATGCGCCTGGTTGATGGCGGCGTTTGTCTTTGTAGCGACTGGGCTGTTTGGCATTGGGCCGCTAGTCGAAGGGGCGATCGCGGCTGATCTAGACGCGGCTGTTAGAACCATCACCTTGAACGAAGCGGGCGATACGGTCACGCTTTCGGTAGAAGAATTCACCCGAGGCCAGCGCAAGTTCAACAACGCCTGCGCGATCTGCCATCTGGGCGGCATTACTAAAACCAACCCCAATGTCGGACTAGACACTGAGTCTCTAGCGGGCGCGTACCCCGATCGCAATAACTTGGAAGGGCTAGTAGACTACCTACACAATCCAACGACTTACGACGGTCTAACCGAAATCTCTGAGCTGCACCCTAGTACAAAGAGCAGCGACATCTACCCCAAGATGCGCAATCTGACAGAAGACGATCTTCGCGCTATCTCTGGCCACATTCTGCTGATGCCGAAAATTCGCGGCGACCAGTGGGGCGCAGGCAAGACCAAGTCCTTGTAATTGAGTCCTTTGTAACTGGCTTTGGCTAACCTAGCCGATTAGATAGGAATTCTATCAAAATCATTAGCCAAAAGGTCTACACTTTAAGCGCAGAAGGCGTAATACCTTCTGCGCTTTTTGGTGATCTATACCTTAGCCAAGTGACCAACGCGGTAACTTGCTCGCTATTAATTTTTCATGATCGATCGAAGAACGCTGCTGAAAGGGAGTGCTGGACTAGCTATCGGTAGCGTCCTAGCTGGCTGTAGCGCCAACGCTGAAGATACCCTAAACTCTGCTGCTGCTAGAAGGGGCAATTCCCTCGGTTGTGTTAAGAAGCTTTCAAAAGCAGACTGACACGCCTGTCAAATTTCAGACAGTCACTCAGGTGCAGGCAGCGTTCCAGACTTTGCAAAGGTGGCAGCAGCCTCAGGCTACAGACACTTGGGAGCGGTTCATGCCCTGGCGGCAGTCGAACGCTAGGGCGGCGTCTAGCGATTTGGTGAGTTTGGGAGACTACTGGCTAACAGAGGCGATCGCCCAGAACCTAATCGAGCCGCTGACGCTGACTGCCGAGACTCTCAATCTATTACCTGCTAGGTGGCAGGCGTTCGGTAGACGCGATCGCACTGCTCAAATCACCTCATCTGAACAGCTCTGGGGCGTTCCCTACAAGCTGCAAACTCTGGTAGTGGTCTATCGCCAAAGTCAGTTTCCGATCCAATCGGGCCAGAAACAACCCTTCAGTAGCTGGCAAGATCTGCTCGCGCCCAATCTCTACCAGAGCATTGCGCTGCCCAGTCACCCTAATATTGTCATTGGCCTATTGCAAAAGCTGCAAACCGACAGCTTCAATCCTGACGCGAGCGCAGATGAGACGGAGCGGTCGCTAACGCAGCTTGAGCAGCAGCTAGCTAGATCGTTTGACAAGCTCGCTCCGCAGGTCAAGACCTACAATTCTAATACCTCGCTCAAGGCGTTGATCAACGAGGATGTCAAAGCAGTTGTCACCTGGTCTAGCGATGTTGACACCGCCCTAAAGCGTTATCAGGATCTAAGAGTGGCTATCCCCGATGAAGGCAGCCTGCTGTCGATGGATATGTGGGTGCAGCCTAAAGGCACCCTGCTCAGCAGCGCCGCAGAATCATGGGTCTCTTTTTGTTGGCAGACGGAGCCAGCAACAGAGCTTTCCATCACTCAAAAAGGAATTTCGCCTATCTTTCTAGCGACAGACAGACAGATTCCAGAGGCTTTGACCAGGGCGCAGCCAGCTCTACTAGCTCTACAAAAGAGCGAACTGCTCTTACCCCTCTCGCAGAAGGTCCAGAGCGCGTATACAAAGTTTTGGCAGCAAATAACAGCAAGCGAATTGTCTGATTAGGTATAGCAAAGCGCGGATGCATTCGCACTTTGCTATGGCACTTTGCGTTATGGAATAAGGGGTGTAGCCTTTCGTGGTGTAGCAAGCAAAGTGCGGAAAGCTATAAGTTTGATCGAACAGACTCTATCGTGTTACGTAAAGTTCGCACACTTGCGATAGATCTTCTACCTCGCCTCCAGCGCTACTACAAAAGTAGCTGCCGCGTAGGTAAACAGAACGAGCAATTGTTGGATCTCTTCCGTTCTCTTCTAGAGAAAGCGCCTGGATATAGTTGTCTACATCGTCAGTGTGAAATACTCTGAGCTGATAGCCTTTGGCGATCGCAGCCTCACCCAACTGCTGAACAAAAGCGTAGCGATCAAAATATGTAAACTGTGCCCACAGCCCCGTATCAACCACAACATCTGTATACTGCAATCCATCATCTGTTCTATAGGCGCGCCACTGGGTGATTGCAGCTTCGTTTTGGCCTCTTTTATTAGGGCCGTAGCGCTCGTTGAGCTGATCTTCTATCCAGGCGAAGGTAGGTTCGCTCAGATGGGTCAAAGAAAGCTGCGTGCTAGCAGAAACGAGAGTTCCCTGGTCAGCTTCGAGGAACAAAGGCAGGGCCTCAATATTAGATAGGCGCGATCGCAATGCTTCTAGTTCATTAGTCAATTCTTCTTCTGGCACCAACACGTCTGGTGGCAGCTCGAAGTAAACATCCGGAATGACAGGACTACCTGGTTCTAGCTGGGCTACGACCGCTGGCGCTGACAGACTGATCGGCTCAGTGCTGATGGGCTCAACGGTAGAAGCATTCGCAGGAAGGCGTATAGCAACGCAGACCACTGCGCCTAAAAAGGCACTTGCTGACAAAATCTGTTGTTTCTTGGTCTGGTCGCTATGGCTTAACATTCTCTGACTAGCAGCTCGCCTGCTAAGTAGGCTTAACTGTTCAAGATTAGCTGGACCCGATGAATATGACCTAGTGACAAAGTCTGTCCGCTGACTGACTCCATCATCGTAACAATTCCCTTGGGCCGGAGTAAGGTGCCGTCGTTTCGACAGCTACCGATGTAACGCACTGTTATCTGACCGGTAGCGGCTAGCTTGTGTTGAACGCTATCTGGTAAAGCGATTAGTGAGGTGGCATCTACAATTTCAAGATCGTAGAGATGCGATCGCAAATTCACCTGCTTAATTTTTCCAGACTTTGTTGTCTTAGTCTGTAGAATCTCCTCGGCTGATAGCACTTGGTCCACTACCTTCTGCCAATCCAAACCGCCAAGCTCTTCTTCGATGGACAGCGCCAGCAAGTATTCAGCCCGGTCTAGACTCTTCGTCGCAGATGGCATCTGCAAGGAAACCTCTTCCACACCATGAAGCGGCACTTCAGCAGGTAGCTGTGCCTGTAGCCGCACTTCAAATTCCGCCGGACTCACCCGCTCGGTCAGCTCAAAGTCGACAATTTCCCCTGTACTGGTGATGCCCAACGGCAGCGCATTCGCCGGAGAGATACGCGGTCCTGGGTGAAAGCCGCCTGTGAACGCAACGGGCAAAGCTGCTCTGCGAATCGCTCGGTCCATCAGCCGAGCAAAGTCTAGGTGACCGATTAGAGCCATGTCACCCAGCTTTCCGGCTCTAACTCTAATCCTTTGCGCTCTGTGCTGGTTGGGTTTGAAGTGGCCAGCAAACTCAGGAATCTCTAGCGGGGGAACGACAATATTGTGGCCAAAATCAGGGCCACAGATACCGCAGTGAGAACAGCCCTCAAAAGAGCAGTCTGGGACGACAGCAGCTTCTAGAGCCCTTTTTAGATCGTCCTGTAGCCACGATTTTTCAATGCCCGTATCGATATGATCCCAGGGCAGCGGCTTATCTAGAACAGCTAGCATCGCTTCACTGACGCCTTGACCTGCCTGCGCTTCGCTCGCAATATTCTCATCGAGGTTCCACTCACCGCTTTCAACCTGCCGATACTGCCAGTCTAATCCGGCCTCGGCGATCGCCTGTGTCCACGCCCCAAAGGCATTCTCTAAACTCTCCCACCAGGCATCCATGCCCGCCCCTAGCTCCCAGGCTCGGCGCACCACCGCTGAGAGTCTGCGATCGCCTCTCCCAACAAAATTCTCCATCGCCGAGATCCGCACGTCCGTAAAGTTTGCCTTGACGCCGCGAATCGCACTCAGCTCGGCTTTTAGCAGCGCCTGCTTCCGCTTAAATTCCTCAGTCGATACCGAATGCCACTGAAACGGCGTATGTGGCTTCGGTGTCAGATTAGAGATCGTGATATTGAACTTCAGCGCCCGCCGACCTTTGATAAAGCACTCTCGCCGCAGCCAGCGCACCGTCTCTGCAATGCCCAGCACGTCTATATCCGTCTCGCCTGGTAGACCGATCATAAAGTACAGCTTTACTCGGTCCCAGCCCTGCTCGTATGCGGTCTTAACGCCGCGCAGCAGTTCCTCGTTCGTTAAGCCCTTATTAATAATGTCGCGCATCCGCTGCGTACCCGCTTCCGGCGCAAAGGTTAGTCCGGTCTGTCGTAAGCCGCCGACGATATTGGCAATATTCTCGTCAAATCGGTCTACCCGCTGACTTGGCAGCGACAGGTTGATATTGTCATTTTGCAAACGGTTCTTGATCTCTAGGCCCACCGCTGGCAGGGCTAGATAGTCCGAGCAGCTCAAAGACAGCAGCGAAAACTCGTTGTATCCGGTTTCGCGCATGCCCTTTTCAATCGTGTCGATCACCTGCTCGGGAGGCACGTCTCTAGCAGGACGAGTCAGCATCCCTGGCTGACAAAAGCGGCAGCCTCTAGTGCAGCCTCGGCGAATTTCTACCGTTAGGCGATCGTGCACTGTTTCTACGTAGGGCACTAGCCCGATGGAATATTCAGGCATCGGCGGCGCGACTCGGCGCAGCACTCTCGCCGGGACATCTGGGCGATTTGGATGCACCGAACCATCTGCTGCCATGTCATAGAAGCGGGGCACATAGACGCCTGGCACCTGTGCTAGATCTAGCAAAAGCTCTTCGCGGCTGAGCCCTGCGGCCTTGCCTTCTTCTAGCACCAGGCCAACCTCTGGCAGAAGCTCTTCACCATCGCCTAGTGCGACGAAATCAAAAAAGTCAGCATAGGGCTCGGGGTTTGACGTAGCAGTCCCTCCGCCAGCAAAAATCAAAGGCCAGCTACCGTCTGTTGTATTCCACGCACTGTTTATACCTTGCTGCTCTCGCTCTTTCCAGGTCAGTGGAATCTGCGCCATAGACAGCATTTCTAGGATGTTTGTAGCGCCGAGCTCATAGCTGAGGCTAAAGCCGAGAATGTCGAAATTGGTTAGCGGGCGACGAGATTCTACGGCAAATAGAGGGGTCTGGCGATCGCGCAGCTTTTGGGCAAGATCGGCGGCGGGAAGGTAGGCGCGATCGCACAGTTGACGAGGCTGCGCATTCAAAATGCTGTACAGGATAATGTGCCCTAGATTAGACGCCCCTACTTCATAGATCTCTGGGTAGGTCAGCACCCATCGCACTGCCGCCGTAGACCAGTCTTTATGCACTGCGCCGCGCTCATTGCCAAGATATCTCGCAGGCCGAGAAATGTCGGTATCAAGCAAGTCTGTAACGGTCTCAGGAGCAAGCGTGGTATGTACAGGAGGCACAGCAGCTATGACCAGAAATGTCTGGGCACTTAAATATCTAGGCACCTACTATATCGCAAACCCCATATCGCAAACCCCATATCGCAAACCTCAAAGCTCGCGACCTGCTGCTTTTCGCTACGCTGCTACAGGCGCAGGCTCGTGGTCAACGATTGTAAATAGACGATCGATCTGAGTGAGCTCTAGCACGATACGGATAGAGGGTGGCGCTGAGCGAATACTGAGGCGATCGTAATAGGGTTTGGCTGCGTTGAGCGCGGACATTAGTGAAACGAGTCCGGCATTGTCCATCGATTCTACCTGGCTCATGTCTACGATAAGCTCGCTGGTCTGCTCTGTAGACATCGCGGTGGCCAACTGCTGTTGAAAACTAGCAGCACTCTGCGCATTCAACACGCCAGCATGACAGACAACTGTAACGGGACCATTTAGGTTTGACATTCTACACTTTCCTCAATTGACATTTATATAGACTGCTCGAGCTAATCACTACTGTTGGTAGCCAGCTACTTAGCTCTCTCTACACGGATTTTTGACTCATGAGATAGATGCTCTTTTGAGCACTTTTTTGGACGCTGCGTTTTCTAATCTTTTTAGATTATTTTCTACAGAGTGCTCTCTAGAACGCTTTACTTTGCTAAATAAAACAACTTGCTATCTAGCTATTTTTTTACCTCACTTGTCGATAGGAACTGTTGACCAACCTTTCACGAAACATATAACAACCCTACTGGTATGAAATAGAACGGTCTAGAAAGTAACAGTATTTTTGTCTAATCTTGACCTGTCGTATCTACCGCTTTGTCTGTTCCTCAAAGTCTTTATCAAGTAGTATTACTTAAAGACAAGATTCTTTGATATTTCAGTGTCGCTGACTACAAAGCGCCGTTTTTCATTACAGCGTGTTATCTAAAAAATGAAATTCTATATTAGGAATTTGTATTAACGAAACGTCGAATGCATGGCCAGATAGCCACATCTTTTCAAAGTGTACAACCTAGCTCGTACGATTAGAGCACTGACTCGGTCTTTCCACACTTCTACTTTTACACGCCTATTTTTTTACTGATAAACGCTTTTATATAGCCTCGCGTCTCGTTTTATACAGTACGAAAAGGCATTATTTTTGTTCCCACCGTATGCCTATATGCATTCAACAATCACTAACAACAATTAAGTATGAACAGTTTAAGAAGTGGCGGATGAAGACAGCTTGCTAGGTGGCAGGACGCGGAATGTATCGGTGTGCGTTTCCCAGAAGCTGCGAATGAATTCGCTAAGCTGGCGACTGCTGCGCTGAGTGGTGCCATTCGGCGTCATCTTTAACTGCACGATTAACGAGAAAAAGTCTAAATCATACGCTAGCTGAAAGGGATCAATCGGCCAGATAAGATCGGGACAGCCTTCTAAGTCGTATAGCGCTAGCTGGGATTGATCGGGTTGTTGAACGGTATGGGCGATCGCATCCTGGCGTTTTTCTGTAGGCACATCCTCAGGCAGACCTTTAATCAGTAGAACTGGCCGCGACCAGCACAGCCGCCTTTCGCTAACGATCTGAATGGCTTCGGCGTATAGCCGAGAGGGGCCATGCTCTAGGTAGAGAATCTGTGAAGGAACCACGCTCATGGGATTGCAGGGCTTTTATAGGGGGCTTGTACCAGCGGTGATGCATTGGAGACGCCTGCATCTACTGACTTCTTTTGAATTAAGATATATTAATATTGTGAAACGTTAATACACATTAGCATTTCACAGGAGTGCATTTTTGTTGATTTGGCTTGATTCGCTGATTTCATGCTAGAACCTCAACTGGCTCTCCTATCGGTGCAACGCCGCAGAAAAGATCTCTCTAATTGTGGA
The DNA here is from genome assembly GCA_963772185.1 of uncultured cyanobacterium. Classification (GTDB taxonomy): domain Bacteria; phylum Cyanobacteriota; class Cyanobacteriia; order Phormidesmidales; family Phormidesmidaceae; genus Phormidesmis. The sequence continues at coordinate 178,809 of CAVYWR010000037.1, read as the reverse complement.
GATTTTTCGATTTCTTGAGCGGTCATAGCGTGATCGCTCACAATGATAAAAGTTGGATTTGATCAGTAGCAAAGTCTCAGATTGATAACATGTCTACTTCTATTAGCACCATCGAAAAACCATCGGTTTCGACCGTTCGCAAGATTGCCCCTCGTTACCGGGTGCTCTTGCACAATGACGATTTCAACAGCATGGAGTATGTGGTAGAAGCGCTGACCGAAACGGTGCCTTCGCTAACGGTGCCTCAGGCAATAGATATCATGATGCAGACCCACAACTCGGGGATCGGCTTGGTGATTGTGTGTGAGATGGAGCATGCCGAGTTCTACTGCGAGTCTTTGAAGAGTAAGGGCCTGACTAGCACAATTGAACCCGAAGAATAGCGTGTGAGCAGGCTGTTGATCTGGGCAAGAGACCAAGGCGGATGGCTGCGCATCGGCCTATTTCTACTGCTGCTAGCGATGGTTTGGCTGCCTTTTGGCGCTATGGTTTATCTGCCTGGCGCTTGGCTCAATGGGCCAGGTGTAGCAGAGATTGGGGTGCTAGCGCTCTTGTATGTTGGCTTTTTGGTGGGCTTGCCCTACTGGGGCAAACGAGTTCATGGCTGGCAGACGCCTTTTGAGCGCTGTGGCTTGATCTTTGAGGCTCAGACGGGTCGCGATCTGCTGCTGGCTTTTGTGATTGGAGTGCTGGGCGTCTTTGGGCTGTTTGGTATAGAGACTTTGCTGGGCTGGGCGGTGCCGAGTCCGCCGAGTCCGCGCCTAGTCAGGTTCATTTTTGAGGGGCTGCTGATGGCGCTAGCGGTTGGCTTTGCTGAGGAGATGCTGTTCCGCGGCTGGGTATTAGCCGAGCTAGAGCGGGACTACAGCTCAGCAAGTGCTTTGTTGATGAACGCGCTTTTTTTTGCTGCGACGCACTTTATTAAGCCGTGGAGCGAGATTGTGCGGACGTTTCCGCAGTTCTTGGGGCTAGTCGGACTGGGTATGGCACTGGTGTGGGCGAGGCGATCGCCCACCGGATCAAAGGATAAAGTGGGCGATCGCGCCAGTCGACTAGGCTATCCAATCGGTCTACATGCGGGCCTAATCTGGGGCTACTACATCGTCAATGTAGGTGGACTAAGCGAGTACACAGGTCGCGCCCCCGAATGGATTACCGGGATCGATCGCAATCCACTAGCAGGACTGATGGGTTTGATCCTATTGGGACTGATCGCTAGAGGGTTTGCTAAAACTGCCCTGCTCAAGACGACCCAATCGAAGTAGCCCCAGCCCATCTTAGACCGCGCTACCTAGACTTTGACCTTCTAAACTTTGGTCTCCTAGACGTTCGCCTACACCGCGCCTAGAACCGCTGCCAGCAGAGCCTGCTGCGCGTGCATTCGATTTTCTGCTTCGTTCCAGATGCGAGACTGTTTGCCTTCCATCACGGCTTCGGTGATCTCCTCACCGCGATGGGCCGGTAGGCAGTGCAGCACAATTGCGCTGGGATCGGCAACTGCCAGCGCAGACTGATTAATTTGATAGGGTTCAAACACAGGAATGCGAGTCTCAGCAAGATCTTCTTGCCCCATGCTGGCCCAGACATCGGTGTAGAGAGCATGGGCTCCCTCGACAGCAGCTTTGGGATCGGTGGTAACGACGACTTCGCTACGACCTTGCGCAATCGATTCAGCTTGTTTGACGATCTCTGCGTCAGGCTCGTACCCTTTTGGCGTAGCCACTCGAATGTTCATCCCAACGAGCGCGCAGCCCAAAATCAGCGAGTGAGCCACGTTATTACCATCGCCAAGGTAGGTCATGGTGAGTCCTGCTAGCTGGTCAAATTCTTCTTGAACAGTTTGCAGGTCGGCTAGAATTTGGCAGGGGTGCTCTAAATCGGTCAGCGCGTTGATGATGGGAATATCAGTGTGATGGGCGAACTCTTCGACCTCGGTTTGAGCAAAGGTGCGGATGGCGAGTACGTCTAGGTAGCGATCGAGTACGCGCGCAGTATCGGCGGTGGGTTCACCTCTACCGATCTGTGTGAGGTTGGCGTTGAGATCGATTACCTGACCCCCTAGCTTGTACATAGCAGCCGTGAAGCTAACTCGGGTTCTAGTAGAGGCTTTCTTAAAAACGAGACCTAGAATTTTTTGAGGGCACTGGGGAGTAAGCTCGCCCGACTTAATCTTGGCAGCGACGGTCAACAAGCGCTGCATCTCATCTGATGTGAGATCTGCCAGGCTCAGAAGATTTCTACCCTTGAGTGCTGCCATGAATGTTTCCTTCGTTGTAGTGTGAGCTTTTGAGCGGATCGCTTTAGGTAGCCACACGACATGAGTGAGTATGGCGAATTCGCGCAAAGTAAAAAGCTATCAGATGTTCAAGGTTTTTGGAATGGGTTTGTATTCGCGGGTTATCTTTCCCCGGCTATTGGATATGTCGATGTCGTCAGAATCGATGACCGGCTATCGTCAGCAGCTTCTAGCAGGGGTGAGCGGCGATGTTCTAGAGATTGGCTTTGGGACCGGGCTGAATCTGCCGCATTATTCAGAGGCGGTGAGGGCGCTGACGACGGTGGAGCCGAATGAAGGGATGGGTGCGATCGCCCAGAAAAGAATCGACGCTAGCCCCATTAAAATCACCACGACCTCACTCAACGGCGAAGACCTTTCTCTACCGAACGACAGCTTTGACAATATCGTCTGTACCTGGACGCTATGCAGCATTCCTAACGTCAAAAAAGCACTCAGCGAAGCGTACCGAGTGCTCAAACCGGGCGGCAAATTCTTCTTTATTGAGCACGGGCTTAGCAACGAGCCGAACATTCAGACCTGGCAAAACCGACTCACGCCGATTCAGCGCATTGTTGCCGACGGCTGCCATATCAACCGCAAGATCGACAAGCTAGTCGCTGAAGTTTTTGATGAGGTCACCGTCGAGGAGTTCTATGCAGACGATTTGCCAAAAATTATGGGCTACTTCTATCGAGGAACGGCGACTAAGCAGAAGGATTAGAATATGGTTCTTCTGAAATAATTTCTATAGTCTTGTGACGAATAGTCTGGTTATGGTGCAGATGTAATAGAGATTAGCCATCAGGATGCGGGTACTTTGAAGCATCAACAAAAATAGGTACAGCCATGAGACGTAGAAAACCAAACATGATCACAACAATCGGTCTGTATACAGGGGGCCTACTGCTGATTGTGTTTGCGGTGCTATTGCTGCTACAAGCAACGGGCATTGTCCCCGCAGTTTCTAACACTATCTATCTAGCTCTAATTCTGCTAGCAGTCGGCTGCGGCTTGCTTTACGGCATTGGCAGCAGAGCGTAATAGCACATCTACACCGCTGTTTGACTTTGGAGAACCCTTTGGTCTATAGGGTCGAGGTACTCGCTAGGATGGCGTAAGTTGGCAACATATAGCGTTGGTCACTTGGCTGAGGTACAGTTCACAGGCTATAAGCTATCAGTAACAACAGGCCAAGCGACTAGCGTGTACCGAATGCATCCGGTACACGCTATAGACGAGCAGTCAACCACAATTCAAAAGTTCGGCTCGCCAGAAGAAAGCTAGAGCTTTTGAGTGAATTACGCAAGAGACCTACTTCTTCTTACTAGGTGGGTTCAGTGCGTTGTCCAATACTTCGCGAGCCGATTCTGCTTCGTCTTTGGCATCGCGATATTTCAAGTTGGTCTGAGCAAACGTCTTGAGCGTTTTGAAGCCGCTATTGAGCTCTTCGATCTGCTCTTCTTCGATCACTTCATCAGTGAAGAGTAAGTCGATTAGCTCGCGCACTTTGAGGGCTTCTTCGCGGGAGCCCTGCACTTTTACCTTTAGCTTTGAGAGGTTGCTAAGGGTTTGGACTGCATCGACTACTGCATTCTCTTCGTCAGTAGGCTCGGTTTTGGGTTCTTTCACTTCGATAAATTCCTTGGGGTTGAAGCCGTCGTCAAGTTCGGTTGGGAGTTCGCCATCGTCCAATAGCGCCATGAGCTGATCCATCGCTTTTTCGCGGGCCTTGTTAGAGTCGCGGCCAGGGACATCTATTAAGACTTCTGGACTTTGCGCAAGCGTGTATTGAACCATGATCAAAACCTAGTAATTTTGTACTGTCATCTTAGCGGATTATCTTGACAGATAAGCTTGAGAAGCACAAGCAAAGCTTGAAAGTTGGCCAGTGAATGTCACGACTCTGTCATGGTGATACTTAGTACGCCTTTTTGCGCTGAGATGCAAGCGATTGGTCGAAAATCGTTCCGCTGGTTACTGCTTTGGCAGCTCATCTGCTTGGCGACAGGCGATCGCTGCCTGGACAACATCGGTATGGAAGGAGAACAGGCTAAGCTAGGTTTGATCCCCTACTTGCTTCGATTGCTGCACGGTTTGACTATGGTTTCTTCACTGGTGCATCTTCGCAAATATTCTGGGCGATCGCACAAAAATCTCGCGCTCGCGGTGCTAAGCGTTGCCCTGTCTAGCCTTTTCCCAACCTCCGCTGTTAGAGCGCAAGCACTGCCGACTGCCGACCAGGCATCTCCTACACCGACGCTGCGTGATCGGCTACAGCGATTGCAGGAAGGAGCCGAGACTATGCCCGAACCATCAACGCCTGATACTTCGAGTGATACGCTTCGGTTTCCGACGCTGGGCAGCACGATTTTTGATGTGCAGCTATCGAGATATTTGTCCTACGTAGAGGCAGTAGGAACGCCAGATATTCTAATTGTGGGAAGCTCTAGATCGCTGCAAGGAATCGACCCGACAGAGCTGCGCTACCGGCTCTCAGTAGAAGGCTACGACGATCTAAAGGTCTATAACTTCAGCGTCAACGGCGCAACGGCGCAGACTATCAACTTTCTAGTCAGTGAGCTGCTGCCAGGAGAGCTACCGAGGGTGATTGTGTGGGGCGACGGGTCGCGGGCGTTTAATAATGGTCGGCGCGATCGCACTTGGCAAAGTCTAACCGCGTCTGCGGGCTATCAGTCTGTGCTTAGAGGCGAAAAGCCATCTGTTGAGCCAGCGACTATTGACGACGGTTCTGAGGCTGACGGCGGTTCTGAGGCTGTAGTAGTGCGCTCGGACGTACTTCTGACGGTGGTAGAAGATGACCTAGAGCATGGAGAATGATCTAGGGACTGATTTAGAGGTTCTAGCTCACAGATCGACCTTGAGCCTTCTTTAGACACAGAGGCTAGCGAACCTGTCCGACTAGAGCTGGGTTCGTTAGATATCGATCGTCTAGGGTTTTCTGCGGTGCGCGATCGCTTCAATCCCACAACGTACTACAGAGAATTTGCCAAAGTTCACGGCCGCTACGACGGTGCTTATTCTCCTTTTGTTTTGGCAGGCCCTCAGTCGGAGGCGTTAGCGCAGCTAGCGACCCATGTAAGGACGCAAGAGTCGCAGCTGATCTTTGTCAACTTACCGCTGAGCAGCAGCTACCTAGACAGCTACCGGCTGTATCATGAAAATCAGTTTCAAGATTTCTTGAGTGAGCAGAGCGATCGCTATGGTTTTGAGGTCGTCGATCTATTGACTCAGTGGGAATCGCAGCCAGAGCTATTTGCCGATCCTAGTCATATCAATCAATACGGGGCAGCCGCGATCGCCCAGCAGCTAGCCCGTAGCTCCATTCTTCTATCCGCGATTGGTGCCGAAGCACAAACCGACGCTCAATCGTCTCAACTAACGTTCTAGAACCGCAAAAACTGTTATCTAGAGCACAGCATCTCACTTTCAAGGCTCTTATATTGAACACCAGCATTCAGCAAGCACTGTCTTTCTAGCTAAGTGTACAAGGTACCTACTAGTTGATATGTTCTTGCTGATGTGTCTCTTCGAGCAATAGCGCTTCTAGCGGTATCGCTCACCTTTAAATAAAAGATATTAGAGCTGACTATAGAAGCAACATTTAATCATTCATGGAACCCTCGGGCTCAGCTATTGGCTGGGCTCTTTTTTTCTTTTTCCACATCAGGTTCTCGCCTTCATCTGTCTTGCTAGTCGCTCAAATCTTTCGTCCGATGATGGTCCGATGGCGAGGGCTGTTAGCCACGATGCGCGGCGTGGAAAATCCTGCTGCCTGGAACGCTTGATTCATATCCAGGGCAAAGTACTGATCTAGATAGGGCTCTGTGCTTTTTAGCAAGGTAAAGACGTAGGGCGGCAGTTCCTGATAGATCAAGTTGCCCTCGTCACAGGCATGAAACTTGGTGGTGTAGTAGGGCGGGTACTGGACGTTTGGATTTGCGATCGCTCTTAGTCCCTCCTCCCAAATTGGATTTACCGGGCTGCTTATTGAGCTATCTACTGAGCGGTCTACTGGGCTGTCCGGAGACTGAGCTTCGGAGCGCCTCTCCAATGCCTTTACCTCATCGCGCCAGTACACCCCAATCGTTTCGGCTCTGTCCATCATCATCTTGCGGGCCCGTTGCCGCGCAAACTTAGCCAGCGGCTTTACGCTCAATAGCCCGTTGACTAGAGAAGTTGCCAAAGCAGTCCTCAGGGAGGCAGGAGCAGTCGTCGCTGTGTTTGTGGAGATACTCATCGGTCGCTAGGGGCTGCCAATAGAAACTTTGCGTTGTGAAACAAGGGGTGTAGCCTTTCGTGGTGTAGCAAGCAAAGTGCGCAAAGCTGTATAAAATGCGATCGCTAACTTTTATCTGCCTGCATTATCTCAAAGCCTGTCTGCTCTAAAGCCAGGCTAAAATAAACCCTTACAAAAAGAACTTTTAGTTGTCACCGCTAGAGAAAGCGTTAATTTAGGCTTATATCGCCTCACTACTTTCACCATGGAAAATATCTACGAATCCCTACTCGATCAAGCAGGCCGGAAAAACTTTGAACTACCCGGCGCTTATCCCCACTACAACCCCGATCGACCCGGACAAGTAGAGCATATCGCCCTAAATCTCGTCTTTGATATCCCAAAAAAGAGCTACAGCGGCACCTGCCAGGTCACGATTAGACCGGTTGTCGATGGCGTTACCAGCCTGACGATGGACGCAGTCGATCTCAAGATCAAATCAGTCAAAGTCGAAGACAGCGAACAAACCTTTGACTACGACGCTCAACAGCTTAAGATTGCTCTCAAAACGCCGACCAAGACCGATCGGCCTTTCACCCTAACGATTGACTACGCTGTTGAAAATCCGCAGCGTGGCCTCTACTTCGTTGGCCCCGATAAGCACTATCCTGAAAAGCCGACTCAGATCTGGACCCAAGGCGAAGATGAAGATTCTCGCTTTTGGTTCCCCTGCTTTGACTATCCCGGTCAGCTCGCCACTTCAGAAATTCGCGCTCAGGTTCCTAAGAAATTTAAAGTTGTCTCTAACGGTGAGCTGGTTTCTACCGACAGCACAGGGACAGACAAGATCTATCACTGGAAATTAGACAAGCCGCACCCTAGCTATCTAATGACGCTGGCGATTGGCGAATTCGATGAGATCGTCGAAGAGTGGGAGGGTAGACCCGTTCGGTATTTCTTTGAGAAAGGGCGAAAGGCGCAGGCTAAGCTGACAATGGGCAAAACGCCTCAGATGTTAGATGCGCTCAGTAAGTGGTTTGGCTACACCTATCCATTTTCCAAATACGATCAGGTGTGCGTTAGCGACTTCATCTTTGGTGGGATGGAGAACACGACAACAACACTGCTGACTGACCGCTGCTTAATCGATAAAAGAGCCGCAATCGACAACCTTCGCGCTGAAACGCTGGTGGCTCATGAGCTAGCCCACCAGTGGTTTGGAGACCTGATTGTGATCAACCACTGGTCGCAGGCATGGGTAAAAGAAGGCGCTGCGACCTATTCAGAAGTGCTGTGGATAGAAGATACGCAGGGTCAAGACGAAGCCTTTTACTATCATCTCAATCATGCTCGGGCCTACTTAAGTGAAGACAAAAGTCGCTATCGTCGGCCTTTGGTGACTCATATCTACCGCGAGGCGATTGAGCTGTATGACCGGCATATCTATGAGAAAGGCTCCTGTGTGTACCACATGATTCGGATGGAGCTAGGAGACGAGTTATTCACTCGGGCCTTGCGAACGCTGTTAGAAGACAACGCGCACACTACCGTCGAAACGGTTGACTTGCTTAGAGCCATCGACAAGGCGACAGGCCGAAATTTACGCTTCCTGTTCGATCAGTATGTATATCGCGGTGGACACCCCGACTACAAAATTGGCTATAGCTGGGACGGCGACAGCAACCTAGCAAAATTGACCGTGACGCAAACGCAGGTAGAAGACGGCAAGTCTCAGGTGCAAGAGGGCTTATTTGATCTTAAGGTGCCGATCGGCTTTGGCTATGTGAAAGCTGGAGAGCCAACGCTGAAAACCTTCAAAGTGCGGGTGCATGAGCGTGAGCAGGCGCTGTATTTCCCATTAGAGGAAAAGCCTGATTTTGTCAGCTTTGACGTAGGAAATCACTTATTGAAAACGGTCGAGCTAACCTACCCAGTCGCAGAGCTAAAGGCTCAGCTTATCTTTGATCCCGATCCGATTTCTAGACTGCTGGCGGCAGAAGCGCTGGCGAAAAAAGGCAGCTTGGAGGCAGTAGAAAGCCTGGAGCAGGCGCTAAAAGATGAACCATTTTGGGCGGTCCGTGCAGAGATAGCGGAGCAGCTCGGCTCTGTACAGCTATCCCAAGCAGAGGTGGCTTTGATTGGTGGCCTCGAAGACCCGCATCCGAAGGTACGACGAGCCGTTGTCGCCGCCTTGGGGGGCGTGAAGACGGCAGATAGCTATAAGGCGCTGAAGGCGGTTGTGGAGAAGGGCGATGAGAGCTATTACGTGGAGGCGACGGCAGTGCGATCGCTCGGCAAGATCGGCACCGCCAAGCTCGACGGTAAGGACAAAGAGAAAAAGACGCTCAAGCTGCTAGATACCGTCCTAAAGGAAAGAGCGGGCTGGAACGAGGTGGTTAGAAGCGGTGCGATCGCCGGACTCAGCCAGTTCAAAACCTCTGAAGCGGCGCTAGATCTGCTGCTGCCCTATACTGATCTCGGTGTTCCTCAGCCACTTAGACTCGCGGCAATTCGCTCGCTCGGCGCGATCTCGACCGGACAAGAGAAAATCGCCACGCAAAGAATCCTAGAGAGATTAGAAGCGCTCGCTAGAGAAGACTTTTTCCTCACTCAAGTAGCAACAGTGGGGGCGCTTGCCCAGATGGAGGTGAGCGGCGCGGTGGCTATCTTACGAAGTTTGGCAGATCATAGCCCAGATGGTCGGGTAAAGCGCCGAGCCGATGAGGCAGCGCAAAAGGTCCAGAAAAAGATTGGATCGGATGGTGCGATCGCCGATCTGCGTCAGGAACTCGATGAAGTAAAACAAACTAACAAAGAGCTGAAGAGTCGATTGGAAAGCCTAGAGGCAAAATCGAAGCAACAAAAGGTTGAAGCAATCGATTGAAGTTCTTTTATGGACGTTCGTTTAAGTGGGGAATTTACTTAGGCGAACGTTTATAAAGTCTGTTGTATCGACAAGCAAGTGCGGAGTGGAGCAACCGAAAGTGGTCATGCGTTCGGTGCTTACAGTGCTGGCAACACTAAGAAACACGATGAGCTCCAGGCGAAGCTCAGACGGATTGCGATAGTTTGGATGACTGGGAAGTTTGGTTGGACTCACGCGCTAGGTGCCAAGAGTAGTGCGCCGATGGCTGCGCCGGGATCGGGCTGTCTCATCAAGGATTCGCCAACGAGAATCGCTTTTGCACCAGCGGCGGTGACTGTGTGGACGTCCTCATAGGTGTAGATGCCTGATTCGCTGACAAGGAAAATCTGCTTTTGGGCGATCGCACTCCCAAACCGCTCTACAACTTTCTGAGTCGTCTCCAAGCTCACCGTAAAGTCTTCTAGATTTCGGTTGTTGATCCCAATTAGCTCAACGCCGTTGATCGCGATCACGCGCTCAAACTCTTCAACCGTATGCGTTTCAACCAGCGCATCTAATCCTAGCGCCTTCGCTATCTTCACGAAATAGCCAATATCCTTGTCGGTCAAGATAGCGGCAATCAGCAGGATAGCGTCTGCTCCAGCGAGCCTAGCTTGATAGATCTGATAGGGGTAGATAATGAACTCTTTGCACAGAAGCGGCAGCTCCACGGCCTGACGAATCTGGCTGAGGTAGGTAAAGCTGCCCTGAAAAAACTCGCTATCAGTTAGCACAGACAGACAGGTAGCTCCTCCAGCCTGGTAGCTTTTGGCGATCTCGACCGGATCGAAGTCCTCTCTAATGATGCCTTTACTAGGCGATGCCTTTTTCACTTCTGCGATCAAAGCCGGACTTTGCATAGCTGCCTGCTGTCGCAAAGCGCTAATAAAGCCTCTGGTTGCCGGTAGTCCCTGCAACCTGTCGCTGTAATCCAGCCAAAGGAACCTTTTCACGCAGCCGAGCTACTTCGGACTCTTTGTGCCACACAATCTTTTCAAGAATATTGCGTGGCTCAGCGTCAGGCACATTAATTTGGTATTCAAGATGCCTGACAGAGATAGGAGTGGCTGGCGGACGGCGGCGAATCTTCATACTTTCTCTCCTAAATACTTTCTCTCCTAAGCCGTTACCTTGGCTCGCTTGTACGCTTCGTCTAGCACTTCAGAGAGCGTAGGATGCGTGTGGACGAATTTGGATAGGTCGGTGACGGACTGCTTTTGGGCGATCGCATTCGCCGCCTCCTGAATCAGATCTGCCGCGTGTAAGCCGATGATATGCGCACCCATCACCTCACCCGTGTCCTTCCGATAGATAACCTTAGCAAGCCCTTCAGTCTCACCTTCAGCGAGCGCCTTCGAGTTCGCCTTAAAGTAGCTGCGAACCGAAGCCACTTCGTAGCCTTCTTCCTTTGCTTTAGCCTTGGCCGCAGGCTCAGTCATACCCACAAAACTGACTTCGGGGTGAGTGAAAGCAGCGGCTGGAATCGCGTTGTAGTTGACGCTGCGAGAATCACCACAGATATTGTCAACCGCCACGATCCCCTGAGCAGAAGCCGAGTGAGCCAGCATCATTTTGCCGTTGGCATCGCCAATTGCGTACAGGTGAGGCACTGGCTTACCGTCGCGCAATACGGCTAGATTTTCATCGACTGGAATGAACCCACGCCGATCTGTTTCGACAGCCACCATGTTTAAATCTAGATTCTTCGTTGCTGGGATTCGACCCGTCGCTACCAGACAGGCATCGACCTCTAAGGTATCAACCGTTTCCATCGTCTTCGGATCGGCTAGCTCGATTACAACGGGTGAACCGGGCGTGACTTTCTTTGCTATCAGGCCCACGCGAGTTTCGATATCGCGAGGTTTAATCAGCATTCGCTCTGCCTGCTTAGCAATATCAGGATCAAACGTCGGCATGAGCTGGTCCATCGCCTCGATCATCGTGACTTCTGAGCCAAGCGCGGTGTAAACATCGGAAAATTCCAGACCGATATAGCCGCTGCCGATGATCGCCACCCAGTCGGGTAGCCAGTCCAAGCGAACAGCCTCGTCACTGGTGTAAACCGTCTCCCCATCCGTCTCGATGCCTCTAGGCACAAACGGAATCGAGCCAGGTGAGAGGATAATGTCTTTCGCTGTGACGGTGCGCTTGCCGCTCTCATCTTCAATAGAAACTTTTTGACTGCTGGCAATCTTGCCCCAGCCTCGAATAATCTCTACGCCTAGCCGGGTCAGGCTACTGGTCAAGTCACCTTGAATTTTGCCTACTAGGTTTTTCGCGTGGTTGGAAATCTGCTCGCGATCAAAGCCGACGCCTGTCAGGCTGATTCCCATCGCTTTTAGATGCTGCTCGTTGCGCATTTCGCGCACTTTCCCAGACGCAGCTAGCAGTGCCTTTGAAGGAATGCAGCCTCGGTTTACGCAGGTTCCACCCATGTCACCCGCTTCGACAATGGCCGTCTTTAGCCCGCGCTGCACCGCATGTAATGCTGCTCCATGACCGCCTACCCCGGCACCAATAATCACTAGGTCGTAATCGAATGCTGAATCCACTGCGCTCTCCTTATATTCCCTCTTATTTTCAACCGAGAAGGGCATTTTGAACAACTTCGATTTTCCGTTGTCGCTTCGCTTCGTACAGCAGTAGCGCTGTCGAGATGGCTACGTTCAGCGACTCTACTGCTGGGGCGACTGGAATTTTTACGGTTGCTGATGCGCAGGTCATCAGCGCATCCGAGAGTCCTGCGCCTTCATTTCCCATTAGAAATACGGTGGGCTGACCCAGGTCTAGCTGCCAATAGTCCAGCTCAGCAGCGGCTGTCGTGGCAATGACCTGCACATTGTTTTGCCTGAGTTTTTTGGCCTGCTCTACGACATCTACCGCCGCCATCGGCATGCGAAACCACTGTCCGGCTGAGGCTCTTAGTACCTTCGGATGATCTAAATCTACGCTGTCGTGACTCAGCCAAAGTGCGTCACTGCCTGCGCCTGCTGCGGTGCGGATAATTGTACCGAGATTGCCGGGGTCTTGGATCGTTTCTAGAATTATGCCTAGGCTAACGGTATCCTTTGGCTGGCCTAACGCTGATCCCCAGACATTGCGGCGCGGCGCAACTGCAATCACACCATCGGGAGTCACAGTGCTGGCAATGGACTTGAGGACTTCTGGAGAGACGAGTTCGGTTTGGGCTGAGAGCGCGATCGCCCGCTCACATATCTGCTCATATCGCGCCTGCCAAGCCTCAGTAAAGCAGAGCATTTGTAGCGGATAGTGAACCTCACAAGCCGCCTCTATCAAGTTAGTGCCTTCTAGCAGCAATGCGGCCTGCTTCTTCCGCTCTTTGGGCTGCTGTAGCTTGCGCAGCTGCTTGACCGTCTGATTTTGCAGGCTAGTGAGCATAGAAAAAGAGTTGATGCGGAACCCGGGACTTGAACCCGGAAGTCCTTGCGAACACTAGAATCTGAATCTAGCGCGTCTACCAATTTCGCCAGTCCCGCATAAGACACAGCCAAACACTCTACGGAGAGAGCAGCAGCAACTGCTGCACGGCTGCGATTAACCATACTCTAGCAGCACGGTTCATTCGTCAATAGCCGACTACCAGTGCCTATTGCTTGTTCTCTTATATACAGACCATATGATCTCGTGGATGTCTTCTGGCAAAAGTATGGTTTTATAACCTCTCTGTCATGGAAATCTCAAATTAATCCGAAGAAGCTGTGTAGTTTCGGGTAGAATCCATACCAAATTCTCACAATCAACTTTTGTTAACCAATCGCGGAGGGCAATCCTATCGTCACTTCTAACCTACAGACCACAGATCCATCGACCGAATCTCAGACAGAGTCTGTAATTGAGATTTGGGGTAATGCCAAGCTGAGTGGCCATATTCCTGTCAGCGGTGCAAAAAATTCTGCCTTAGTGGTACTAGGCGGTGCGCTTTTGTGCTCGCAGACCTGCCGTATCCGCAATATTCCTGACTTAATGGATATTGGCCGCATGGCGAGTGTCTTGGCAGCGCTGGGCCTGAAAGTCGATCGCAGTGGCGACAGCTTGGACATAGACGGTAGCCATATCAGCCATTCCAAAGCGCCCTACGATATTGTTAGCAAACTTCGCGCTAGCTTTTTTGTGATTGGGCCATTGCTGGCTCGCTTAGGCGTTGCTCGGGTGCCGCTACCGGGTGGCTGTGCAATTGGTGCTCGTCCGGTAGCGCTGCATATTCGTGGGTTGCAGGCGCTCGGGGCTCACGTGCATATGGACCACGGTGTGGTGCATGCCTACGTCCCTGGCGCGAACGGTAAGCTCAAGGGGGCCAAAATCTATCTGGACTATCCCAGCGTGGGCGCAACCGAAACCCTGATGATGGCCGCTACGCTAGCTGAAGGCAAAACCACGATTGAGAATGCGGCTCAAGAGCCGGAAGTCGTCGACCTTGCTAATTTCTGCCGTTCTATGGGCGCTGATATTCAGGGCGCGGGAACTAATACCATCACTATCAACGGCGTTTCTAGCCTACATGCGACCGACTACAGTATTATTCCAGACCGGATTGAAGCGGGTACTTTTTTAGTGGCCGGTGCAGTCACCCGTTCAGAGATCACTGTAGGCCCTGTCGATCCAAATCATCTTTCGCCACTGCTTTCGAAGCTACGCGAAACTGGCTCTAGAATTGAGATTGAAGCTGGCAACGTGATTCGGATTGCTCCTGGAGAGAAGATTGCGCCTGCCGATATTCAGACGCTTCCCTATCCAGGCTTTCCCACGGATATGCAGGCTCAGTTCATGGCCTTACTTACTTTGGCCGACGGCAACAGCATGGTGACAGAAACCGTGTTTGAGAATCGGTTACAGCACGTTGCTGAATTCAACCGGATGGGGGCAAATATCAAGGTCAAAGGCGACTGTGCCATTGTTCGAGGCGTCTCGCATCTATCGGGAGCACCGGTGACGGGGAGTGATTTGCGTGCGTCTGCGGCGCTGGCGATCGCAGGTCTAGCCGCCGAAGGCAAAACCACCCTCTACGGTCTGCACCATCTAGATCGCGGCTACGAAAAATTCGAGGAAAAGCTGCGTAACGTCGGTGCGCGCCTACAGCGAATTCCGCTTACTGAAGCCGACAGCGCTGCGCAGCCTGTAGAGGCCGTATCAGTTGCAAAAGCTCCAGCGGTAATTGCTGCGAAGTAAATAGCGCGTAGGGACCGATGCGAAGTAGATACAGCGGTCTGCTGTCATCAGGCGGCGTAAATTGCTGTATCTAACTCTCTTCAGAGTTCGCGTTTTTCTGCTTTGCCAATTCCTCAGCCTCGATCTTTTCGCGTGAGTCGCCCCAGTAAGCGCTATACACCCATTCTTCTCGGCTGCCTTTGTCAATCGTTTTCCAGCGGTAAATGACGCCCTTGTTCGGATTGACGCCCACTTCTAGCAGCTTGGCACCCATATAGTATTCAGTTTGCTTAAGAGTGCGGCTACGGAAAAATTCACTTTCTCGTTTAGAGATCATTTTGGAGATGTGGGCTTGGGTCGGCTTGGCCATGGTCCGATGTCTGGTATTCTGCTGAGCAATTTGAATTGCTCTCTATATTATGCTGTTATGCCGTGTGGCTCTTGATTGGAGCTAATACTTTCACTAAACGATGCGTTTGGTAAACATTGATGGCTGATTGTAAATAAAGCCTACTGAGCGCGTAGACCCAATCGGTCAGGTCTCTATACTGAACTCCTCAGCCCATTTCGCTGCTCTAGATTTTCTTGTTTGATTTTTTTGATTCGCTCAAAGAAAAACAAAATCAAACAAAAAGTCAATGGCAGCCTGCTGAAACTTGTCCATGTAACTGATACAAGAGCGAAGAACCCAGTATGGCGCTACAGGCTTGCACAGATAATCCGATAGCCGATTCTACGCAGACAAATCTTACGAACACGGCGAATGCCGACCTGCCAGTTCTAAAAGAACGGGGCCAGCGAGAGGTCTTCTGCGGGCTGACGGGTATCGTTTGGCTGCATAGAAAGATGCAGGATGCCTTCTTCTTGGTTGTAGGCTCGAGGACTTGTGCCCATCTGATCCAGTCAGCGGCAGGGGTGATGATTTTTGCGGAGCCTCGGTTTGGCACGGCAATCCTAGGTGAGCGCGACCTAGCGGGTCTAGTAGATGCCAACGATGAGCTAGAGCGCGTTGTCGGAGAGCTGCTAGCGCGTCGGCCTGATATCAGCACCTTGTTTTTAGTCGGCTCTTGCCCGTCAGAAGTTATCAAGCTCGATCTTGCCAAGGCCGCAGAGAAGCTAAACCATCGCTACTTTCCTGAGACTAGAGTGCTCAACTATTCTGGTAGCGGAATTGAGACGACTTTCACGCAGGGAGAAGATGCTTGTCTCGGTTCGATGGTGCCGGTCCTGCCAGGTAAGGAGACCGACGAGCCTGCTTTGATGGTGGTCGGTAGCTTGGCTGATGTGGTGGAAGATCAGTTTAAGCGGCTGTTTAATCAGATGGGCATTGGTCCGGTGTCTTTCTTTCCACCGCGCCGGGCTTCGGATCTGCCTAGCGTGGGCAAAGGGACAAAGCTGCTGATCGCTCAGCCCTTTTTGAGTGAGACGGTGCGGCTGCTGATGGCTCGCGGCGCGGAGCTGATGCCTTCGCCTTATCCGTTTGGCATTGAGGGGACGACGGCCTGGCTGAAGACTGCGGCTGAGGCTTGGGGGGTCGATAGTGAGAAGTTTGAAGCGGCGATCGCACCTGCTGTTGCTAGAGCGAATACTGGACTAGCGCACTATCGCCAAGAGCTCAGCGGTCGCAAAGCCTTTCTTTTTCCTGATTCGCAGCTAGAGATTCCGCTGGCTCGCTTTCTATCGCGTGAGTGTGGCATGGAGCTAGTCGAAGTCGGTACCCCCTACATTGACCGCCTGCTGATGAGTCAAGAGATTGCACTGCTACCCGCAGGCACCGCGCTTTCCGAAGGCCAAGACGTTGAAAAGCAGCTCGATCGCTGCCGAGAGGCGCGCCCAGATATTACAGTTTGCGGTTTGGGTCTGGCAAATCCACTAGAGGCTGAAGGTATGGCAACGAAGTGGTCGATTGAGCTGGTGTTCTCACCGCTGCACGGCTACGACCAGGCGGCTGATCTGGCGGAATTGTTTACGCGATCGCTAGAAAGACGCAAGCGACTGACCGTCTGATACTGTCGGACTACTCTGCAAAAAGAGTAAAACTCTACGACTCTGCTCAGCCCAATCAACCCTATTCTCTATTCTCCTAACCTATGGAATTGACTCTGTGGACTTATGAAGGCCCTCCCCACGTTGGGGCCATGCGCGTAGCCACCTCAATGGAAGGAGTGCATTATGTGCTCCATGCGCCACAAGGCGATACTTACGCCGATTTGTTGTTTACCATGATTGAGCGCCGCGACCAGCGTCCGCCAGTCACCTACACCACTTTTCAAGCAAGAGATCTAGGTGGCGATACCGCTGAGATGGTAAAAACCTCTGTGCGTGATGCGTATGAGCGGTTCAAGCCTCAGGTCATGCTGGTGGGCGAAAGCTGTACAGCAGAACTGATTCAAGATCAGCCTGGCTCGCTCGCTGAGAGTATGAATCTGCCGATTCCAGTGGTGAGCTTAGAACTACCTGCTTACTCTAAAAAAGAGAACTGGGGCGGCAGCGAAACGCTCTATCATCTGGTGAGAAAGCTGCTGCTATCTGAAGCGCTGCCGCCGGGTGCGGAGCGCCCTGAAAGAGACCCGGCAATTCGACCAAAGCCTAATATTATTGGTCCAACGGCGCTGGGTTTTCGCTGTCGCGATGACATTCAAGAAGTGCTGAAGCTCTTGGGTGAGATTGGCGTAGATGCCAATGTGATTGCGCCATTAGGGGCAACGCCAGAGGACATCATGCGGATTCCCAATGCGGATTTTAATATCTGCCTATATCCAGAGATTGCCCAGACTACCTGCGACTGGCTGAAGCGCAACTTTGCGCAGCCGATTGTGAAAACCGTGCCGATCGGCGTAGGTGCGACTCGCGACTTCATTGCCGAGATTGGTGAGGTGGCTGGCCTTGACGTCAGCCGGGTGCTCAATCGCTCCAAGACAGAGACTCTGGGCAATTGGAATGTTTCACGAGTGGCTTCTTCTGCAATCCCTGGCGCGTCTCGGATGCCCTGGTATTCCCGCTCTGTGGACTCAACTTATCTGACTGGAAAGCGCGTGTTTATCTTTGGCGATGCGACTCATGCGATCGCCGCTGCTAGAATCGCCACCGAAGAACTCGGCTTTACGCTGGTTGGCATTGGCACCTATAGCCGCAAATTCGCTCGTCAGGTGCGCGAAGTTGCCAAACAGCACGGCGTCGAAGCGGTGATCAGCGATGACTATTTAGCCGTCGAAACCGCCGTCGCCGAAGCTGCCCCCGAGCTAGTTTTAGGCACCCAAATGGAGCGCCACATTGCCAAGCGATTAGGCATTCCCTGCGCGGTGATTTCCACCCCGATTCACGTCCAAGATGTGCCCGCTCGCTACTCGCCGCAGATGGGCTGGGAAGGAGCAAACGTCATCTTTGACGACTGGGTTCACCCATTAATGATGGGCCTAGAAGAACATCTAATCGGTATGTTCCGTGAGGACTTTGAGTTTGCCGAAGGCCACATGAGCCATCTGCATACCGCGCCGCATCAGGAAGACAGCACAGGACAGTCTGAGGTGCTTGCAACTGAGGATCTCGATAGCAATGCTGAATCAAAATCAATGGGAGTCGCTCCAGATGATTCATCTGCTCTAGATGAATCATCGATGGAGACTAGCTGGAGTTCGGACGGCCTAGCAGAGTTGAAGAAGATTCCATTCTTTGTAAGAGGCAAGGTAAAGCGGAATACTGAGAAGTTTGCGAGCGATCGCGGCATTACCTCCATCACCGTAGACACCCTCTACGAAGCCAAAGCCACCATTGGCAAGTGATCACCTGAACGCTCATCAAATCTCAAACTCCAAATCAATTTCCAAATAGTCAAGCAAAAATAGGAGACCCTACTGTGGTAGTTTCAAACGACCTTCGCCCCAATGCCAATAAAGTTGTCGCCAACAAAGGCGCAGACGGCGAAGGCAGCGTCCAGGTTCATCAAGATGACTCAATGAAGATCGAGTCTGGGGCGCTGGTGATTGCCGTGTATGGTAAAGGCGGCATCGGCAAGTCAACCACCTCTTCTAACCTCTCCGCAGCCTTCTCTCGGCTGGGCAAAAGAGTCTTGCAAATTGGCTGCGATCCAAAGCACGACAGCACTTTCACACTCACCAAAAGGATGGTACCAACCGTAATTGACGTGTTGGAATCAGTCGATTTTCACTCAGAAGAGCTGCAAACAGAAGACTTCATGTTTGAAGGCTATAACGGCGTGATGTGCATCGAGTCCGGCGGCCCACCGGCAGGCACAGGGTGCGGCGGCTACGTGACGGGTCAAACCGTCAAGCTCTTGAAAGAGCATCATCTGTTTGAAGATACCGACGTAGTGATCTTTGACGTGCTAGGAGACGTGGTCTGTGGTGGCTTCGCAGCGCCTTTGCAGCACGCTCACTACTGTCTGATTGTGACGGCTAATGACTTTGATTCTATCTTTGCGATGAACCGGATTGTGGCGGCGATCAAATCCAAGGCAAAGAACTACAAGGTGAGACTCGGCGGCATTATTGCTAACCGAAGTGAAGGCACCGATCAAATTGACAAGTTCAATGAGCGAGTAGGTCTCAAAACCTTGGCGCACTTCAAGACAGTGGATGCGATTCGCCGCAGCCGTCTGAAGAAGTGTACTGTATTCGAGATGGACGAAGAGCCGGAAGTACTAGAGGTACAGCAAGAGTATCTGAAGCTTGCTAAGGGCATGATCGAGGATGCTAAGCCGCTGGAAGTGAACCCACTAAAAGATAGAGATATCTTTGATCTGTTGGGATTTGAGTAGATTGGATTAGAGGGGTGCGATCGCTCCTAACTAATCACCACGCATAAAGCAGCAGGGGTTTGTTGGCATAGCTAGCAGACCCTTTACTATGAAAACCATATGAATATAACTAGTCTAGCTTCTCTCTTTTCTGCTATTCAAAGCGCTGAGCGAAGCTTGGTCTGCTCACTCCAAGCAGTCCTCTGCGCTAGATGGTTGGTCCTTAGAAGATCGCGATCCAGCCGTTTTGCAGCAGCAGCTACCGCTGATTCAATGGCTGTACGATCACTACTTTCATGTCACAACAGACGGTTGGGAGCAGGTTCCAACAGATGAAACAGTGATGTTTGTGGGCTCTCACAATGGTGGGACTGCAGCGCCTGATATGCACATGATGCTGTACGACTGGTGCTGCCGATTTGGAACAGAACGACCGCTATACGGATTGATGAGTCCAAAAGTATGGAGATGCGTTTCCATCTGTGGCAAGATTAGCAACTCAGATGGGGGCGGTGCAGGCTCATCCGAAGATGGCGATCGCAGCACTTAATCGGGGTGCAAATATTGTTGTCTATCCGGGCGGTATACGAGACGTATTTCGACCCTACTCAGAACGTCATAGCGTTTGCTTTCACCAGCAGAAAGGATTTATTAAGCTAGCTATTAAGAAAGGCGTACCGATTGTGCCAATGATTTCCTGCGGCGCACATTCTACCTTTGTTGTATTGGCTGATATCTACCCTCAGATGAAAGTACTACATGAATGGGGCATACCGTGGGCGCTAGGAATTGACCCAGAAGCTTTTCCTGTCTATCTAGGTCTACCGTGGGGGCTTGGCTTTGGTCCGCTGCCGCACATTCCGCTACCAGTACAGATCCATACGCGCATCTGTCAGCCCATTCGGTTTGAGCGCTACGGCAGTGAGGCTCTGCACGATAGTCGCTACATAGATGAGTGCTACGACAAAGTTTATGCTCAGATGCAAAATGCGCTTGATAGACTGGTGCTTGATTCATCGCGTGCGGCTATATGAGCCAGCTCTAAAAGAGAAGAAATCCCTAACAAAGTGCGCAGACAGTTGAGATCCCTTCTCTTGTTTCTCTAGAGTCTTCCGTCAACTGGAACAGGATCAAGCACTGGACTTGCTGGCCCGCCCAAGTCGGACTCTAGAGCTGTGTTCCACACTGGGAACTTCTCTAGTTTGCTCAGCGTATTGATTGACAGTAGGCCAAATCCGACTTTAGCAGCAATATCCAAAATTGAGTAGCACATAGACTCAACCCCATCACTGATTAGATTCACGCCTGTGTCGGCTAGTATCCAAACAATCGGGTACAGGCTCCAGAGCACTATATGAACAGTTAGTAGCTTTTGAAATGACTGTTGGCCAACCTTGCCAGGATGCTTGCGCTCAGCCTCACTCCGATAGGGAACAAGCAGCAGGTAGACCGTGCCCAAAAAAGCGCCACAGCTGACAATGTACCAGGTAATGTTGTGAGGCTGGGGATACACATCGGCCAAAAAACCAGTTGCCAGCATCAGGGCGTTGCCACCCAAAAGCCCTCCTATTGTGGACCGACTGGTCCGGCCTAAATATGTCAGTACTAAGAGCAACAGAGGTGTAGAGAGTAGCCAAGTCACATAGCGTACCCAGTAGGAGTTATGGTCGTTGTAGACGCCTTCTCCCTGACCAGTCAGCATGACTAAATACAGAGTTGCTGCAATGGTCGCGATAAAGAAATTGAGAATTAGTAGAATACGCCATCTTTCGCTGCGAGCACTAGCCGCTTTTGTCCCAAAGAAGATAGCTCCTGCAGTCATTGAAAGAAACCCTATCCAAATCCAAATCTGAGCCATGATAGCTATGCCTTAATAGAGACTACTCACAGTTATGAGTAAGTTTATGGTTCAAGCGGTTCAATCAATAATTGAAACGGAGAATCATTCTATTCAAATCTAGTGTGGAGTCCGTGACCGCTGTCTAAAGATAGACAGCGAGAAAATCTTTTTGTGGATGTTGTTTAACCGTTATGTCCGTACGCTGGCTATACGAAGTCTGGATCGATCGGTTTTTTTGGAGAGACAATTTTGAGTAAGCTATGGGATTCTTTGCGGTCTGGCTTTTGGTTTGTTCCGGTAGTGATGATTGCGGCAGCGCTGTTTTTGGCTAGTGGACTGATAGCAGTCGATCGCAATGTGCAAGTGGAAGGGATTAGCATACTAGGTGCACTGTTCCCGAAAGGAACGCAAAGTGCGGGTACTTTGCTCTCTGCGATCGCAACTTCACTGCTAACGGTAACAGGATCTGTTTTTTCGATTGCTATTGTGGCAATTCAGCTAGCATCGGGACAGTTTGGCCCTAGGATGCTGCGTGACTTCATGCAGGATCGGAGTAATCAAATCACCTTTGGTATCTGTAGCGCTACGTTTATCTACGCTATTGCGGTGCTGTGGGCGATAGAAGACTCGAAGGAGATTAGCTTTACGCCTCAGATTTCTGTTTTTGTGGGTCTTTTGCTGACGGTTACGAGCGTTTGCGTTCTTGTTTTTTTTGTGCACAACATTGCTAATGCGGTGCACGCTGACAATCTGATTGCCAGAATTGGTAGGGATCTAGAAGAGACCATCAGCCGACTCTTTCCCGATCGCGAGCTAGATGTCAACAGGCTAGTGTGGGAAATCTCTAACGATTTTGAAGATAAGGCAACCGCTATACCAGCCACCCACAGCGGATACATTCAGCAGATTGATATTGAACGACTAAAGGCGATCGCAGCCCAGCACAACCTTGTGATCAAAGTGCTCTACCGACCGGGACAGTTTGTCGTCAACAGCAGCGTTCTTTTCTATATCCAGCGTAAGTCAGATCTAAAACCGCTCGATCTTAGCGCTCTAAGCCAGCAGCTCGACAAAGCTGTTCCTCGCGGCAATCAGCGCAAATCTAAATATGACGTTGAGTTTCCGGTCAAGCAGCTAGTAGAAATTGCCATT
This sequence comes from uncultured cyanobacterium, assembly GCA_963772185.1. GTDB lineage: Bacteria > Cyanobacteriota > Cyanobacteriia > Phormidesmidales > Phormidesmidaceae > Phormidesmis. The sequence continues at coordinate 156,475 of CAVYWR010000037.1, read as the reverse complement.
CGCGCTATCTCACCAGCAGTTAACGATCCTTTCACTGCTGTTCGCTGTATTGATCGCCTCAGCGTCTCGCTTTGCTGCGTTCTACAAAAGGCTCCTCAAAAGATCTATCACTTCGATAGGTCAAAAGCAATGCGATTAATCATAGAGCCCACCACCTTTGACATTTTGGTAAATGCGGCCTTTGACCAAATTCGTCAATACGGACAAACGGACGTTGCCATCACTATCCGCCTACTAGAAGCCCTTAGAATAATTGGCGAGCAGACGCATACCGAATCTCAAAAAAGAGTGCTGCATCGTCAGCTTGAAATGATCAATAGAAGCGGCCAAAACGCTGACAACATACCCGAAGAAAATGACCGCGAAGATATCTTTCATCACTACCAAGCGGCAGCTCAGACGCTCTGTTAGCTAGAGTGACTTAGCACTTATGGCTTATGCCCGCATGATTTTAGTACTATAGCCTTCCGCACTTTGCTTGCTACACATAGCAAGGCTACACCCCTTGTTCTATAGCGCAAAGTGCCATAGCAAAGTGCGAATGCATCCGCGCTTTGCTATAAGTCATTTTTTCTATTACCAAAACCGAGGCGGCATCAGCAAGCTAGCCGCAGAAGGTCTTGATTCTCTCTACGGCAATACCCAGGTGTCCTTGGCTCCGCCGCCTTGCGATGAGTTTACGACTAGCTTTCCTTTTTCTAGCGCTACTCGCGTTAGCCCACCGGGATGAACATAGATTTCATCTCCTTTGTGGAGTACGTAGGGCCGCAGGTCTGTGTGCCGCCCTTCAATGCCGCCCTCTACTACCGTAGGAATTTGGGATAGGTAGACAGTCGGCTGGGCCATATATTCCCTTGGATTTTCGCGAATCTTTTGGGCAAAGGCTTCTCGCTCTGCGGCGGTGGAGTTGATGCCGATGAGCATGTCGTCTCCGCCCTCGGCGCTGGCTGCTTTGACGACTAGCTCATCTAGATGATCTAGCACGTATTCGCGATCGCTATCTCTCCAGCATAAATAAGTCGGCACATTAGGCAGCAATGGCTCCTCGTCTAGATAGAAGCGAATCATATCTGGCACGTAGGCATAGATCACCTTGTCATCACCAATGCCCGCACCAATTGCATTAACCAATGCCAGCTTTCCCTGCTGACATAGCTCAATCAGGGTAGCCATGCTATCAAGATAGTCTTCTCCCAGATCTAAATCGCCAAACATCTCCGTATCGCCCCGCCGATAGATCACACTTAGCCGTTGAGGACCGTTATCAGTGCGATAGCAAAGGTATCCGTCCGACATCATCACATCCTTTGGACTAATCAGAGCGATACCCATCTGCTCCGCTAAAAGCTGATGCTCAAAGTATGCAGAGCTATGCTCGCCAGGTGTTAGCAAGGCCATGCTGCTGTTAGAATCAGAGGCCGCTAAACCAGCCGCTACCGAGTCCATCACAGATCTAAGCTGCTGAGCGTAATCACCGACTGGTCTAGGTGCGAACTTCTCCATTAGCTCCGGCAGTACTTTCTCCATTGCTAGCCGATTTTTTAGCACGTAGGCAATCCCGGACGGAACCCGCAGGTTATCTTCTAGAACGCACCAGTTTCCGTCACCGTTGCGCACCAGATCAATGCCACCGATATGACACCAGATGCCGCCTGGTGGCTCCATTCCCATACACTCTGGCCGAAACCGCAGCGCCGACTCGATCACATCGCGGGGCACAACCCCTTCAGCAATAACCCGCTGCTCACTATAAATGTCTGCGCAAAACATGTTTAATGCCTTTACCCGCTGAGCTAGGCCAGCAGTCAGCGACTGCCACTCCTCAGCAGCGATCACCCGAGGCACAGGATCAAAAGGCAAAACTCGTTCCTCACCCTCAAAGCTAAAAGTTGCGCCTAGATCTTCTAAAACGGCTTCTAGCTTAGCTTTGATCTGAGCCATGTCTTGAGACGGCAGTGCTTGAAACCATTCCAAAATAGGCGCTAGCTCAGTGCGTAGGTCTCCTGCCGCCGCAAAATACTCATCGTAAAAGCTTCCGGGGTCGTAGGCATCAAAGTTCATTGTCAAACGATCGAGAGTGAACAGGGTGAGTATAAGCTGCGTTGCCTGGTCACGCAGTAACGCTTGCTGCTCCTAGTGCCGCTTTCAAACTATCCTCGTCTGACTTTGAAAGAGAGGTCTTAAGAATCTTGCCATCGAAAGGCTCTAGCTCTGCTATTACTTTGTCCGGCGTAGCTTCGCGGACCAAGATAAACAGTGCCGAAGCTCCAGGCTCTAAAGATTTGCCTAAATCTTTGATAAAGTCGTCGTTGATTCCGATATCAGTCAGCGCACCGCTAAGCGCGCCACTTGCAGCACCCGCCGCAAGTCCCAACAGCGGATGTAAAAAGAGCAGTCCCAACAGCGCTCCCCAGAATCCACCGGACGAAGCGCCCGCTGCCACCAAATTAATAGCCTGCTTAATACGGACTTTTCCTTTTTCGTCTTTGATGACAACAGCGGCATCTTCAAGGTCGATTAGATGCGATTTTTGTAGCCTTCCTAGCTTTTGTAAAACCTCATCTGCTTGCATCTCATGCTTAAATCCGACGGCGATTAAGTCACTCATAAATCCGTTCTTCCTAGAAAGCGTACTTTAAACTTCTCTAGTATGTAATCTATGTGATTAGCGTCGAGATCTCGTCAAGATTTCGGTAGATTTTCGTGTCGTTCAAGAGTGTCTTAAAGGGTGTTGACGCCTTCTAAGCAATCTAGTAAGTACAGCACGTACTGACTACGAACAATAGGTTTGTTGACATATGTCCGTCAAAAGTGCAATAGTAAGAGGGTTGAATAAGCGGTAAGCGATCATGTCTATTCAAGCTTTTCTCGAGAGTAGTTTTTCAGAAAGTGCCGTATCAGGCCGAGCGGCAGAGATGGGAGGCAGTGAGTCTCAGGTTCTGGTAGCACCTGTTCCAAAGCCCGGCGAGGGGGAACCTTTGCGTCATATTCTACTGGGCAGTCCGGGTAGCGTACGGCAGACGATTCATCTGTTGCACACGCTGCGATACGTAGAGAACGCGCTCTGGAGCCCACTAGTGACTATCCCTGAAAACAGGCTGATTATCACGCCTCGACAAGGGGAGGTGATGAGCCTGTTGATTCGACACATGCGTGAGCAATAAAATACTTCAATCCACCATAGCGATATGCGACGAGATTCCATCTTCTATAAGCTGTTTCAGCTTTCTCCTACATTGCTGTTTGACCTACTGCCAGATCCGCCTGAAGACCCTAGCGGCTATCGGTTTGATTCGGTTGCTGTCAAAGAGCCTAGGTTTGAAATTGACGGCGTTATCTTGCCGCCAGAGGGCAAGCCGGGAACCGTATTTTTTGTCGAAGTCCAGTTTCAAAAGGACGAACGCCTTTATGAAAGAGTGCTGGCCGAATCTGCGCTCTACTTCTATCGGAACCGAGAACGATTCAGCGATTGGCTAGCGGCTGTTATCTATCCGTCGCGTAGTGTAGAACAGAGCGATTTATACCCGCACCGCCGCCTGCTAGACAGCGGGCAATTCTACCGGGTCTTTCTAGATGAGCTTGGTGATATTCGGCAGTTGCCGCTCTGGGTAGGGGTGATGATGTTGACAACAGTTGATGAAGCGCAGACGGCTGAGGAGGCAAGGGCATTACTGAGGCGATCGCACCAAGCTCCATCCTCTGAAAGTCATGCCATTATTGATATGGTGATTACAATTGTTTCGTATCGGTTCGGTCAGCTTAAGCGGCAAGAGGTAGAGAAAATGCTAGATATTTCTTTTGAAGAAACTAGAGTGTACAAGGAAATTAGAGATGAAGCGATCGCAGAAGGCAGAGCAGAAGGCAGAGCAGAAGGCAGAGCTGAAGGCAGAGCTGAAGGCAGAGCTGAGGGCGAAGCTAACATAATTATTCGCTTGCTCGGAAAGCGTTTTGGAGAGATTTCTGACAAGCTGCAGGCTGATATTTTAGGTTTGCTGTTGCCTGCATTGGAAGAACTGGGTGAGCGTCTGCTGGATTTTGAGAGCTTGTCTGAAGTAGAAAGCTGGATAGAAGAACGTAGTTAATCCACCGATAGCGGCGCACGTCACTAAATGGGAAGATGATGGTCTTCTTCAGTAGCTGATAGGTATTTTCTATGCGATCGCAACTCGCACAATACAACCCAGGCGACTACACTCCCGGTGTCTCAATAATCAAACAGCTACTGTGGTACTACGTCGGCTCTCCCCTATTTATGAGCTATCTGGTCCCCGTTTCTGAACCCAAAGCAAAGCTGCTACGACTATTTGGCGCTTCTGTTGGAACAGGGGTACGGATCAAGCAGGGCGTGCGGATAAAATTTCCCTGGCGGCTGACCATTGGCAATGACTGCTGGCTGGGCGAAGGCGCATGGATAGATAACCTTGCCCCTGTCACGCTGGGCGATAATGTTTGCCTTTCGCAAGAAGTGTACCTATGTACGGGTAATCACAACTGGAGTAAACCTTCGTTCGATCTGATTCTGGGCGAAATTAAAATCGAACAAAGTGCCTGGATTGGCGCACGCGGGGTCGTGGGTCCGGGTGTGACGATAGGAGAAGGCGCGGTGTTGACACTCAATAGCGTCGCTAATAAACCGCTACAGGCATGGACTGTCTGCGCGGGCAATCCGGCAGTTGCTGTCAAACAAAGAAAGATAAAAGAACAGCCAAAAGAATAACTATAAGAAAGCTAGACCAAAAAAGCTAGCTTAAAAAAGCTAGAACAATATATGACTCAGCAAATTCTGACGCTAGGCGACAACATCAACACGGACGATATTATTCCTGCCAAGCGGGGGACTAACGACAGCTTAGAGCATCTTGCTCACTACGCGCTAGAGCATCTGATTGGACCTGGAAATTTGCTGAAATACAACATTATTGAAGCTGGGGAGAATTTTGGCTGTGGCTCTAGTCGAGAGTTTGCGCCGATTGCCATAAAAGCAGCCGGTATCCAAAAGGTCCGGGCCAGATCTTTTGCTGAGATTTTCTATCGTAACAGTATTAATATTGGGCTGCCGTTAGAGAGTGTTGAGCAACCTCTACGCAATCCGGCAATAGAAGCCATTGTGGCGGCTGGGTGGCCTAACGGCTTTCAATCAGCGGCGGCGGATAGGAGAAGTGACTGTTCCTAAAAGTGAGACTATAGCGCGGCCAATGACGGTGGCTGAGAAGCTGCTGGCGCGGGCGTCGGGGAATGACTATGTGCAGCCAGGAGAGGTGGTGTTTGTCAAAGTGGATTTGGCAATGTCTCATGATGCGATCGCAGGCCCAGTCGGCAAGCTCTTCCAGCAGCATTTTGGTCCTGATGCTACCGTTTGGAATCCAGACAAGATTGTTTTAGTCGCCGATCATTTTATTCAGATCAACGACATTCGCACTGATACGGGTGCGATCGCGATGTATCAGCAAATGGTGGACTTTGCCAAACAGCAGGGCACTCATCTATTCGATGTGGTCTCGCCAGGAGAAGCCGCCGGAATCTGCCATGTGCTCTTACCCGAAAAGGGGTTTGTCCGTCCTGGCATGGTCATCGCTGGCACCGACTCTCATAGCTGTACCTACGGCGCGTTTGGCTGCTTTTCTACGGGTGTTGGCACGACGGATATGGCCAACATCTTCGCCATGGGCGATCTTTGGGTTCGAGTACCCGCGACGCTCCGGATTGAGCTGTCTGGAGTACTGCCGCAGCATCTGAGTGCCAAAGGACATCATGCTGTTCATTTTGGGTCAGATCGGCTGTGGCGGAGCGACTGGAAAAGTGCTGGAATTTGCTGGCGGCATTATTGAACAGCTTCCTATAGACGAGCGCATGACCCTGGCGAATATGGCGGTAGAATGCGGGGCGATGTGCGGCCTGATGTCTGTAGATGAAACGACCCGGCAGTATGTCAAAGAGCGTACCAGCGAGCCTTTTCACGAAGTGAGTGCCGATCTAGACGCGCAGTATGAACAGGTATATCAGTTTGATCTCAGTCAGCTAGAACCGCAGGTGGCAGCGCCGCCTAGCCCCGATCAGGTGATCTCCATTCGTAGAGATTGATCGAGTTGCCATTACCAGAGCTTTTATCGGCTCTTGTACAGGGGGAAAGCTGCACGATCTAGCAGAGGCAGCAGCGGCTATTAAAGGTCAGCAGGTTGCGCCCTCTGTGAGCCTATTTGTAGTGCCTGCTTCACAGGGTGTAAGAGCGCAGGCCGAAGCGCTAGGCTACCTAGCCATTTTGGAACAGGCGGGTGCAACGATTCTAAAGTCGGGATGTGGTGCCTGCATCAACGCGGGACGAGGCACTTTGGGCGCGCAAGAGACGGGCATCTATGCGACTAATCGCAATTTCAAGGGACGTAGCGGTGATCCTACCGGACGGAACTATCTAGCTTCACCCAGGACAGTCGCCATATCAGCAGTGAGAGGAGAGATTAGCGATCGCCTACCGTAATGCTTAACGAGACTATCCTAAGCAACTTGGCAAAGACGATGGGGCAGCAGATGCCTCTTCTGAAGTAGGCTCAGCATCTCTTGGGCTGAGAAGGATCGTTTTTCTTCGATGGCGATCGCCTTGACAATTGCTCTTAGTCGCTCGTACTCATACTGCGGCAGCGGCTGATTCAAATACTGTTCAAACAGATATCGAAAATTGCTGGCACCGCTGCCTTTGCCAAACCAGATCTCTGGCCGCTGGTGAGGAAAGCTGCTGTAGCTCTTGGGATCGCGGAGCAGCGCGCTGACGTGAATTCCCGACTCGTGGCGCTGAGCCTGAAGCGAATAGGGGGCGTGAGGCCGATGGCCGTGAGCGTGTAGGTAGGCAACAACATGATCTACGGCGTCATAGTCGATGCCTGCGACTTCCCAGCCGAAACGCGATCGCAATCCTTTCAACACCTGCTCAAGCGGCGCATTGCCTGCACGCTCGCCCACCCCGCCAAACGTACCTGAAACGCCCGTAGCCCCTGCTCGCACTGCCTGAATCGTATTTTCTAGCGCCAGCCCCATATCGTTATGAAAATGCACAGACAGGGGCACGCCATCAGTGCGCTTCAGCAGGTCTTGGATCCAGCTAACCGTACTATTGGGAGTGAGCACGCCTACCGTATCGCACAGTAAAAACTGTTCAATGTAGGGCGATAGTGTATTGATACAGTCTACTAAGAAGTCGCTATCCGCTCGGCTCGCATCCTCAGCGGCAAAGCATATGCTGAGTCCTTGTTCAGTCGCGTAGCGCACATGCTCTAGTGCGTAGATCAGCATACGCTGTCGGTTAGCGTGAATTAACGAAGGAGAGATATTGTCATCAACTGTTTTGTTCCTAAGCGCTGGGCTGCGAGCAACCTCTGGATCTCTTAAAAATAGAAGCCGATCGGATACTGCATGAAAGAGAATCACCTGCTGTATGCCACAGGCTTTGGAATGGTCGATTGATGAACGCCGCATCATCGTAGAGGCGATCACCTGCTGCTTCCAGCCTTCGTCTACTAAATTGCTGACTAATTCAGCTTCACTAGCGTGAATAGCAGGCATCAGCGCTAGCTGTTGAACACCTGTCTGAAGAATCAGCTCGGCCAGCCCCTTTTTGTCGTCAAAAAAAAGGCCGACTTGCTGTTCTCCATCGCGCAGCGTCTCGTCTGAAATTAGTAAGTTGAGCGTCTCCATCTATTCAAACAAGCAAAGGTCGAATAAGTATAAACCGCGAGATAAACCTAAGAATATATACAGAGGCAGTCATTATCATGCCATATGTCGCGGCAGATGATGCTTTACAGACAGGCTCAAAACCCGCTATGGTACTGCTTCAAAGCGTCTACTAGCGTAAACTACTTGTTCATCTCTAAGTACGTACAGGCATGACGGTGACATCTTCAAGAGCAAACCGACCGCTAGCGATTGTTCACGGTAGTCTCTTTCCTAATTCGGCTGATGTGCCTTCTAGCCTGACTACGGCCCTACGTCGTGCTGCAAGGACCAAGGCTGGCATTCGCTATCTAGAAGCAGGCAGTGAAGCAGACGGTACTGAGACCGTTCAGTCCTACGCTGAGCTACTGTCTTCGGCTATGCGGGTGGCGATCGCTCTACATGCACGAGGTCTAGGAAAGAGTCTTAACAGAGACGCCGCCGAGCGAAACGAGGGAAAAGACTTTGTTATCCTACAGTTCTCTAGAAGTGTTGATCTGGTTACCGCGCTTTGGGGATGTTTCTTGAGCGGCTGCGTTCCGGTGCCTCTTGCTGCGCAGGCTAGTAGCGCTGGTGGGCAGACGCTGTTAGAGGGTGCGATCGCCCTGCTAGAAGACCCGATCCTACTAACAGACTCACCACCGTCAGCCTCACCACGTCACCTCATCAAAGTCTGCGGATTCACATTCAATTACTGTTCTAACGCTAAGCGATCTACAACGGCTGACTCATTGGAAAATCTCTCATCTCTTTAACGAACTGCCTTTAGTAGAACCCCAGGCAGAAGAGATAGCGCTCTTGCTTTTAACCTCGGGGAGTACTAGCAGGCCCAAAGGTGTACAGCTTACCCATCAGAACATTCGAGTCAGCGCCTACGGCATGGCGACAGTCAATCAGCTTTCTATCGAAGACATTACGTTGAACTGGATGCCGCTAGAGCATGTGGCCAGCTTGGTGATGTTCCATCTAACAGAAGTATACTTGGGCTGCGAACAGATTCACGTTTCGCGAGAGATTGTGTTGAAAGATCCGCTGAGTCTGGCTAGATCTGCTGGCGCAGTACGAGTAAGTGCAAGCTGGGCTCCCAATTTTGCCTATGGGCTAGTCAACGATCAGCTAGAGAGAACGATAGAAGGCTTCCCGAGACGTAATTGGGATCTCTCTTCTATTCGCTGGATGGGAAACGGAGCAGAAGCGGTGGTCGGCAAGACAGCGCGGCAGTTCTTGCAACTGCTGACGCCCTATGGACTATCACCCACGGCGCTGAGTCCGGGCTACGGAATGACAGAAACCTGTTCTGGGATTGTTCATTCCCGTCAGTTTTCGCTGGCGTCTACGACTGAAGAGGATGCTTTTGTCACTTTGGGGCAGCCGATTCCAGGTGTTTCTATTCGAATTGTGGATGCTGCTGACCAGGTAGTCGCAGAAGGCGAGACTGGTCGTCTACAGGTGAAAGGTCTGACGATCATGGCGGGCTACCTGGCCAGTCACGATGAAGCCGCCGCGCAAGCTACAGCCTTCACTCTAGATGGCTGGTTTAATACAGGCGATCTGGCGTTTATCCAAGCGGGTGCGCTGACGATTACGGGTCGACAAAAAGATGTGATTATTCTCAACGGCGTGAACTATTACAGCCATGAAATAGAGTCTGCTGTAGAAGTGTTAGCGGGTGTAGAAGTTTCTTTCACGGCAGCCTGTGGCGTGCGCGGAGCGGAAGATGCAACAGAACAGCTCGCTATCTTTTTTCATCCAGTGCAGGGCATTAGCCTTGAAGCTGATGATTTGAGCGCTACGGTTTCACTAATTAAACGGATTCGGACTCAGGTCGTTGAACAGATTGGTATTTCTCCGACCTATGTCATTCCAGTCGAAAGAGCAGACATTCCTAAAACGTCTATTGGAAAGGTGCAGCGCAGTCAGCTTAGCCGTCAGTTCTCTACGGGTGAGTTTGACTGGCAAATAGAGCAATTCGTCAAAGCTGCTGAGCAGGGTGCGGCTGCGGCGAACCTTAGTCAAAGTGAGCTAGAGCAGCGCATCTCTCACATTTGGCAGTCTGTTCTTTGTGTGGATACAGTCGATAAGAATGATAATTTTTTTGAGCTAGGCGGAACGTCTCTTCGGTTAATGCAGGTGCTCAGTCAGATCCAAAATCAGCTTTCACCCACGCTACAAGCTGTCTCACTTTTTCAGTATCCTACAGTTACTGCGTTAGCTGCTTATCTCAAACAAACGGGTTCGAGCGCGTCGGCAACAGATCTGCGTGATTCTTTGAGGGTTAGGTTGCGTCGGGGCGATCGCGCTCAGCAATCAGACATTGCCATCATCGGCATGGCGGGTAGATTCCCTGGCGCTCGTGATTTAAGCGCCTTTTGGCAAAACCTGACAGCAAGCGTAGAATCAATCACCTTCTTCACAGATGAAGAGATGCTGGCCGCAGGCGTTGACCCATCGCTGCTACAGCATCCCAATTACGTGAATGCTAGTCCGTCACTAGAACAGATTGACTGCTTCGATGCGGATTTTTTTGGCTACAGTCCCAAGGAAGCTAGGCTGATGGACCCGCAGCAGCGACTGCTGTTGGAATGTGCGTGGGAGAGTTTGGAGACGGCTGGATATGACCCGCTGACCTACGAAGGGGCAATCGGTCTATTTGCAGGCGCGACGATGAACACTTATTTGCTCAACAATGTTTATCCGAATCGTCATACGCTCGATCCAAATGATTCGCTAGATGTTTTTACGCTGAGTTCTTTTGGTGGCTTTCAAGCAACGGTTGCTAACGACAAAGACTATCTGACGACTCGGGTTTCTTACAAGCTGAATCTGCGCGGTCCTAGCTTGAATGTGCAGACGGCCTGTTCTACTTCTCTTGTTTCAATTCACCTAGCTGCGCAAAGCTTGATACAAGGAGAATGTGACATAGCGCTAGCGGGCGGTGTTTCTGTAGAAACGCCGCAGCAGTCGGGGTATCTGTATCAGGAGGGGATGATCCTATCTGAAGATGGGCACTGTCGGGCGTTTGATGCGGACTCGAAAGGGACGCTGTTTGGCAGTGGAGTGGGGCTGGTGGTGCTGAAGCGGTTGGATGAGGCGATCGCACACAAAGACTTCATCTATGCTGTCATCAAAGGCTCGGCAATGGGTAACGATGGCGGGCAAAAGGTAGGCTATTTAGCCCCGTTGAGCGAAGGTCAGACGAGAGTAGCCGCTGAAGCGCTGGCGATCGCAAACACTCCAGCCGAAACCATCGGCTATGTAGAAGCGCACGGAACCGGCACACAGCTAGGCGATCCGATTGAAATCGCAGCGCTCACCCAAGCTTTTAGGCACTGCCCTGAGCCTTTAAGCACCGACAAAAAACAGTTCTGTCCAATAGGCTCTGTCAAGACAAATGTAGGGCATCTGAATATTGCTTCCGGTGTAGTTGGCTTTATCAAAACTGCGCTGGCCGTACATCATGCTCAGATTCCCGCTAGCCTACATTTTCACAAAGCCCAACCCGCAGATTGATTTCGCCAATAGTCCTTTTTATGTGAACACGGCGTTAGCTGACTGGCCGATCACCGATACCCCTCGACGAGCCAGCGTTAACTCTCTAGGAATTGGCGGTACTAATGTGCACATGGTGCTAGAGGAAGCGACTGTTGGACACTCACGACTTGGCAGCCAGGACAGAGAATACGGCGCATAAAGAAGAGATATTCGTACTGTCTGCAAAGAGTGAGAAAGCGCTGAAGGCGCTAGCTGAGAAGTATGTGGACTTTCTTGCGGATCATTTGGGTATTGCGATCGCAGATGTTTGTTTTACGTTGGGAGTGGGGCGATCGCACTTCCGCCATCGCCTATCTCTAGTTGTTAGTTCCGCAGCAGATCTACGCGCCCAGCTTCAGAACTGGCTATCGAGCGATCATACCGCTGTTCCTGTTGAGAAAGTCGCGTTTTTGTTTACTGGGCAGGGGGCTCAATTTGCGGGCATGGGTAAGGCTCTGTACGAAACGCAGCCTGTTTTTCGCCGTCAGCTAGATCGCTGCGCTGAGATCTTACAGCAGTACGATTTCGATCTATTGGGCGTACTGTTTGAGGAAGGGCTGGCGGAAACGCTGATCAACCAAACAGAATATACTCAGCCAGCTTTGTTTGCTTTTGAGTATGCGATCGCCCAGCTCTGGATCGGCTGGAACGTTCGACCGACTGTGGTACTAGGTCACAGCTTAGGAGAGTATGTAGCGGCCTGTGTGGCGGGCGTTTTCAGCCTAGAAGACGCGCTGAGATTAGTTGTAGAAAGAGGCAGATTAATTCAAGCATTACCGACTAGCGGAGCGATGCTGTCGGTGATGGCGGCTGTAGAAACATGCGAACAAGACTTGACAGAAAACGTTTCCGTTGCGGCGATCAATTCTCCAACTAATACGGTGCTATCCGGCTCAGCATCAGCGATTAACAGCATTGCTCAAAAGCTAACCAAACAAGGAATTAGGTGCAAACGGCTCAAGGTTTCACATGCTTTTCATTCTTCTTTGATGGAACCGATATTAACGGACTTTCGAGCAGTTGCAGAATCGATTACCTATCAAAAGCCTACGATAGAAGTTATTTCAAACATTAGTGGCTGCGCGATAGATCGCTTTGATGCCGACTATTGGACGCGGCATATTCAGCAGCCAGTTCGGTTTGTCCAGAGTATTGAAACGCTACAAGAGGTGACTACGTTTATAGAATGTGGGCCTCGTCCGGTTTTATTGACCTTAGCTCAGGCGACTATTTCCTCAAATTCGACAGACTCGCGTAGCTATCTGGCCAGTCTACAGCCTAATCAGGCAGATAGCAGGCAGATATGCTCTAGCTTGGCGGCGCTTTATCAAGGCGGCTGTGATATCAATTGGAATGCATTCTACAGTCATCACACAGGCCGAAGAGTTCCGCTGCCTACGTACGCCTTTCAAAGGCAGCGGTATTGGATGGACAGACCCGCTAAGCCTGTTGAAGCAGTTTGTTCTAGCTGATAAAAATAATCATCCCCTAGTGGGTCAAAGAATTTCTACGCCGCTTCGTCAGATTCTCTTTGAGCAGGTGGTGAGTTCGGCCCAGCCTACTTTTCTACAGCATCATCAGATTCAAGGTCAAATCCTGTTTCCTGGGTCTGCTTTCTTTGAAATCGTGCTGGCGGCAGGCTGCTGAAGTCTTACAAGTTCCTTTAGTTCAACTCGAACAAGTCTTCTTTAGTTCAACCGCTGCGACTGTCAGAGCAGCCTGTGAAGATTCAGACGGTCCTGACTGAACAGTCAGATGGCTATCGAGTCGGAAGTCTACAGTCAATCTGAAGATTCTTCGGATTGGATAATGCACTGTGAGGGCACAGTACGCGCAGCCGAGACGCTAAGAGCTGACTTTGCTGGGATTGAACAAGTCAAAGAGAGATTAGGAGAGGTGCGATCGCGCCATACTCACTACGAAAATTGCGATCGCCTTGGTCTTTTCTACAGCGATATTTTCCGCAGCGTTCAGAAGATCTGGCATGTCGGACATGCAGGAGGCGAAGCGTTAGGACAGATTGAAATCCCGGTAGAAGTCAGTAATAAGTCTGACTACCAAATCCATCCGGCTGTTCTAGACGCTTGTTTTCAATGCGTGATAGCAGCGCTACCTATCTCCAACCGCGATGCGTACGTTCCTATCGGCGTTGAAGGCATTTGCCTCTATCGTCCGTTTCCAACGGATAGCGAATTCGTCTGGAGCCATATTCTGCTTCGGCCTGTTAAAGGCGACGCGGTGACGGTGACCGCAGACATGCAGATATTGACCGAAGAGCGGTGAGGCGATCGCCGCTGTCACTGGTCTAGCTCGCAAAGCGAATACCATCCGCAGGTCGAGATCGACAGCCCCGTCAGTGGGAGGACTGGCTGTATGAAGTTGAATGGCAGGCAGACTCAGCGGTTGTCCGCCGAAGTTCGCGGAGAGCGAACACTGGCTAATCGTTGCAGATAATGTAGAAAAGCTAGAGGAGAGCGCCCTGTCAGCTAGCGGCTCACGAGCAAAACTGCACAAAAATACTTTTAGTGAGACTCAAGAATTCCTCGCTTGTCTGAGCAAAACCGATCGCTGGAAAGGCGTTCTGTACTTTGCAGGTAGTCAAGTAGAACAAAACTGCAAAAGTGCGCTTTCTCTTGTTCAGGCGCTAATCAGTAGCAATCTATCTACTCATCTCTGGTTCATTACCGACAGCGTTCAGGTCATTTCGGGTAGCGAATCAGTCAATCTCTCACAGTCGCCGCTTTGGGGAATGGGAAAGACAGTTGCCCTCGAACATCCGGAGCTGAACTGCGCTTGTATAGACTTTAATCTGGCCGATGAACGGAAAGGACTGTCTGGCCTTATGTCTAATTTAATGGCTGAGATTAGTCAGATAGGCGCTGCAAAAGAGGAACAGATTGCCTACCGAAACGGCAGCCGCTATGTGGCTAGGCTGGTTCGACATGTGCGCGAACAGCCTCAAACAGTTTCTAGCACGACTAACCTACAGCTACAAATTAACCAGAGAGGAACTTTAGAACAGCTTGAATGGAGAGAAACAGTTCGTCGATCGCCAGGGCCAGATGAAATCGAACTGCGAGTACAGGCTACCGGACTGAACTTTCGAGATGTGTTGAATGCTTTGGATCTATATCCTGGTGAGGCTGGACCTTTGGGCCTAGAATGTGTGGGAGAGGTTGTTGCAGTCGGTGCGACTGTAGAGACGGTAAGCATTGGGGATGTGGTGATGGCGATCGCACCCGCTAGCTTCAGCCAATTTGTAACAGTCCACGCAGCGCTAGCCGTACCCAAACCTGCGCATCTGAGCGTAACTGAGGCCGCGACTATTCCAACCGCCTTTCTCACGGCTTACTACACGCTAGTCCATTTAGCCGAGTTGAAAGCAGGTGAGCGAATTCTGATCCATGCCGCTGCTGGGGGCGTGGGACAGGCGGCTGTACAGATTGCTCAAATGATCGGTGCGGAAGTCTTTGCAACGGCTTCGATGGCCAAATGGGAGTTCCTACAGCAGCAGGGAGTACAGCATATCTTCCAACTCTCGCACTTTGGAGTTTGCTGAGCAGATTATGCAGCAGACCGGTGGGAAAGGGGTGGATGTTGTATTGAACTCGCTCTCTGGAGATGCGATCGCCAAAAGTCTCTCTGTACTCTCTACTGGCGGACGATTCCTAGAGATTGGCAAGGCAGACATTTGGCCAACTGCGAGAATGAATCAGCAGCGTCCCGACGTTAGCTATAAAGTTGTAGATTTAGTAGAGGTAACAAAAGAACAGCCTCAGCTCATTCAGTCAATGTTGACTAGGCTTGTAGCGCATCTTGAGGACAACCAGCTATCTCCTCTACCAGTCAAAACCTATGTAGCATCACAGGCCGTTGATGGCTTCCGCTTTATGCAACAGGCAAAGCATATTGGAAAAGTAGTCATCACTCCGCCTGTATCGACAGATGCGCCACTATCTGACTCATCGAAGAAAATCCGCGCAGATGCCACCTACCTAATCACTGGGGGCACAGGCGCACTGGGTCTACAGCTTGCTCAGTGGCTAGCTGGATCAGGGCGCAACCTCTCTCATACTTCTAGGTCGTAGCCTGCCATCTCAGGCGGCTCAGCAGGTGATAGATCAACTGAGCCAGTCTGATGTCACTATCGAAATCCTACAGCTAGATCTCACAGACGAACAGCAGCTTCGAGCGAATCTTTCACACGCGATCGCCTCTACTGACCCACCGCTCAAAGGCGTCTTTCACCTAGCAGGCGAAACTGACGACAACCTGTTGCCAAACCAGATCTGGCAGTCGTTTGCTAAAGTCCTGTCGGCCAAAGTGAGCGGCACGTGGAACCTGCACCAAATCACACAGAATGTCGAACTTGACCACTTCGTGATGTTCTCGTCGGTAGCTTCACTTTTGGGCTCAACCGGGCAGGCAAACTATGCGGCTGCAAATAGCTTTTTAGATGCGATCGCCCATCTGCGCCGTCAGCAAGGGCTGCCTGCGCTTAGCCTCAACTGGGCAGCCTGGTCCGGCGCTGGGCTCGCTGCCAATCTTGAAGTAGAACAGCGCCTTAGCCGCGCGGGTATTCCTCTACTTGATCCAGCAACTAGTTTTGAGATGCTAAGACTGCTCATCGGGTCAGCGGAAAGCGCTCAGATAGGCATCTTACCCGGCAGGATCGCAAACTGGCAGAAAGTAGGCATTCAAAGTCTATTTTTGTCTGGTTTATCACACTCACCAAACCTACACTCACCAAACCTGCACTCACCAAACCCACAGTTATCAAATGCGACTAAATCAACCATTCAGGTAGCGCTAGAGAGGAATGACATCGCCGTTTTATCCGACCACCTTCGAGCACAGCTTGCTATTGTCTTAGGAAAAGAGGCTGCTCTAATCAACGCTGACAACGCTGACTTTACCGATTTAGGACTCGATTCTTTGACTGCTGTAGAATTTCGTAATCGACTACAGACCAGTCTGGCCTGCGTATTGCCTGTTACCTTGGTATACGAATATCCTACGCTGTCGGAACTAAGAGACTACATAGTAGACTTACTAACATTGTCTCAGTCTGTACCTGCTACCTCCAATACTGAAGAAGATTATATCGAACATCCTACAGAAAATTCATCACAGCACAACCTAGAAGACCTCTCTGAGGAAGAGGCACAGACACTATTGCTACAGGAATTAATTAAGCTGGATCAATCCTGATATATGGAAAACTCTCAAGCTTCTCTTTCTCCTACAAAAAGAGCACTTCTCGCTATCAAGGCTCTTCAGGCAAAGCTCGATGCTATTGAAAAAGCTCAGCGCGAGCCAATTGCCATTATTGGGATGAGCTGTCGTTTTCCGGGTGGAGCAGATTCTCCTACGGCTTTTTGGAAACTGTTGAAAAAAAAGACTGATGCGGTTTCTGAGGTGCCTGTCGACCGCTGGCCTATTGACAAGTACCATAGTGATGAGCCTGACCTTCCTGGCAAGATGGTCTCTCGTAGCGGCGGCTTCATTCCTCATTTGTATGACTTTGATGCTTCCTTCTTTCGAGTTTCTCCTAGAGAAGCGATTACCCTCGATCCGCAGCAGCGCCTAGCGTTGGAACTAGGCTGGGAATCGCTAGAAAATGCTGGAATTGTGCTCGGTACTGCTAAAGGAGACAAAGCAACAGGCGATGAGCGTTCCGTCGGCGTTTTTTTAGGAATCAGCAGCATCGACCACTGGCAGCAGGTGCTAGCGCAGTCTCCTGAACAGATCGACGCCTATCTAGCAACAGGTAATTCTCATAGCGTAGCAGCAGGACGACTGTCTTTTTTACTAGGTGTAAATGGGCCTAGTTTGGCGATAGATACGGCCTGTTCTTCGTCTCTAGTAGCGCTACATCTGGCCTGTCAGAGTCTACGACAGCAGGAGTGTGCCTTGGCGCTAGTGGGCGGCGTGAATCGGATTTTGACCCCAGCAGCAAGTATTAATTTCTCCAAGGCGCGAATGCTGTCGGTAGATGGGCGGTGCCGGACGTTTGACCAGGCGGCGAGCGGGTTTGGCCGGGCAGAAGGTGGGGGGATGGTGGTGCTCAAGCGGCTGAGTGATGCGCAGGCGGCGGGCGATCGCATTCAAGCAGTCATCCTCGGTTCGGCGACCAATCACAACGGGCGCACAAATGGCTTGACCGCACCTAGTAAAGCCGCTCAGATCGCCGTCATCCAGCAAGCGCTAAACGCAAGCCGCCTATCGCCCGCCGCTGTGGACTATATAGAAACGCACGGCACAGGCACTGCGCTAGGTGACCCGATCGAAGTCAGCGCGTTAGGTCAGGTCTTTGCGGACGCCGAGCGGACAGAGCCTATTTGGCTTGGCGCACTCAAAACTAACATTGGCCATATGGAAGCCGCTGCTGGCATAGCGGGACTAATCAAGGCCGTTCTAGCAATTGAACACAAGCAAGTTCCAGCGAATCTGCACCTAGAGCATCCCAATCCTCTGATTGAGTGGGATGCTCTACCGTTCCGTCTGCCCGATCAGACCACGCCTTTGCCAGCGACAGCTAATCTGCGGACCGCAGGCGTCAGCGCTTTTGGCTTTAACGGTACGAATGCACACGTAATTGTACAGTCACCGCCACTGTCATCTGCCATCTCATCTGCCATCTCATCTACGTCGTCCTCTACGCGGTTAGAAGGCGATCGCAAAGCAGAGCGATCGCAAACAGTTCACGCCTACTTCCTCCTTACTGCCTCTATCGGCTAGAACACCTGCCGCGCTTAATCAGCTAGTGGCTCTCTATGCGCAATATCTGGCGTCACATCCCGACATCGAACTGGCGGATATGTGCTTTACCGCTAGCGTGGGGCGATCGCACTTTCCCTGCCGCCTAGCAATTGTCTCCACGTCTCTTTCGGTCCTGCGTCAAACCTTAATTGCTACGCTGTCTGGCCGCCTTCAGCGAGATTGCTACTACAGCGACAATTGCAAAAGCAGCAGTCCAGCGCTAGCTTCAGCGTCAGACTCATCGGTGGTTTCTCCTTCAGCGATTTCTATCTCGGCGATTTCCCTTGCAGCTATAGCCAAACGATATGCAAAGGGTGAGATTATTGACTGGATCGCGCTTTATCAGGGGCAAGATCACAAGAAGCTAGCATTGCCAACCTACCCGTTTCAGCGAGAGTATTACGGACCAAAGCGCGTATAGCGCGCACACAGGGCTGAACACGATCTTTCAAGCGCAATCAAGATGACGCGCAGCACAGCTTATGGTGTAACTTATACTGAAGAAAATGTGAGGTCTGCCGCGATTATGTCTTTTCGTCACGTACCCAAACGCGCTCAATCTCCTACCCGGCCTGCTAGTCAATTAGCTTTTGGTAAATTAGCCGCGATCGCGCTGACATTCATCACACCCCTACCACGACCGCCTCGGCTCAGACAGCGCTCTCTCCAGCAGAACTCACAACTGGACAAGAGGTGCTCGAGACTCTCTCCGCCCAAGAGCGAGCAGCGTTAGAAGACGGTCAGGTGATAGTCGCTGCCTCTAGAGATGGTGATAAAGGTCAATTCACAGCGCGGGTGCTGATCGATGCGCCAGTTGAAAAAGCCTGGGAAGTGCTGACAGACTACGACAACTTTGAGAAGTTTCTGCCCAACATAGAGAGTAGCGAGGAGCTGACAGAGTCTTCAGAAGACAATCGCCACGTGTTTAGGCAGACGAATGTTATTTCTGTAATTCCCGCTGTGATGGAGATTCGCAGTGAGGTGGAGATTGAGTCGATAGAGAGCTATCCAACGAAAGTAGATTTTTCTCTGGTCGAAGGCGATCTAGAAACGCTACAGGGAATCTGGCAGCTAGACCCGGTAAGCCCAGATGGGGAAGCAGAGTCGGAGCAGGTGCTAGTCACACATCAGGTAGATATCGATCCTGGCAGTGGTTCACCTAGAGGGTTGTTCTTTAGCACTTATCGATTGGTATTAGAAGATTCTTTGACAGCGGCAAAAGCAGAGACTGAGAAGAGGGCACAGCAGTAGATTGATGAATGCATCTTGGTGAACGCATCTGGGTGGCAACTGCATGAAAAATGCTCAGCACGCAATTATCACAGGCGGATCGAGCGGGATTGGTAAGGCGATCGCTCTACGGCTGGCTCAGCAAGGCGCGAACGTTTCGATCATCAGTCGCAATTATACTCGGCTGCAATCGGCTAGAGCAGAGATAGAGGCGGTAAGAAAGATCGATGCTCAAAAAGTGGCGGCAGTAGTGGGGGACGTAAGCGATCGCATTCAAGCCGAACAGGCGATTAAAACCGCCATCGAACAGCTCGGCCCGCCAAACCTGCTAATTACCAGCGCAGGCATCGCCCGTCCTGGCCACTTTCAGGAACTGCCGGTAGAAGCATTTGAACAGGCCATAGCGACCAACTATTTTGGCACGCTCTACTGCATCCGCGCTGCCTTACCAGCGATGGAACAGAATGCAGCTCGTATCTGCCTGATTTCCTCCGGTGCGGCCTTGCTAGGACTCTATGGCTACAGTACCTACGGTCCTAGCAAATTTGCCGTCAGAGGACTCGCCGAATCGCTTCGCGCCGAACTAAAACCTTTAGGCATTGGCGTTTCTATCGCCTACCCGCCAGATACAGACACCCCTCTGCTAATAGAAGAAAACAAAACAAAACCTGCCGCTACCAAGCAGATCACCGCAACCGCCAAAACGTGGAAAGCTGACGACGTTGCCCAATTTATATTGCAAGGTGTACAGCAAAACCAGTTCGAGATTTCTCCGGGTATAGAAATCAAGATTCTAACTCGGTTGCACAGCTTAATAGGGCCTCTGTTAAATAGATACTTCGACAGTATTGTTGAAAAGTATCCTTACAAGCGACAAAAATGACCGACTCCTACGCGATCGCACTCACCACAGTCAGCAGTGATGAGGAAGCAAAAAGAATTGCCGAAGCGCTTTTGAGTCAAGCGGCTTGCAGCCTGTGTTCAAGTCATGCCAATCAAAAGCTACTACACCTGGAAAGATAGCCTACAGACCGATGATGAGCAGCTTTTACTGATCAAATCAAAGTGCGACGACTTTACGGCTATCAAGCAGTGCATCCTAGAAAATCACAGCTATGAAGTTCCAGAGATTCTTCAAGTAGCAATCACAGGCGGACTGACCAGCTACCTAGCGTGGATAGATGAAGTGACTATCTGAACACCTCTTCCGCCAACTTTTACCGCCTCAGAAAGAATGTTCGAGTCGCCCATGAAATCGATCAATCTCTTCTGGACGATACTCACGCTCTGGCCAAAGAGTTATAGCAAAGCGCCGATGCATTCGCACTTTGCTATGGCACTTTGCGTTATGGAATAAGGGGTGTAGTCTTTCGTGGAGTAGCAAGCAAAGTGCGGAAAGCTATATAGCCTGTACCGGATGCATTCGGTACAGGCGTGTCGCTTGACCCGTTGCAACATAGAGCTTTCAGCCTGTAAGCTGTACCTCAGTCAAGTGACAAAAGCTATAGATATTTCCTGGAGTCGATTGATCGCAATTGCTCCAGGTGATTTCGTTCGTTGGTATCGTGGACGAAAAGAGCTGACCGATAGAATCAACATGGCATACGCAGACGCACCCGATGCTGAAGAAGCAAAGCTCCAAGAAGGTATGCGTGCTACGCAACGCAGGCTAGTTGAAGGTGAATGGTAGTTCGACAAGGAGACATCTATTGGGTTGATTTGGGTACACCTGTTGGTTCAGCACCCGGATATCTTCATCTTTGCTAGCTGCGCATGACGTAGCCGACGCCTCTGACAGTCTGAATTAGGCGGCTTTCATCTCCGGCTTCTAGCTTCAGACGCAGATAGCGAATGTAGACTTCGATAATGTTCGAGTCGCCCATGAAGTCATAGCCCCAGACCTCTTCGAGAATGCGATCGCGTGTCAAAACCTGCTTCGGATTCGAGATTAAATAGTCCAACAAATCGAATTCTTTGGCGGTGAGTTCGATTGAGCGATCGCCTCGCTTCACTTCTCTAGTCTTACGATTCAAGCTCAGATCGGCAAACAAAAGCGCTTCTGGCTCGTCTGGCTGATTGCGCCTTAGATGGGCTCTTACTCTAGCTAGCAGTTCCTCAATGCTAAAGGGTTTGACCACATAGTCGTCTGCGCCAGCATCTAGCCCCGCGACTCTATCTTCGATGCCGTCCTTAGCGGTGAGTAAGATGACTGGCATCATCGCTCCGGTTGCCCTCAGCCGCCGACAGACCTCTACGCCCGTCAGACCTGGCATCATCCAGTCGAGTAGGACTAGGTCAGGCTCACTATCTCTAGCCGCCATTAGTCCGCTGAGTCCATCATTGGCAACAATCACCTCATAGCCCTCATAGCCCAGCTCTAGCTGCACAAACTTAGCCAGCTTTTCCTCGTCTTCTACAATCAAAATGCGGGCAGTTCCTTCGGACATGGATGTCTCCTTCAGATAAACGGTCGGATAAGCGGTGTCAGTAGGCGGATGGTCATGCTGATAGTCGTTCTAGTAGTTACAGAGTAGATTGGGCGTGCCTATCTTTCTTCTTATACCAGAAGCGATCGCGCTTTCTGCTGCCTTTAGATAATCGGCCTTTACTAAACGTTAGATTGCTGCTAAGCGCGCTGGTTAGATCTACTTTGCTAGCGCGGCAAAGATACGGTAAAGACACTGCCTTCACCCAGCTTGGACTGCACCTTGAGAGTGCCGTTCATTCCTTCTACTAGGGTTTTGACAATTGATAGCCCTAGTCCGGTGCCGCCAGTAGCCCTAGAGCGATCTTCGTCCACCCGATAGAAAGGATCGAATATTTTATTGAGATCGCACAGCGGAATGCCTCGGCCCTGGTCCTTGACCTCTATATAGGCGTAGTTGCCAATTGCGCTAAGCGTTACTGTGATCGGCTGACCATCGGTTGAATATTTGAGGGCGTTGTCGATCAGGTTGATCAGCACCTGCTTGAGGCGAGAGCGATCGACTAGGCCGATAACAGGCTCTAGCTCTGACTGAATGCGTCCGGTGGCATAGTTGCACATCTCGATCACTTCTTGGGTGATGTCGTCTAAGGGCTCGCGCTCTACTTGAAAGCGAAGATGGCCGCCGTCAGCGCGGGCAAGATCGAGCAGATCCTGGAGCAGCTTAATGGTCCGGTCAGCTTCGGCGGCGGCAATTTCAAGTCCTTCTTTTTGGGGAGTGCTTAGGTTGCTGCCACGTCGCAGGGTGCTTTGCAGATAGCCGTGAACTAGGGTAAGCGGGGTGCGTAGCTCATGGGAAACGTCGCTGACGAATCGGCGCTGCTGGTCCCAGGCGGCGGAGAGCCGGGAGATCATCGTGTTGCAGGTTTGGGCAAGCTCTTGGACCTCGGTGGGGGCGCGGTCGAATTCTAGGCGGGTGTCGGCTAGGTTATCAGCGGAGATATTGGCGGCTAGGCGGTTTAGTTTGCGGATGGGACGCAGGGCGCGGTTGATGTAGAGAGAGGTGGCGATCGCGCCCACTCCAATCGCCAACATACTAGAAAGCGCCAGCATGCGAGTGATCTGCGCTAGGCTCTGACTGTCTTCTGTAATCTCGTCGGCTACATAGAGTTCGCCGATGAGCTCCCCATCAATTTTTAACGGGCTAGCGCAGGTGACCAGGTGCCGGTCTTGCAATCGAAATACTTCTAGCCCTGACTTACCAGTCACTTTCTCCATTAGCTCACTAGCAAAGTCGTTCACCTGCCAAGATCCCATCGAGAGCGTGTCTGATTCGGCAATGACCTGGCCGCTGCTGTCGGTCACCCAGATGGCGATATCTGGCTGTTCTCTGTAGTCGATTGCCATATCTAAGGCTTCTTTGACCGCCATTGATTCTTTGTAAAGATCGGCATCTTGGCTCAGCCGGTCGGCAATCATCAGTGCGTTCTCTTTGTGCCCATCGACTAGAATTTGTCGCATTCGTAGATTCAGCCAGCCAGTAAAGCCGCTGATGCCAATGACAGAGGCCAGCACCACGCCTACCGTTATCCGGAACTGAATAGAGTTTGGGTCGGCGACGGGTTTCATAGAACAGCGGCTTCAGGAAAACGGTTGGGGCGCAGTTAGGGACTGCTCGGGAATACGACTAAAGTATCTTTACAATACGAAAAGATTCTGAGGAAACGCTGATAGCTCACTCAAGTTTCACTGAATTGGCTGGCAATCGCTAGACTCAGGAACAAATTGCTCACTTCTAATTGAAATCTCAGCCTTCTACTGGCTAATAGCTTTTAATAAGGTCAGTCGAAATCCACTGCCGTTAATGACTACTCTCCTTCAAAGGTTCTTCTTCCAAGACTATGGTTCAAACTTTTTCTGCTTCGCTACTGCCATTTGAAAAAGCGTTAGAAGGTCCGCTCTTCAAGCAGACTATTACAACGCTGCAAGTCAATCTAGGTCGCCGCTGCAATCTCTCTTGTACTCACTGCCATGTGGAAGCGGGTCCGCACAGGACCGAAGAGCTGCTACCAGAAGTCTGTGAGCAGCTACTGCTAATGATCGATCGCTTTGATCAGATCAAAACAGTCGATCTTACTGGCGGTGCTCCGGAGATGAACTACGGCTTTCGTTCGATTGTAGAAACGGCTAGGGCAAAGGGTAAAGAGGTGATCGTCCGCTCGAATTTAACTATCTTCTTTGAATCTGGGTATGAGGATTTGCCTGCCTACTTTGCGGCCCATCAACTGCATGTTGTGGCCTCGCTGCCCTGCTATCTAGAAGACAATGTCGATGCTATGCGGGGCAAAGGTGTCTATGACGAGTCAATCAGAGCCATTCAAAGGCTCAATGAGCTGGGCTATGGCCGCGACCCAAAGCTCCAGCTAGATCTGGTTTACAATCCTCCAATTCCAAAGGATACGGACTTTTCGCTGACGCCGCCGCAGGCAGGGCTACAAGCGGACTACAGCGCCTATCTGCATCAGCACTTTGGCATTGTCTTTAACAACCTGTTTACGATTACCAATCTACCGATTGGTCGAACCAAGTTTCAATTGCAGCATCGTCAGCTATATCGCCCCTATCTACAGTTCTTAGCCGATCATCACAATGCCAGCACAGTCGAACATTTGATGTGTCGCAACGAGCTATCTGTGGACTATCTAGGCAATATCTACGACTGCGATTTTAACCAGATGGAGGCGCTACCTGCTCGGTCGTCAGCGGGTAAGGCGCTGACGCTCGGTGACCTTTTAGCAGCGGAGTCTTTGGATGTAATTGAGGCAATAGTGACTCGTCCCTATTGCTATGGCTGTACGGCAGGGAGCGGATCGAGCTGCGGCGGGGCGCTGTTGTGAGCGATCTTGTCAAGGCGGATCGAGCTTTTGCCTGATTTGTTCTTTTCTGATCTTTATAGTGTTGAGAGAAGTCTAATGAAAGTTGTTCAAAGTTTTATTCGAAAGACCAGTAGAAGTTATAAGACTCATCGATTGTGGAAGTGGGTGGCACTGGGTATGTTTGGTAGTTTGTTGTTTTCTGCTGCGCCTGCTTTGGCCCAAGACGGCGGCGGTCCGTTTGCCTTTATCGGTCAGATTCAGCAGGGGCTAGTTGGCGTTGTTGAATGGATTGATGGTCTAGGTGCGATCGCGCCAATCGTATTTGTACTCGCCTACATCCTTGTTACCGTTGCGTTTTTGCCAGCATCTGTGGTGACGCTAGGCGCAGGGTTTGTCTTTGGTGTAGTGAAGGGCTCTATCCTAGTCTTTATCGGCGCAATGCTAGGGGCAACGGTAGCGTTCTTGATCGGTCGGTTTGTAGCTCGCGATTGGATTGCGAAGAAGGTAGAGGGTAATCAATTTTTCAATTCTTTGGACAATGCGATCGCCGAAGAAGGTCTGAAGTTAATCTTCTTGATTCGCCTTTCGCCTGCCTTCCCGTTCAATCTGTTGAACTATGCGCTGGGTCTGACCAAAGTATCGCTACGTGACTATGTTATCGGGACTACAGGAATTATCCCTGGCACGATTATGTACGTCTACCTAGGCTCTTTGATTGGCGATGTGGCGATGCTAGGTACTGGAGACACGCCCGCCAATCCGATTATCGACTGGACTATCAGGATTTTAATCTTCGTGACAATTGTGGCAATCTCTCTTTATATTGCCAAGATTGCCAAGAAGGCGCTCAATGAGTCTGTTCCCGCAGAATCTGAAACAGCTAGTAATGATATGGCTTAGAGTCTGTGTTCTACCTTTGGATGGGCCCTAGTAGTGCCTGTCCTTACATTCTTCTTCGTGAAATTCATTAATAAAGTCTGGGGCTTATTTATTGCCGCTGCCGTCCTGACCGTCTTTCTATCAATGGGGGACGCCTATGCCTTGCTGGTGCTGTTCGACCGAATGGCGCTAACCGATTTCTTTAAAACAGCAGGCCATAGCAGCATTTGCATATTCTTGATCGCTCATGTCGTGGCTAACGCGGTGGGGGTGCCTGGAACGCTACTGGTGGTGGTGGGTGGCGCTGTGTACGGTCTGTGGTGGGGGGCGCTGTGGTCTGTGGTCGGAGCGAGTTTGGGTGCGATCGCAGCCTTTTGTTTAGCTCGCTACCTACTCTCTGACTGGTTCAGAAAAAAGTTCTCTCATAGAATCATCTTCAAAAAGCTAGATGCCACACTTTGCAAAAGTCCTCTGCTGTGCGTTTTGACTATTCGCTTCTCGCCTGTTTCCCCTTTTAATGTGGTTAATTTTGCGTTTGGCCTCACTTCTGTACCGATTCGCGCCTATGCACTCGGTACTTTCGTTGGCATCATCCCTGGGACGTTAGCCTATACCTGGTTAGGAGTAGCAGGTGTAGCCGCTCTGAATGGAAATAGTGCAACTCCGCTGATGATTTGTTTATCGGTGCTGATGCTTCTATCGGCAATGCCGCTACTAGCCAAGCCCAAAAGCTGAAGTTCACTAGTGCTTTGTTGGGATATAGGCTAGCTGAAGCGCAGTGGCCAAATCACTACAGGCAGTTTGCACCAAACGCCCCTACCTAGAACCCGACTGAAGATGTTTGGTTACCAGCGAAGAACAGCGTCCGATGACTGGCCGGACTGAAGCCATCGTTGTAAGGGTGTCAAGGCCTTGTTCGAGAGTTTCTGTCGCTAGCACTCTTTGACTTCATCAAGATGCACCTGTATGGCTCGTTCGCACATGTCGCGTAGGATGGCTGTAGATCGCGATAGTATTTCAGACTGTCCTCGTAGGTACCCTGCTCTAAAAGGGACACAGTTGCTGGCTCGCGCCCTTGCGCTCATTCTTTTCACAACACTATCGATTAAGCGTTTATACGGGTCTATAATAAGAAATGTATAGCCAGCATTAGAGATTGTATGAGTCGCAAAGCCATCATTATTGGTTCCGGAATCGGTGGACTATCCCTGGGCATCCGTCTGCAAAGCCTGGGGTTTGAAACTACCATCTTTGAAAAGCTAGATGCACCCGGTGGTAGAGCATACGTCCGCAGAGCGCAGGGCTTCACCTTCGATATGGGGCCGACTGTACTAACGGTGCCTCACTTCATCGAAGAGCTATTTTCTCTAGAAAAAGGGGCGGCAGCGCTAGGCGAACCTGACTTTCCTGCTGAAGTCATGGATCCGAGCGATCGCATTCGCTCTGGTATCAGCGGCGGACCCAACACTTCAAAGTACGTCAAGATTGTTCCGGTGCTGCCGTTCTATCGCATCTACTTCGATGACGGCACCTATTTCGACTACGACGGCGATCCTGAGAATACGCTCCGCCAAATTGAGGCGATCGAGCCCGATGATCTAGAAGGCTACGCACGTTTTCACGATGCGGCTAAGGCTATCTTTGACCGAGGCTTTATTGAGCTGGGCTACACCTATTTTGGCAACGTTGTAGACATGCTCAAGGTTGCGCCTGACCTGGTAAAGCTAGACGCAATTCGCCCACTTTTCTCGTTCGTCAAGGACTACTTCAAAAGCGACAAGCTCCGACAGGTCTTTAGCTTTGAACCTCTACTAGTTGGTGGTAGTCCCCTTACTGTGCCTGCTATCTATGCGATGATTCACTTCGTCGAGAAGACCTGGGGCATCCACTTTGCGATGGGTGGCACCGGGGCGCTAGTTCAAGGCTTTGTGCGCAAGTTTGAAGAGCTAGGCGGCACGATGCGCTACAACAGCGAAGTGACAAAGATCGATGTTGAAGGCTCGCTTCTCTTTGGTAAAAAGACAGCGAAAGGCATTGAGCTTGCAGACGGTAGCTACCACGCGGCTGATCTAGTGGCTTCTAACGGTGACTATGCGAATACGTACATGAAGCTGATCGATCCAAAGTACCGCTTTATCAACCAGGATCTAAAGGTCAAGCTTACCCGTCAGTCGATGTCTGTGCTGGTAATCTACTTTGGTTTTAGAGCAGATGAGACAGATGAGCTGGACTTGCGACACCACAACATCATCCTTGGCCCTCGCTACGAGGAACTGCTCAAAGAGATTTTCGATCAGAAAGTCCTCAGCCCTGACTTTTCTCAGTACCTACACATTCCATCGCTTACCGATCCCAGCATGGCTCCTCCTGGACATCATGCGGCCTATACGCTTGTGCCTGTTCCCAACAACGGCGGCGATATCGACTGGGATGTCGAGGGACCAAAGCTGACCGATAGAGTCCTGACTTTCTTGGAAGAACGTGGCTACATTCCCAACCTCAAAGAACGCTTGGTCTACGAGAGCCACATCACGCCTGACTACTTTGAAGGCACGCTCAATAGCTATCTAGGTAATGCCTTTGGCGTAGAGCCAGTGCTGGTCCAAAGTGCGTTTTTCCGCCCACACAACCAGAGTGAGGACATTCACAATCTCTACCTGGTAGGGGCAAACGCACAGCCTGGTGGTGGGACACCTTCTGTGATGATGTGTGCCAAGATGACCGCCCGCGTGATTGCGGACAATTTCAATATTCCTGCTGAAGTTGTCAATGGCGTTGTTGAGAAGAAGGAAGTCGCGGCGGTCTGATCTTCACTTCGACCTAACGCGACGAGTTGACCTGATTCACACGTTTCTATGCTCCCAAAAGAAGACATCCTCAAGCATTCTGAAAACAAGGAAACGCTTTCTCGGGTTATTGACCAGGCAGAGCAGGCGATTCGCACTTGGGAACCTGTGGCTACAGATTTTCTCTCTCCGCCGGAGCTGTTTGAAGCCCAGGCCGCTTTTAGTCGGCTGAGCGACATTCACACAATCGCCAGTGGCGGCTACCCCCAAGCAGAACGTCAGCGGCTAATAATTGCTCGCGCCGAACTGCCCCTAGAAGAGACGCCGGTTCCTTTGGCGGCTGTTAACATTGCGGGCAATTTCTTGTTTGATACTGCGACTCATCGAGACTTTCTGGGATCTTTGCTGGGGACTGGACTAGTCCGGGCAAAGGTTGGCGATATCATCGTGCTGGGTGAACGAGGGGCGCAGGCAATTGTCGTCCCTGAACTGGTGGAGTTTCTCACGACGAGTTTGACTCAGGTGCGCTCGGTGCCAGTGAAGACTCAGCTAGTGGAGCTCAGCGAGCTGCGGGTACGCGAACCGAAGAAAAAAGAAATGACTACGGTAGAGGCTTCAATGCGTCTAGATGCGCTAGCCTCGGCTGGGTTTGGCATGTCGCGCAGCAAGATGGCAGATATGATTACTGGCGGCGATGTGCGGGTGAATTGGAAGCCAGTAACGCAGGCGAGTCGAACGGTTCAGCCAGGAGATTTGATTGCTATTCGTGGTAAGGGGCGACTGGAGATTGGAGAGATGTCGGTGACCAAAAAGCAGCGGTACCGGGTGCAGCTCACTAGGCTGGTGTAGGTAGCTCTATCAGGTAGAAACACCAGGTTGGGCCGAGAATGTCCGTGCATACGGCGTCTGCGCGAAATCGACCGGGTGCGGAAATGAGGCTTTTGTAGAAGTAGACATCAGATGCTCTTTGTCTATGTCTAGTTCACGCGATCGCACCCCGCTCCGATACACCCGCTCTCGACACGTTCCACACCGATTCATTCAATCTGATTTCCTACTAGTTAGCGTTTCCGCTGGTGTCGGGACTGCTGCGGCCTTAGCTACAACAGCAATTCACGTTGCCCAGCGCCATACCGCCGAACCTGTGCGCAGCAGCGATGCTCTCACAGCTCAAGTTCCCTTGCCTACCCAAGCCACCGTAGATACCAGTACAGCTTCAGCGGCCCAGATAGCGCCCACCCCCAATGACATAGCCCCGATTCTGCCGCTATTGAGTCAGACAAGCGCCTTTGAGAAAGCGCGTGCCTTCGGCTGGCAGGCAGCTTTGAAAAGTCAAAGAGAGCAAAATTCACAAATTACGGCTAGGCAGTGGGGTGAAGCAGCCCTACTCTGGCAGCAGGCAATCTATTTTTTAGAGCAGGTGCCTTCATCGGATTCAGACTACTCAGCGGCTCAGGAAAAACAAGCCGTTTACGAGTCCAACCTTCAGCAGATCATGACCCGGCAACTAGCCGCACTGACTGCCGAGACACTGACCGCTGAAACAGCATCTAAACAGATCGCTACAGCTCAGGGAACTCTGACTGCTCAAGCAGATACGGACTCAGTAGCACCAGTCGTCGTAGAGAAAGATTGGACTGCGATCGCCAAACAGCAGGGTTGGCAAGCAGCCCTAGCAGGTCAAAACGCGCCGCACCCTACCGAAAAGTGGGCAGAAATATCGCGATTGTGGCAGGCCGCTCTCCAGACGCTAGAGAACGTTGAGCCGCAGTCACCTAACTATGCTGAAGCCGCCGCTATCAAAGCACAGTATCAGGAAAATTTAGCCGCTATTCGTAAACGCTATCAAATAGAGCAAAGTACCGAGCAGACCTTGCGATCGCTACAGGCTACGCTGCGTGAAATAGAGCGCTCCAGTCCGATAGCCACCACCAACAAGCGTACTCAGCTAGTCGCCATCATCAACCGCCTACAAACAATTCCGCTAGGTACGATGGCTCATACTCAGGCTCAAGCACTAATCGAATCCACCACCGCCAAACTCAGTGAGCTACCTGCCGAGGTCTCTCCGCGACTGGCTACCGTCAGTGAGACAGACACTCAATAGCATCTGACTTTACACAGTTCGACGCTAAAATCCGCAGCTAACAACACAATCTAACAGCCAGCCCCTATCTCATAAGATACTTCCATTTGATGAAAAGTTGATATTTTGTAGCATCTTCCTCCAAAAGCATCAGAACCAGACGGACAGGGTGTGGCAATATATAGGCTGTTTGCCAACTGGTTCATAGGCCAAATGTAGTAAAGCGCGAATGCATTTGCACTTTGCTACGGCACTTTGCGTTATAGAACAAGAGGTGTAGCCTTTCGTGGTGTAGTAAGCAAAGTGCGGAAAGCTACAGTTCGCAGTTGGGTTGGCGAGAAATGGAGTTATCAATGGAATCTGTCGAGACCATTTATCAATACGTCTGGCTGATACCCGTCCTACCACTTTTAGGCGCGGCTATCGTCGGCACCGGACTAATCAGCTACAACGAAGCGACCAATAAGCTTAGAAAGCCTGTCGCTGCTTTCATCGTCAGCCTGATCGGGGCCGCGATGACGCTTTCTATCGGGTTGCTAGTCAGTCAGCTACAGGGTCACGCGCCCTACACATACCTGATCGAGTGGGCCTCTGCTGGAGACTTCCAGATCAATATGGGCTTCACCATCGACCACATCACCTCAGTAATGCTGGTGATCGTAACGACTGTCGCCTTCCTGGTGATGATCTACACCGATGGCTACATGGCTCACGACCCGAGCTACGTGCGCTTTTATGCCTATTTGAGTCTGTTTAGCTCCTCTATGTTGGGTCTAGTCATTAGCCCAAACCTGCTACAGGTCTATGTTTTTTGGGAGCTGGTAGGGATGTGCTCATACCTATTGATCGGCTACTGGTACGACCGCGATGGCGCAGCCGATGCCTGTCAGAAGGCGTTTGTGACTAACCGCGTTGGTGACTTTGGTCTGTTGCTTGGCATTCTGGGTTTGTTCTGGGCGACGGGGACATTTGAGTTTGAGCTGATGGGCGATCGCCTCACAGAACTAGTCAACGTCGGCACTATTTCCGGCAGTCTAGCCGCGCTCTTCGCCATTCTGGTCTTCATGGGGCCGATGGCAAAGTCAGCGCAGTTCCCTCTACACGTCTGGCTCCCTGACGCAATGGAAGGTCCAACGCCTATTTCGGCGCTAATTCATGCAGCGACAATGGTAGCAGCGGGCGTATTCCTGATCGCTCGTATGTATCCCGTCTTTGAGCATATCCCGACCGTCATGAGCGTGATTGCTTGGGTCGGAACCATTACCGCTTTCTTAGGCGCTTCGATTGCAATCACTCAAAACGACATCAAGAAAGGACTAGCCTTCTCCACCATGTCCCAGCTTGGGTACATGGTGATGGCGATGGGCGTAGGCGCTTACACCGCTGGTCTTTTCCACCTGATGACGCATGCTTATTTCAAGGCAATGCTGTTCCTAGGTTCAGGTTCTGTCATTCACGGCATGGAAGAAGTCGTCGGGCATGATCCCGCCCTTGCTCAAGACATGCGTCTGATGGGTGGCCTGCGAAAGTATATGCCAATCACGGCAGTTACTTTTCTAATTGGTACGCTGGCAATCTCCGGCCTGCCCCCGTTTGCAGGCTTCTGGTCAAAGGATGAGATTCTAGGCTCCGTTTTTGAAGTCAACCCGGTTATGTGGGCAGTCGGCTGGGTCACCGCAGGTATCACAGCCTTCTACATGTTCCGCATGTACTTCTCTACCTTTGAGGGCGAATTCAAGGGAAATGATACGGCTATTCGCAAGCAGGTAAAGCTGCAGTCTTTGCAGATGGCAGGCGCGTCGCTCGGTCCTGGCGCGATGAGCACTAAGGAACTAGAAGTTGAGACTTCTGAGCACGACCACCACCACGCTGAAGAGCCACACGAGTCAGCACTGAGTATGACGTTCCCGCTGATGATGCTGGCGATCCCTTCTGCGCTAATTGGCCTAGTCGGTACCCCGTTTGCTAACTACTTTGAGGCGTTTATCCATCCGCCCGGTGAAGCGCTAACGGTCGCTGAGATAGCTGAAGAAGTTGATATGAGTGAGTTTGTGCGGATGGCTGGGCTATCTGTGGCGATCTCAGTCGCTGGGATTATTTTGGCGGTGCTGATGTATCGTACGAACAAGATTGATGCGAGTGCGATCGCTAACAAAATCAAACCCCTCTACAACCTCTCACTTAACAAGTGGTACATCGATGACATCTACCGCGAAGTCTTTATCAAAGGCACTCGCAACCTAGCCAAAGGCGTCTTGAATGTAGATATCAAGATCGTCGACGGTATCGTCAACCTCACAGGTTTCGTCACCCTCGTCACTGGCGAAGGCTTGAAATACTTCGAGAATGGCCGCGCCCAGTTCTATGCACTCATCGTCTTCGGCGCGGTGCTAGGTCTGGTATTCATCTCAGGACTCACTTAGTCCAGCCCAGACTAAGCGGTTCAAGCCTAATACTGTAAAGGAGAGCGGCAGAAATTATTCTGGCGCTCTCTTTTTATTAATCAATAATATCGCTGACTCTAATAGAGATATCTGGAAAAGCTAAAGGCACGATACTACCTGACGTGTAGTCCTGACGGGAAGTATATTGGCCCATCTGAGGCTTAAGATCAACGACCCAATACTCAGGAATGTCAACTTCTGCGTACACCTTAGTTTTACTTCCAGATCCTTTTGCAAGCTTGTATCTGAGTACTCAATCAGCCAGAATACATTTTCTGGATAGGGATGATGACTCAGATACTCCCGGCCCAAGCGCTGTACAACCGCAATATCAGGTTCTGGCTCAGAGTGATTAGGTAAGGTGATTGGTTTAGCCTGCCGCACCTTGGCACGCGCTCCTAATAGCTGCGTCAAAGTCTCTCCAGACTCATCGCTAAAGTAAGCATGAGGTTCGCCTTCTAGAGGCATCTCTACAATCTCCCCGTTTAGCAATTCCACCCTTTTATTGATGAGGACTTCGGACTCAATGAGTCGGTGATACTCGTGTAGAGTCCATTTGACGAGCGTGAGCGTCATCGCTTCCTTGGCCTGATTAACTACTCAACCTAATAGTAGCTGTTTAGTAGAGAGCATTAAGAGAGGTCGCGTACAAAAGTTTCAGCATGATTTCGAGCGTTTGAGGCGCTTAGGCAGCTGCAGTAATTCTTAAGGTGGTGCTAAGGGCAGAGGTAGTTTTCGATAGACGCAGTATTATTCACTAGCGAGCTGCGTTCCAAGGTTTGAGAGCGGATCCTTGTTACGCTCCTTTAAGAAAAAGTGACGATACTTTCACAGTCTTGATTTTTCTCTCTACAGTGTGAAAAGAAATTGAGCGTTTGCTCCTATATTTCACCAGTAGCTCATCTGTGAGCACATCACGCCGCAGCATATCAGTTTCGTTATGGATCAATTTCCCTGGCTGTCTTTCATCATTTTCTTTCCGTTTTTAGCGGCACTGCTCATCCCTTTTATTCCTGACGAGAAAGGACGTACCGTACGCTGGTACGCCTTGGTTGTCGGGCTGATCGACTTTGCCGTAATCGTTTACGCCTTTGTAAACAACTACGACATCAACAGCTCAAGGATGCAGCTATACGAAAGCTATTCCTGGGTACCTCAGCTAGATTTGCGCTGGTCGGTTGGAGTAGACGGCCTGTCGATGCCGTTGGTCCTGCTGACTGGTTTCATCACTACGCTGGCAATCCTGGCTTCCTGGCCAGTTACCTTCAAGCCGAAGCTGTTTTACTTTCTGCTGCTCTCTATGTACGCAGGACAGATTGGCGTGTTTGCAGTGCAAGATATGCTGCTGTTCTTCTTGATGTGGGAGCTAGAGCTGCTGCCGGTTTACCTGCTGCTTTCTATCTGGGGCGGCAAAAAGCGACTGTACGCGGCAACGAAGTTCATCCTCTACACTGCTGGTGGCTCGCTATTTATTCTGCTCGCGGCGCTAGGAATGGCCTTTTACGGCGATACTGTTAGCTTCGATATGCAGACGCTGGCGGCCAAAGAATTTCCGCTGAGGCTACAGCTATTTCTCTATTCAGGCTTTTTGATTGCCTACGCAGTTAAGCTGCCAATCATTCCGTTTCATACCTGGCTACCGGACGCGCACGGCGAGGCGACTGCGCCTGTTCACATGTTGCTGGCTGGCATTCTGCTGAAGATGGGCGGCTATGCCATTATCCGAATGAACGTGGAGATGCTGCCGGATGCTCACGCGGTAATTGCGCCAGGGCTGGTCATCTTTGGTGTAGTGAATATTATTTACGCTGCGCTGACCTCGTTCGCGCAGAATAATCTGAAGCGAAAGATTGCCTACTCATCAATTTCCCACATGGGGTTTGTGATGATCGGTATTGGTTCATTCACCAATTTGGGACTGAGCGGCGCAGTGCTGCAAATGGTCTCGCATGGTCTAATTGGGGCGAGCTTGTTCTTCCTAGTCGGCGCTACTTATGATCGGACGCACACACTAATCCTTGACGAGATGGGCGGGGTCGGTCGCAAGATGCCTAAGATCTTTGCGATGTTTACGACTTGTTCGATGGCGTCGCTGGCGCTACCGGGTATGAGCGGGTTTGTGGCTGAGCTGATGGTGTTCGTAGGCTTTGCCAACAGTGACGCTTACGGCTTCAACTTCAAGCTGATTGTGGTGATGCTGATGGCGGTGGGTGTGATTTTGACGCCGCTATATTTGCTCTCAATGCTACGGGACATTTTCTACGGCCCCGAGAACAAAGAGCTAATCGAGCACGAAGTTTTGGTTGATGCAGAGCCGCGAGAGGTGTTTGTAATTACCTGCTTGTTAATTCCGATTATTGGATTTGGTCTGTATCCAAAGGGACTAACCCAGCTATATGATGCGAAGACGGTTCAAATCACAGAGCGAATTCGAACAGAGATGTTTGCGATCGCACAAGACAAAAACCCGCCGCTACCCATCGCTACTACACCGCTGCTAAACGCGCCGCTGCTAAGCGCACCCGACTTAGGCAAACAGCCGTAGGGTTGACCTAGAGTTTACAATCCCTGCGAGTTGACTTGTAGGGATTTTTGTTGAAGCAGATTAGGGACGTGCGTCTAAATAACATATCAATTGTGCATCGGTATCCCGTAGGGGCGTAGCATGCTACGCCCCTACGGGATGAGACGTTATTTGTCAGCTACTCCCTTAGAAGCCAAATTGTTCTAGACATTCTGCTATAGAAACACTAGAAGCACTTGACAGTATGAACCACTATCTTCTATAGCTCTAACAACCTTTGTGCATCCGTTGGGCAGTTGTCCACGCAAAAGATTTTTGAACTTATCTTTTCCGGCTGGTTTTGGAACCGGTGTCACTCAATTTTTTTCGGTGCAGGGCTGGGCGCTCGAAGCTCGGCTGCTGCGCTGGATGACGCTGCTATGGCTATCTGTTGGCTTGGTGGTACTCTATTCTGCGTCTTATCACGCGGCTGAAGATGACTACGGACGCGGCAGTCACTATTTCTTAGTACAGTTCGTTTGGGTTTTGATCGGGCTAGCAGTCTCTAGATATATCACTCGGCATCCGCTGCGGCAGATCATGCGGCTTTCTGGCTTTTTACTATTGATATGTATGCTCTTGGTGATGGCGACTCATATTCCGGGAGTGGGAGTCTCGGTCAATGGTGCGACTCGCTGGCTGCCTTTGGGTCCTTTTCTAATTCAGCCCTCGGAGCTGATGAAGCCGTTCTTGGTGTTACATAGCGCTCAGCTGTTCGGCAAATGGCACAAGCTAACAAACCAAACGCGGCTGGTTTGGCTAGGCATCTTCACGTTGGGACTGCTGGCGATATTGTCTCAGCCCAACCTCAGTACAACGGCTGTCTGTGGAATCACGATTTGGTTGATTGCATTGGCGGCGGGGTTACCGTACCGACAGCTGATATTAACGGCCTCAACCGGGCTAATGGCTGCGGTGATTAGTATCAGTCTGAAATCTTATCAGCGCGATCGCATTGTCTCCTTCCTCAATCCCTGGGCCGATCCTGCCGAAAACGGCTACCAGCTAATCCAAAGCCTGCTAGCCATCGGCTCCGGTGGACTAGGCGGCACTGGCTATGGCTTCTCCGCCCAAAAAGAATTTTTTCTACCAATTCAATACACCGACTTTATTTTCTCAGTCTTTGCCGAAGAGTTTGGCTTCATCGGTGGGATGGTTCTACTGCTCTTCTTAGCTGTCTACAGCACAGTGGCCTTAGTCGTCGCTATTCAATCTCAAAAGACGGTGCATCGACTAATTGTCATTGGCTGCATGGTTTTGCTAGTCGGTCAGTCGCTGATCAATATTGGCGTTGCCACGGGCTCTATTCCTACCACAGGATTGCCCTTTCCTCTTTTCAGCTATGGCGGTAGCTCAGTGATTGCCAGTCTAATCACCTCGGGTCTATTGATTAGAGTGGCGCGCGAGTCACACGATACTAATGTGCTGTCTCTAAGCAATAGAATTACTCAAAGAAAAAATGGTTAGTTAGTTTCGATACAATTAGACTGATGACACTACACCGCGAACAGATTTTATGGGCGATCCTCTTAGTGAGACGCTGTATGAACGCCTACAGCTCTTTCTCTATCACCTTAGCCAGTCTGCTAACGGTTGGGTAGAAGGTCAGCTTGGTCACTTAGGCATTGCTAGTATCGGTATCATTGCAGCGGCTGGACTGTTGACTAGCCTGACGCCCTGTATGCTCTCGATGCTACCGATTACGGTCGGCTACATGGGCAGCTACGAGCTAGAAAATCGGTGGCAGGCAGTCGGGCAATCTACATGGTTTGCACTGGGTCTAGCAACAACGTTAGCTGCACTAGGGCTAGTGGCTAGTAGCTTGGGCTGGGTGTATGGGCAAGTAGGCGTTGGTTTGCCGATTGTGGTGAGTGCGATCGCCATCCTGATGGGCCTAAATTTGCTAGAAGCGCTTCCCCTTCCACCCCTCCCCTCTTTCAGCGGCACTGACTTTCTTCAAAACAACATCCCCCGCTCCGCCAAGTCATACCTGCTCGGTCTCACCTTCGGCCTAGTCGCCTCACCATGCAGCACGCCCGTACTCGCCACGCTACTCGCCTGGGTCGGTGAAAAAGGCGATCCGGTTCTAGGTGCGTCCCTACTGCTGGCCTACACCATTGGCTACGTTGCGCCGCTGATGCTAGCCGGAATCTTCACGGCCTCGATCAAGCGTATTCTAGAGATCCGACGCTGGTCCGGCTGGATTACCCCTGCCAGCGGCGTGCTATTAGTCGGATTTGGCTTGTTCTCTCTAGTCACGCGATTCTTACCAGTTGTTTAGTCCACGTTTATCTCTGCCATTCTTACCGCTGGGTCCACTGTCCCTTTTCCTTCCTTACCCTGATGCTCACTGCCGTAAAGCGCTACTTCCGCAAAGATCTCCTGCCGCTATTAGCTGATCTTAAGCTGGCGATCGCTCTCCTGCTAACAATTGCCGTCTTTAGCATCAGTGGTACCGTTATCGAACAGGGTCAAGGACTTGCCTTCTACCAGGAGAACTATCCCGAATCACCTGCACTCTTTGGATTCCTCACCTGGAAATTCATTCTAATTCTGGGCCTGGACCACGTCTATCGCACCTGGTGGTTCCTTTCTATTTTGATTCTCTTTGGCGCTAGCTTAACTGCTTGCACCTTCACTCGCCAGATTACTGCCCTACGCTGGTTTTCTCGGACTTGGAATTTCTACAGCAAGCCCAGACAGTTCGAAAAGATGGCACTGAGTACCGAACTCGATACAACTGGGCTAGACGCGGAAGACTGGGAGGTGTTGCGATCGCAGCTTAGCCAACATCGCTATAAGGTGTACGAAAAAAGCGACGAAGATACATCGCCTTCTTCCCACAAGATGCTTTACGCCCATAAGGGGCTCTCTGGTCGAATCGGTCCCATCGTAGTCCATGCCAGTATGCTGCTAATTCTGGTCGGTGCCATCCTCGGATCTATGACTGGCTTCTTTGCCCAAGAAATAGTTCCCAGCGGTCAGACCTTCAAAGTACAAAATATCTTCGACGCAGGTCCCTGGTCAGGGCCGCAGATCCCAAAAGACTGGTCAGTCCATGTCAACCGCTTTTGGATCGACTATTCACCTGAAGGCCGCGTCGATCAGTTTTACTCTGATCTTTCTGTACTAGACAAGACGGGTGAAGAAGTAAAACGCAAAACTATCTGGGTAAAC
Source organism: uncultured cyanobacterium (assembly GCA_963772185.1). Lineage (GTDB taxonomy): Bacteria > Cyanobacteriota > Cyanobacteriia > Phormidesmidales > Phormidesmidaceae > Phormidesmis. Next base: position 118,012 of record CAVYWR010000037.1, on the reverse strand, counting down.
CAGCCGCTGCGCTATAAGAATGTCACCCTGTATCAGGCAGACTGGGCCGTCGGCGCTGTTAAAGTTCGCATTAATAACAGTCCGACTTTTGAGCTGGCAATGGCACCTCTAGATATAAAAGGGGCCAAACTCTGGGGCACTTGGGTGCCCACCAAGCCGGACATGAGTACGGGCGTCTCACTGATTGCGCAAGATTTGCAAGGTACCTTGCTGCTGTATGACATGAGCGGTCAGCTAGTCTCTACCGTTCGCCAGGGCAGTAGTGTCAAAGTCAATGGTGTCACTCTCTATCTAGACGAAATCATCGGCAGCACTGGCCTCCAGATCAAAGCCGATCCAGGCATTCCCATTGTCTATCTAGGCTTCGGCCTACTGATGATTGGCGTCGTCATGAGCTATATTTCCCACTCTCAGGTATGGGCCCTCAAAACAGCAGACAAGCTCTTCATCGGCGGTCGTACCAACCGGGCCCAAGTCTCTTTTGAGAAAGAACTCGTCACCCTGCTAGACGAAGTTACAAAAGCGCCAGCCGCTCAGCCAATCGAGCCTCTTCGCGCTAAGACCGCTGCCTGATCGTCTTACCCCATTTTCCCTATTCCCGCTTTCTCTGTCTAATGCGCATCCTACTCGTAGATGACGAAGTAGAACTTACCGACCCTCTCACCCGCCTGCTCCAGCGCCAGGGCTACACAGTAGATGTCGCCAGCGATGGACAAACAGGCGCGCAAATGGCAGTGAATGGGCAATACGACCTGCTGATTTTGGACTGGATGCTGCCAAAGGTCAGCGGCCTAGAGATCTGCCAGCAGGTGCGATCGCACACCCTCTCCACACCTGTTCTATTCCTCACCGCCAAAGACACCCTTGACGATCGCGTAGATGGTTTAGATGCGGGCGCAGATGATTATCTCATTAAACCCTTCGAGCTGCGAGAGCTACTAGCCCGTATTCGCGCTCTACTGAGACGGCCCGCTTCCCCTGGTGCTGCTGCCCCACCTACTGTTCTACAGCTAGGCGATCTCACCCTCGAAATCGAGAACCAGCTAGTGAGCCGTAACGGTAGATCAGTTGAGCTATCGGATAAAGAAGTGCAGCTTCTGGCTTATCTGATGCGATCGCCCAATCAACTCCTTACCCATGCCCAAATTTATGACGCTGTTTGGGGTCAAGGTTCAGCACCAAGCAGCAACGCACTTGCAGCTCAGATGCGACTGCTACGCAAAAAGATAGAACAGCCTCATCAACCAACTTTGATTCATACGGTTTATGGCAAGGGCTATCGATTTGAAGCCGATACCTAGACAGCCTTGATCTAGCAAACAGCTGGCATCCGTATAGTAGTTCGCGTTCTGGGAACCTTCTGTACGGACGCTAGTCTATGGTTCAATGCAACTAATTTACGTATAGCAATCCGCCGAAAGGTCAGGACGTATAACAGAAAGCTTCATCAACCACTTCTCGGAAGTCTCTACCGGACTGAATCTGCTTTCGCATCCGGTTCTTCAGCACAAACCACTGGTGTTCGATCGGGTTCAGGTCCGGCGAGTAAGGCGGTAGATAGAGCAGTTGGCAACCCGCTTGCGCTATCAACGCTTCGAGGCGTCCGCCTTTGTGAAAGGTGGCGTTGTCACAAATGACCACTTGCCCTGGCTTCAGGCTCGGAATGAGAAACGCCTCTAGCCAGCTCTCAAAAACTAATCTGTTGCAGTAACCTTCGTAGGTCATCGGCGCGACTAACTGACGTTGGTTCCAAGCGGCAATGAAGCTGACGCGTTCCTGGCGAGTCCCCTGCCGCTCCGCCTCGAAGCGCTCGCCTTTTGGGCAATAGCCGTAACCATAGTCATCCGTATCGTCGATACCTGCTTCATCCAGATAGACCCGCTGGGGCTCCTCTATTCCAGCGAGTTGCGCAATGAACGCATTCCGCTTGCCTTCGTCGCGTTCGCGGTAGGCATAAATCTTTTTTTTCGAGTAAACCCAATCCGTTTGAGACCTTTACCGATAGTATCGCCATCGATTTGCTCCGGCCATAGCTGAGCCATCTCAGCTTGAGTTTTGTCACCGTGTTCTTCGGCAAACGCTTTGAACGCGGACCAGTCTGTAATCTTCTGGCTGTGTTCCGCTTGATAGTGCGTAATGGCTTGGTAGCTGCCTGTTTCCCGAAACCGTTTAAGCCATGCGCTTAGCGCACTACGGCTGATATCGAAAGAGTCGCTCACTTCTCTAACTGAGCGACCTGAGTCTGCTGCTTCGATAGCTTTCTTGCGTAGGTCTTGACCGTAAGGGGCTGGCTTGGCGATCGCGTAGGGTGGCTATCCTACTATTATGTCGCTACTCTACGGCGGATTGCTATAACTCACTCAGCACGTATTGGCTTTTACAGTATACCTTCGCAACAAACTGAATCAAGTGATAGCCGTCTAACCCTAAAGATCAATCCCTCGAAAGTAGTGGCTGCCATCATTCGCGATTGTGTAGATACCACTCGATTGTCTGACGAAGCTCTGCTTCAAAGCTATGAGTCGGCGACCATCCAAGTTCGCGCTGAATTTTGGAAACATCCACAGCCTAGCGCCGATTGTACCCTGGTCGATCTGCGATAAATGTAATCAAATCCTGAGGAGGACGGGATAAGTCTTCGGTAAGTTCCTCAACCAGAGCGCATAGCCAGTAGACAATATCGAGATTTTTGATCTGGCTGTTGCCGCCGATATCATAGAGAACTCCGGGTTTAGCCACCTGTAATAGTTTCTCTAAAGCTACCCAGTGATCCATCAGGTGCAGCCAGTCTCTTATGTTTTGTCCATTCCCGTATACACGCAGTGGTTTGCCTAACAGAATATTCACACCCACCAGCGGGATTAGCTTTTCAGGGAATTGGTAGGGACCGTAGTTGTTAGTGCACTAGATAAGAATAAAACATAAAGCTCGCTACCTAATCAAAGGTAGCGAGCTTTATCTAGTTTCTACTTCACAGCTTTATCGCCTACTTCTAAGCTGTGGTTCTAAACCGTAGTTTTCAGCTGTAGTTGACAAGACTTCATCCTAGACAGCTACCGGGTAGACGCTAATTTTCTTCCGACTCTTGCCCTTACGCTCAAACTTCACCACGCCATCAATCAGCGCAAACAAAGTATCGTCGCCGCCGATACCCACGTTCTCACCCACGTGATACTTAGTCCCTCTTTGACGGACAAGAATGTTGCCTGCGATTACAGCTTCACCGCCGTACTTTTTCACACCTAGTCGCTGAGCGTTAGAGTCGCGACCGTTTCTAGTACTACCGGTACCTTTCTTATGAGCCATCGTTCTTAGAACTCCTGTATTCCTAAACTGACATTTCTAAACTAATCGTCGAGCTAGCTCTAGATTGGATTTATCTATTCTAGAACACACTCACTGTTAAGCCCACCAGCAATAGCCCACCAGCAATAGACTGATGTAGAGAGGCCCAACCGCTACTCTTCTGAATCGCTGTCATCTAACTCTTTGACGCTATCTGACACCTTGGCCGTTGATTCATCACTGCTCATGGAGATAGTTCTGCCGCCCACTGTGATCGAATCAATCATTACCCTAGTGAGATCTTGGCGGTGTCCCTGCTTTTTGCGCGTCTTCTTCTTCGGCTGCATCTTATAGACGATGACTTTCTTGCCCCGTAGATGGCTGACAATCGTGCCACTGACTGAAGCGCCTTCTACTAGCGGGCGACCCACACTGACTTCGCCACCGTCTTCAACCATCAAAACCTGGTCGATTGTAATCTTTTCATCTGCATCCATCGGTAGTCGGTTGATGTCGTAAAACCGGCCAGGCTCAACTCTGATTTGAGTACCGCCTGCTGCGATAATTGCGTACGCCATAGTCTTTTTGTTCTCACTCTTAATCGCCGTAGAGGTAGGTTTCTACCAGCCAACTTTTCTTGACTAGAATCAAACCTTTTTACCTTGTTCGAGCATTTTCACGAACAACCATCCTCGCTGAAAGAACAGCCCTTTGTCAAGCTTTAACTGAGCGTAGCTTGAGCAGCAGTTTGCGGCTACTGTAAAGGGCTCGAATGATGTGCAACCTAGCCTCTACAATTGTAAATCTGTTCTATTAGCTATAGAAGTTTATGAAGCCCTATTTGGCAGCTGCACTACAGATGACCAGCGTGCCTGACTTGAACAAAAATCTGGCGCAGGCAGAAGAGCTAATTGATCTGGCGGCTCGCCGAGGCGCAGAGCTAGTCACACTGCCCGAGAACTTCTCGTTTCTAGGCGATGAGGAGGCTAAGTTTTCTCAATCCGAAGAGATTCGAGCCGCTAGTGAAAAATTTATTAAGACGATGGCTCAGCGCTATCGCATTACTTTGCTAGGGGGTGGCTATCCGGTACCTTCTCCCGATAGCCGAACTTACAACACGGCTATTCTTGTCAACGCCAACGGCGAAGAGCTTTTACGCTATGAAAAGGTTCATCTATTTGACGTTAATCTGCCCGATGGTAATACCTATCAAGAGTCTGCTCGCGTGACCTCTGGTAACGCTATGCCAGAAGTCCATCGCTCCGACCGACTTGGACAGCTAGGTATCTCTGTGTGCTACGACGTTCGCTTTCCCGAATTGTATCGTCAGCTATCTAAGGCAGGCGCAGAGGTGCTAATTGTGCCTGCGGCGTTTACGGCCTTCACCGGCAAGGACCACTGGCAGGTGCTTTTGCAAGCTCGTGCGATTGAGAATACTTGTTATGTAATTGCGCCTGCTCAGACTGGCTTTCACAATGCCCGTCGACAGTCGCACGGTCATGCGATGATTATCGATCCTTGGGGAATTACGCTTGCAGATGCAGGGGACACTGTGGGGATGGCGATCGCAGAAATTAATCCCTCTCGCCTAGAGCAGGTTCGTCGTCAAATGCCATCGCTAAAGCATAGAGTATTCGGCTGAAGCATTTACTTATCTACATCCGTTACTGGCAACCCTATGTCAATTGGAAATGCAGCATATGACCAAATGAACAAAATATAGGTATGGCACTCCTGTAAATTAGACTACGACGAGTTGCCGCAATACAGCATGATTGATCCTATTGGATGGCCTATCTCATTCCACAATTTGCTATGGCATGGGCCATGGACAGATGCAATCCCTCTTCTAGCAGAAGTCGATGAGGCAGAAATTGGCTCATTTGTGATAGCAGGCGTACTACTAAGTTTGATCACCGTTTTTATTGCGGCAAAGGTTGGTGGTGAGCTCTGTGCCCGGCTCAATCTACCTTCGGTACTAGGTGAACTAGTTGGAGGAGTAGTCGTTGGCGTTTCGGCTCTGCATCTGATCGTTTTTCCCGAAGGCGGAGAAATGCCGACCTCCGCGCTGATGAATATTATTCAGATGACAGCGGATCTAGATCCAGAAAGCTTAAGACTGGTGTTCAGCGGTGAGAGTGAAGCGCTCTCAGTATTAGCCGAACTAGGCGTAATTATCCTGCTATTCGAGATCGGTCTAGAGTCAGATCTCAAAGAACTGATTCGAGTGGGACCACAGGCTGCCGTTGTGGCCGTTGTGGGCGTAGTAGTGCCTTTTGTTGCAGGCACAGCAGGTCTAGTGCTGTTCTTTGGAGTCGAGACGATTCCAGCGGTGTTTGCAGGGGCAGCGCTAACAGCGACGAGCATTGGGATCACTGCTAAGGTCCTAGCCGAGATGCAACAGCTTAGCTCTAAAGAAGGACAAATTATTATTGGAGCAGCGGTACTAGATGATGTCCTTGGCATCATTGTTCTCGCGGTGGTAGCGAGTTTGGCCAAGACTGGAGAGATCGAAATCTTGAACGTGGTTTATCTGGTTTTGGGTGCGGCTGCTTTTTTAGTCGGGTCTATTTTTATCGGACGACTGCTGAGTCCGCTGTTTGTCTCTTTGGTAGATCAGCTACAGACTAGAGGCCAGTTGATTATCAGCTCTCTAATCTTTGCGTTCATACTTTCATACATTGCAGCCGCAATTCAACTGGAAACTATCCTAGGCGCGTTCGCGGCCGGATTGATTTTGGCAGAGACTTCTAAAAGGCGTGAGCTGGAAGAGCAAATTACACCTATTGCCGATATGCTAGTGCCGGTCTTTTTTGTGACAGTCGGGGCGCAGACAGATATTAGCGTACTGAACCCGCTAGAGCCTGCTAACCGAGAAGGGCTGATTATTGCGTCTTTCCTGGTAGTGATTGCTATCTTGGGCAAGACAGTTACTGGGTTTGCTGTATTCGGACAGCCGGGCATTAATCGTCTAGCGATCGGGTTTGGCATGATTCCAAGGGGAGAAGTTGGCCTAGTATTTGCAGGTGTTGGCGCAGCCAGTGGCGTTTTATCTGAGTCGCTAGACGCAGCCATCATCGTTATGGTGATTGTGACAACCTTCATCGCGCCACCGCTGCTGAGACTAGTCTTTGATAGCAGTGATGACGACGGCAGCGTGCTAGAGGCTGCTTCAGCAGGTACAGAAGTATCTCCAGCAGATACCTCTGCAGCCGTGACTTCTATCGATATGGCCGAGTCTTAGTATCGTCTTTCCAAGCCAAACGTAGCGCCAGTAAGCTACAGCGCTACAAGCCAAAGTGTCTGCAAGCCCGGAGCGCTACTGCTCGAAGGGGCTTTATGATGGCAGACGGCCCACTGCATCAGGAATATCTGCCCTTGTAGGTCTCAAACAAACTCGGTCCAACGCGAATCTAGTTTTGTTTGATTTCGTTTTTTTTATTCTGAAAGTTGGCGGTTAGGTTTGTCTATATAGATGAGCTATGTTTTGCCTGATCTAGAACTAATAGCCTGTAGATGCTTTTTCCAAGTTGCTTTACTTACCAAAATTTCCCTGTCTAATCCGTATATACACGGAGAAAGCTTCTTAGGCGATCTCTCCATGAAGTGTATTGGGAAAGTATAGTGATTTGTGCATAATCTGGGTGGAATCTTTGATAGTCAAGTTGCTTCTGACAGTGCAGGCTGATAGCAAAAGGCAATAGCAGCCGTATCTCGTCTCGGTGGGTGGTTTGAAGGTATTCTCCAGTAGAGGTATAAAAAGCTGCTTTGTCTCAAATGCTTCCTGCAAAGCTATAAATAGTGCTGGTAAAGTTTCCAAATCCTACTAAACTCTAGAGAACATTTGTTCACTTAACGAACTGAGTATTTTTACTTATGAGCATCCCAGCCCTCTCGATCAAGCCACGCTCTAATTCTAGAATTGGCGTTTTTGATAGTGGCGTAGGTGGGTTAACGGTACTTCGCGAGCTTCGTGCCTGTTTACCGACAGAAGCAATTGTCTATTTTGGGGATACTGCTAGGGTGCCTTATGGCAACCGTTCTAAAAGTGAGATACTGAGATTCGTTCGTGAGATTATTGCCTGGATGATCAGCCTAGATGTGAAGATGATCATCATGGCCTGTAATACGAGTTCAGCTCTAGTTTTAGAAGAAGTGCGCTCAGAATTTCCTATTCCAATATTGGGCATCATCCTGCCGGGCGCACGCGGCGCAGTTAAAGCAGGGAAGCGTATTGGCGTTATTTCAACCGAGGCAACGGCCAAAAGCGATGCCTACCTGCACGCTGTTCAAGAGATTGATGCAACGATCAAAGTTTGGCAGGTAGGCTGTCAGGAATTTGTGCCGTTGATTGAGAGCGATCGCATTCAAGATCCTTACACACTAGCAGTCGCCAAACGCTACCTAGAGCCTTTGATTGAAGCGGGCATAGATACCCTAGTCTATGGCTGTACTCACTATCCTCACCTAGCACCCGTCTTTAGACAAATTCTGCCCGATACTATCAAGCTAGTTGATCCAGCAAAGCATTTAAGCGCTGCCGCCGCGCAGGAGCTCGAGATCCTAGGGCTAAACAATCTAGAAACGGTCAAAACAGGCGCTGCGCCTACCGAATTTTACGTGAGCGGCGACCCGCTGAAGTTTGCTCAAGTTTCGCGGCAGTGGTTAGGCTATCAGCCCCAAGTTGGACAGGTCTCTGTAGAGACCCTAGAAGTGGCAGTCTTAGAGGCGATCCATACAGCTTCCTAGTATCAGTAGCCCATCAGTAGCCTCCTGATAACAGCTTCCAAGCAACGGCTTTCTAAAAACAAGATGCACAGAAGCGGCTGATAAAAAATGCGCTTGTCACCCAGTGGGCGACAAGCGCATATCAGAAAAGTGTATTCTGAAATATCTATCTCTGGATATACACCTGCACATACACCTACAGCCGGGTACGCCCGAATATATGCCTAGAGTTAAATACTAGGAAGCTAAGGACTACTAAGTGTCCGATGCACCCGTACTCATAAACATCATGAACAAGTAGACGACAAACAAATAAACTGAGGCAGGCAGAACAATTGCAATCGGGTTAGCGCTAGAAAGGTGCAGCATGGCAAGCACAGTGAGATGAACATTGAAATATTAGAAGAATGCACAATCTTTCAAAGCGGTAGCCTTTAGTAGGCGTTGCTTTCGATGAAGATCGCACTGAAGATAACCGAGTAGCAATCTGCATACCTACCAAATTTCCTCTGACGGATTGGCAAATATGAAGATTGATGCCTTGGCAAACCCAAAATCAAAGTCTTGCTCTACACCGCTCTTTTAAAGGAGACCTCGACGGACGGCTTAGAGCTATTTCGTAGTCTAGAAACTGATTTGTAGCTTAAAAACACAAAACCGTTAGTCCCTAAGGCTTGCTGAGGACTACTCTCAAGCCAGGAGATTAAGCACGCTAAGAGATTAAGCTTGCAGACTCAGATAAGACTGAAGCCAACTTTCAGGGAAAAACCTTCTCGATGGTTAGATTCAGCCATGCAGCTGACACCTGGTCAAGAACAACCTATGAGTGTTGCTAGGTTCTTTGACGGAAAATCTTATTGTCTTTAGATTAACATAAGATTTCAGAAATTGGTAGGTTTTCTGAGGACAGATATTTCAGAATCTAGAATCTTTCGTGGTGGCTATCTTCAGGTGCCAAAAACAAGTCAGGAGCTGCGTCCGTCATAGAGGATGGATTTATCACAGCAGGTCTACAGTCCAGTTTCGTCTAACGGGACTCGCTCCTTTCCCAGCACAATAGCTTAGAATAAAAACAGACAACTTAAAACTTCGTAACTTAATCCGCCTGAGTCGCGCTTTCCATGACCTCAGTCACCTCCCTTTTTCTACCTGTAGAAGCCGATCTGGCGCTCCTTACTGACAATCTTAAGAATCTTGTAGGAGCTCGCCACAAAATACTCTACGCTGCCGCCGAACACCTTTTTGGTGCAGGTGGAAAGCGCATCCGTCCTGCTATTGTGCTGTTACTAGCGAGAGCCACTCAACCTAATCAAGGCATCACTAACCGTCACCGTCGCCTCGCTGAAATTACAGAGATGATTCACACGGCTAGTCTTGTTCACGACGACGTGGTCGATGAATCAGCAACTAGACGGGGTGTAGATACTGTCCATAGTCGATTCGGCAATAAGGTAGCTATCCTAGCTGGAGATTTTCTTTTTGCTCAGTCCTCTTGGTATCTAGCGAACCTAGATAATCTAGAGGTTGTGAAGCTGCTTTCTAGGGTAATTATGGACCTAGCTGAAGGAGAGATTCGCCAGGGTCTAAAGCATTTTGATACAACGCTGACAATAGACGCCTACTTAGAGAAGAGCTATTACAAAACAGCGACGCTAATTGCTAACAGCTCTAAAGCTGTAGGCGTTTTGAGCGAAGTTCCAGGCGAGACGGCAGAAAATCTCTATCAGTTTGGCCGTAGCTTGGGGCTAGCCTATCAGGTCAGAGACGACATTCTAGACTTCACCGGCTCTGACGAGGTTCTAGGTAAGCCAGCTGGCTCCGATTTGCTCAGTGGAAACCTGACTGCACCTGTGCTCTATGCCATGGAAGAAGTGCCCTATCTAAAGACACTAATCGAGCGAGAGTTTTCTGAGCCAGAAGACTTTGAGCAGGCAGTCGATCTAGTCAATAACAGTCAAGGAATTGAGCGTTCTAGAGTGCTGGCTAAAACGCATGTTCATCATGCGATTGAGTGCCTTAGTACGCTACCGCCATCAGCGTCGCGTCAGGCCTTAGAAGACATCTCAGAGTACGTGCTAAGAAGGTTAAAATAGAAGGCTAACGCTATTCTAGGCTAACTAACCCAGTAGTGATAGAGAGTAGCTAGAACTAGGATGACTAAAATTTGAACCGCTGTGAACCATGCTGTATGTCTAGGTGAGATCTTAGTAGACTGCTTTGCAAAAAGGCGAGGCGTGCCTAAACATCAAGTTGATAGCTGGTTGCCGCTGCCTGGTGGAGCACCTGCGAATGTTGCTTGCGGCCTAGCTAAGCTTGGGAACTCGGTTGATTTTGTCGGTGCAGTTGGAGAAGACGCTTGGGGAATAGCACTCGTTCGGCTTCTAGCCGATATGGGAGTGGGATGCCAGGGAGTGCAGCGTAGAGTAAAAGCACCGACCCGGCAGGTCTATATGACTAGCGACAAATCGGGCGATCGCACCTTTGCTGGCTTTAGTGAAGCCGATCCAGCCAACTTTGCCGATGCGCATCTTTTTGCCGATGCCCTAGAGCCTGCCCTGTTCAAGACTAACTTTCTAATTTTGGGAACGCTTTCTCTTGCCTATACCGATACTCGCCAGGCAGTAGAAAGGGCGGTAGAGATTGCCTTAGCAGAAGGGGCTACAGTTCTAGTAGATGTCAACTGGCGGCCAATGTTTTGGCCGTTGCCAGCCGAAGCACCCGGTAGAATCTACGAGCTGCTAAAGTTCACTCAGTTTCTTAAAGTTTCTGAGGACGAGGCGGAGTGGCTATTCGGGACAGGCTCGGCCAAGGCGATCGCCCAGCAGCTACCCAAATTGCAGGGCGTCTTGGTCACCGCTGGACTAAATGGCTGTGAGTACTGGCTAAAAGGAAATGTCGGTAGCGTGTCGGCGTTTGATATCGATGTAGAAGATACTACTGGCGCAGGGGACGCTTTTACCGCTGGATTTGTCCATCAGCTAATGCGTCAGGGTGTGGCCGGTTTGGCGGATGAGGTGGTGGCTAGACAGATGGTGACCTATGCTAGTGCAACCGGTGCGCTGACGACGACTAGACAAGGTGCGATCGCCGCCTTACCCACCGCCAACGAGATTGAAGTCTTCTTGTACCTCAACTAGCTAGCAGTCGCTAGAAGTCAATAGCCCGATGGCCAAAGAAATAGAGCGAAAATTTCTAGTGAGCTCCGACGGATGGCGCTCTGGTGCTGTTGGCAAGCCTTACTGCCAGGGGTATATCACTACTGCAAAGCCAGGTCAAAGCGTTCGCGCTCGCATCGCAGGTGATCAGGGCTATCTAACTATTAAAGGGCCAGCGAATGGACTTAGCCGCGCTGAGTTTGAATATCCTATTCCGGTGACCGACGCTAGAGAGATACTAGAAACGCTCTGCATACAGCCGCTCATCGAAAAAGTTCGCTATCGACTGCCTATTGGCGAGCTAGTTTGGGAGATAGACGAGTTTAAAGGAGAAAACGCAGGACTAGTCATCGCCGAGGTAGAGCTAACCAGCGAGTCTCAGAGCGTTGATCTGCCCGAGTGGATAGGCGCAGAAGTTTCGGGCCAGGCCAAATACTATAACGCTAGCCTAGTGAAGAATCCCTACTCAAAGTGGTGAAGTAGTTGCTTCTAACTCGCCCAGCTCACATAAGGCAAACGCTTGGAGGTCTCGGCGATCGCCGCCGCCTGCGCTACTAGCTGTCCGCAGGCATCCCAGGTTCCATTCAAAAACATCTGTCTTGGACCCGTCCCAATCTCAACCGGAATCGTCAGATCTTTGGCCACTATGCTCAGCGTATCTAGATCCAAAGTGACTTCGACAGTGGGGTCGTTAGCAATCGCCGTTTGCAGAGCGCTGATATTATCACCAGTGGCAGTGACGCAGGGGATACCCATAGCAACGCAGTTTCCAAAGAAAATCTCAGCAAAACTTTCGCCGATTAAAGCTTCAATTCCCCAGCGAGCAATCGCCTGGGGCGCATGCTCACGCGAAGAGCCGCAGCCAAAATTGCGATTGACAACCAACAACTTCGCGTTCTGATACTGCGCCTGGTTGAATGGATGATTCGACTGCTGCTGCCGGTCGTCTGTAAAAACCTGTTCGCCGAGTCCGTCAAAGGTAACCGCTCGTAAGAACCGAGCTGGAATAATGCGATCGGTATCGATATCATTGCCAACCAGCGGCATAGCTTGACCGGTGACCTGTTCGACTCGAGAAGAATTGTCCATAATTTTTGCCTGTGAGATGAAAATTTTGTGGGAGCGCACAAACTGGGTCGCGCAAAATATAGTGCATGGTATGTATGGCACATGCAAGTAAATCAGGACATCTGCCCTGCTGACAAAACGCACAGCATCAAGGCTTCGGTCCACTCTACGACCGCCCCATAGGTATCGCCCGTATGACCGCCTAGCTGTCTATAGAAGTAGTAACTAGCTAGTCCTGCAAGGAGCAGACCGCCTACTGTGGTTTTGATCAGTAGCATCATAGGCAACCATCCTATCAGCCCTACGCTTAGACTTAGCAGCATAATTAACAGCAAGTTTGGTAAGGCAGAGCGCCAAGTGGGTAGAGCCAGCTTGTGAAATGCGCCTTTACCTTCTTTTTTGAGATAAGGATAGGCAGCAATCGCCCACTGCTGTGCCCACCGTCCCCACACAGATACCGCAATGAGAACAAATCCTCGATGCTGAGTAATCGCGGCTAGCGCTATTACTTTGAGAAGCAGAAGCGCAACCACAGCCATCCCTCCAAATGCGCCCGTTCGGCTATCTGCCATAACTGCTAGGCGGCGGTCTTTATCTAGAACAGCTAGGCCGTCGGCAGTGTCCATCACGCCATCTATATGTAAACCACCGGTTAAACCGATACCGAGAACAACGACTAGCGCGCTAGCAACTGTGGATGGAAAATGTGCGATCGCCAGCAACCAGTCTATCCCAGCTAGAATCCCTCCAATCACACCTCCTACCCAAGGCACCCAGCAAGCAATCCAGCGAAATTCTAATGGCCAGCTCGGAGGAATGGGTAAACACGTGTAGAACATCAGCGCAGCATGCCAGCTCGATAGCAGTTGGCAAAGGCGGCGGCTTACGGAGTTAACTCCCTTCATGACCTAATCTTTATTTCTGAATAATTTCACCCTTTCGAGGAGCTTCCCCATACAGGTTGAGTCACTGATTAAACCAAATTATCAATTTGAATTATCCACCGAAGTATTACCTATCGAAACAGTGACTCAACCTTTTTAGTGAGGTTTGTCTTGCTGATTAGTCTGTCTTTGAGAACGGTCTTTGAAGGAACTTTCTTTACCATCTAGTTGCTTGATAGATCAGTGATCTGATGCATGTTTTGACAATAGTAAATTGATGACTAGACGATAAAGATTTCATCCTTTGGATAAAGCAATTTCCGATCTTGCATATCGAGTATTGCAAACTTTAAAAATTCGACTATTGTTAGGAAGTATTGTTGGATTGTGAGGATTATCTTCACAATTTTTCCGCTTAATCGAGTCGATTATCGGCACCAGTGAAGCCTTTCTAATGAACCACAATTCCTCTAACGATTTTCCCGCACCGTGCATTATCGATAATGGCATCGTCGTTCACAAGGCAGACATGCTAAGGCTGCTGAAAGACCTTCGGCATGTTCGCTACATTCACCGTCAAGATAGCGAAATTACTAGCATCGGCGAGGGCTGCATCATAGAGACCTTTGCCGACCCTCACCAGGCTACACTAGTGGCCAATCGTAGCCTCTATATAAATGTTGATAGCTTTGACTACATAGAGATAGTCACCTCTGGAAAAGATACCAGCTTCGCGCTAGTCCAAGACAACCGCTGCTTGTGTCTGACCCCTATCTCTCAGGTTTATGGCGATCGCACCGATCAAGAGATTGACGTAGCTGCGCTAGAAGCTATCGTCACCGAAGCGCTCTCGGCTAGCTGGGATGCCTCCATAGACGACGAACGGAACAACCTCCATTGACAACTCCATCAGCTGGCGATTCTAGCTCGTTCGAATCTGGGATAACGCCTAGAATAAAGCCCGGACTAACGCCACCAGCAGCACCTAGAACAGTCGCTGATTCAAACTCTCCTAGTTTAAGCAATTTTACCTATCAGCTCCAGGCTAAGTGCAGTTGCACTAAGGCCAGAGCTGGACTGTTCCATACACCGCACGGCCTGGTTCATACGCCCAGGTTTATGCCGGTTGGCACACTGGCTAACGTCAAAACGGTGACTCCAGCGCAGCTCAAGGATTGTCAGGCGGAGATGGTATTAGCGAATACCTACCACCTGCATCTACAGCCAGGCGAAGATCTTGTTGCCGAAGCAGGGGGGGTTCATCAGTTTATGAACTGGCATGGACCTATGCTCACCGATTCTGGTGGTTTCCAGGTCTTTAGCCTAAGTGAGATGAGAACAGTCACCGACGAAGGCGCTACTTTTCGCTCGCCTCGTGACGGTCGAATTATCGAGATGCCACCGGAGCGATCGATAGAGATTCAGAATGCGCTAGGCGCTGATGTGATCATGGCGTTTGATGAATGCCCCCCCTATCCCGCGACTAGAGAAGCTGTCGTAAGTGCAACGGATCGGACCTATCGCTGGCTAAAGCGCTGTATCAACGCCCATCAAAGATCAGATCAAGCGCTATTTGGCATTGTGCAAGGAGGGACGTATCTAGATCTGCGCTCGGCGGCGGCTGAGGACCTAGCGGCGCTAGATTTACCGGGCTATGCAATTGGGGGGGTGAGCGTTGGTGAGCCGCCTGAGCTAATTGAAAAGATTGTGCAGGCGACGACACCGCTACTGCCAGAAGATAAGCCGCGCTACCTAATGGGTGTCGGTACGTATAGAGAGATGGCACAGGCGATCGCAGCAGGTGTCGATCTATTTGACTGTGTAATCCCTACTAGGTTGGCTCGTCATGGGGCAGCACTCGTTAAAGGCGAGCGGTGGAACTTGAAAAACGCCCAGTTTCGCCGGGATCTGAGCCCAATGGATGCGCACTGCCCTTGCTACACCTGCCAAAACTTTACTAGAGCCTATCTTTGCCATCTCATCCACGCTAAAGAGATGCTGGCCTATACGCTGCTTTCCATTCACAACATTACTGAACTGATTGGATTTACCAGTGCTATTCGCAGCGCCATTTTGCAAGATACTTTCGCTGATGAGTTCGCACCGTGGCTGAACCGTGGCTGAACCGTGGCTAAACCGTAGCCGAACTGAGATGGCGTTTGCTGTATCGTGATAAAGTACTAATAACTACACATAAGTATTTGGAGATACCCGGTATATGGATGTTGCATTGCTGGTGGCAGAGCTACCCGAAGCCTACCGCGCCTTTGGTCCCTTGATCGACGTTCTGCCTGTTCTGCCCATTTTCTTCTTACTGTTAGCATTTGTATGGCAGGCATCTGTCGGCTTCAGATAGAAGTTTCTCTGATGAAACGTTGTTGCTGATTGAAATAGTTTCAGCTGATTGAGCAGGCTTTAGCTAGCCCATTCGCCATAAAACAAGCCATAGCAGAACCAACCACAGCCAAATAGATTGAAAAGAGACAGTCCTTGTCAATAAAGGGCTGTCTCTTTTGCTATGCGGAGGTAAAGACATCCGTAGAATCCGACAGTAGCTTAGTCAGTACTCAATCAAAACAATCCTTAACACTGTACAAACAGCCACTTTCCTCAGTACTTGTACGTACATATCAACTTTGCTTTGAGGGTAGTGATCCTATCTCTACGTCTTTTCTCGGTTTAGATCTTAGTGAGCCCGTGGGACTATTACACCAAGGTCGATGCTTAACCTCCTAGGAGATTCAGTTCATGCAGTACACAGAACCGTTCCAAGGCAGGTTTGACTATCTAGCGAGGTACTCATCAAAGCTGAAAGCAGTTGTAGCAGTCGCTCACAGTAAAGGTTCAAAGAAACGCTCAGCACAATCTGCTCGTCGCTTCAATATTGATAGCTGGCTATCACGCTCAGATGCTAACTTACTGCTGCAACAGCGAGCCCAGTATGAGGTTAGACAGGGTAACTATGTCACTGCCATCAAGATTCTCGATCAGCTGATAGCCTATGAGCTCGACAATCCAAACAACTTTGTGAATCGAGGGCTGACGTATAGCCACCTACAGCGCTATGACGAGGCGATGGCTGATTACAACAAGGCCATACAGCTAAACCCCGAACTCGATCAAGCCTATAGCAATCGCGCTAACCTACATGCAAAGCGACAAAACTGGGCGGATGCGATCGCCGATTATGATCAAGCCATCGATCTCAATCCTTTGAACATTCGGGCCCGTTTGAACCAAGCCATTACCTTCAGAGAGCTCAATGACTACGAAGAAGCGCTTCTGTGTCTAGACATTGCTATATTTTTTAGGCCACAAAGCGCCACTCTCTACTCTGAAAGAGGTCGCACCTATCACCTTCGAGGGCACTGGAACCGAGCGATCGCCGACTACACAATCGCTCGCAGCCTAGCAGAAGATGGCAGTCTCAAAGATATCAGCAGTCCAGCTAGGGTAATTCGCAAAGTCCTAGGCTGGATGAATAGCTTGGTTTCGATCTAGTCAAAATCTAGTCGATGTCGATCGACTGCGGTCCCGGCGGATTAGACGGGTTAGTGCCGCCGCTATTATTGGCAGCTGTCGGTGTAGCCCCTTGTTTATTCAGCCAGCTTTTTACTGGGTCTTCGGTTAGATCTAGCCGGAATAAACCAGAGAAAAAGCCACCGCAAAAAGCGACTGGCTGGCGGGCAAGCTCTCTTATAAACGGGCTGAGCTCATCAACAAACATGTCCAGACTTTCCTCAATAGGCTACTAAAGCTAGTGTAGCGGTCTAGCCAGTAATTTTGTCAGAGATCTTGACGAGATCTTCACTGCATTATGCTTCGCCGTCCGTTGACGTGGATTGTGGACCAGTTGGTGCGAGCAGTAGCTAGTTGAGTTTCGTTCACAGTGGCTCCTGTCAGATCTGCCCCGCAAAGGTTGGCACCCTTCAAATTAGCAGCTTCTAAGTTAGCTCTATTAAGATTAGCTCCTCGCATATCAGCGCCTGATAAGTTTGCATTCGCTAGATAAGCTCCGACTAGTTTTGCATTTTTGAGGGTGGCCCCCATCAGATTAGCCTGACCTAAGTTTGTACTAGATAGATCAGCTCCAGTCAGGTTGACCTTGCGCAGGTTGGCTTTTGCAAACCGAGCTTCCGCCAGGACTTGTCTAGGGAGATCGAGCTGGGTAAGAACCTGATCAGAAAAGTCGCGCTGGCCTCTTGCATAGGCATCTTGCAAGGACTGTGCAGTATGCTTTTTACTGCGGCGTCGGTCCACGCCTTTATAGCTGGAATCATTTTTGACACGGCGTTCTTTTCTAGCTCGAATAGCTGCTGCCATCCGAGAAGAAGGCGATATGCGGTTTGCAGGTTCTTGGGTCTTCTCTTGATTGGCGGCTACCTGCCCAGCGGTAGCAAAGGACAGGTTTTGCGACAGGCTTTCTAGATAGGGTTCGATATCTAGATCTTTCATGACGTCTTCTGCCATTTGATAGCGACTATGCACTGAGATATCGAGCAGTTTGGTTAGAACTTTAGCAAAGTGGCTGCTAACTGAAACTCGTTCTTGCCAGCGCAGTTCGCCGCTTTGGGGGTTGTAGGGCAGATCTTTTGGCGAGACGCCTGTGAGCAGGTAGACGCAGGTGACGCCAATCGCGTATAGATCGCTCGCATAGACGGGGCGCATTGCCATTTGCTCTGGTGGCGCGTAGCCAGGAGTCCCAATCGCGTAGGCAGTGAGTGCAGTTTGATCGCTCGGGTCGACTTTGGGCTGGCTGACTTTGTCTTTGACCGCACCAAAGTCGATCATGACGAGCTGCTGATCTTGTTCGCGGCGAATCAAGTTGGCAGGTTTGATGTCTCGATGAATGATCTGATGGCTGTGGATGTACTGGATGACAGGCAGAATTTCGTTGAGGAATTGTTTAACGCTGACTTCTGTAAAAGGACCATACTTTTTCACTTCCTTTTGCAGGGTAGAGCCGCTGACGTATTCCTGTACGAGATAGAACTCTTTGGTCATCTCGAAATAGTCGAGCAGTCTGGGCAGCTGGGGATGGTTGCCAATCTTGCCAAGAATATTGGCCTCTCTTTGAAAGAGATCGCGGGCCATGTCTAGCAGACTAGGGACATCTGTCGTGGGGCGTAGCTGTTTGATCACGCAGGGGGGACAGCCGGGCAGCAGCTGGTCGCGAGCTAGGAAGGTCGCACCAAAGCCGCCGCGCCCGAGCGCTCCCAGGACTCTATAGCGATCGCGTATCCACAGCTTGCCACCGCAGCTTTTGCAAAATTGAGCGGCGTTAGCGTTCTTGGGATGAGGGCAGCCGGTCGTGATGCAGTAGGTCATTGAAAGATTGCGTCTGAGCGTGTTCTGAGTATGCCCGTTCTGTAAGTCGGGACTTCGGCTACGCTCAGTCACCGGGACTTCGGCTGCGATTAGAGAGTCAGGCGTAGGTAGTGGAGAGTGGGGGCGCAGAGGGAGATAAGCGTAGTAGGATAAAGCGGGGCTGGATACCGCGTTCGCTAAGAGTGCTGATGGCCTGATTATTTTTCTAGAAAGCGCCTGGGCGTCGATTTGATAATGCGTGTTTCTGTTAGCTGGCTTAAAGAGCTTGTCGAATTTGACTTTTCACCGGAGGAGCTAGCTGAGGCGCTGACGATGGCAGGCTTTGAGGTAGAAGATATTGAGGACCGACGGAGCTGGGCCGATGGCGTGGTGGTAGGCCGAGTGGTGGCTAGATCGCCTCATCCAGATGCCGAAAAGCTGAGCGTGTGCACGGTTGATATTGGCGCAGCAGAAAATTCGACCATCGTCTGCGGAGCGGCGAACGTGGGCGCAGATATGTGTGTGCCTGTGGCAACGGTCGACAGCTATCTGCCTAGAGTGGATTTGAAGATCAAGCCGCGAGAACTGAGGGGCGTAGCATCAGCGGGAATGATTTGTTCCTTGTCGGAGTTGGGCCTAGCTAGAGAGTCAGAAGGTATTTACATTTTTGATGAGCAGCAATTCGAGCGAGGAGAAATTGCAGTTGGTCAAGACGTAAGGCCGCTGCTGGGACTAGACGACTTTGTTCTAGACGTGAGCTCGACGGCAAACCGCGCCGATGCGCTGAGTATGGTGGGAATTGCTAGAGAGATTTCGGCAATCACCGGAAATCCACTGAAATTGCCGGTTTCAGAGAACGTAGCAGGAAGTAAAACAGCGCTGAGCGACGTGAGTATCGCGCTGAGCGATCCAAAAGCCTGTCCTATATATATGGGCAGCGTTTTGGAGGGAATTGAGATTGGACCTTCACCGAGCTGGCTACAGCAGCGATTGATTGCAGCAGGCACTCGGGCAATCAACAACGTGGTGGATGTGACAAACTACGTCTTGTTGGAGTGGGGTCAGCCGCTGCATGCTTTTGATCTCGATCGGCTGAAGACGGCTGGCAAGCAGGACTCGCTGACGGTAAGCGTTCGCTACGCAGCAGACGCTGAGTCACTGGTAACGCTAGACGATCAGGAGCGGCAGATGGCGGCGCAGACACTGCTGATCACAGCGAACGATGTGCCGGTTGCTTTGGCGGGCGTGATGGGCGGCGCTGAAACAGAAGTAGTAGACACCACTAAAAGAGTATTTCTAGAAGCGGCTTATTTCGATGCGGCGGCGATTCGTAAGTCGGCTAGATCGCAGGGACTACGGACGGAGGCATCGGCTCGGTATGAGCGCGGGGTGAATCCGGCTGAGCTGAAGCTGGCACGCGATCGCGCCGTACAGCTTTTCATTAGCACCGCTAATGCGACGCTATCCGCACAAGGAGAAGATCGCACAGAGATTGGCAACATTTCTCCGACTAGAGAAGTCTCGCTGCGCCTGAGCCGAATTAATCAGATTCTAGGGCAGGTTGTTGAAAATGGAACCAACAAATCGCTAGACGTAACAATCGTCGAATCTTTGTTGGACAAGCTAGGCTGCAAAGCGACTGCAACCGATGAGGATACCTGGACTGTAGAAGTTCCACCCTATCGCTATCGCGACCTAGAACGGGAGATCGATTTAATCGAAGAAGTGGCTAGACTCTATGGCTATGATCGCTTTGCGAATACGCTACCTAGTCAGACCTCTCGCGGCTATCTTTCCCCGGGAGCAGCACTGTCTAGACGGCTGCGAGCCTCTTTTCGAGGAGCAGGGCTAACAGAGGCGATTCACTATTCTCTCACTAGCCCTGACTCCGATCGCCAGGTAGTGATTGCAAATCCACTATTTACTGAATATTCAGCGCTGAGAATCGATCTCATAGACGGGTTAATTGATGCTTTTGAGCTAAATATCAATCAAGGTAACGGTCCGCTAAATGCGTTTGAGATTGGAACAGTATTTAATAAACCAGAAGGTAATCCAGACGGAGATCCAATCGAATCAATCAAGATCTCAGGAATTGTTGGTGGAGATGCACGTAGAGGCCGGTGGGTAACTAGTAACAAGGAGACACCGATGACTTGGTATGAGGCTAAGGGTATCTTGGAGTGTGTGTTCGACAATCTGGGACTTTCGGTTGATTACCGGACTGACTCTGGTGATGCGAGATTTCATCCTGGACGTACGGCTGGGCTGTTCGTACGAGGACGTATGAGATTAGGGACTTTTGCACAGCTTCATCCTGAGCTGCGTAGAGAGAAAGATTTGCCGGAGGCTGTGTACGTCTTTGAGCTTGACTGGGCGGTGTTAGAGACTTGTCTAACGGGTAAGAGTGATAAGGGTCAAAGTAGCAAGGCCGTGAAGTTTGAGACGTATTCGACTTATCCTGCTTCCGATCGAGATTTAGCGTTCTTTGCTTCGACGGATGTAGCGGTTGCTGATTTGACAAAATCTATCAGTAAGTCTGGTGGCAAGCTGTTAGAGTCGGTGATTTTGTTCGATGAGTATCGGGGTAAAGGCGTACCGGATGGTGAGCGATCGCTGGCGTTTCGACTGGTGTACCGGGCGGGCGATCGCACCTTGACAGACAAAGATATCGACCCTGTTCATCAAAAGGTTCGAGCCGCTTTAGAGAAGACCTACAAAGTCAGTCTACGTAGCTAAATAGCTCTTTAGAAAGGAACATCTGGACCTGGATCAGAGGACTTACGGCCTGTTTGAGTATTGTCTTCCGGGATAGAAGATCCTAGTATTGGGCTGTCGGTATCACCATCTAGATCGACAATCTGACCGTTGAAGAAGTTAGCGAATCGTTTAATCTTCTCTTGGTCCTGGTCGGGAAATTGCAGGTTGGCTGGCGTGTCTAATCGCGAATTTGGCGGGCTGTCTGAGGGTAGAGAGGTCGGTTTATGCCGATCTGGCGCTGTCTGACTATTATTTTGTAATTCACTCTCAGTTGCAATTTTACTTTCTGGTGAAGAGGCGCTGTTGGACGCACTGTTAGATAGGTTGCTAGGTGCATTGTTGGAACTATCAACCTGGCGAGGCACAGGCGATTGAGCCTGAGCAGGCTTAGGTGCACTTGGACTAGCAGCAGGTTCTGACTCTGTTGTTTCTGGCGTGCTAACGACTTCTAGAGAAATCTTTATAGGTCGCTGAAAGATTTCTTGAAAAGCCGCTTCTAAGTTAGGGACGCGTTCTCTAGCTGCCTTTTGAAGCGGGGCTGAGCGAAAGCCAACTTTTGCCCCAATGCCATCAAAGCCTAACAAGACTCCCTGCTGAGTCATCAACATTTGAGTCCCTCGAGGCTGCAATACGGCTAGAATCTTTTTCCACAGATCGGCTAGATTTCCGAAGGCTACGGCAGGTGGTTCTGATGAGCTTTCAGAGGAAGCAGATTTTACTGAAGGGGAAAGCTTTTCTGAATCGGCGGAAGTGTCGGAGTTGGCTTGTGCAGGTTTAGGCTCAGCAGCTCTTTTCTCTACGCTAGGTTGAGCGGGTTCGGTTGGAATAACTGGAAGTGATACGTTCGACTCGGCGTCTGCATCTAGTAGTACATCAGCAGATACCGGCTGGGGTGGCTGAGATAGTTGAGAAGTCGAAGCGGCTGGCGTCACAATCGGCGGTGTTACAATCGGCGGCGGCATAATGTTTACAGACCGCGATATTGGCTTGGCAGAAGTGACTTCACGATCGGTAGCAGCGCTGAGCGCACTCGGGAGCAATCCAGTTAGAGTAATCTCTAGCCACAGACGCGGCTGCGTGGTGTTTTTTACCTGAACTTCTGCGGTCTGTAGCTTTTGCTGACTGGATAAAAGCATGGCAGCAGGCAGGCGCTGAGCAAAGTCAGTCATCTCAGTCCAAGTTGGTGCGGTGATCGCAACTAAATCCTTGCGATTGGGAGCGCGTTTAGCAATTAGCAGGTCGCGGTAGAAGCCGACTAGACTTTGAAGTACGATTAGCGGCTCTCGGCCTTTGTCCATGAGGTGGCGGACACGTTCTAATAGAGCGGTGCTATCATCGGCTGCGATCGCCCGTACCAGATTCAATAGATCTCGCTCGGGAACAGCGCCCACCAAATCCCACACCGTTTCGACCGTAATCGTATCGACCTGCAAGCTAAGCTGATCTAAAAGACTCTCCGCATCGCGCAGTCCACCCTGAGAAATTTGAGCGACTAGCTGAACAGCAGCGGGCTCAATTTGGATCGACTCTTCCGCAGAGACATAGCTAAGGTGCTTGATCATAGACGGCAGCGGAATCCGACGAAAATCAAACCGCTGACAGCGCGAGATAATCGTCGGCAGCACTCTTTGCGGATCAGTAGTCGCTAGGACAAACACCACCCGGTTAGGCGGCTCTTCTAGCGTTTTGAGCAGTGCGTTGAATGCTGCGGTACTCAGCATATGGACTTCGTCGAGCACATATAGCTTGTACCGGCACTGTACCGGAGCAAACTGGGCCCGCTCGATCAGCTCGCGAATATTGTCCACCCCCGTATTGCTAGCAGCATCAATCTCTACCACATCTAAAGCGATACCCTGAATGACCGCTTTGCAGACATCGCACTGACCACAGGGCTCAGGCGTTGGCGCTTCTGTGCTTAGACAGTTGAGCGATTTGGCTAGGATACGGGCGCTGGAGGTTTTGCCCGTGCCTCTAGGTCCGCAGAATAGGTAGGCCGGGGCAATCCGATTCTGCTCTAGGGCATGGGTAAGCGTGTCGGCGATCGCACCTTGACCGACGAGCTGAGCAAAGGTCTGGGGCCGATACTTGTGGTGGAGAGGTTCGTACAAGCGCTGCTAACCTAGGTGGGGCTATAGCTACTAAGATATCGTCTCTACGAAAGGATTGTCTAAACTCTAGTAGTAACCCGCTCACCACCTAGTCACCTCACCGTCTAGTCGCAAACGAAGTAAGTATCGGCTTCGCTGTTTACCGTTGGTTCAATTTTCTGATGCTGTCGGCGTTGAGCAGCAGCTACCATCGCTGGCGAGAGAGGGCAGGAAGACCCTAGACTAGAAGAGTGGCGACCAAAGCGATGAGTAGAATGAGGCGCAGACTCCGAAGCGTTCGGTTCGGAACGATCTTTTAATAAAGCAGTCTTATCTTCTATCCAGTAGCCTTCTAGATAAGACTGCACTAACAGATTAAACAGCTTTTGCAGCGGTAGGGAAAGCTCTGAAGCAATCTCAGACTGACTAGCATAGTTATCGACTAGTCGGCCCATCGATTGCATCAGCAATTGACTCTCGTCAGGGTCAATAGAATACATTGCTTTGAGCGATTGCCAGCAGGCTTCGAACGCTCCTATCCCGGTAAGTTTGACCATAAATATCTACTAGCCTGGGGCAGCATGAAAGGACTTCTCTCTATTGAGATATTCCATAGCCAGCATGTCCGTCCGGATAACCACACATGCGCAAAATTACGGTAGTTTTGCTTATTCGTTACGCTCGTTGCTACGCATCAGATGTGTCTCCGGAAAAGTTGAACTTGGCCCTATCTCTGTAAATGCACGCAACGAACAGGTATAGGGTGGCACCTTTAGTCTGTGACTACGATCATTGATATTACGCAGCGACTTGCCTTTAATGTGATTGGCGTCATTGATTAGTCGGTAGATTAGCCCATGCCAGATGCCAACGCGTTTGAAAAGAGTGTAGCGGCTCTTGATTTAGGCAACATTACGAGGCATGTCTTTATATGTGCGGATCAAACAGTTCCTAAGTGCTGTGACAAAGCAGAGAGCATCATCGCCTGGAAATATTTGAAGCAACGCCTCAAAGCGCTGAAATTAGATATTTCTATTGACCCGCCCTCTAACTACGTATTTAGAACAAAGGCAAATTGCCTAAGAGTTTGTCAAAACGGTCCGATTCTACTGGTTTACCCTGAAGGTGTTTGGTATCACAGTGCCAGCCCTGAAGTAATCGAGCGAATTATTCAAGAGCATCTGATTGGGGGAAATGTCGTGTTGGACTACGTGTTTGCGCAGCATCCCCTGTTTAGAAACGCTGACTAATTCACTTTCGGTAGATACGGTTAGTCTGGGTGATTTCATCCAAAGATTTGGGAATAGTTGATATAGGAAATTGATAGGCTAACGCTTGCCTAACTATGCTTCCATATGTTAGCTGATAGGCTAATACAGCAGTTCTATCGGCCAGTCAAGACGAATATTGTCCACAGCTACCCTCGTATAACAGTGCAAACATCAGTGCAAACCTCTTTCCAGAGCAGACTACGGACACACGGCATGAAAGAATCCAGTACAGGGGAACAGAAAAAGCTTTTGCTCATTGATGACGATCCCAATCTCATCTTGCTAGTGAAAGACTACCTAGAGTTTCGTGGCTATCAGGTAGTGACTGCTGGTAACGGAAAAGAGGCGCTCTCGACGCTTTCTGAACTGTCACCAGACATGATTATTTGTGATGTGATGATGCCAGAGATGGACGGCTACTCATTCGTGGAACAGGTCCGTCAGGATGCTAGCAAGAGCTGGATTCCGATTCTGTTCCTCTCGGCAAAAGGGCAGAGTCAGGACCGCGTCAAGGGGTTGACCACAGGAGCCGACGTATACATGGTCAAGCCTTTTGAGCCAGAAGAACTAGTTGCACAGGTAGAGTCTTCTTTGAAACAGGCAACCCGTCTGATTCATCATCAGAACAAAGGGCCAAACTCGATCCCGACTATTCAGGTGCCTTTCGACGTAGAGCTAACGCCTACTGAGCTAAAGGTCGTACAGTTTGTCGCTAGAGGTATGGCCAACCGTCAGATTGCGGACGAGCTCAAGGTGAGTCAGCGGACAATCGAAAGCCACGTTAGCAATATGCTGGGAAAGACAGGTCTGCATAACCGGACTGAGCTAGCTCGCTGGGCGGTAGAAAATAACAAAGCATAAGACGGATTCTGCGCAGGTTTACCCTAGGAATTTATTTGTGGTGGTCCGTTCATTTTGGGTGAATTTTGATGGTATTATGCCAAGGCAATAGAGCAGGCTGGTTCAAAAGATATCCCCGTTGACCTTTTTCCTAGGTCGGCTTTCTGTAGATAAACTTTGATTCAGCCTCCAAAATTGTCTTAGAATTTGATATAATCAAGTTCCTTTGCTGGTGTAGCTCAGTTGGTAGAGCAGCTGATTTGTAATCAGCCGGCCGTCCGTTCGAGTCGGATCACCAGCTTCCTAATTAACCTTGGGACTTACAATTCCCGTAAAGCTTCAGTGCTTTGCGGGAATTGTCTTTACTGGTCGCGAAAACGAAACGTTTCAAGGATAGTTTCAAAAACGCCTTCGTGAAATATTTCGCCATTGTTGTCAGCGTAGGCGGTGAATACCACGCTGACCGGCTGGTTGGGGAAAGGAATGCTGAGATGAACCTGATTTCCCTGGGTGCGGGTTGTATGCATGAATGCGGTACCGCTGGGAATGTTCGTAAGGCCAAGATATGTACCTTCGCCGGGTGCAAGATGATCGCGAATGCCTGCTTCAGACACGACTTGATTGACAATAGATACCGAAACGCCGCGAGCTGTGGTATCACACTGAACGGACTGGGCCGAAGACTGCGTATTGATTGGCGGCGAGACGTTCATTCGTAAGCCCTGCCGCGATAGCTGATAAGTCTCGGGAACAGAGAAGGCGATCCGCCAGTCTTCTACAATAATGTTTCTTCTTTCAGAAGCTGGAACCAGGGTGGGACCAGCCGCTACGACCTGCTGTGAAACAAAGCAAGCCTGCGCTTTTGTATTAGACGGACTAAGTGCGATCGCCGGAAGAGCTATTGCACTTGCCACTACTAGCTTAGTTAGTAC
This sequence comes from uncultured cyanobacterium, assembly GCA_963772185.1. Classification (GTDB taxonomy): domain Bacteria; phylum Cyanobacteriota; class Cyanobacteriia; order Phormidesmidales; family Phormidesmidaceae; genus Phormidesmis. The sequence goes on along the minus strand of CAVYWR010000037.1, from coordinate 91,692 downwards.
CCTGAACATAACAACACCCTCTAATCAGGTTGAATGCTAGCGGTAAGTACGGTGTGTAGCTGTAATAAAAAGCACTTTTCTTGTCCGGTCTAACGGACGTACGGGCTCAGAGAAGGGCTTACAGCGCTTGCTCGCGTATAAATGTCTGGTTCTGCTCTAGACTTAGCTGTAGATCAGATAGCTGAGCGAGATTGGCTTTGATCTTACTAGCCTTTTTATCAGCGGCTACTTTCCTATAGAGAGCTGCGCGGGCTAGGTCTTCTCTATCTCTTGCAAGGGCACGTTGGGCTACTTGCTGCCAGGTGTCACGCTCGCGCACTGCCGCTTCATACGTAGGTAGCAAAGTACGAGTGGCGATCGCTACATTCTCCAGCGCCGTTTGAAATAGCTCATAGGTAGGCTGTGCAGGCTCATCGCCAGCCGCTCTTTGCGCCGCTTCGCGCACCAGGTCAGTAACCTGAGGCAGCTTTATCCGTTCTAGATTCAGACCAAAGCTATCGAGCTGCTTGCACTCACTTTGTCCGGTCTTGCACCAGTTAGCAAAATGCTCGCAGTTATTGAAAAACAGATCGTATTCTCGCTCTCCCAGTCGGCTCTCAGCTCGCTCTATTACCAGTGAGGGGATAAACGCCGTAGGTTGAGGCTTGACTCTGACCACTCCCCCCCTAGCAAAGGTGTCTAAGGTCGTCCGCTTAATGACTGCCTCATTCTGCTTGCTGTAGTGAATGACGCTGCCATCGCCGCGATCAATGCCGTGGTGTTCGTAGGGAATGCCCACCACCTCGCGCATTGCATAGATTTGATCGCCCCGTGCCATACCAATTTGCTGCCGTCTGTATCAGTTCAATGACAATGAATCTAGCACGGTTGCTCGAACCAGACTGCCCTGAAAACTAGATACCTGCTTGAGCTAAGGCATCTGGCGCGCAGCCTCTTGTTTAGCCGCTAGAGCCCGAATAGACGACATGCCCTTTGTTTGGGAGACAATATTGATTTGAATATTGGGACCAGAACGTGCCAGCCGAATAACTAAGCCATCTTGAGCAACTTTTTTTTCAATGCGCTGACCCGCCAGAAAGGTGCCATTTGTGCCAATGTTGTGGATTTCCCAGCCCTCTGGGGTTTGCCGTAGCTCTACGTGATGACGCGAGACCACTGCGCTGTAGAGAATGACATCATTATTGACTGAGCGCCCAATTCGAACAACAGGTTCCTTTTCGAAGGTCCAGCTTTGTACGGGCTTTTTGTCTACCGGGTGTAGCAAAGACAGCGTGATGGTATTAGTTAGGGCGGGCACGTGCAAAGACCAGATGGTGAGAACAAATCACACACCCGACCAATGTACTAGTCTAGAAGGACTTTCCCTAGTATCCGGTAGCCTCAAAGATAAAGCTGACCTTGTCGCCCTTACCAAAGGCGATGCGATCGCCTGTATTGAGTCGATGACGATTACCGGTAGGCAGCGGCAAGCCGTTGATATAGGTGCCGTTAGAGCTTCCCATATCCTCTAGATAGTAGGCGTCTATTTCTACCAAGAGATTGGCATGAACTCTAGAGACAATCTCCGACTCTGGAAACCCCGAGACATCGATATCAGGCGGTGTGTGATCATTAGGTTTCCCAATCCGTATAGCAGATAGCTGGCTAGGGATAGTAATAATAGTCTGGGTTTGGACATGCTTTAGGGTGGCGCTAGGTGCTTGAATCTCTGTGGCAGCGGGCCTTGGGACAGAGATAGGAACAGGTGCAGCTGTGGCAGGCTCTACGACAGCAGGCTCTGAGGGTTCTGAAACTTCTAATAGAGAGGACTCTGTCGGGGAAGATGCTGTACTCTCCGATTCAGCGACGACTACAGATTCGCTTTCTGCTGCGGGAGCAGACTGAGAATCTAGCTCCGCAGCCGCCTCTATCCCACCAAAGCTAACAGATTCATCAAAGTCCACTGACTGACTAAACTCACTGAAAGATTCACTTGCGGGCTCTGAAGTTGGCTCACCCTCAGGCGCGATCGCCGCAGCGGTATTAGCGGGTTCGGAAGATGCTCTCAGGTCATTGCCGCACTGACCGCAAAAGCTAGCATCCGCCTGAACCGATGTCCCGCAGTTAGGACAGGTGGCAAGCGCTGGCAGCGGCGTGTAGCAGGCTTCGCACTGTAGCGCGCCATCCGGATTTTGGTGGTTGCAGTTGGGGCAGGTGATCATAAGCAGGTGGCCATAAGTGATTGAATAATGATGGATCGATACTGAATTGGCTATCTGACGTGATCAGGCACTCCTTTACCGGCTGGGGCATCTAGCAGCCAGTGAGCACCGGTAGCTGGCTGGATCAGCTTGCTGGGATAGGTATGATCATCAGCGTCTTCAGAGAAGACTTGGGCTAGGGCCGTTTGCTTATTCTCTCCGGCAACAAGAAAGACAACGTGTCTCCCTTGGTTGATCACAGGAACGGTGAAGGTGATGCGAGGTTCGCCACCGTGATTACCCACAGTGACTAGGCGATCGCGCACATCTAGCGCTTCGGTATGCGGAAACAAAGAAGCCGTGTGCCCATCGTCTCCCATCCCCTGTAGGACAAAGTCCAAAGCAGGCAGTTCTCCTTCTGATAGCTGAAAGAATTCTTTTAGCTGACTTGCATAAGTGGCGGCATCAGCGGCTGGATCATTGGCTTCTGTAGGCATCGGAAAAATATTTTCAGCCGGGATGGGAACGTGATTGAGCCAAGCCTCACTCGCCATTAGAGCGTTACTCTTGGGATGGTTGTGGGGGACGTATCGCTCATCTCCCCAGAAGATATAGACCTTTTCCCACGGCAGGTCGGCTTTGGCTAGAGCGGCGTAGAGGGGCTTGGGCGTGCTGCCGCCAGATAGGGCGAGGGTAGCTCTGTTGCTAGAGGCGATCGCTTCTTTTACGACAGAGACAGTCAGGTCGTAGGCGCGATCGATCAGGGCCGCTTTATCAGCGAGAATTTCAACGGTTGGGTTCATGGCGAATGAGTCCTTAGATCTGACACAGCTTAGCGTAGATATTTTAAGCGTTCGAGTGCCTATAGAAAGGACCGATAGAAAGCTGTAGAAAGACTAGAATCGTCTGTGGCTACTCTAGTCTATAAAATCCAATATATTCCGGGCTTATGTTCTCCGTTGTTTTACCTTGTTTCAATGAATCGCGGTATGGCTACTTGCCCAGGATTTTGGAGAATTTGCGATCGCAAACCGGCCAAAAACAGCTAATTGCTGTTGTCAGCCCTAGCCAGGATGACACCCTGGCAATCATTCGGCAATTTCCAGAAGTAGAAATTATTGAATCAGCCGCTAGCAACCGAGCCCAGCGGCTAACTGTTGGCATCAAGGCTAGCCGAGGTGAGTATGTCTTGCTGCACCATCCAGCAACGCTGCTGCCAGAATTCACGGCTTTGCAGCAGGCCGAAGCTGCCCTAAAACAAGAAGCTGCGGTGTGGGGTGGGTTCGTCCATAGCTTTGATATGGATCATTGGCTATTGCGGTTCACTTCTTGGTATTCGACTTGGGTGCGATCGCGTCAAGGCATTCTCTATCTAGATCACTGCATTTTTGCCACCCGCGCAGCGCTGAGCGCCGTTGGCGGTGTGCCAGATATGGACATTTTTGAAGACACCGCGCTCAGTATTGCGCTGCGTGGCTATGGAAGATCTGTGGGTTCTGGGTCGGTGGCGATCGCACCGGGCAAAGTCATCACCTCAGCTCGGCGGTTTCGCGATCGCGGCGTCTACCGACAGGCATTAGTCAACCAGATTCTAAAGGTGATGTACCACGCCAGACTAGATCCCAGACGGATGAACTGGCTGTATGAAGGGAAAAGTCCGATTAATGTGAGCTACCCAGTGAACTACACAGGCCGCGACTCTGCTCAGCCGTCAAAGACAGAGAACGCAGAAGGACAGGGAACGCAGAAGAAAGAGCATCCTAACCTAAGCCGCTAATCAATCAAATTTGATTTATTCTTAACTTCACACCGTGCTAATTCCATACATACTAAGGGGAAATATGGTGTAGCTGATTGCACCTAGTTAATTTGTTATGACAACCACTTCGCCAAATGACAGCGTTATCATTCCATCGCCACTAGCAGCCATCTCGCTCAAGCTAGTCGGGGCCATCACTATCTTGGCGGCGCTAGTCGATTTTGTGACGCTGCTGTTTCCACCAAACTTTGCTAACCGGGCCTGGCAGCTATCAACCGTAACTAACCTTGTCGATAGAGGAATTGTTCCCCTAGTCGGTATTGCCTTACTGCTGACAGGCTATTGGATCGATACTAGTCTAGGCAAATCAGCGCGAAAGGCCACCCTGTTTCTAGACGCTAGATTTTGGACCTGTTTGCTCTCTTGTTTGCTAGGTCTAATCTTTTTAGTCACCACCGTGCTGCATCCCAATAATGTTCGCATTCAGAGCCGCGATGCGCTTACGCAGGTGGCGGCAGAAGCAGATCAGGCAACCAGCGAGCTTGAAACTAGGCTAAACAACATACTGTCACAGCGCCGAGCCCAGATAGATTCACTCTTGCAAAACGAAGAGCAGCTTCAAGCGGCAATCGATAGCGGCAGCATAGACGAAGCTCAGGTGGCCCAAATCGAGCGTTTTCGCGACAACCCGCAGGAGCTAGACAGCTTTCTAACCTCTCAGGTCAGTGAGGAACAGACTCAGCTACAGACCCAAATCGGCGAACGAAGAGAAGACGCTACCAAAAGGCTAAAGTCAGAAGCGACAAAAGCCACCTTCAGAGTCACGCTCAGCAGTCTACTGCTAGCATTTGGCTACACCGTCATTGGCGCTTTGGGCTTAAGGCGCTTGCTAGCAATGGTGAACTAGCAACGGTCAGCTAGCTCGATCAAGCTGCTGACTATTAACCTCCCGCTGACTATTAACACCGCTGACTATTAACTAAGTGCCGTCATCATGGCCTGCTGAGCAACGTTCTGATAGAGCGTTTTGAAGTGGGCCATTACTATTTGCGCTTCGCTAGTCGGTAGAGGCATATCACCGATTACCTCTAGCACGGTTTGCTCCGCCGGGGTAATCACAACCAGCGAAGGATCGATGGGCGTGTCATAGCGCCAAAAGGTCTCAATCGGTACAGTCAGTTGAGTTTTTGCCGTAGATGCGGAGATAGATGACATCGTAGATTCGGTAGGCTGCGCACCTTTTGTCGACTTACTTTTCTTCTTTGACTGGCCTTTCTTTTTTGACTGGCTTTGCTTTGCTTTATCTGTCGTATTGGCGTCTGCCGTATCGATGGCTTCGGCATCCTCTATGCTGGCAACCTGCTGTCGATGCTGACGTAGGGCGGCTAAGATTTGCTCTTTGGTGCGGCCCCGTAGCTGAAATAATACAAAGGGATCTTCTCTAAAAGAATCTCCTAGCTGATAGTAGACAGCCGCGATGTGCTTGCATGGATTCTTAGGATCGGGGCAGCTACATTTGGATTTTACGTCTGCTAGCGTAAACGGAAACAGGCTGAGGCCATTAGAAGTAAACACGGCTTCAATCGAATCTGGCATCTCACCTGCCAATAGCTGCGCAGAGTACAGCGCTTTTTGACTGAGCGTGTCGATTACAAAGCTCCAGTCTTCGTCGGCAAAGCGCTCAATCGAAATCGACAGCTGATAGGGCTCGTTAGCGGTGCCTTGGACCGTGGCGAACACTTTGGAATCTTTAAATTCTAGAGAGAGAATATTGCCCTGCCTAGCATAGTTTCTGCCTCGTTCTAGGCGCTTTTTAAAGCGATAGGAATTGAGCAGATCTACCCACTGCTGTACCCACCAGGCATCTTCTTGAGCGGCGACAGGTTGAGGAGCACTGTAGGTCATGAATTAAACAAGGACTATTGGAGAGGGCGTATCTATCACGAAAGTAAGATTCTAGCAGATGCTCAGTAGAGCTACGCTCAGAGCCGTAGTCTGGTTAGGAAATCTGAGGAATGATTGAGAAAGTGGTAGGCGGCAGAGAATTGAAAAGATATCAACAGATCAAAGATCGGCTATTGCAGTTCGTGATGGTGGCTGTTTTGGTAGGTGGGTTGATCATGGCTGCGCCGCAGGGTGATGCGATCGCCTACAGCGTTGACTACGAGATGGACCAGGCCCGCGTCGAAAAGACAATCGAACACTATGGTGAACCCGTTCGTCCCATAGTCGAAAAAGCAATCAAGAACAACGAGAACAACCCCAATAGTAAAGATACGGCTGAGAATACCTATAAAAGAGAGAGTCCGCTCAACTCTATATTGCCAGAGCAGATAGGCGAGACCTTCTCCAAAGAAGATCTGCTAGAGATGTCAGGCACCGACAACCCGAACGCAGACTAAGAGAAAATGACGGCCTGGGTTCTAGTTCATTAGAGTCAGCCAAACCCATCTCAAGAGAAAGATTGAAACCACTGCTTCAATCGCTGCGGCCACTGCTTCGGACTGTCTTTCGCTCGAACGTGAGGGTCGATCATTGACTGTAGCAATGGCCACCCACCGACCTTGAAAGATAAACTCACATGCAGGCATACCAGTACAACTATTGCAGCCCAGGCAAACAGATGCAGGCTGTACCATACGTCGTTCCACTCACCTTCTACCAGCACTTTCGCGCCGCCAAACTGTCTGGCCGAGACTAGCGATAGTATCAACATGCCGAGCAGTCCCGTATTAATCAACCGATGTAGCGCGTACTGACCTGACGGTTTGTTCAAATGGGGTAGCTGTTTTATCGACTTGGCCTGAATCAGCCTGCGACGACCTGCAACCATGCTGTACAAGAAGAAAACGACAAAGGCAGCGGTGACCATCTCACCAATGTTGTGATGAATCTGGAACCACTGGCTGTCTGCATCAGGCAAAGGCAATCGCCCAAATCGGTAGTCCCAAGTGTTATACAGCCAAAAGCCAGTGAGTAGAGAGCCAAAAACTAGAATACCGTTGATAGCGTGCGCTATGCGGAAGAGAAGAGACTGATAGGGGCGTGATTTAGGCATGGCTAACCTGACGCTATCTGATTACGATACTCTACAAAAAAACGACTAGATAGCAATCTAGCGTAACGTCGCGCTGTATGGTGATCTGTATTGTGTGGGCTGCTGCTTTTGTAATCAGCGGCTGGTTGTCATCAGGGCCTTTTGAGTGAATGTTAATCTACTGCTGAGTGTCTCTGCTTGGAAGCTAAAAGGACTGAAGCTAAAAGGACTGCTTACTGCGCTATGTCTTTCGTCCGGTCCTTTTATAGTGCTTGTACCAGTCATAGAAGGAGATAGGAATAGTGCGGCATTGGGAGGAAGTGCGATCGCCTCCCAGCCCCTCTCAACCCCCTCTCAAGCAAACGTCCAGTCAATTCCACGGCCGATTCCTCAAACGAATAAAACTATTGCCAGTATCGAAGTTCGCCTGATTGACGAATCCGGTATGGCCTATCCCATCACACCTCAATACGCACCCATCCAAAACAACATCCTGCAAACCCTTACTCTTCAGCCTGGAGATCGCTACGATCCTTTCACAGCAAAGAGCAGGCTCGCAAAGCTTGAAGGGACTGCCGAACAGATCACTCTCACCGCAGAGGCCACCGCTGACCCTGAGCAAATTGCATTAGTTATCACCGCACAGCAGCCTAATGAATTCTTCTATGGTTTTGGCAGATTCCCAGAACCTACTGCCCTGCGTGGACCACTGCGCCCTGATGTGACCGATACAGTCTCTGATCGCGCTGTCGGATTTTCTATTGGGGCCTACGGCGGCCTTGCCAATATTGGCAATAGCGATCAATCCCTAACCGTTGGCCTTGTAGGCGGCGTCAACGCTTTGGGTGTGGAGCTAGACTACACCTACCAGCTAGACGATAGCTCAGGACTTGCTATCAACTTTGCCAATCGGCGCGGCGTAGAAACTGAATTCGAGAACGGTGAAATCGATGTGGATACGCCTACCGGAGACGACCCGTGGGTCCATCGGATTGGGGGTGGCGTGGAATATTTTCGTGAGTTTAGCCCAGCGCTCTCTGGTGCAGTCGGCCTTTCCTATCAGCGGATTACTGTTAGAGATGGGGCCTTTTCGGACAATACTTTTGCTGTAGATGAAGTGGGTAACCCGCTTACGGTGAGCGATCGCGGCGCAGACGATCTGCTAACGATCAACCTGGTCGGAGATTTTGACAACCGAGACAATCCGACTGATCCAGCTAGTGGCTCAAGGCTGTTGTTCGGCATAGATCAATCAGTTCCTATCGGTAATGCCAGTATCTTTTTCAATCGGATCAGTGCCAACTACACCTACTTTCTTCCGTTGAATCTGTTCGGCTTTGCACCAGGCAATCGAACCCTCGTACTGAACGCTCAAAGCGGTACTATAATCGGCGATGCTCCGCCTTATGAGTCTTTTAGCCTCGGCGGTCCTAACTCTGTTCGGGGCTACGGAAGAGGTGAGGTCGGTACGGGCCGCAGCTTTCTCCAGGCGACTGCTGAATATCGCTTCCCTATCATTAACTTCAGCGCTCGCCAGCAGGATATTAGCTTGGGTGGCACTCTATTTGCCGACTTTGGTAGCGACTTAGGCTCAAGCAGTGCAGTCATCGGTACGCCAGCCGAGTCAAGAGACAAGCCCGGTAGCGGTTTCGGCACAGGGGTAGGTTTACGGGCAGTGAGCGGGTTTGGGACCGGAAGGATAGAGCTAGGTATCAATGACCAGAGCGATATCAACGTACTATTCAGCGTAGGCGATCGATTCTAGGTTTAGTTCGATTCTAGAGTTTTGCAATTCCAAACTCTACAGCTAGAGATTTAGCGGCTTAGATGGATACAAACTTATGCCGCACCATCTGCCACTAGAGTCTCTCTAGATCTAATCCGTTTAGAACCTATTATGAGAACCTATTAAAAGAGGGCGAACGACGGGACTTGAACCCGCGAATGGTGGAATCACAATCCACTGCCTTAACCACTTGGCCACGCTCGCCATAACCGGCCCTCAGTATAGCATCGCTTTTCGTCTAAACTCTACTACCTTCTAGAATTTTCTACCTATCGATTCTGTCTGGTGAATTGGGAAGTTGGAGGGCGCTGAAAGCTTCTAGTGACCACAGATAATCCGACTAGTAAAGTCAGGATGCATTCTGGCCTTGCTATAGCCTTCCGCACTTTGCTTACTACACCACGAAAGGCTACACCTCTTGTTCTATAGCGCAAAGTGCCATAGCAAAGTGCGAATGCATCCGCACTTTGCTATACATCGAGAATCGATAGAAAAGCGTAAAACTGCAACTTTTGATACATGATCTATGAATTAAATCTTCAATAATTTATATTCATGAGCCGTAACTTCAAAAAAACGATATCAATAAAGCTAGGCATTTACATACTTACAGGGGTCTGCTTTGAAACCAGTCGTCGCTTCAACTGCATACTTACTCATCTCACATGGCAGCCGCGATCCGCGTCCACAAGAGGCAATGAATCGCCTGGCAGATCTAGTGCGATCGCAGCTAGAAGCCGATCTGGTACGTAGAGATGCTATAGACTTCTGCTCTGCTGATATAGAAGCTGATTCAAAATTTGGACAACCCATGCCAGCTCTCTCACCTGGCACAATTTCTCTACTGACTAGACCTCGTTTAGAAAAATCAGCCAAAATTAGCTCTGAGGTCATTGTTGGGACTGCCTGTTTAGAGCTAGCAGCACTGCCTTTGAGTGAGCAGATCTACGAATTCGGGCTTCGGCTGAGGGCAGCAGGTGTGAGAGAGCTCAAGCTAGCACCTGTTTTTCTAATGTCTGGCGTGCATGTAATGGAAGATATTCCCAAGGAAATAGAGACAGCAGAGCAGATGTTGGGAGAGTCTCTAAAGCTAACGCTATGTCCTCACTTGGGCAGTCATGAGGATATTTCCTCGGTGTTAGAGAACCGGCTGACTTCGACAGATGCAGAAGGCTCTTTGCTAGTGGCCCACGGCAGCCGTAGAAAGAAGGGGAACAAAGCTATTCAAGCGCTGGCCAAGCAGGTTAATACGCAGGTGGCTTACTGGGCGACACCGCCTGATATTGAGTCGCAGGTGATTGAGCTCATGCAGCAGGGCTGTCAGAAATTGACGATTCTGCCTTACTTTTTATTCTCGGGTGGGATCACAGATGCGATCGCCCACCGTACAGAAGAACTCGCCGAACGCTTTCCAAAAGTACAGTTCCGACTATTGCCGACGCTAGGCGCAACTCATGAAGTCGCCGATCTAGTCGTGGATCTGGTGAGAGCTTAAAGAGTAAGGCATAGTAGAGAATCTATTTGGCGTATAGCAGATAGCAATTTGGCCAGAGCGAATTTGCTTGAATAGTGCCTAGCCTCCCTATCTCATTTGCTGCCGACTATGTCTTTTAATCCTTCTACTTCTAGACCTGCGGCATCCGCCGAAAAACCATCTACACAGCCACCAATAGGTAAAGTCTATCTAGTAGGCGCGGGTCCGGGCGATCCGGGCCTGATGACGGTCAAGGCTAAGACACTAATCGAGTGCGCTGACGTTGTTGTTTTTGATGCGCTAGTGAGTAAGCCTATCTTGAACTGGATCAACCCTCGTGCTGAGAAGATTCATGCGGGCAAACGGCGCGGTCGGCATTCAATGTCTCAAACACAGATCACGCAGTTGCTGCTAAGCAAAGCGCATGAGCAGGCAGTAGTCGTGCGGCTAAAAGGAGGCGATCCGTTTGTGTTTGGTCGCGGGGGTGAGGAGATGGCCGACCTGATGGCAGCAGGTGTATCCGTAGAGGTAGTGCCTGGAATTACAGCAGGGATTGCTGCCCCGGCCTATGCGGGTATTCCGGTCACCCACCGGGGCTATAGCTCTTCGGTGACCTTTGTAACCGGCCATGAGTCAGCCGGGAAGTATCGGCCTGAGGTGAACTGGAAGGCGATCGCCCAGTCCTCAGAGACCATTGTCGTTTACATGGGCGTTCACAATCTGCTGAATATCACTCAGGCTCTGATCGCGGCTGGTCTACCAGAGACTACAGCAGTTGCTCTAGTACGGTGGGGAACCAGACCAGAGCAAGAACAGCTAATCGGCACGCTAGGCGATATCGTAGAACAGGTGGCTAGAACTGGATTCGAAGCACCTGCGATCGCGGTAATTGGTAAGGTCGTAGAGCTACAGCCGCTTTTGGCTCCGGCCTCCCCAGTGAATGGAGAGCACTGGGAAGCGGTGAATGATGAATGAGAAGACGGGATGAGTGAGAAAACGGTCGGAGCGAATGTGGTTGGAGCGAATGACTCCCAGCGTTTGGACCGATGGCTGGCGAATAATGTTGAGTCGCTTTCGCGGAATCGGGTGCAGCAGCTAATTGAGCAGGGGGCGGTGCGGGTAAATGGGCAGGTGTGCGATCGCAAGAAGGAACGGGTTGAAGCGGGCGATCGCATTACGCTGACGATTCCCGAGCCGACTCCCTACCAGCTCACTCCCGAGAACATTCCGCTCGATATTCTCTACGAAGACGACCAGCTACTGATTATCAACAAGCCTGCGGGCATGGTGGTTCACCCAGCGCCGGGGCATACAACGGGTACGCTGGTTCACGCATTGCTTTTTTACTGCGGTGAACAGCTCACGGGCGTGGGTGGTGTACAAAGACCGGGCATCGTCCATCGACTGGACAAAAACACGACTGGCGCGATGGTGGTTGCCAAGACCGAGAGGGCGCTTCAGAGTCTTCAGCAGCAGATTCAGGCGAAAACAGCAAAGCGTGAATATTTAGGCATCGTCAACGGCGCACCGAAGGCAGAACAGGGCACTGTTGACCAGCCGATTGGTCGCCATCCCAAGCACCGCAAAAAAATGTCAATTCTGCCGGTGGAAGAGGGGGGTCGCAACGCGGTGACTCACTGGAAGATTGTTGAGCGGCTGGGCAACTATACGCTGATGCAGTTTCAGCTAGAGACGGGGCGTACCCATCAGATCCGAGTCCACAGCACCTACCTAGGACTGCCGATGATTGGCGATCCTGACTATGGCTCAGGCAAGTTCCCAGGGATCAAGCTGCCAGGCCAGGCGCTGCACGCATTTCGGCTGACGCTGAGCCATCCAGTGACGCAGGCAGTAGTGTCGGCTGAAGCGCCACTGCCGAGGCGATGGGAGATTTTATTGGGACAGTTGCGATCGCGCCAACGCTGATTTTGTTTCTGTTGCCTAATTTGTAGAATTAGCAGCCTGAGCCCACCAGGCTAGTGAGTAAGGCTGTTCTTCTTCGAGCGCAGTCTCCTGCTGAACCACTCGCAGCTTGTAGCGGCCCGTTGTTGGAATAGGGATGAAGATATGCTCTAGGCTGTCTTCTGAACTGACCGAAGACCAAACGCTATCACCAATATCGTCCGTATCGGCGGGGAGAAGATAAAGATCCAGGTTGCTAATCGGTAGACCCTTAAACCTTTCACCCACGTTGAAGTACTCATCTTCGGAGTTAAGCTCTACTATTCTCTCCCAGCTAAGCGTAGCGCTGATGTAGCTGCCGCCCTGTAGCGGCTGATCAAACAGATAGTCTTCGGCGCTGCCAGCTTCGGCAAGAGCGCTGTAGCTCCAGCCTTTTTCTGGAATAGCCTCACCTGGCTGCCACTGTCCGCCTGCAAGCTGCTCGTAGGCTCGGTAAGCGTTGAGATGGCCAGTGCCTAGCTCAGCGTGAAGCGGAATGCTCTGATTTTCGTAAGCGTCGGACTGCGTCCAGTCTTTGCCGCCTTCGTCTAGAAGCGTGCGGGCCATGCCCAGCCGTGAGCCATCACCCGAATCTTGCAGTTTGTCAGCGGCATTAAGAATCACTGACTTCATTACAAGGGGCTCTCTAGAGTCCAGGCTCCAGTTCTGGGCACCCGCGCGAAACTGGCGATCGCCAAACTCTTGCAGCAGCGCTATGGTAGCCACCACGTGAGGAGCCGCAAAGCTAGTGCCGCTACTGACCGTCAGCTGGCCATCTGGCTCAAACATCTCAATTTCGCTTCCAGGCGCAACCAAATTAATAGAGCGACGCGCCCCTACATTTGACTCTGTTCCCGGTCCTCTTGTCGCACTAGCCGGTGGCTCGCTGCTGAGGTTGGCTCTATCTAGTCGGACAAATTGACCGTTGTCTCGCCGAGAATAGGCAACGTTAATTCCGTTGAAATTGTCGGTAGGAATGGGAATGCCGCCCCGCCCTTGGTTGCCTGCAATCACGTAGAGCAGTTTGTGCACACGAGAAGACCAGTCTATGCACTGGGTAAGTAGGGCGTTCCCGTCCAAAGTCGCACCCGGTCTAGGATCGCGACTGAGCGGTTCACCAAAGCTAAAATTAGTTGCTCTGACGTCGCCGCTGTTTTGCAAGGCTATGTGCTGAGAGGCAAGGCATTCCTCATTTTGGCCCGTGAATTCGGTTAAGGTGCCGATCGCGTCTGAATAAAGCACTGCGTTAGGCGCGACCCCTTTGAAGGTTTTGTCTTGACTGATCATGACGCTAGCAACGTTGGCTGCGTGTCCATCGACGGATTCATCTGCGATCGCCGGTCCATCTAGCTCAAAGGTTCTACCGACCTGCACAATCGAATTCTCGACCGCAATTTTGTCTATACCAAACTGACTCGGACGGCCAATCTCTACCTGTCCAATCGCAATCTTACGACCCGTCAGGTTATAGGGCGCTGCTTGTAGACGGCGCGCATCGATGCCGTCACTACCTACCGATGAAGACAGCGCCAACGCCGGCACGCCTAGGGCTAAAGCGCCCAAACTCAACCCCAAACCGCCAAGCCGCGAACCCAGACGACGTTTGGGTGCACGAGTCGAGTGAGTACTGGTCAAACTTGCTGTTTTTTTCGAGGTCATATCAGGCCAGATTAATGAGTCATTGAAGCAACTTTAGCTCAATTTACCGATCAGGCTACTGACAAATCCTAGAACCATCGTCAGGAAGATTTATGATGGATTTTAAGAGGTGCGATCGCTAACCGCAGCCGAATAGAGCAACAGGTTTCAAAATGTCGGCGCGACGAAATGTTTTGTTACAATGACTACAAGCGATTATAGATCCGCATCTATACACACCATTCACTACTAGGAGGCCAATCCCCGTGGCAAGAACTCAATCTGATAAACCCGTTGTGATCTCACCGTCGATTTTGTCTGCCGATTTCAGCCGACTAGGTGAAGAAATCCGTGCAGTTGACAAAGCTGGTGCAGATTGGATTCATGTCGATGTCATGGACGGTCGCTTTGTTCCTAACATCACCATTGGCCCAATGATCGTAGACGCGGTGCGCCCTCATACAAACAAGCCGCTTGACGTTCACCTGATGATTGTCGAACCCGAGAAGTATGTAGAAGACTTTGCCAAAGCAGGCGCAGATATCATCTCCGTCCACTGCGAGCACAACGCTTCCCCTCACCTACACCGCACCCTAGGTCAGATCAAAGAGCTTGGCAAGCAAGCAGGTGTCGTATTGAACCCAGGCACCAGCCTAGACATGATTGAATACAGCCTAGAGCTGTGCGATCTCATCTTGATTATGAGCGTCAATCCTGGCTTTGGCGGGCAGAGCTTTATCCCCGGCATGATTCCTAAGATTCAAAAGCTAAGGTCTATGTGTGACGCGCGCGGTCTCGATCCCTGGATCGAAGTAGATGGTGGCATTAAAGGGCACAACGCTTGGCAGGTTATAGAAGCAGGTGCTAACGCTATTGTTGCGGGTTCTGCTGTGTTCAAAGCGGATGACTACGCTGAATCCATCGAAGGCATTCGCAATAGCCGACGCCCTGAGCTAGCAGCCGTTTAACCTTTTGTCTCTGGACTCTGACAAGCGCTCTGAGCCAGGTGCAGACTAAACGAGTGCAAGCTAAAAAAGACCGACTTCCCATTGTGGGAAGTCGGTCTTCTTATTTGAAGTATTTCTAATAAAGCCCATGACGAGGATTGAACTCGTGACCTCACCCTTACCAAGGGTGTGCTCTACCACTGAGCCACATGGGCACTGTACAAAAGCATTATATCAAAACGACTACAGCGAGATGGTGGGCCAGGCTGGATTCGAACCAGCGTAAGCATAGCTAGTGGATTTACAGTCCACCCCCATTAACCACTCGGGCACTGACCCTCGCGCGTTTTGCAGCCTATAAAATGTATCACACGATGCGTCCGGATGGGAGGGAATTTCTAGGCAATGAGGGTGTCTATTCGATCTAAAAAGCTGTCTATGACAAGTCAATAGTTGCCGTGGGAAGACTTTGCTAATGTTCTCCAACACAGGCTTGCCTTGATGCCCTATCACAAACCGCAAAAGCCAAGGCTAAAGAAGAGAAATCAGGGACAGTCCCATAATCAGCGAATACCTATAGCCTTATTGGTAGGAATTGCGATCGCCTTTCTCTCTCAGCAAGACTTTGCTAACCAGCTACTGGCAAAAATTAGGTATGACTTAGAAAATCCGATAGCTTCTCAAGCGCAGCCAGATACAGTACCCGCTGCGAACTCAGATTCACCTACTGCTGCAAAATGTCATATCAAAGGCAATATCTCTATCAGCTCAGGCAGAAAGATCTATCACCTGCCTGGGATGGAGGATTACGAAGAAACTAATATCGAAGCAAAACACGGCGAAAGATGGTTTTGCTCAGAAGCAGACGCAGTCTCAAACGGCTGGAAAAAAGCCCCTAATTAGGCAATTCTAAAACAGCTACAGAAGAAGCTACAGAGAGTCCGGATCAACCCCTAGTTCCTTTAATTTTTCCGCTAGCTTTTGAGCTCTCGACTGAGCCTCTTCCTTAGCTAGACGCTCTCTTTCGATATCCGTTAGGAACCAATCACCCTGCGCATCGCACCATCTTAGCCATGGTCCTGGCAAGCCATCAAAATAGTCGTCCCAAAGCCCTAGTCCAATTTCAAGCTCGGATAGCCAAATCTTGGGAGACCCAGCCTGAACAGGCTGTTCCTCATACCGTCCGCCAATCAGCTTGAAGTATCGCAGCCGCCGAGTATATCGGCTGTAGACAATATAGTGGGGCACGCTCAAGTACTCTTCGTATACTTTGAGTTTGCTCGGCGGACTCGATCTATCTACGATAGACTCACTACTTTGTTCGTCGTCTTCCGACCTAGCCTCTGGTATGCGATCGGCTTCTTCGTAAAATCGACCCAAGTCTTCTTTCTCGGTACGAGGAGAGATAAACTCGACCACAACACTGGGTGATTTACCTTCTTGCCAAACCACATAGCTACGTCTGGCCTCCTCTCCTTCCTCACTTTGATACACCCGAGGAACGTTAACAGCAAAAAACCAGTCGGGACGCTTGTGCCAAAGCCGATGATGAACGTCGTAGTACAGATTGATGTCAGAGCCTGTAAACCGCTCGCTATTTGAATAATTTGTCAAAGACAGCGTCCGGCTCAGCAACTGAGGCTGCAAATCGTGAAACTCGTCTGGTAAACCGGGTTCCTCTGGAAATTCGCTGGGCAAATCATACATGGTCGGCAGCGTCTCATGGGCTGGACGCGGCGGATCGGCTTGCGGCAGGCGACGGTTGGCAAGGAAGGTCATGTGCAAAGGCCATGAGCTGAACTAGCGACACTTGTATCTTAGCGATTCGTCTTCACGGCTGTTTGTTTCACGGCTGTTCGTTTTACGTAGGTGTCTAACCACTGCACCATCTCCCAGAGCACGTGGCCAACGGCTTCTTTTGAGCGATAGCCGTGTTCTTCGTGGGGCAAGCTGACGTAGCGAACGGTGCCGCCGAGTCCTTTGACGGCTTCGTAGAGCCGTTCGGTCTGCATCGGATAGGTGCCAGAATTGTTGTCAGCAGCGCCGTGAATGAGTAGCAGCGGATGGTTGATTTTGTCCGCGTTGGTGAAAGGAGACATGCGGTTGTAGGTAGTAGTGGCATCCCAGTAGTTGCGCTGTTCGCCTTGAAAGCCGAAGGGGGTAAGGCTGCGGTTGTAGGCTCCGCTGCGGGCAATGCCTGCGCAGAAAAGATTGGTATGGGCGAGTAGGTTGGCAGTGGTGAATGCGCCGTAGGAGTGTCCGCCGATGGCGATTTGGGTGCGATCGCACACTCCCCTTCCCACTAGATAGTCCACTGCTGCCGTTGCACTATCAATCAACTGTTCTAGATAGGTGTCGTTTGGTTCTGTGTCCGCTTCTCCAATAATAGGCATAGATGGGCCCGCAAGCAGCGCGTATCCCTGGGTTAGCAAGAACAGCGCAGAAGCACGAGCGGGCCTACCAAAGGTGTTCTCTGATTGAGTGATCTGGCTAGCGGTCTCTCTACTCTTGTGTTCTTCTGGGTAGGCCCATAGCAGCGTTGGTAGAGGACCGTCACGCTCTAAGTCGTGGTTCGGTGGCAAATACAAGGTGCCAGAAAGCTGTAATCCATCGGCGCGACTGTAGCGAACAATCTCTTTATGAACGGTTTTGTACCAAGGGAGAGGATCGCTTAAGTGAGTGAGGGCAGTTTCTTCCCCTGCTTCGTGTATCCAGTAGTTGCCCGGTTCTGTTTTTGTTTGGCGTCGCACGATGAACTGTTTGGCCGCAGGGTCCAGAATTCTTTGCACTCTTGAAAAGGTGTTTGGGGGCGATCGCCAGATGCGCTCTTTTTGCTTTGTCTCTAGGTGCAGCTGATCCAAGAAAGGGCAAACGCCTTCTGGCGAAGCGCCTCTACCGCTGAAGTAAATATCTCCGGCTTCGGAAATTAGCAATACTGGCCAGCCGTACTTTCCCGGCGTCGTGACTGGACTGCCAGGACTACTGTAAGCATCTTGAAAGTTTCGCTCTTCTAATAGAACAGGCGAGGAATCAGGCTGATCGGGAGAAAGTCGCCAGGTGCGAACCTGCCGAGTGTTGTAAAAAGATTCGTAGGCAAGTAGGGTCGAACCCTTTCCCCAAACAATGCTGTTGAATCGTAGCGTGGATTTCCACAGTAAGTTAGGAGAATCAACAAACGGTGCAGATAGCGTATAGATTGCATCGCGGTGGGCGGCTTTTGTCTGCGCGTTACCGTCATCTAATGCTTCTACCCAGTAGATAGTGGCAGGCTGATCGGCTCGCCAGCCAGATATTCTTTTGCCTGCTCTAACTGAATCAAAATCTATCGGAATCTCTTCGGCTAATGGCAGATCAGAAATGACGTATGGAGTCCGTTCTGAGTCGTCTGCCTGAAGGCTAATGATACTAGCCTCGCGAGGAAAGCGAGAGATCGGAACTTGATAGGAGAATGGTTTTTTGACCTTGACAACCTTGAGCCACTTTCCATCTGGAGAAGGAGAGAACCCGGTAAATACCTCTGGACCTGCAACGGGCGTTTGTTCGCCATTTAGAGATAGTTTGACAATTGAAGAGGTGAGATAGTACTCCAACAGATCTTCGTCGTCAGCATTTTTTAATAGATTGGTAAAAGTACGCGCGGGTGCGAGTCTCCCTAGGTTCTCTTCGATCACGGGACCGGTTGGAACGGTCGACGGGGTAGGCGGCGGATCTGTTTCCGCTCGAACCTTGCAAAGAATGGTGTTGTCTAGCAGCCAGCGAGTTGGGCTGCCGCCACCAACACTCTGCAAAATAGGTCCGGTGAGAGCTCGAACTTTGGCAGCTTCTAAATCGAGAACCCACAGGCTGATACCACTTTGCGTTTCATCGGTTAGATGCGTTTGAGTGAAAGATAGATACTGTCCACATTTTGACCAGCTAAGATTGCGGATGCGTGGATTAGGTGGCAGCTCAATCGGACGAGCTGTTTCTTCGTTACGGCGGCGAATAGATAGCGCGCAGTAGTATGCCGGGTTGGCAGGCCCCCAAGTTTGAGGGTTTAGTTGAATTCCGGCCAGCCCTAGCTTCGGGGCGGTCAGCTCCTTGATCGGCGGGAAGTCCGGCTGAGCGTAGTTCAACGATCCAGTCGGTGCTGGGGGAAAAGGCGATCGCAGGCAGACGCGGCGCATCTAGCATACTGGCGATCGGCTCGGGAGGAGTCTGCCAGTTTGCCTGAGCGGAGTGGGTCATAGTGAAGCTGGGTTTAAAGAGTGGTGCTATTCTGCGAATTCGTCCATTGACGGACAGGTGCAGACTAGGTTGCGATCGCCATATGCCTGATCGATCCGGTTGACGCTGGGCCAGAATTTGCGATCGCGTGTCCACTCGGTCGGGAAAACAGCCGTTTCAGGGGAATAGGCGCGGTTCCATTCTCCTACTAAATCAGTGGTGGTATGCGGCGCGTAGTGCAAAGGACTATCTTCAATCGCACATGCGCCTGATTCAATTTGTTCAATCTCAGCGCGAATTGCAATCATCGCATCGCAAAAGCGATCTAGCTCTCTCAATGACTCGCTCTCAGTCGGCTCTACCATAATGGTCCCAGCGACTGGCCAAGACATCGTCGGCGGATGAAAGCCATAGTCGATCATCCGCTTGGCAATATCATCCACATTCACTTGAGCGCTCTTTTTGAACTCACGCAAGTCGATGATGCATTCGTGAGCCACTAGGCCACTGCTGCCTTTATACAAGATGTCGTAGTAGCCCTCTAGGCGTTTAGCAATATAGTTCGCACTCAAGATAGCGACTTCGCTTGCCTGCTTCAGAGCCAGTTGGACCCATCATCTGAATGTACATCCAAGAAATAGGCAGTATGCTCGCACTGCCCCAAGGCGCAGAAGAAACAGCACCAATTCTCTTTTCACCACTCTGTTCTTCATCCATATCCACTAGGCTATGCCCGGTAGAAAGGGCACTAGGTGAGCGGCCACGCCAATCGGACCGACACCCGGACCGCCCCCACCGTGCGGAATGCAGAAAGTCTTGTGCAAATTCAGGTGACATACATCTGCGCCAATATCCCAGGACTACATAGCCCGACCTGGGCATTCATATTTGCCCCATCCATATAGACCTGGCCACCCTGTGCATGAACAATCTCACAAACGCGCTTGATACTCTCTTCAAAAACGCCGTGAGTAGACGGATAGGTAACCATCAATGCCGATAGTGTCTCTTTGTGCTTTTCAGCTTTAGCGATTAAATCGTTAACGTCAATGTTGCCATCATCGTCACATTTCACAGCGACGACCTTCATGCCTGCCATCACCGCACTTGCCGGATTAGTCCCATGAGCAGATTGAGGAATCAGACAGATATGCCGATGCCCTTCGCCCCGACTTTCGTGGTACTCGCGAATGACGAGCAGTCCTGTGTACTCCCCTTGGGAGCCTGCATTAGGCTGCAAAGAAATTCCGGCAAAGCCAGTGATATCGGCCAGCCAGCTTTCTAGCTGGGCAAACAGGGTCTGATAGCCTTTTGTCTGGGAGAGTGGCGCAAATGGATGAATCTGTCCGAATTCTGGCCAAGTAATCGGCATCATCTCAGCAGTTGCGTTCAGCTTCATGGTGCAAGATCCTAGCGGAATCATTGCATCGGCCAGTGAAAGATCCTTCTTTTGTAAGCTGTAGAGATAGCGCAATAGTTCAGTTTCACTGTGGTATTGATTGAATACGGGATGAGTGAGATAGCTAGACTGACGGCTGAGCGCGGTGGGGATTGACTTTGGCAAGAGCGAGCTGATGCTAGGCGCAGGGTCATCTTCCGCAAATATCTGCAGTAGCTGGGCAATTTGATCTAGGCCAGTCGTTTCATCGAGAGAAACCCCTACCGTGACTGGTTGTCCCTCTATAACCGGGTCGATTCGGAGATTGATTTGTTGTTTGGCAGCGCGAGCGATGATATCGGCAGTTCGCTCCTTGGGTCTTGATTGTCAGGGTATCGAAGACGGTTTCACTATGCAGGGTGTAGCCCAACTTTTCCAAGCCGCTAGCTAACGCACTAGTTAGCTGTTGGATTCTATTGGCGATTTGTTTTAATCCGATTGGACCGTGATAGACCGCGTACGTGCTGGCGATGATAGCGAGTAAAACTTGAGCAGTACAGATGTTGCTAGTCGCAGAATCGCGGCGAATATGTTGCTCTCTAGTTTGCAGGGCTAGGCGAAGCGCAGGCAAGCCTTTAGTGTCTTTTGAAAGTCCGACTAGACGACCGGGGAGCTTGCGTGCGTAGGCTTGCTTGGTGGCAAAATAAGCGGCGTGAGGTCCGCCATAGCCCAGGGGAACGCCGAACCTTTGAGTATTGCCAACGGCAATGTCTGCGCCAAATTCACCGGGCGCTTTGAGCAGAGTGAGGCTGAGCAGGTCAGCAGCGACGGTAACAATTGTGCCCGTCTCGTGGGCTTGTTCAACAAACTGAGTGTAGTCGTAGATAGAGCCATCTGTCGCTGGATATTGCAGCAGCATTCCAAAGTAAGAATCGTCTTCAGCTAGCGGCTGTCGATGATCGCCGATGACAATCTCAATTCCCAGCGGCTGAGCGCGGGTGCGGATCACTTCGATTGTCTGAGGATGGCAGGCGGATGAGACCCAGAAGCGTTTGGCTGCGATCGCACTCTTATTCCTACAGATGCCAAAGCTCATACTCATCGCCTCAGCCGCTGCTGTTCCTTCATCTAGCAGCGAGGCATTGGCAATTTCTAGACCCGTCAGGTCGCTTACCATCGTCTGATAGTTCAGCAGAGCTTCCAATCGACCCTGCGAAATCTCTGGCTGATAAGGGGTGTATTGCGTATACCAGCCTGGATTTTCTAAAATATTTCGCTGAATCACAGGCGGCGTCACGCAGGCGTGGTAACCCAAACCGATATAGCTGCGATAGACCTGATTTTGCGAGGCGATATCGGCAATTTTCTTCAGTGCGTCTGTTTCACTTAGCGCAGCCTCGACCTTTAGAGGCTGATCAAGTCGAATGCCTGCTGGTACCGCAGCCTCGATTAATGCTTCTACTGTGTCCATGCCGAGTACGCTCAGCATCTGTTTAATATCTAATTCGGCTGGTCCCAAATGGCGATCGGCAAAGCGGTCAGACTCTAGCTGCTCCATCCAGTTAGATCCTTCTTTCTTTGCTTTTGAGGCGTTTGCCTCCAAGGTGGCGGCTGTAGAGGATTGATCTGTAGAGACTGCTAATACTGAAGCTGAGGCCATTACCTCGTTATCAGAGGAGGTGAGGTCGTAGGACATAGGAAATGAAATTACCAGCAAGTTAATCCAATATTAAGATAAGTTGCGGCTATCGACCTATCGATGACCTGCTTTCCTAGTATTACGGCTGCTCATGATGGCCCACTAGCGGCCACGGATCAATCGTTGTCACCTTCGACTTGCTGCTTGTATTCTTCTGCCGACATGGCATCATCTAGGCCAGCAAGATCGTCTGCCTTCACTTTAATTAGCCAAGATGAACCAAACGGGTCGTTAGCAATCTCTTCGGGCGACTCGATTAACGCTTCATTGCGATCGATCACCGCGCCGTCTACTGGTGATTTTAGATCTTCAACGGCTTTGACAGATTCAATCGTGCCAAAGTTTTCGCCATGCTCGACCGTATCGCCTATTTCTGGCAGCTCTAGAAAGACCACATCACCCATCTGGTCAACCGCGAATGCTGTGATGCCAATTGTTACCGTGTTGTCTTCTTCATCGACGCGAGCGTACTCGTGGCTGTCTAGATATTGCAGGTCGTCTGGATAATCAAATGACATGGCAAGAATTACGAGGAGGGAGGAATGGAAAGCAGGTGAGCTTCTACGCTTAAGATATTACGCCTATTTCGCGGTTTTTTTTGCGGCTTTGTAGAAGGGGCGTTTGACGATGGTGGCCGGAAAGGTCTTGTTGCGGATGGCGACTTCTACGGCGGTGCCGACTTTGGCTAGGGCTGACGGGACATAGCCAAGCGCAATCGGTTGACCCAGCGTAGGAGAAAGGGTGCCGCTGGTGATAGTCCCAACGGGCTTGCCAGCGTGCAGGATGGGATAGTCGTGACGGGCGATGTTGCGACCTTCTAGCGTGAGGCCAACTAGACGACGAGAGGGACCGTTTGCCTTTTGCTGTTCAAGGACGCTGCGACCGATGAAGTCTGACGGTTTGTCTAGATGGACAAGCCAGCTAAGTCCAGCCTCAATCGGAGTGGTGGCATCGTCAATGTCTTGGCCATAGAGGGCCATTGCGGCTTCTAGGCGTAGCGTGTCTCTAGCCCCAAGGCCGCAGGGTGTGACGCCCAAGGCGATTAGCTGCTGCCACAGTTCAGCGGCGGCGGCGACAGGAACCATCACTTCAAAGCCGTCCTCTCCGGTATAGCCAGTGCGAGCGAAGAAGGCGCTATGGCCCACTATCTGTCCGGTGTGATGGCCATAGCGGGAAATAGACTCCAGATCTTCAGTAGGGCAGAGCTGCTGAAGTTTGGCCGTAGCCGCTGGACCTTGAACTGCGATTAGTGCCTGCGCTTGGGAAAGATCTTGAAGCGAGACTGTTTCGGTGAGGTGCGATTCTAGCCAGGTTTTGTCTTTGTCTGTGGTACCTGCATTGACGATTAGGGTGATCTTTTCTATCCCGGCTTCTGTGCCTTTCTCTGAACCTTGGTGATAGACGATCAGATCGTCAATGATGCCGCCTTTTTCGTTGAGCAAGACGGTGTATTGAGCCTTGCCGGAAGTGAGTTTCGATAAGTCAGAAGGGACTAGCTTCTGAAGCTGGGCGATCGCATCTCTCCCGGTCAGCACAAACTTGCCCATATGCGAAATATCAAACGCACCAGCCCCTTCCCTAACAGCCGCATGCTCTTGCAAGATGCCGCTGAACTGGACGGGCATCTCCCAGCCAGAGAAAGGCATCATCTTCGCTTTTTGCTCCAGGTAGAGGGCGTGTAGCGGCGTGCGAAGCAAATTGGCCATAGGATTTGGAGCGTTTGGATTGAATTGCTTAGAAAGAGTAGGAGACTAGATTGACTAGCGCATCGGGAGAGTGCGGTCTTTGTGATTTTACTTCAGATGTTTCGTATTTTTGATACAAGAGCGCTCGAGCAGGTGCTCGAACCGGTGCTTAGAGACAGGGGAAACTTCAGTGGCTATTGACGGATCTGTGACGGATAAGGATAGAAAACCTACTAGCGGTGGCATCACAGATAGCTGGCTGACTACCTGTAGGAGCTTGATGGGCTCTGGCGTGCACAAGCCCAGTTTTGCGGTGCTTGATCTTGGTCAAAGTGGCTGTATCACGTTGGCTAAGTGGTTTCGCGATCGCAAAGACATCACCTTTCAAGAAAAGATTTTGAGCCGAGCAGTCCGCTTTCCTCGGCTAAGCGTGCATCAGCGAATTCGGCAAAGCCACAGCCAGGTGTACGGCTTTAGCCTGTCGGTAGAACATCTGCGCCAGGTGCAAAATATTCCGAACCCCAATCAGTTTATGCACGATCTGTGTTTATGCACGATCTGTATAGAGGAGGGTGCCGAGTGATATATCTACAGCGTCAAGATGCATTGCGACATGCGATCGCCACCCTCAAAGCTAACAACGTCCAATACCCTTTTGAGATCAGCGAGGATTTGATTGCGCTAGAGAGCAATAGCAAAAGCGTATCGTCTAAGCGAATCACTGTGGACGCACAGGAGCTATTAGATTGCCTGAAATACTTAGATAATCAAAGAATAGAAGCTCAAGCGATTCTACACGGAATTTCTCATATACGGCTTGTCTACGAAGACGACCTAATGAATCCAAACACAATGACGAAGTGCGCCAGGCTATAGAAGACTCGGACTATGCCTACTTGCTTTCTGACAGCCGTCATCTTTTGACTTCGCCGCCGACTCAACTGCACGATTAGTCACCTAGCTGTAGCCATGCGGCTAATACCGACCCTACAAGATAGCTCTGCTACCGAGCGAGCGGCTCTCTGCTAGCGCGAATAATCAGCCAACCAACAACAGCTAAGCTCAATCCAAAAGCCAAAAAGCCCATATCCCAAGCAAATTCATGAGCGCCCGGTTTAACGTGGTGAATGCCTAGGATCTGATGGTCGATTAAGCCCTCTATAAAATCGAAAAGTCCTGCACCTGCTAGCAGCGCCCCTAAAAAGAGCGGAGTAGACTTTTCCGCATCGGGATCTCTGCTAACGCGCCAAAGTAGCGTAATACCCACTAGCGTCAGCACCCAGTCAAATAGATGAAACAGGCCATCGCCTAGCGTGTTTAGCTCTAGTCCGCGAACCGTATCGCTAGTCTCAACGCTGGTGAACATGTGGTGCCACTGTAGAAGCTGATGTATGACAATCCCGTCAAAAAAGCCTGCCTGACCTAGACCCAGCACAAGCCCAGCAATAATGAGCGGTCTTCGCTTTTGGGCTGTTTGCGGGATAGCGATATCAGTTGAAACTTGTGATGTCATTTGAGTCAGTGCCCTAAAGCGGTTACTTATAGCCTTCCGCACTTTGCTTGCTACACATAGCAAGGCTACACCCCTTGTTCTATAGCGCAAAGTGCCATAGCAAAGTGCGAATGCATCCGCGCTTTGCTATACTTTTGCAAAATGTTCTTGATCTAGTGTTGTAGATCGATGCTAGCCGAGACATCTTTCTTTGGTGTAGGCTGCCTCAGCTAGCTCCTTCTACACTTTTCCACCATCGGCTTTAGTTTTTCTAGAACGAAAAGCTTCATATCTTGGTCTATAGCTTTCGGTGGCGGGGGCACGAAGTGCGCTAATGTAGCGCGGACTAAGGCTCGTCTGATGTCGTAAGCTGTGCAACCAAAAATTGATGAAGTTGACTGCTATACTCCTTCAGAACGCGCAGAAGATGAGTAGGAAGCCCATGCCTAAACCGCCCACTAAGATCATCTATACCTTTACAGATGAAGCGCCTGCTCTGGCTACCCAATCCTTTCTACCTATCGTTCGAGCATTTACCAAAGCCGCTAACGTAACTGTCGAAACTAGCGATATATCTCTAGCCGGGCGGATTATTGCCAATTTTCCAGATTGTTTGAGTGAAGCCCAAAAGAAGCCAGACGCGTTGGCTCAGCTAGGAATATTGGCTAAAACGCCCGAAGCGAATATTATCAAGCTGCCAAATATTAGCGCGTCGGTGCCGCAGCTAGTGAGTGCGATCGCCGAGCTTCAGTCTAAAGGCTACGACATTCCCGACTACCCCGCCGAGCCTAAAGACGACATCGAAGCTGCCATTAAAACTCGCTACGCCAAAGTCCTTGGCAGCGCCGTGAATCCCGTCTTGCGCGAAGGCAACTCTGATCGCCGCGTCGCTGCTGCGGTCAAAGACTACGCCCGTAAGTATCCCCATTCCGTCGGTGCTTGGCGTGCCGATTCCAAATCTCACGTTGCGCATATGGACAGCGGCGATTTCTACGGCAGTGAACAATCTGTTGTAATTGAGACCGCTGGGAGCGTGAGAATTGAGCTAGTAGAAGACGGTGGCACTGTCACAGTTCTAAAAGAGAAAACGCCTGTTTTAGAGAAAGAAATTATCGACGCTGCTGTAATGAGCGTTAAAGCGCTACGCGCCTTTTATGAGAAAGAAATTGAAGCAGTCGAAGAGAACGTATTGCTCTCTTTGCATGTGAAAGCGACGATGATGAAAGTCTCTGATCCGATTCTGTTCGGACATGCTGTCACCGTCTACTACAAAGATGTTTTTACTAAGTATGCAGACACCTTCTCTAGGTTAGGCGTCAACCCAAACAACGGCATAGGCGATGTCTATACCAAGATTCAGTCGCTGCCTGAAGCCGAGCGTAGTGCGATCGCAGCCGACCTACAGGAAATCTACAACAGTCGCCCGCCGCTAGCAATGGTGGATTCTGACAAAGGCATCACTAACCTACACGTGCCTAGCAACGTGATTATCGATGCTTCTATGGCCGCTGCAATCCGCACCTCGGGTCAGATGTGGGGCGCAGATGGCCAGCCGCACGATATGAAGGCAATGATTCCTGACCGCTGCTACGCCACTATTTACCAAGAATGCATCAAATTTTGTCAGGAAAATGGAGCCTTTGATGTGACCACGATGGGCAGTGTCGCTAACGTGGGACTGATGGCCCAAAAAGCCGAAGAATACGGCTCTCATAACAAAACCTTCGAGATTCCGGCTGATGGTAAGGTTCGCGTCGTCGATAGCGCTGGCAAGACGCTAATGGAGCACAGCGTAGATAAAGGCGATATCTGGCGGATGTGTCAGACCAAGGATATTGCCATCCAAGATTGGGTGAAGCTAGCGGTCAGCAGAGCCAAGATTACAGGGAGCCCTACCGTTTTCTGGCTAGATCAAAACCGGGCTCATGATGCTAATATCATTACCAAAGTAAAGCAGTATCTGCCCAACTACGACACCAGCGGACTAGATATCCAGATTCTCTCACCGGTCGAAGCGATGCGCTTTACCTGCGAAGAGATTAAGGCCGGGAGAAACGTAATTTCTGTTACTGGCAACGTATTACGAGATTATTTGACTGATTTGTTTCCAATTCTCGAACTAGGCACTAGTGCAAAAATGCTGTCAATCGTGCCGTTGCTAGCAGGTGGCGGGCTCTTTGAGACCGGAGCAGGTGGATCTGCGCCAAAGCACGTACAGCAGTTTGTCAAAGAAGGTCATCTGCGCTGGGACTCTTTAGGAGAGTTTTTGGCGCTGGCAGTGACGCTAGAAGAGCTGGGCCGAAAGACAGATAACCGACAGGCGCTAATAGTCGCAAATGCTTTAAACCAGGCAACGAGTCAGCTGCTCGATACGGACAAGTCGCCTTCTCGAAAGGTGAAGGAAATAGACAATCGAGGTAGTCAGTTCTATCTGACACTGTACTGGGCGCAGGCACTAGCTACGCAGAGTAAGGATACGCAGCTAAAGCAGACATTTGAGCCTCTAGCTCAACAGCTCAGTGAGAGCGAAACGAAGATCGTGGCTGAGCTGACGGCGGCGCAAGGGCAACCGATAGATATTGGCGGTTATTATCTAGCGGACCAACAGAAAGTGGCGGCGGCAATGCGACCTAGCGAGACGTTCAATCGGGTGATCGCCTCTCTAGACAGTTAGGAAGCTAACGCTATCAAGAGCGGTGAGCAAGTCCTACGGCTGCCGAGATATGGTTCAGTCCGTGCGCGTCTAATTTATCTTTTAGTCCTTGGGCGATCGCCCGCACCATACTCGGACCCTCATACACCCAGCCCGTGTAGGTCTGCAACAGCGATGCCCCAGCCGTGATTTTGGCCCAGGCATCATCGGCATTAAAGATACCACCTACGCCAATAATCGGAAGCGTGCCATTGGTCTGTGCGTAGATTTGGCGGATGACTTCTGTCGAACGGCTAGTGACCGGTGCGCCGCTAATGCCGCCTGCTTCGTCAGTAACGGACTTGCCAGTCAGCACGATAGTGCGCGTGGTCAGCGCACTGCGATCAATGGTTGTATTCGTCGCGATAATTCCGGCTAGGTTACACTCTTGAGCGAGCTGGACAATTTCTGTGATGTCTTCAGTCGCAAGATCGGGGGAAATTTTTACCAGCAGCGGTTTGTTTTCTGTGTTGGCGCTTTGGAGAGTTTCAAGAATTGGGGCAAGCTGTTCTTTAGCCTGAAGCGATCGCAATCCCGGCGTATTCGGCGATGACACATTCACCACAAAATAGCTTCCCTGCGTTTTCAGCAGCTCAAAGCTCTGTCGGTAGTCTGTCGCTGCCTTTTCCAGGGGCGTAATTTTCGACTTTCCCAAGTTGATGCCGATAGGGATCGGATAGTTGTTTTCTGGCCAAAGCTCTCGTAATTTGCTCGATAAAGCGGCTGCACCTTGATTGTTGAATCCCATCCGGTTTAGAGCCGCTCTGTCTGCTGGCAGTCGAAACATTCTAGGTTTGGGATTGCCGGGCTGCGGATGATACGTGACTGTGCCTAGCTCTGCGAAGCCAAAGCCAAGCAGTGGCCAGGCCCGCGCCGCTGTTCCATCCTTATCAAATCCGGCTGCTAGCCCTAAAGGATTAAAAAAGTCAATATCCCAAAGCGATTGATAAAGCGCCCTAGAAAAAGCAGGCCGACTACCCAAAGTACCTAGTAGAGCGGCCTGAGCAGCGCGGCGGGTCGGCTGATGAACCATCGCGCTGCTGCTGGGGTCGGTAGCTAGCCATGCTAGCAGCGCAATCGTTTGACGGTGGACAGTCTCGGGATCTGCTTTGAGGGCTTTGAACAATAGCGATCGCACCCCAAACCGATAAAGCTGCTGCAAAAGAAAGTACCTAAGGCTAGCGGTCACTCTCTACTGTAAATGAAGCCGACGTGAAGGGAACCATACGCACACAAACCTACCAAACGCTGCATCGCCACCCCGCAATCCCACCGACGCCCTCCCACATGGCCAAACCCAAAACCAAACCTGCCCGTATTCCTCAACCTATTCCTGATCGGCGAGTCGCCAAAGAGAAGCCTCAGCAAGATCTCAGCCGGGTGCTGCCGACCATTCTAGAATCAGAAACGCTAGACAAGGCCGTCAAAGTAGCACTTGAAGCAATTCAATCCGAGTTTGGCTATTCGCTGCTATGGGTGGGTCTCTATGATTCTGCCGCTCACAAGCTCAATACCTGTGGCGTTCTGACCAACGAATCTAGACGGTTTACTCATACCGCTTTAGAGCTACAGCCAGGAGACTTTTTAGAACAGGTGGTGGTTCAGCAGCAGTCAGCAGTCGTCGCAGACATTCGTGAAGAGTCGCGCGCGGGTAGTTGGGCACAGATTGCCCAAACCTTTGAGCTACAGGGCGTGGTGCTGCTGCCGATTGTGCGACAGCAAGTCTGCTTTGGACTGATTGTCTTGGGCTCTAGGCGCTGGGGAATGACGCCTGGCATTTTGCAAGATACAACGCTGCGAACAATCAGCGCTGCCCTGGCAGAAGTCATTCATCAAGACGCGCTAGAAACGCGAAGGCAACAGACCAAGCAACCTGCTCAACCGCTGCTGAAATTACTGCAAACGCTAGGTAAACTTTCAGGTCTAGACAGCAGGCTAGAAACGGTAGCCAAAGAAACAGAAGCCTTTGTCGGTGCTGCGACCAGCGTGTACTGGTTAGAGCCTAGGGGACGTCATTTCTGGCATAGAGCCGTTAGAAAAAAGGGAAAAGAGAAAGAGATTTTGCCAGTCAGTGAAGTCCAACGTCTCTATCAAATGCTCTGTAGTAATGAACTGCTAGCAGTCGACGAGCTGGAATCTTCGGTAAAAGCCAGCGTAGCTAATCGGCTAATGGTGCATCTACAGGCGCAGGCGCTAATGGTAGCCCCGATCCTATATCGAGATGAGCTACAGGGATTTCTGACGGTAGCAGTTGGCAAGCCCCGAGTTTGGAGCGAGGTAGAACAAGCCTACCTGCGCGGCGCGGCGCAGATGGTGGGTCTAGCGATGCCAACAGCGGAGATGGATGAGGCCGTCAGCCAGCTGCGCTCCGATCATCTGCTGAGTGCGGGTGTGACCCGCAGCATTCATGGCGATCGCGACTGGCTGCATGTCTTAGGTCTGTGCGTCGAACAGCTAGCCGCCCGCGTTGGCACCGACCAGCTGTTAGTACTTAGCGCCGATACCGATAGAGGTGGCTACAACCTGTGCTATCGAACCGGTCAGGGAACGCCGCAGCGTAAAGGGCCAGTAGGTGGACAAGCGAGCGGCCAAACAGAACACTGGAATCCACTCGATGAGGTAGATGATCAGATGCTGCGCCGGGCCCATTCGCCTGCAAGCGTTGAGGATTTTGAGCATGATCTAAAGTTTGCGGCCTGGCGATCGCGCCTACAGCCAATGGGGGTAAAGTCTCTTCTCGTTAGCAATACATCACCTGGCCATGCCCCTGAAGGCATTGTCATCGTCATCGACAAAACAGCTAGGCGCTGGAGCCATACCGAACGAGAACTCCTGCAAACCCTGAGCAATCAGATTGGTCTAATTCTGCATCAGTGGTGGCTACAAAAACAAAGAGATCAACAAGCGCAGCTACACGAAGCCTTTCAATGGGGAATGCGGAGCTTGCAGCGGCTCTCCACAATAGAGTCGCTAGACCAGTCTGCGACTCATCGGTTAGCACAGCTAATGCACGTGCCCCTAGTCGGAATTGTCGCTTGGGAAAACGGATCCGCCACCGCAAAAGTCACTGACGTACTTACACAAAACAACAAGTTTCACATAGACGATACGACGCTCATCCCAACCAAAACAGACGCACTGCTGCATTGGGCAGTTTCAACAGAAGGACTGCTAACGCTGAAGCTAGAAGATCTGCCAGCCGAAAACCGATGGATCAGCGGACCAGAAGGAGCACGGCTACTAGCAATGGCTCTGAGAACGGCCCCAGAGCATGAACCCAATGCAGTATTGATCATGGCCGATCGGGCTGAGCGCGAATGGTCAGATGAGCAAACCACTTTGCTAGCGATCATTGCGAACCAGCTGGCCTGGTGCCGCCGTCATCTGAAGCTGACCCAGCTAATGCTGAGTCACCAACAGCAGCTAACCCAGCTCAACTGGTACAAGCAGCACCAGATTGAAGATCTCAATCGCGGATTCAAAGAGTGTTTGCAGCAAATGCTGCCCTCGAACGTGAAGGATCCTCGTCAAAAAATGCTGATGCAGAACATGGAAACGCTAGGCAGTCGGCTCAGCCACGTCACCCAAGCTGAAAAGTGGACGATGGCAATCCAGACCAAAGAAACGCCGCTGGTCAGTCTGCTAAAGCGAGCCACGGCTAGGGCAAATCCAGTGATCCAGGCGCGTCAGCTATGGTCGAAGGTGCACTGTGAAAGCAACCTGACAATTTCGGGCGATGCGACCAAGATTGAGTTTGTGCTGTATGAGCTGCTAGTAGCGGCTTGTGAGCGATCTCCGGTGGGCGATCGCATTGATATCTGGTGCCGCCCTATCGACTCAAAGTGGCTAGAAGTCTCCATCACAGACGAAGGCAGCGTCGACCCGATCCTTTTGCAAGCTTTAGCCGAGGGCCGCCCCGCCGACCTGCTTTCACCCGCTGCAATCATGCTGCCGCAAAACAGCCACCTCTGGGTTTGTCAATCGCTGATGCAGATATTAGGGGGGGAATGTACCCTGAGCAAGATGGAAGATGGCCGCATGCTCAGCCGGGTGATTGTTCCTTTGGTCTATAGATTAGACGGTGTACTTGACGCAGGTTCCTTAGCATAGAGCCAGCCACACCTCACCACAGAGGTGAAAGCTATCGAAAGAGGGCTAATCATCGCTAGCGTACTGAAGATGAGAATGCGGTATGTAGCGCTAAAGCGTAAGCCTTGTGCACTTCGTAGCTTAATAGGATTTACCGCCTACAGCACAGACCTCCGTTAGCATAGTTTGTAATGCCTACCCAGCGATTGAACGTCGCCAGTTGAAGAACTTGCGCAGCATGTCTTGTAGAAAAGTATTTTTGGCATACTTTTGCTTAGTAAGCTGCAACGCGGTCTTAGGACTAATTTCGCTTAACGTCGGGTAGACATGAATGCACTGCAAGGCGCTGACTTTGAGGTTGTTGGCCATTGCGAGCACTGCCTCGTGAATCAGTTCGCCTGCGTGAGGACCAACGATATGTGCACCTAGTATTTCGCCGTCGCCTTTGGTGATGAATTTGGCAAAGCCGTAGCCTGCTGATTCAGCCAGAGCCCGGTCTACGCCGTCAAAGCCTTGCTTGAGGATGTAGACGTCATCGCCATAGCGATCGCGCGCCTGCCTTTCAGTTAGTCCTACCCGCGCTAGCTCCGGCTCAGTGAACGTCGCCCAGGGAATCACTCGGTAGTCTGCCTTCTTGGTCGGAAAGATCAGCGCGTTCTGCATCGCTACTGCTGCCTCGTAGCCTGCCACGTGCGTAAACTGATAGCCCCCAATCACATCGCCCGCCGCATAGATTCGCTTATTGCTAGTCCTTAGCTTGGCATCGACTTTGATCCCCTGCTGGTCATATGCAACGCCCGCTGCCTCAAGATTGAGCGATTCAACGTTTGGACTCCGGCCCGCCGCGACCAGAATCTCGTCTACAACAATTGTTTGACTGTCTGTGAAGATATGCTTTTTTCCGTCAATTACCTGAACCCTTTGAGCCCGAGTATTGGTCAGAATTTCAACGCCTTCTGACTCCATCTGCGCTTGGACTACTGCCGCCGCTTCTGGGTCTTCTTTTGGCATGATCACATCGCGGCTGGCTAGCAGCGTCACCTTAGAACCCAGCCGAGAAAAAGACTGGCCTAGCTCACAGCCAATCGGCCCAGCGCCAATCACCGCAAGCGTATCGGGTCGATTCTTAATGCTAAATACCTGTTCATTTGTCAGCGCGCCTGCCTCTTTTAGCCCTTCTACAGGCAGATCCGCAGGCCGTGACCCGGTTGCAATCAAAAAGGCGCGAGCCTTTAGCTGACGACCGTTTACTTCAAGTGTGTTCTCGTCGATGAACTGGCCTTTTCCATAGATCACGTCGACGCCCAAATTCTCGAAGCGCTCGGTCGAGTCGTGTTTCTGGATAGTATCAATTACAGAATGGACGTGGCCTAGTGCTTCTTGCAAATTGATTTTCGGTTCGCTGGTATAGATGCCGAAGCGAGCCGCCGTCTTGACGTTGTAGGCAATCTGCGCCGCGTGAATCATCGACTTGCTAGGAACACAGCCATAGTGCAGACAGTCGCCGCCTAGTGCGTCTCTTTCGACCATGGCAACTCTAGCGTTGATCTGAGCGCCCGCGCTAGCGGCCACTAGCCCTGCCGAGCCGCCACCAATTACAACTAAATCGTATTCTACTGACATCGCTCTCTCCAGCTCTAACCTTCACCCACTTTCCTCTAAGAGTATGGCTCCTACCTGAACGCTTGCTGAGAGTTCGCCTAAAGAATATAGATTTTTCTCTTTGGCCAACGCGATCTGGTAAAGCGATTCGCGAGTTCCTGTAGGCGTAGTCTGCTGGCATGAGTGCGACAAATGCCGTATCTCTCTATCGGGATTGGTGAAAGCCTCTAGTCGAGACATAAACCGACTAGAAGCGCTGCTCTGTTCTATTAATGCTCCGTTTGGCACGCTCCGCAATCGTCGAGAGACATCAGCCACCGGGTAAAGACGGGTATTGCCTTTGGGCCGAGAAGGGACGGGTTCTACGCGCCTGTGTGGCTTGAACAGGTACGGCCGGAGTCGGTGGGGCCGGTGCTTGGATCCGGTGTGACTGGCGCTGGGGTAGCGGGAGAAGACACCGCTTGGGAGGGATAGGATCGCTTAGCCCTGTTAACATGACTGAACGAATGGTTGTCTCGACTAGCAAAGTATGGGTCAAATCAGCAGAGCGCAAATCAGTTTTATCTAGAATTGCTCTGGCTAGATTGGCTCTGCTTAGATTTGCCTCATAGAAAATTGCACTGTCTAGATAGGTGCTAGTCAAATCAGCACTGGTTAGATCAGCGCCAGTTAGGTCAGCGCCAGTCAGGTCGGCGTTCTTCAGATCGGCTTTGTGCAGGTTCGCGCCTTTGAGATTCACGTGTCTAAAGTTGCCGCCGGTGAAGTATCCCTGGCGCAGGTCGGCTCCTTCTAGGGAGCAGGTGAGATTGGGGTGGTGCGATCGCCACACATTCCAGTACTCAATTCCTTTTGCCAAAATAGCGCAATGATCCATTGACCAAATTTGATATGACGAATATAAAGCAGGGTTCCCTCCTGCTGAGATTTTGCGCTATGCCATCACTAGCCGACGCTCGCTCACCCGTTCCCCAGTCAGGCTAAACGCTCTAGTCTCTGTGATCGCAACGGGCACAATCTGCCCTTCAAGCACGCTAATATCACCAGGGAAAAACGTCAGTCGATTGCCCCGCGTGCGACCCATTACCTGGCTTGGGTCTCTAGGATTAACCGCATCAACTAGCACCCGCTCAGTCCGGCCCTGATAGCGAGCCGATCTGACTTCCGCCTGCTGCGATACTAGATGGTTGATTCGCTGTAACCGATCTTGCTTTGTCTCTTCATCTAGCTGGTTCGCCCACTCTGCCGCAGGCGTTCCTGGTCTTGGCGAATAGGCAGCCGTATTCACCATATCGAACACAATCTCTTCCATCAAGGAAAGCGTGTCCTGAAACTGCGCCTCTGTCTCACCCGGAAAAGCCACAATCACATCGGCGCTAATCGAAGCATCTGGCACATACCGCCGCACCGTTTCAATAATTCGCTGATATTTCTCTCGGGTGTAGCCTCGGCCCATCGCCTTTAGCACCTCATTATTGCCCGACTGAAAAGGAATATGAAAATGCTCACAGACCTTCGGTAGCTCAGCACATGCCTTCACCAAGCGCTCAGTAAAATACCTTGGATGACTGGTCGCAAATCGGATCTGCTCAATTCCAGGAACATCGTGCACGTAGTACAGCAGGTCAGTCAGCGTGTTCTCCCGTCGCCCCTGCGGCGTAATTCCTGGCAAATCGCGGCCATACGCGTCAATGTTTTGGCCCAGCAGCGTTACTTCTGTATAGCCCTGCTCACCTAGCGCCACCATCTCAGCGCGAATTGCTTCCTTCGTGCGCGACTGCTCCACGCCTCGTACCCCAGGCACTACACAATAGGTACAGCGCTCATTACAGCCATAAATCACATTTACCCAGGCCGTTACCTTACTATCTCGACGCGGCTTGGTGATGTCTTCTATGATATGTACCGGCTCAGTAGCTACCACCTGATTGCCCTGCGCTACCTGCGCCAGCAAGCTTTCTAACTGGTTGGCATGCTGCGGACCCATCACTAAATCTAGTTCGGGCACTCGGCGCAAAAGCTGCTCACCTTCTTGCTGCGCAACGCACCCCGCGACAACCAGCGTCAAATTCGGATTTTTACGCTTGCGCTTCGCCTGCTTACCTAGATATGAGTACACCTTTTGCTCGGCGCTATCGCGAATTGTGCAGGTGTTATACAGCACTACATCTGCCCGCAGCGGATCTTCTTCCCAGTCCATACCCATACTTTCTAGAATGCCTGCCATGCGTTCAGAATCTGCCTTGTTCATTTGGCAGCCGAAGGTAGTGACGTGGTAGCGACGAGATTTACTCATAGGGAGGCGGGTGTTAAACAAAGCGTCTTCTTTCACACTCTATTGTGGCACCGAAAGGGAGAGATGATAGGGCAATAAACTCTATCAGAAGCAGCGGTAGCGCTCTGATTTTATCTGAAGTAAGCTTGACACGTATCCTAATTACAAGCTAGATTCACACAACTTCTAGTAAAAGCGCTAGACATTCCAGCCAATGAACGCCCCGCAGATTACACTTCATCCTAGCTACAGCCTAAACGGGCTGCTGCTCCTGCGCGGGCGCGCATAATACACCCTTTTCCTACTAAAAATATTGGTTCATCGTTGCTCTGAAAAGTGATTACGGCGCGTCGGTGCTGCTTTTGCGATCGCTCACTTGTCCAGATAGCTACGTGATTGGAGTAATTAGCCTCAAACCAATCATGAAAAACTTCACCCCCACACTTCTTAGCCTGCGACTGTTACAGGGCTGTCAGATTTAATCCTGGCACCCTGACAGCCCTGACATAATCCATCAAAAACAGCCAATATTCCAAAAGACAACCCTCGTCGCAAACACAAAAAACAACAATGTTGAATAATCCTTCTACCAAATACGCCGCATTTACACCCGTCGGCTTGCCTGATCGCACCTGGCCAAACAACGCCATCACTGCTCCCCCCATTTGGCTCAGCACCGACCTGCGCGATGGCAACCAGGCCCTCATCGAGCCGATGGACATCGCCCGCAAGCTCCGTCTTTTCCGCACCCTAGTCGACATCGGCTTCAAAGAAATTGAGATTGGCTTTCCTTCTGCCTCCCAAACCGAATTTGACTTCGCTCGCCGTCTCATTGAGCAAAATCTGATTCCAGCCGATGTCACTATTCAGGTACTGACCCCCGCCCGTGAGTCTCTCATTCGTCGCACCTTTGCAGCTCTACACGGGGCTCAAAACGTCATCGTCCATGTCTACAACGCCACCGCGCCGACCTTTCGACAGGTTGTCTTCAATCTAGACAAGTCCGGTACCATTCACTTAGCTACCGAAGCCGCTACTCTAATCAAGACGCTCGCTAGCCAGCAGCTAGATACTCACTGGCGTTTCCAGTACTCTCCCGAAGTTTTCACTTCTACAGAGCTCTCTTTTGCCAAAGAAATTTGCAATGCCGTTCTAGACATCTGGCACCCTACCCCGGCAGCGAAAGCCATCATCAATTTGCCTGCCAGCGTAGAAGTCTCTACGCCTAATATTTTTGCCGATCAGGTTGAGTGGATGCACCGCCATCTCCACCATCGTGAGGAGACTATCTTGTGTGTTCATCCGCACAATGATCGCGGCTGTAGCGTCGCGGCGGCTGAGCTTGGGCAGATGGCGGGCGCGCAGCGGGTTGAGGGCTGTCTGTTTGGCAATGGCGAGCGAACCGGTAATGTTGATTTAGTTACGCTGGCGATGAATCTCTACACGCAGGGAATCTCTCCTGGTTTAGATTTCTCTCATATCGATGAGATTATTCGAGTGGCAGAAGATTGCACTCAGCTGCCGATTCATCCGCGTCACCCTTATGCAGGCGAGCTGGTTTTTACCGCGTTTTCTGGCTCGCATCAAGATGCTATCAGGAAAGGGTTTGCAGCTAGAGAGCCCGAGGATATTTGGTCTGTTCCTTATCTACCGATGGACCCGGCTGATGTTGGTCGCTCGTATGAGTCTGTGGTGAGGGTGAATAGTCAGTCTGGGAAAGGAGGAATCGCATTTTTATTAGAGAGAGATTACGGGATTGTGTTACCTAGGAAGCTACAGATAGAGTTCAGCCAAATTGTGCAGCGGGCGGTGGATGTGAGTGGAAAGGAGATGACAGCGCCTGCGATTTGGAAGATTTTCTGTCAGGAGTATCTTCGATCTAGTGAGCCTTTGCGATATGTCTCGCATCGGTTTTCTCAGCTATCTGCTCAGCCACTGACTATTTCTTCAAACCTCACCTATCACGGCGAAGAGATCATCAGCATCGGGCAGGGGAATGGACCGATTGATGCCTTTGTGAATGGACTAAATGCTGTAGAAGCATTATGCCTTTTTGATGAGATCGAGATTCGACACTATGAGGAGCGATCGCTCGGTGGCGGCAGTCAAGGAAGTGCGATCGCCCTGATCGAACTCACCACCAAGCAGAGCAGCAGCTACGGCATTGGCATTCATGAAGACATCGTGATTGCCTCTTTTCAGGCAATTGTCAGCGCCCTTAACCGTCTGCATGTAGCGCCAGTAGAAACGGCACAAACGCTGACGACTGTTTAATCTACCGCCAGATCGCCTTCGGGCGGACGCTGCTCTAGATAGATAGACAGCGCTCCGCCTAGCGAAATGAGCACCATACCCGCAACCGATACCAGATTAGGCACTTCATTGAAAAATAGCCAGCCGATGATGGCCGCAAAAATCACGCTGCTGTATTGAAAAATACCAATCTGATGCGGTTCGGCGTAGCGATAGGCTTGCACCAGCAAAAGCTGAAAGCTGAGAAATGAGCCAGCGGCAGCAGCGACTATCTTAAGCGTTTCATCTGTCAGAGGCTGCCACTGCCACAGTGCAACAGGCGCTAGCAACACAGAGCCAATCAGCAGATAGTACAGGGTCTGCCCTAGCGGCGACTGGGTCTGACTGAGATGGCGAACGGTCAAAAATTCTATCGCAGCCGACAGCCCTGCACCTAAACCGAGTAAGTTTGCCGGATTAGAAAGTAGATCTGCACCGGGCTGGACGACTAGTAATAGTCCAATAAAACCGATGGCGATCGCACCCCACAGCTTTCCAGAAATATCCTTATTCAGTGCCAGCACACCAATCACCGGA
This sequence comes from uncultured cyanobacterium, assembly GCA_963772185.1. Lineage (GTDB taxonomy): Bacteria > Cyanobacteriota > Cyanobacteriia > Phormidesmidales > Phormidesmidaceae > Phormidesmis. Next base: position 52,986 of record CAVYWR010000037.1, on the reverse strand, counting down.
ATAAATACAGGCGTTGTATTTAACAGCACATTGGCATCCACCAAACTACCCAGCCCTGCCGCCCAGATAAACAAATAGAATCCACTCAAGCCAAACGCGGCTCTAAGTAGATAGTACGGAAAAATTTTTCGAGTCCATCCAGCCGCCAAATCACGCCCACCCCGTACGGCTTCAACTGGAATCAGCACCGCTAGCGCCATTACAATTAGCAGCCATAGGAATTGCCCAGGCTCAATAGCGCTTTGAGCTGTTTTGCCCAAAGCGCCCTGAACGGTATTCGCCAAAAAGCCAGCTGTAATTAGCACAGCTCCCAACAGCAGCGAGTTCTGTGATTCTGACAGCTTAGAAGCCATAATTTGTCATGAGGATGCGGTGAATACGTCATGAAGACGGAGTGAGCAAAAGCGCCTTCAAAAACTATTGGTAGAAGCCGTTTATTCTAGATTATGCCTTTATAATGATTGACTAAACATCCTTCTTACCTTTGTAGAGACCGCTATGGGTTCTGTTGATCTAGCTATTCAAGAGCAGATGTTTGGCTCTGTTGTTACCGAGCAAGACTTTTATCCAGAGCTAGATGAGTTTCTAGATATCCTCAAGTTTCTAATCAGAGAACCTTCCGTAGTCGGCAATGAGGACTCTTTCTTTAGATTACTGCGCAGAGAGCTAGAGGAGCTAGGGTTGCACGTACAGCAGTACCACGGCGTGCTAGTCGCTCAAGGAACCAAGCCCCACGATCTGTTTCTATCTGCGCATATCGACCGTCACGGACTGCTGTGCACGGGGCCAAATGAGTTTCAGTATGCGGCCTTCATCGCTGGCAATCGCGGCGAAGAGATGGGAGACTCGGCTTCAGACTACATGCTAAATAAGATCGAAGACCGCTTTGCAGGCCAGCGAGTACAGGCGCACTTTCCTTACACCGGCACTTATTTAGGTCAAGGCGAAATTACCCGTTCCTACATCTGCCCAGAGCGCGGCAATCTAATCTTTGAAGTAGAGGGCCTGGAATTTTTGCAGCCTGGTATTCCGGTGTCGTTTCTCGATCGGCTACAGATTTATGACGGTTTGATCTCTGCTCAGCTAGATAATGTTGTCAGTGCGGCAATGATTATCTACCTTTTTAGAAAAGGATTTCAGGGAACGGGGTTATTCACCGCACAAGAAGAATCTGGTAGAAGCTGGCGCTATACCCTCTCCTGGTTTCAAAGAGAAAGGCTGACAACACAGCGCCTAGTCGTTCTAGATACCAGTCCATACGCTACTCGTGAGGAAGCTGACGCGCAGCAGATTACGCTGCGTCACCGGGATGCTAGCGGACCTTTTTGCGACGAGATGACTCAGGAACTCATTAGTCGCTGCAAGTTGCTAGGTCTGAGCTACGGGTTCAAAGACGAGTACATCATGCTGAAGAATAAAAGCCGCAGCCGACCTTTTCCGCTAGGACGCACGGAGCTAGGACGCGTAGCTACTGCTACCGAAGGGGCGATTAGCGGGACGACTTTGCAGATTCCAACCACGGAATACCATACGTCTTCGGAGACAGCGGCCTTATCTGCGATCGCCGGTATGCTCCAGCTCCTAATGAGCTATCTCTAGCAGATCCGAAGGACAGTGCTACACAGATCAGGCGACCGTTCGAGCGCACGTTCAGCGGTAGCCATAGGATCGATCTGTGTTGCCGCGCTTGGCTTGGGCCTACGGTTTTGGCATCTAGATCAGTTCAACAGCCTGGTGTTCGACGAGGTGTACTACGTCAAGTTTGCGCAGTCATACCTGACGGGCGCAGCCTCGTTCGATGCGCATCCACCGCTGGCCAAGTATCTGATCGCGGCAGGAATTTGGCTCAGTGAGCATAGTTTCTTTGACCTTTCTACGGGAAAGACAGCAGCGGTTGATCTTTCTCCTATAAGCTATCGATGGATGAATGCGCTAGTCGGCTCACTCGTTCCGCTGATAGTGATTGATATCTGCTGTCACTTAGATACAAGAAAAGCACTGAGAAAACGGTGGACCTTCAGTCTGTTAGCGGGCCTGTTTGTCGCGATTGACGGATTATTTATTACTGAATCTCGCTACGCGCTGATAAATATCTACATGGTGTTCTTTGGACTGTTAGGCCATTGCCTTTGGCTGCGCGCAGCTCAAGCGAAAGAACACAGAAAAGTTTTGTTCAGACTGCTAGCAGGCGTGTCATTGGGTGCAGCCGCAGCGGTGAAATGGAACGGGCTAGGCTATCTGCTCAGCCTGTTGCTCTTTGCAATCTGGAGAAGCGCAAAGTCCTCTTACCAGCAGCAGTCTCGTCAAAGACAACTCTCTCGTCAAAGACAGGTTTTCTACCCAAAGCAGTGGAGCGTTCTAATCGCTCGGCTTGTTGGTATTGGACTAATTGCGTTCATCACGTATTGCCTAATCTGGTGGCCGCACCTACAGCTTACTCAGCAGTCGATTGCCATCACGCATCAAAAGCTGCTGACGTTCCACAACCAGCTGACGGCAACCCATCCAACCTGCTCTAGGTGGTACACGTGGCCGCTGCTAATTAAGCCAATCTCGTACTGGTATGTTGAAGGTGAGGACGCAGGATATAGCACCCTTGTTCAAGCTGTAAACAACTTAGGAAATCCGGTGCTGTGGGGGTTCTCTGCGGCGACAGTTTTGCCTGCGCTAGCGGAGTGGCGTAGGGCTTTGCCGACTGATGGTAGTGCGCTCAGTAGCGTTAGAGCGTATGTGTTAATTGGATATTTGAGTAACTGGCTACCTTGGGCGGTGGTAGAGCGATGTACGTATAACTATCTGTTTATGCCAGCGGCGGTGTTTGGGTTTATGGCACTGGCAATGGCGATGAGTGACTGGCTGTGCGGGCCAGTTTTGCTGCACCGGGTGGTGGCTGGAATCGTGTTGGGGGGAATTGCGATCGCATTCCTCTACTGGCTGCCTTTTAGCCTAGGGCTACCTCTGACTCCGCAAGCGTTACAGAATCGATGGTGGCTCCGTTCATGGATATAGAAAGCCACTCACGCTCAATAGCATTCCTTGCATTTTAGTTCAAATAAACTATAGTTAGTATGTACTATAAAGCTGCTTGCTTTAATGGCGCTCTACAGAACCGAAGCGCCATTAAGCCTGTGGTGATCAAACTTAGGCGATAGAACCCAAGCTATAAGATCTGAGGCATTACTCATGACGATTCAATTCATTGACCATGCTTTAAACGTTGTCCTTACCGGTTTGGTCTATGGGTCCGAAGCCTGGGCCATTGCCGCTTTTGGCCTCTACGTTGCCACGCACGAGCGGCCGTCAGCCGATCTCAAAGCGGCTACGGTTGTAGAATCTGCCGCAAACCCTACGATCCTGCCCGCTTCGACCTGTGCGGTAGAACCTATAGAAATTATCTGCGAGCCAGTCAACTGGAAAAATTGGAAAGTAGGCGATCTGCGCAAGGCTAGCATTGCCAAGACCTGCGGCGTTCGTACCCGACCGATTGGATCACGTCGCAATCTGTCTAAGGCTGATCTGATTGCGCAGTACGAGCAGCAGCTTAAGCGATTCACCAAAGCGCCAGCTAGACAGACCACCCCTGCAAAAGTAAGGATCACCGCGTAGCAAGATATAGCTTTCCGCACTTTGCTTGCTACACCACGAAAGGCTACACCTCTTATTCCATAACGCAAAGTGCCATAGCAAAGTGCGAATGCATCCGCGCTTTGCTATACCTAATCTTTGAACCCTACTTCTTAGCCCTACTTTTGAGCAGCAGCGGCGATAATGGCGCTGATGTAATGGTGTCGTGGGTATGACGGTTATTTGGCAGTGGAAGGCGTTTGCGGAATTAGACACGCGATCGCTCTATCAGGTGCTACAGCTCAGGCAGGACGTGTTTGTCCTAGAGCAGCAGTGTCTGTATTCAGATATTGACAATTTGGATAGCGTTTCCTATCATCTGCTAGGCTTTAATCCATTGGGTTCCAGTCAAGAGAGGAAACTAATTGCTTATCTACGAGTCGTTGCGCCTGCTAAAAAGTACCCTGAACCTTCTATTGGCCGAGTGGTCACTAGCCTCGACTGGCGGCGGAAAGGACTAGGAAAGCAGTTGCTACAAAAGGGATTGACAAAAGCAAAACTACAGTTTCCGAATGAGAACATTCGGATCTCTGCGCAGCGATATCTAAGTGATTTCTATCGCGGGTTTGGATTTCAAGCGGTTGGCCAGCCATACCTAGAAGATGGCATTCCCCATATCGAAATGCTGCTGTGTTGTAACGATTGGGTATTTGCCAATTCGCCTTCAAAAGAGTAGCGCTATTATCTCTAAAGCAAAATAAGCTGTATTCTAAACCTCTGGCGTAGACGCCTTTGGTCTGAATGCCTACCGACTTTGCGGCTTTATGACTTTCCTGATTCAGCTACCAGCTTGGCGAGTTTTGATCATCGAAGACGATCCGCTAGTACAGCTAGGGATAGAGCAAGCGCTTGCGGATCTTACGCCGCTGAAGGTAATAGAAACAGTGGATGATGGCTATCTGGCAATAGAAGCTGCTTTCAAGCATGAGCCGGAGCTGATCTTAATGGATATTGGGCTCCCCGGCCTCGATGGGATCGAAACGACTCGCAGAATCAAAGAAAAGCTAATCAAAACAAAGGTCGTAATGCTGACATCTCATAGCAGCGAAGATGAGGTGCTCGCTGCTTTTTCTAGCGGCGCAGATGCTTACTGTCTTAAAGGCGGCAGGATTGATGGACTGCTAAGCGCGATCGCCACCGTCACTCAAGGCGGCGTTTACCTAGATGCCAAGATTGCCCACATTGCCTTAGATAGCTTTAAGCAAAGTGCCGCCCTCAGTCTAGAAAGCAGCTTGGAGAATGAGGCTGCGTTAAGTGATCTATCCGAACGCGAGCGCGAAGTTTTAGAGCTGCTAGTTGAGGGGCTGAGCAATCCAGAAATTGCTAGCAGACTGTTCATCAGCACCAATACTGTCAAAGCTCATATGCGCGGTCTAATGAACAAGCTAGCCGCTAATGATCGCGTGCAGGTCGCTGTAAAAGCGCTGAGAGCAGGACTCATATGATAGCAGTTGATAACGATCTGTTTCGCTTCGCGGCAGAGCCTCCTGTAGATAACATCCCCGTATCTAGTTCGCAGCAGACGTGGAAAATCATGCTAGTAGACGATGAACCTTCCGTTCATCAGGCGACTAAGGTTGCACTGAAGTTTTTTACGTTCAAAGGGCGATCGCTTAGTTTTGTTTCTGCCTATTCTGTAACAGAAGCCAAGCGGCTAATGGCTATTCACTCGGATACAGTGCTAATTCTGCTAGACGTGATCATGGACACTCCAGACGCAGGACTCAAGGTAGCAAAATATGTTCGAGAAGAGCTGTGCAACACCGCCGTGCGAATTGTGCTCAGGACCGGACAGCCAGGGCGAATCCCCGAAGAATCTGTTGTCGTCAACTACGATATCAACGACTACAAAACCAAGCTAGAACTCACCCAGGAAAAGCTATTTACCACAGTGGTCTCTAGTATCCGGGCCTACTGCGATCTAATAGCGCTCTTTGAAAGCCAGGCGGCGCTCGCCCAGGCCAACAGCGAGCTAGCAATTCTCAACCGGAACTTAGAACAGCGGGTTCAAGAGCGCACCCAGGCGCTTACTCACGAAGTCGCAGAAAGGGAAAAAGCTGAAGAATCACTGCGGCTTTATATTCACGCGCTGACCCACGATCTGCGCAATCCCGTAACTGGAATGAGCACTATTTTACAGACAATGCTCAACCGAGCCGCTGCAAGCGACTTGGCGCAGGTACAGATTCCAACCTCAATACTCTCCAGGATGAAAGCTGGGTGCGATCGCCAGCTCAAAATGATCAGCACCCTCATAGAAACGCAGGCGGTAAAAGTCTGGGGCGTTTCTCTAGAGTGTCAGTTCTTTGATATAGGCGTAATGCTCCACGAAATAGTAGAGGAGTGGCAGCCGCAGATAGACAAAAAACGAGTCGATGTAGTGATTCAGCTCGCCCCCGACCTGCCGCTGGTAGAAGGCGATCGCACTCAGCTATGGCGAGTATTCGAGAACCTGATCGACAATGCCCTTAAATACAATCCCCCCGGCATTACGTTGACTCTAGCAGTCAATCTCCGTTCTCCTGATCCTGGGCTAACGCGACCCAACGGTCCCATCATCCGCTGCGCTGTCCAGGACAACGGTATCGGCATCTCCCCGCAGCAAATTGACTCCCTTTTCAAGCTTTATCAGAGAGGCACTTCAAGCAGTCCTAGCCAAGGTTTGGGGTTAGGACTCTACATTTGCGAATGTATTATCACCGCTCACGGCGGCATGATTGGCATAAACAGTCCATCAGGCGATCAGAACAGCACAGAGTTTTGGTTCACGCTTCCAGTCCAACCGCCTACTACAGCTCACTGACGTTTGACTGACCTCTACTTTACTCATGGCCCTGCGCAATAGACAACCTAGATCATGGAGACCCACCCTTCTACAGGTTTTGATTGTTCTGTTTATTTTGCCATTAACCGGTTCAGCAGTACTAATACAGTATCTAGCCTGGAAAAATGAACAAAAAGCTGTTGAGCAGCTAGTCGGTCAGCTACAGCGACAGGTAGGCGATCGCATTCAAGAACGAATTAGCGCGTTTACCGAAGTGCCTGTGGCCGCCGCTACTAACCTATCGCTCGCTATTCGCAGAGGTGAGCTAGATCCAGACAATCTATTAGACTGGGAAGCCTATCTTATCGATAAAGGGGTTTCCTTTGACGGTCTCACTTTCCTTTACTTTGGCAACCAAGCAGGCGATTATACAGAGCTATATCAAGGGGGTAACAACAGTCTAGACACAATCAGCTTCTTTGACGGGACGCAGCCTGAGACTATGTTTCAATCTTACACTAGTCGAAGGAGACGCATTACGACCCAGCAAATTAGAAGGACTTCTGATCCTAGACAGCGGCCCTGGTACAAAAGTGCAATCAAAGCCAAAGAACCCACTTGGACAGAGCCTTACCGATTCATATTGAACAGCCCCGAATCAGAGCGCTATGGACGAACACCCCCTACTATCGGCATCAGCTTTGTACAGCCCTATTACGTCGAGAGCAGCACCCAAACCAAAAAAACATTAGCTGGTGTTGTTGGCGCAGATCTAACGCTATCCGATATTAGTAGATTCTTAGACAGTCTGAATATCAGTAATTCTGGCAAAGCCTTCATCCTTGATAACAACGGACAAATGTTGGCAAGATCAGCAGCGACCCCACGACCTAACACCGATAGATTGTCTAGCAATGCATCGACCGATAGTAGAGCGGCCGATGATAAAGCAAACAACCAAGATCTTATCGAGCTAGCCAGAAGCTTTTTGACTAAGTCACCTGTGAACCTACCGTCGATTACACAGCCAACGACGTTCCGACTCAAAGACAAAAAAGACACAAACATTATTCAGGTTTCGCCCTATTTAGATCAGTACGGGCTAAGTTGGTTTGTCGTTGTTGTTATTCCAGAATCTGACTTTGTCGGCACTATCAGGGACAGCGCTCGCAATACGCTACTGCTGTCTGCGAGCATTCTCACAGGTATGTTTCTCTTAACGGTGATACTTGCCGACTGTCTGAGTCGTAGCGTACTGAGGATCAGTTCGGCAAGCCAAGCCGTAGCTACAGGAGATCTAGATCATCGCGTTGCAAGGTTCAAGGTTCGAGAGCTAGACGAGACGGGTAAAGCGTTCAACCATATGGCGTGCCAGCTCAGAGCCTCTTACAAACAGCTAGAAGATTACTCTAAATCGTTAGAAAAAGAAGTCAAAAAAAGGACTCAGGAACTAGAGCGAGAAGTGCGCGATCGCACTCGCAGTGAAGCAACCTTCAGAACGCTAGTTGACAATGTCCCAGGCGCTGTCTATCGCTGTCGTTCAGATGAAGCCTGGACGATGGAGTTTATCAGCGATGCTGTGTTTGACCTTTGTGGCTACCCGGCCAGTGACTTTATCGGCAATAGAGTTAGGAGCTTTGCTGATCTTGTTCTATCAGGAGATACCAACGTTGAAGCGCAGATTAGAGCAGCGTTAGCACAGCGCCAACCTTACGTTGTAGAGTATCGAATTGTGCATGCTAATGGGAGCATTCGCGCTTTGTATGGCAAAGGTAGAGGCACCTATGATGATGAGGGCAATCTGCTCTACCTAGACGGTGTTATCTTTGATATCACCCCGCTAAAGAAAGCAGAAGCTGCTATCAAAGCCAGCGAACAACGCTACCGTAGCTTGTTTGAAGATGCTCCAATCGGGCTTTGGGAAGAAGATTTCTCCGAAGTCAACAGTTATCTAAAAGAACTAGGTGTCCTAAGTACCCCTGAAGCTAGCAACAAAAGCGGCCTCCAAAACATTCGAGCTTACTTCGACGCGCATCCTCAAATTATTCGCCAGTGCATAGCTCGCGTTCGCATACTAAGAGTGAACCAAACGGCGCTTAGCCTTTTCGAGGCGGGAGAAGAACCTAGCTTATTGTCCATTATAGAACGCAATCGCGACCTACTCGCGATGGAACAACTCAAGCAAGAGATCATCTCTCTATGTGAAGGCAATACCAGATACGAAACAGAGATTGTTCGATATACCGCTACCGGTCAAACTAAACACCTGATCTTAAGAGAATTCATTGCGCCTGGGCACGAACAAGACTGGAGTAGGGTCATCGTCAGTACAATAGACATCAGTCAGCGCAAGCAAGCGGAAGCGCGGCTACAGATTTCTGAAGAAAAGTATCGTACGCTTAACGAATCCACTCAAGATGCTGTCATGCTGCTTAGCCAGTATTGCTTTGTAGACTGTAATCCAGCTACATTAAGAATGTTTGGCTGTGAGACCAAAACAGACTTTTGTCTTAAGTGGCCTGTAGATTTCTCCCCAGAAAAACAGCCAGATGGCCGCAATTCAAAACAAGCCGCTATAGCTGCCATCACAGCCGCGCTAGAAGCTGGCACTCACAACTTTGAATGGACTCATCAGCGCCTAGACGGAACCCTTTTTCCTACCGAAGTCTCGCTTACTTCTATGGAATTAGCAGGCGATCGCGTTGTTCAAGCGGTTGTCAGGGATATCACGCTACGCAAGCGAGCCGAAGCTGATATCATTCAGGCCAAGCAAAAAGCAGAAATTGCTAATCAAGCTAAGAGCCAATTTTTAGCCAACATGAGCCATGAACTGCGATCGCCACTCAGCGCCATTCTTGGATTTGCTCAGGTGATGTCTCGCAGCACTACTCTACCTACAGAGCACCGGGAAAGTGTCAGTATCATCAATCGCAGCGGCGAGAGTTTACTCGCACTAATTAATGATATCCTTGACGTCGCTAAGATCGAATCAGGCCGCACCGTACTGACAGCTTCCAAATTTAATCTTCACATTCTTTTAGATGAGCTCTACGATCTGTTCAGGCTTAGAGCAGAAGAGAAACAAATCCAGCTGATTATTGAAAAGTTGCCTACGCTTCCTCAGTATGTCCACACCGATCGGGCTAAGCTGTATCAGGTATTGATCAATCTACTCGATAATGCTATTAAATTTACTGCCGCCGGGACAATCACCCTGCGAGTCCAGAATGAAGCTCAAGCTAATTGTGCTAATCTATTGCTCTCTTTCTTTATTAGTGATACGGGTATCGGCATTTCTCCTGAAGAATTAGATCGGCTTTTCCAGCCCTTTGTTCAAACCCAGTCAGGTCTGCTATCCCAAAAAGGAACTGGTCTAGGGTTAGCAATCTGTCGAAAGTTTGTACAGCTCATGGGCGGAGACATTTCGATTACTAGTCAGGTTGGCGAAGGCACTACTTTTAGCTTCTACATTCAGCCAACAGCGGTTGCTGAGGCGGCTGTGGAGCAAGCGAATAGTATAAGAAGACGGCAGGTTCTATCGCTAGCCGCTGACCAGCCTCGATACAAGATTCTGGTTGTGGATGATGAAGCAGTCAATCAGCGGCTACTATTCAAACTTTTAGAACCCGTTGGTTTTGAGCTACAGGCCGCAGCTAATGGGCAAGTAGCCGTAGACATGGCTCAAATCTGGCAGCCTGATCTGGTGCTGATGGATCTAAGAATGCCGGTACTAGATGGAATTGAAGCAACGCGGCAGATCAAGCAGCTTTTGGCTAGTCAGCGGTTAGCTAGTCAGTCACAACCCAAGGTTGTTGTGCTTTCTGCCGGTGGCCTTCAGGCTGAACAAGCGGATGCGATCGCAGCAGGCTGTGATGATTTTGTCCGCAAGCCTTTTAGAGACAGTGAAATTTTTGATGCGATCGCCCGGCAGATAGGCGCTCGCTACACCTACGCAGAAAGTGCCCAGCTCGAAACATCATCATCGCTTAAACCACCCTCTCTTGACCCATCAGCCAATAGAGAATTGCAGCACTTCGAAGAACACTATATCGATGCACTATCAGCGCTGAGCGCTCGTACTTTAGATCTTCTAGAGTCCGCAGTCCTACGTCTACAGCAAGACGAGATCTTTGCCCAAATTGAGGTCATTCAGGCTGCCGATCGCGGCTTAGCCGACCATTTAACTTTGGCAGTAGAAAATTTTTGCTACAGCCAGATCATTGAAGATATTCAAACTGCTAGGAAATCGAACGCAGCTCAAGAGACAACTTCGAGCACCTGATGGGCATCTAGCGCACTTGCTTCACCTACCCGATCAGGTAGCATCAAAACTACCCAATCGTTGAGCTTGATAATCTGCTAAAGCAGCACGTCAGCGGACTCAAGATTGATCACACTGTAAAGGTGACTAATCTGCTAATGACGAGTCATAGCCTTTTGGTATCCTCACAGATCTTCAGTGTGACCTATTCTGTAGAAGCCTCTCTCTGCCACTCCCTACAGCAGGGCAAGTTTTGCTATGTTCTCAAAAAAAAGGCCATTGAGAATACGTCAAACGGGCATAGCGCAGGTCCTTCTCTCTGCGAACGGACCCAGGCAGAAATGCACAGCCGAGGCTATCACAGCATTTTTATTCAGACGCGATCGCTAGCCAAGAAGCCAAAAAATCAGCATACCTGGGACCAGCAGCTCATTCAAGCAGTCTGGCACAGCCTCCATCAGACCAATCCTACTCAGCTAGCTCGGTGGCTAGCCGCAACCACTGAACTTTCCGCGAGAGAGCGGCTAGCAGCCTTTACAAGCGACCTTTTATTCAACGAAATTTGCGCTACACCCTTTGTCGTTTTTATAGAAGATATTGATGCGCTATCTGTATCTGCCGCAGCCTCTAGCACTGAGGAATCCGTTACAGCAAAGACTGCTATAGAAGACATTCTTTTTTGGATTGACTACTGCTATGAACTTAGAGATACCTACTTAACCTATCACCACCTCAGCTTTGCAGTTTTTGGCTCAGGTCCACCCGGTCAGCTTGGCCCCTCAATCTCAAACATTCTCTCTCACTTTCAGAGTGTTGTTGAGATCTTTCAGCAGCCAGATATCGACAGTTTAGATAGAAAACTAGACGATCGCGATTATCCAGACAGTCGACCCAGTCCCCCCCCTTCTCATACCAGCTACGCCAAAGAGCATTCTGGCGATCGTTCTAATCCTTCTAAAGCTATTACCCAGTGCCAAGACCACAGAGATTTAGGTCATAAAGGAGCTAACCAACCACTCAACGGCGGTCCCACACTCCAACAGTCACAGTATGCTGAGAAAATAGCAAAGACGCAGATTTTAGCCCATAGGCTTCACTATGACTCATCTTCCTGCTCACACCCTGTCAGCCAACGCTTTACCGACAGACACTCCGTCGATAGATACTCTATTCGATGACCATCCATCGATTGACTTTCCACCTAAAGACACTCTATCTGCTGACATTCTGCTAATTGATGATAGCCCGGACAATCTACGTCTGCTATGCACTCTACTCTTAGAAGAAGGGTACCGAGTAAGACCTAGCACACAGGGAAAACAGGCGATTGTCGCGGCGCAGCTAGAGCCACCAGACTTGGTTTTGCTAGATATTCGGATGCCTGAAATGGACGGCTACGAAGTGTGCCGACAGCTCAAGGCTGACCAGCGGACCCAGGCAGTTCCTATTATCTTCTTGACGGTATTAGATGATGTCGTAGATATTGTCAAAGGCTTTGAGCTAGGTGGAGTCGACTACATCACGAAACCGGTCCGACGAGGTGAAGTCCTCAGCCGCATCAAGAATCATATCCAAATTCAATCGCTGCAACGGCAGCTCATCCAACAAAAACAGTTTCTCAAAAGTATTTACGACAGGGTTGAAGCTTCGATCTCTGTGATTGATGTACTCCCGAACGGCCAGCTTAGAATCGATACCGTCAATCAGACTGCTGTGAAATGTTCAGGAATATTACGTCAGGACTTGGAGGGGGTCAACCTAGATAAAGTGCTGCCCGCTGATGTAATTAAGAGAAATCATAGAGCCTGCATAGAACAGAACATTCCTATCACTAATGAGGAAGTTGTAGATTTTGATGGCAAGACTTTATGGCTATTGATTACACACACACCCGTTTGCGACGAACAGGGTAATGTGATTAGGCTAATCGGTACCAATATCAACATTACTGAGCAGAAAAAAGCAGAGATTCAGCTCACGGAACGAACCGAGCAGCTCTCAAAAACGCTAGAAACCCTGAAATCTACTCAGCAGGATCTGATCCGCACTGCAAAAATGGCGGCCTTGGGCAATCTAGTCGCAGGTGTTGCTCACGAGATCAACACGCCTGTGGGCACCGCTATCATGACCGCTTCCACGCTAAAAAATGCCAGCTACCAGCTAGCGACAGAAGTTGAGCAAGGCGAGCTCAAACGCTCTTCTTTGAATAGCTATCTAAAGGTTGCCAGCGAGTGTAGTCATCTAATTATCAGTAATTTGCAAAGAGCAGGGGAGCTGATTCATAGTTTCAAACAGGTCGCCGTCGACCAAAGCAGCCTACAAAAGCGAACGTTTGCGCTAAAGCCCTATCTTAAAGAGGTCATCAGCAATCTAGGACCAAAAATTAAACAAACTTTTCATCAGCTTTCTCTAGTGGGGGATGCAAATATTGTTGTCTGTAGCTATCCAGGTGCGATCGCCCAAGTCATCACAAACCTAATTGTCAATTCTCTTACCCACGCCTATCCCAATGGTGGCAGCGGCCATCTCAAGATTTTCTTTCAGGCTCAGTCCTGCCATACGCAAACAGAGGATCAGAAAGACGACGCTAGAACTTCAACTCTACAGCTTTTTTACAGCGATGATGGCTGTGGCATCAGCCCCGACTATCAAGCTCACATCTTTGAACCGTTTTTTACAACCGCTCGCAGCAAAGGTGGCAGCGGGCTAGGTCTTCATCTGGTCTACAACCTAGTCACTCAGAAGCTAGAAGGGCAGATTGATTTTATTAGCAGCTTAGACCAAGGCACTACGTTTACGATTACAATTCCTGGCTCTATAGTTCTTGTCACTTGACTGAGGTACAGTTTTCGGACTGAAAGCTTTATGCTGCAACGGGTCAAGTGACGTGCCTGTACCGAATGCATCCGGTGCAGGCTATATTGTTGACTCAGCATCGCAGTCCGCGCGCGCTCAAACCGTTATCTAGTCGCAAGATCTCTACCATGCAAGATCTCTACCACGCAAGATCTCTACCACGCAAGATCTCTACCACGCAAGATCTTTATCAGTAGTCTCATCGCCTGCTAAATTCATCTTACTAGCTAGCTCCATCTTCGTTTGTTTGCCTAATTTTTTCACCCAAGTACTGCTAGTTCATCCTCTATGCATATTCTTATCACTGGCGCAGCAGGTTTCCTTGGACAGCGGCTAGCCCGGCACCTGCTCACCAATCCTGCGCTAGAACGCCTTACGCTCAGCGATCTAGCACCACCACCAATTCCTGACAAAGATTCTAGAGTCACTAGCCTCGCCGCAGACCTGACCCACCCGTCAGAGAGCAAAGAGATTGTCACCGCAGATATCACAGCGGTTTATCATCTAGCGGCTGTTGTTAGCGGACAGGCTGAAGCCAACTTCGATCTGGGTATGGCTGTCAACTGCGAAGGAACTCGCTATCTACTAGAAGCGGTTCGTCACGGAGCGCCGGGTGCAAAGTTTCTCTTCGCGAGTTCTCTAGCGGTCTTTGGCGGCGATTTACCGTCTGTAATCACTGACGATACTACGCTAAAACCTCAATCTTCCTACGGCACTCAAAAAGCAGTCTGCGAGCTGTGGGTCAATGACTACAGCCGCAAAGGATTCGTCGACGGGCGGGTGCTACGTCTACCTACAGTCTGCGTTCGTCCTGGCAGGCCCAACGCCGCCGCATCGTCTTTTGCCAGCAGCATCATTCGCGAACCACTTCATGGAAAAACCGCCGTTTGTCCGGTTGATCTGGCGCTAGAGCTATGGCTTTCTAGTCCGAACGTGGTGGTAAACAATTTGGCGTATGCGCTAACGCTAGAGGCTGAACAGTTTGGCGATAGTCGTACGCTCAATCTACCGGGTATTACGGTGACAGTGCAGGCAATGGTCGAGGCGCTGACGGTAATCGCAGGCCAGGCCACTAGTGACTACATCCGCTATGAAACGGACCAGACTATCTCAGCGATTGTAGCTAGCTGGCCGAGTCGATTTGATGTGGAACGGGCGATCGCACTGGGTTTTGAGCGCGATCGCAGTTTTCAAGACATCATCCGCAGCTTTGTTTCGGAAGTGGATACTGAAAAAGTGAGTACGGCAAGAAAGAACAGTATCGAAAAGAACAGTATCGAAAAGAACAGTATCGAAAAGAACAGTGTTACCGAAAAAACTCCCTGAGTAGACTAAGGACTCAAGATCAAACCAGTCACAGCCCTTGAATTCAGCTTTCAAACGAAATATTGCAGATTATTCTAAATGATTTTCTAGAATAAATTTTTCTAACGTAATGCTGAGAAGTTCCTGAGAGGTTGAGTCATAAGTACGCTCACTTTCTATCAACCCGCTATTGTGGAATATAACCATCTTTTGCCGAGGGCCACAATGCTTAAGCCGGTGCTTCATGCTGTCCAGTTATTCCTCAAAGGAGCCACTGGAAAAGATCGTCAGGCCAAACATCACCTATCCGAGCATCTGCTGCGGATGCAGCTCGCCTATGACCAGCTACAGGCAGACTATAGCACGCTAGAACAAAGGTACAGCCACCTTCAAAACAAGCAAACCGACCTTACCCAGCGCCTGAGCCGCAGTAAAACTGATACAGACGAACTTCTCAATATTGCTGATAGTGAAGTCAGCGCCTTGCTCAGTGAGAACGAAGATCTTCAGCTCAGATTAAGGCAGAGCGAAACGGAGAAAACTGCCCTTCAAGACAAGAACGGCTCTCTACTCGGAACGGTCGCCTTTTTAGAACAGCAGCTCGACCTACGCAGCTATCAGAGCGACAGCGTCACTTCAGAGACTCGCTCAATTGCTGAACTAATTGCCGATGGTGAGAGTCCGCTACTCCATCCTGATGCGGACTCTGGCGATAGCCTACTGATCGATCATTCGCTAATCGATCTTTCCAATCTTTCTGTTGCCCTTGTTGGCGGTCACGAAACGACCTACAGAGAGGTCACAGAAGCGCTAAAGCAGTACGGCCTCAAGCGCTGCATTCACGTACCGCCTCACAGCATCGCTAGTAACAGCCGCAGCCAGATCAAAGACAAAATCAGCAACTGCGATCTGGTCGTTACTATCACTAGCTACGTCGATCACTCTGTTGCCAAGTGCGTCAAGCAGCTCAAAGACGCTCACATGCTAGCAGGCGGATCTATCCGCGTTAGCTGCCACGGTAAAAGCGGCCTGGTCAGAGAAGTGCTCGAATACTTTGGCGGCTCTATACAGGCTTCTAGTGCTCTCTAGATCGCTGCGCATTCCGCAGTTGTTTAGCGATCTACTACAGGCGACTTCATAAGTCACACCGCTAGCCGCTTCGGAGTCTGCCATAAGTAGAAGATCAAAGAACCACACTCAGCGCTAAGCTAGGACCGCTGAACTGACAGGTCTCTATCTAGAGACAACATCCTAGAGACAACACCGAGAATGCACAATCTCCCTACTCATCCATCAAGGTCCATATGGACGGCAGTGCCGCTTACCGCTGCTTTAGTCCTATCTATGAGTACGCTCGGCTGCAATCAGGTGCAGACCAACGCCTCAGAAGCTACTGCCGAGTTTCAGGGCACCGCGACGACGACATACACCTGGCAAGTCGAGTATGTTCCTCGTGGGAACAGCCAAGATCGACCCAATGACCGCCGCCTAGAACAATTCGAGTCCACGACGCTTATCACCACCAACGGTATTCGCCCTGAGGCCGCAGGTTCTGGCCCAGATAGCAAAGGACTTTGGTGGCCCGTTCTACCACCCGAACCCACCGTAGACGATATCGAAGCTCGCTTGCGTTCAGGTGAAGCAGCCCGTTCCCCAGAAATCATTAAATCCGTAGACTACACACTGAGCTTCAATCAGGCAGGTGAAGAGAAAACCCTTCCCACCAGCTACGATGTCTATCGGCAGTCTGTCAAAGCCTTTGAGCAAGATCGCCCGTTGCTTTTGACCCTAGGGGCGCGCGACGAGTCTGTCATTGAGGCAGAAGTCCAGTAAAATTAAACGGCCCTCTCAAACCCCGACTATGTCTCAGCCCCGCATCCTCTCAGGCATTCAGACTACTGGAAACATGCATTTGGGTAACTATCTGGGGGCTATTCGTAACTGGGTGGAATTGCAGGCGCAGTACGACTGCTTTTTGTTCATGGCTGATCTCCATGCCATCACCGTCCCTCAAGATCCAAAGACTCTAGCTGAAAATACGCTTAAACTGGCGGCTACATACATTGCCTGCGGCATCGACCCTGAGCAATCCACGATCTTTGTGCAGTCTCAGATGCCTGAGCACAGCGAGCTAGCGTGGCTATTTAACTGCATTACGCCGCTCAACTGGCTAGAGCGGATGATCCAGTTCAAGGAAAAAGCGCTCAAGCAAGGAGAGAACGTCAGCGTTGGGCTAATGGACTATCCGGTCCTACAGGCGGCTGATATCTTGCTGTACGAGCCTGATTTAGTACCCGTTGGCGAAGACCAAAAGCAGCACTTAGAGTTGACCCGCGATATCGCAGGCAGGCTCAATCATCAGTTTGGCAAGAAGAAAAAACCAGTGCTAAAAGTGCCAGAGCCCCTAATTCGAGAGAGCGGAGCGCGAGTGATGAGTCTGACCGATGGGACTAAAAAGATGTCTAAATCCGATCCATCGGACCAAAGTCGGATTGATTTGACCGATACCCCTCAAGCAATTACGAAGAAAATCAAGCGAGCGAAAACGGACCTAGAGCGTGGCCTAGAATTCGATAATCCAGAGCGCCCAGAATGCAACAACTTACTGGGTCTCTACCAGCTGCTTTCTGGCCAGACAAAGGCAGCCGTAGCGGCTGAGTGCCGGGATATGAGCTGGGGAGAGTTCAAACCGCTGCTAGCTGAAACAACGGTCGAAGCACTGCGACCCATTCAGGAAAAATACACAGAGCTAATGGACGATCGGACCTATTTGCTGTCGGTGCTAGCGACTGGGAAGGAAAAGGCGCAGGCGATCGCAGCCCCCACTCTAAACAAAGTCAAAGCAGCAATGGGCTTCACGCTGTAGCTCTAGTTCAGTAGCTCTAGTTCAGTAGCTATAAGCCAGTAGCTATAAGCCAGCAGCTATGACCTACTTCAATCGCAGAGCATGAGAAGCGGTCATGCCTGAACTCGATAGAATGACGGGGATAGTCAGTTTACTATCTAAAGAAACTATTCAAGCACAGTAGCGCAAGCCGCTGAGCCGCCGAACTTATGGACGTAGCATCAAACCGGTTTCGCTCGGCCATTAGAGCCAAAGAGTTTGTTGTGACGGCTGAAGTGATGCCGCCAAAAGGTGGCGACCCCCATCACATGCTAGAGATGGCCCATCACCTAAAAGACTGGGTGCATGCGGTGAACGTCACTGACGGCAGCAGAGCTGTGCTGCGAATGTCGTCTTTGGCCTGCTCTGTACTGCTAAAACAGGCGGGCATTGAGCCAATCTGCCAGATGACCGGGCGCGATCGCAATGCGATCGCCCTCCAAGCCGATCTGATGGGAGCCCACGCACTTGGCATTCGCAATGTCCTAGCCCTTACCGGCGACCCGCTAAAAGCAGGCGATCATCCCAAAGCCAAAGCCGTTCATGAGCTAGATTCGGTCCGACTGCTGCGCCTGATCCGGCAGCTAAACGAAGGCACTGACTACAACGAGAAGTCGATGAGTGATGGCGCTCTAGAGCTCTTTCCTGGAGCGGCAGTCGATCCGCAATCCACTAGTCAATCGGGCTTACAGCGTCGGTTTGAAAAGAAGCTGGTCTCTGGAGCACAGTTCTTTCAAAGTCAGCTGATCTCTGATTTTGACAAGCTAGAGAAGTTTATGGATCAGATTGCGGTGGGGTGCGATCGCCCTATTCTCGCTGGCATCTTCCTGCTCAAATCTGCAAAGAACGCCGCCTTCATCAACCGCTGCGTCCCTGGCGTCAATATCCCTAAGCACCTAATCGATCGACTCGCAGCCGCCAAAGATCCTCTATATGAAGGCATGAAAATCGCCGCTGAACAAGTGCAGGCTGCTCAGCAGCTCTGCCAAGGCGTACATATGATGGCTGTAAGAAAAGAAGATTTGATTCCGCAGATTCTGGAGATGGCAGGCGTAGAACCGCAAAGACAAAGGCAGGCAGACAACGCTTTGAGCGCCGTGAGATAAGGGCTCTCACCTTCGGCCCCTTTTAAGTTCTGATGTGTAGACGGGTACGGTGCCAGTGGTTCGAGCCGCGCACTTGACAAGACAGCCGCCGCTGAAAGCGTTTCACTTTGCGCGTTAGCTGTTGATAGCCAGGGCTAAGAATCGACTCACCGCCGCTGGGAAAAGCAGTCGTGACCGCGCTGGCTTACACCTTAGACTTATAGCTTTCCGCACTTTGCTATGGCACTTTGCGCTATATAGCGTTGGTCACTTGACTGAGGTACAGTTTGCAGACTGAAAGCCTTATACTACAACGGACCAAGTGACCCGCCTGTACCGAATGCATCCGGTACAGGCTATAGAACAAGAGGTGTAGCCTTTCGTGACGTGTTTAGCGTCTGTGTACGGTACAGGCTGTATCGATATGAGTGGCGCTAACCTAGCTGAGACAGACTTGAGTACGAGCAATCTTGAAGACTCTACCCTCTACGAAACAACTATAGCGTTGGTCGCTTGGTTGAGGTACAGTTCACAGGCTATAAGCTGTCAGTAACAACAAGCCAAGCGACTAGCGTGTACCGAATGCATCCGGGACACGCTATATGTCAGATGGAACAGTTGCTAATCAGGAGTGTTGATGCTGTAGTTAAAGCTCAGCCTCGAACATAGATATGGATGTGACCGTAACGATTTCGCTCAATCGCTCCTGAAAGCTTTTTGGTTTCAAAGATGTAGCGATCGCGCACTCCATCAATCACCGCATCTAGCCCTCTTTCAATTTCTACCGTAGACTGTCCTTTTAGCGTAGATAGCAAAGTAGCTCGGATTTGATAGCGATCAATACCCGATGAGAAGCTGGCTTCTGACTGTTGAACTTTCTTTGATTTAGGATCAAAGACATAAGCTAGTCTGACGCGATTGGGTATCAGATTGTAGACTCTTGTCGGGAATCCGTTAACAGTCGAAGCCCGACTAGGACTGCCCAACCGTCCCTGCACTCTAGATTCAGAGCTGCCAGGCGGTAAGCCCGGAATAGGCACGACCTCGTTAGCGCTCCCCGGCGGCTGAGCATTTTCTGGATTACCGCTGTCTTCTAATAATAAAGGTGGATCCTGATCGCTGCTATCTGATTCTTGTGGTTCTTCTGGCAGCGGCAGTTCTTCAGTACTTTCTTCTGTAGTCTCGTCTTCAGCCTCTTCCTCTTCTAACTGTTCTAGCTCATCTTCCGGTACTTCCTCTGCTTCAACTGGGACAGCTTCCTCTGGCTCTTCTAAGACTGGGGCCGGGACTTCTATTTCTGTTGGATCTGGTGCTGGTGAGACCACATCTTCCCCAAAAATCTGTTGAACAACCAAAAAGCCACCCGCAGCGGCGAGCCCCGCTAGCAACAGAGAAAAAAGCAGCATGCCGCAGCCGTTCCCCCGCTTTTTGTCATTGGAGCGAACGCTGCCATAATCTGGCTGACCCGCTGGCCGATTGACAACACCTCCTGCCCTAGGTGGCGGTACGGCGACCGTCTTCGCAGAGCTGTCTGCCGCCGCTGCTGGTCTGTATCCAGTTTGATTGCCTGTCGCCGAATTTGGCTGATAGGCCGGGGCGACGACTCTGGTGGGAAGTTGGGATGGTGGAGGGGGCGGAAGCGGCGCTGATGGATTGCGGTTAGGAGCAGCTTCACGGGTTTGAGTACGGCCAAATAGTCCCGTTTTTGGCTGGGCAGTTAGTAATGAGAGCCATCTGGCTACCGACTGAGGCCGATCTTTTAGCTCGATTTGCATGCCCTGAGCGATCGCATCTACCACAGACGGACGGACTTCTGGTCGTAGCTGCTGAATTGGAATCATCGGCGTGCGATCGCGCAATACCGCCGCCACCGGCACCTCTCCAGTCAGCAGCAGATACAGAGTCGCCGCTAGGCCATAGACATCTGTCGCTGCCGAGCGATGCGCTCTTGGCAAATACTGCTCAATTGGCGCATAGCCTTCTGAGACAATGCTGGTATGAGTCTGGGCTGGGTTTGCACTCAGCTCGCGAGCAATGCCAAAGTCAATTAGGATCGCTTCTCCGGTTAGATCATGCACCATGATGTTCTGCGGCTTTACATCTCGGTGCAGCAGTCCTTTGTTGTGTACGGCCTGTAGAGCGCTGCCGATCTGCTGAATATATTGGACTGCGGCGGCCTCGCTCAGCGGCTGAGGTCCACTCTGATTGTCAAAGACGATGTCGTAGAGCGATCGCCCCGGAATGTAATCCATCACCATATAGGGCAGATAATCTTCCACAAAAAAGTCAGTCACCCGCACCACATTAGGATGCTGGCACAGCGCTAGCCGCCTGCCTTCATCTTGAAACTGCCGCTGCAACTCCTCTAGATTGGGCGCTGTCCAAAACGACTCATTCAGCGTCTTGATCACCACCACCTGCTCTAGATAGGTCTGATGAGCCCGAAACGTCAGCCCAAAGCCCCCTCGGCCCAGCACCGACTCCAGCTTGTATTTTCCCCCTTGCAAACGCTTTCCGATTAAACTACTCATAACTCATCCAAGCGATTGTCCCAGCTGCCGTCATCTATTGTGTCTTGTCCCTACTTCACAAGCAACCAAGCCTATTACGCTTTTTGAGCAGTCACCCCCCATCTACCGTTTCGCCTCCATTATCTCTACCCATGCTCACTGACCAAGCTCACGAAAACGAAACCTTCCGCGTCCGCATCCTCAGTGAGGCGCTGCCCTACATTCAACAGTTCCAGGGCCGCACGATTGTCGTTAAGTACGGCGGCGCAGCTATGAAGGACGCTGCCCTCAAGGCTAAGGTAATCCGAGATGTCGTTTTTATGGCGAGTGTGGGCATTCGCCCGGTGATTGTTCACGGCGGTGGCCCGGAGATCAATACCTGGCTGACTAAGCTCAATATCGAGCCCCAGTTCAAAGACGGGCTGCGCGTGACCGATGCCAAGACGATGGACGTTGTAGAAATGGTGCTAGTGGGCCGTGTGAATAAAGAGCTAGTGTCTTTGATTAGTCAAGCTGGCGGTAAGGCGGTGGGATTGTGTGGCAAAGATGGCAATCTGGTGACGGCAAGGCCGCAGTCCGCCGCTGCTGGCGTGGGATTTGTGGGCGATGTCAGTAACGTAGAGCCTGATTTGGTGCGATCGCTCGCCGAGGCAGGTTACATCCCAGTGATCTCTAGCGTTGCTGCTGATTCATCAGGTCAAGCCTACAACATCAATGCCGATACGGTCGCTGGCGAGCTAGCCGCCGCGCTCAGCGCCGAAAAGCTAATTTTGCTCACAGATACGCCAGGAATCATGAAAGACTTTCACGATCCAAAGACGCTGATCAACAAGCTAGATATCCAGCAAGCAAGAGAGCTGATTGCGGATGGAACCGTTGCAGGTGGGATGATTCCAAAGGTGAACTGCTGTGTGCGATCGCTCGCTCAAGGCGTCCGCGCCGCGCACATTCTAGATGGCCGCATGCCCCACTCGCTCCTACTCGAAATCTTTTCGGATATGGGCATTGGGACTATGCTAGTGGCATCTAGCTTTAGCGAATGAGGTCATATAAATAGGCATTTATAGTGACAGGGCCGCGCTAAAGATTCACACTGTGTCTTCTAAAAAGCTTATGTATAGGCTCTTGTCAGGCGCACTTTCTGTAGATGCGCATACGATTCCCATCCGAGATTTACCCAAAAGACTAAACGGTACAGTGATTGTCCAGCTTTCAGATTTTCACTTTGACGGTCTGCGGCTCTCTGATCGACTACTGGCCGAAACCATTGCCACAATAGAAGCCATTCAGCCCGATCTGATCGCGTTAACTGGCGACTTTGTTACCGATGCCCCTCAGCCTATTCACGAGCTAGTTCGCCGTATCAAAGCTTTGCCAAGTCGATATGGCACCATTGCGGTATTAGGAAATCACGACATATCAGTACGCGGAGCCAAAGAGATTGTCACTCAGGCGCTAGAGCAGGGGAATATCCCGGTGCTATGGAACCAGATTGCCACACCTTTTGGTGCAGATTTTCCTGTAGTGGGCTTTGCCGATCTGTGGTCTGGAGAATTTGACACCAGCGTTCTAGATCAGCTCTCTCCGACCGTGCCCCGCTTAGTGCTTTCTCACAATCCCGACACCGCGCAGAATCTGGCTAAGCATCGCGTCGATTTGCAGCTATCGGGACATACTCACGGCGGACAGGTGTATCTGCCAGGGTTGGGCCCCGCCCCGCAGGTATGGCAGAGGATACGGCGCTGGGTGCCAAAGATGATTCGCAATCGAATTCCCTTCTTGAGCGATCGCTGCTTTCACGTGATCCGCAACTGGGAATGGTGCCGAGGGCTACACCGGGTTGGCGACAACTGGCTATACGTCAATCGCGGCTTAGGCACCTACTTTCCAGGTCGTTTCATGTGTAACCCAGAGATAACGGTGATCACGCTAGTGAGCGCCTAAGAGCGCCTAAGTTTCAGTAGTTAAATCGGCTTGACCTTCGCTCTGTGAAGTAAAGCGCCACGGTGAGTGATCCCCGTATGAGTGACTCGAACCAGGTCTCCGGGATCGGCATGGCCTGCGCTGAGCTGATGCCAGGTCGGATCGAAAGCCACCTGGCTATCAACAGCCGCAATCGGTTCGACGTCCCACTCTCTCATCAACTGCTCGACAGGACGGATAAAGGGCAGAATCTTGGCAGCCACCAGATCAGGGCGATCTTTGGCCCGTTTGGCGATGGTCGGCCACTGGACTAGCCAGCTTTCTAGGGTTTGTAGGGCCGATGCCTGTAGCTTTTCGCCTGCTGATGCGCTTTGGTCTGCGGATGCGATCGCCGCTTCTGACTGGCCTAATTCAAGCTGAGCTAATCCAAAGCAATCACACAACTCCAGAAAGCTGATTCTCAAAGCCGCTGCAATCTGAGTCAGGGGCGCTAGTCGCATCGTTTGAATATGGCCTTTGCTGAGCTGCTGAATTTGCCAGCGCGATACTCCTGCTTTTTCTGCCAAGCGCCGATAGCTAGCGATCTCAGCAGACTGCATCAGAACCTTCAAAGTTTGAGTCGGGGTTTGGGCCGGGTCAGATAGCATAGTGAGGAATAGTCTAGGATCTAGTAGGCTTTTGCGGTTGCTAATACGAGTAGAGATGTTGCGAATACAAAACTTGATGTATTTAGAACGGTTTTATAAGGTTCTGGGTTGAATAGTAGACATAAAGCGCAGAGCTGAGCTGGTAATAGAATTGATATGAGAATTGATGTAAACCATCTGACCAACCGTTTGATGCACCATTCGATGCCCGGTTTAATATATCGTTCGATGATAGGACTAAGCGTAGGGACACTGGGCCTGACGATAGCGGCTGTAGAGGCGATCGCCCCCCATTCCGCTGCCGCCCAAACTGTCGTTCAAACTACCGTCCAAACTGCTACCCAGCCAACTGCCACCCAGCCAATTGCCCAGTCAGCCAGCCCAGCCGCTGCCCAGAACCCTGAGATCAAAGTGGGCATTGTTCAGCGCTTTGGTGAGAACGAAACCGACAAGCTGACCTTGGCTCCTCTAGCAGGCGATCGCCTTGCCGTCAGCTTCAAAACGGGCAGCGAGCCTAAGACTATCACCACCGAGCGATTAGTCATAGAAGTCGAGATGCAGCCTCTACCTGAACCTGTGCTGCAAGAATGGGTTGTGCTTAGCACTCATCGCAGCTTCGAGAGCGCCGAAGATAGCGCTAACCAGTGGCAGACTGCGGGCATCAACGCCGAAATCGCTCAGCCGGACGCCTGGCAGGTCTGGGCAAAAAGAGCAGACTACAGCTCGCCATTACTGCGCCGACTGCTAATCGACAATCTGCACGCAGCAGGCTACACCGACTCCTTTATTGATAGCCGCGTTGTCAAAGAAATACCCAAAGCCGCCTTTGTTGCCGATGGCTTTCGCTACGTTCGTGACGAGTTTTCGATTACTAGTGCCAATCGCCGCATTCAGCTAGGAGAAGGGGCTACCAATCAGCTGCGCGACCTGTTTGCAGGCGATATGAATATACAGCCAAACGCCTACGGCAATTACACGCTGGTCAACCAGGTACCTGTAGAGTCGTACCTGCGCGGCGTGGTGCCTCACGAAATTGGACCGAACGCTCCTAAAAACTCAACTGAAGCCCAAGCTGTGCTAGCGAGAACCTACGCGCTGCGAAATCTGCGCCGATTTGCTATCGACAACTACGAGATCTGTGCGGATACGCAGTGCCAGGTGTATTTTGGCATGGCCCAGACAGATCCGAAGAGTGATCGGGCGATCGCAGCCACCGCTGGCCAAGTCCTCACCTACAGCAACGAACTCGTAGACGCGCTCTATTCCTCCACCACAGGCGGCATCACCGCTAGATTCACCGACGTATGGAATGGCGAAGATCGCCCCTACCTCACACCAGTAATCGATTCACTTCAGCCAAAGTGGGATCTAGAACAGCGTCCCCTATCAGATGAGGCCAACTTTCGCGCCTTTATCTCCCTTCAGAACGGCTTCAACGAAGACGGCTGGGAAGCCTTCCGCTGGGACCGCAAAGCGTCTCTCAAAGATATCGGCGTGACGATGAAAGAATATCTGACCAACAGACAGCATCCGCTAGCCAACTTCAACCAGATTACGAATCTCACCGTGGTAGAACGCGCCCCTTCTGGCCGAGTGCAGACGCTAACGGTAGAAACAGACATTGGCTCCTTTGATCTGATCAAAGATGAAGCCGTCAAAGCGCTAGTCCCGCCCCGCAGTCTGCTATTTTACATCGAGCCAATTATGGAAATCCCTAAGGCCGAAGCATCTGGCGCACAAGCGCAAAGTGCAGAAGCGGCCTCTCCGTCAACTGAATCAGGGAATACCAGTAATTCAAACAGCTTAGAAGACTTCGCACTCTCGCAAACTCAGACTAGGCAAAATGCAGGGGAGACAAACAGCTCTTCTGAAAAGCAAGCCACACCCGTTCTAACTGGCTTTCGGTTCGTGGGCGGCGGGTTTGGTCACGGGGTAGGCATGAGCCAAACAGGTGCTTATAATCTGGGCGAACAGGGCTACTCCTATCAGCAAATCTTGCAGTTCTACTATCCTGGGACTCAGCTACAGACGATTAATCCATCCATTACGTTCTACAGCGCTGATTAGGAGCTTGCCTGCGACTGTATAACAGCAGGCAATGGCTATTAACCTCTATCTCTCGCTCTTTGCAGGATAGTGCGAGTATCGTCTTCTGTCTGTGCAGGCGGGGCAGGTTCTAGGATTTCTGTTGTCTCATCCTCATCTGACGGCGGCTCTGCTGGGTCTTCAGGCGGCAGTTCTTCAGATGGCAGTGCCTCGTCAGTAATGTTGCTAATAGTGCAGCAGTCCAAAACGGGAACGTTCACCAGTTCTGAAAAATCAAGAGCAGTCAGAAAACGCTGCCAGTCCTGAGCGATCGCATCATCCTCAGGCCGAAGATTTCGGAGTCCAGCCAGCTCACTCAATGCATCTTGCAAAAATCCAGCATTGGCATAGAGCGCCGCGCGATTTCGGCCATTCGCTTCACTCAAGTCGTTGACAAGGCTGACGCTGGGGAGCTGCCTTTCTATCCAGCCTCTGACCGTAGTGCGATCGCTCTTGTCACAGTCAATCGTAAGCGACCACTGATAAGCTGTATTAGCCGACAGTGCGACAGGAATAGGAACAGCAACAATCCCATTGCTGTCGGTAGAGCCGGTCAGTCTGCCCTGGTACAAAAGCTGGTTTTCACTGTCTTTGAGGATAAATTCTGTTGGAATGTCGGCTAAGGGCTGAGGCAGATAGAACCACAGGCTCGGCTGGGCTAGCGTGGTCACCATGCCAACTAGTTCGTCTGTATCGGTAATACCTAGCTCGGTAACTAGCTGCGTATCGGCATAGGCGATCGCACTCAAAGGCAGTCCGGCCCCGCAGCTACCTCTAGACCCACCCCCTCTGCGCCTACCGCCAGGTCTACCCGGATTGCCAAGCTCACGAGGATTAAATTCAACTGGTAGAGGTGGAAGCTGCTGTGCGATCGCCAGTTGGGGTAGAAAGGCGAGCAGAGCAGTCGTAGTGAGTAGGGTTTGTCTAATAGATAAGAACATCGTTACAGGGTGGGGGAGAATAGGCTTAAGCTTTGCGATTAGCAATTCGAGCAGTGAGGGTAGCGGCGGGAAGGGCGATCGCAGTAGGAACCCAAGGCGTCCAAATGGCAACGCGCATCAGCAACAGACTAATTAGTGACACTAGACCGCTAGAGAGTAGTAGCCATATGATCGTGTACAGCCTTCGTTTAGAACGAGCAGCGACTGAGCCGACCACTGCACTACCCATCACGCCACCGACCAAAGACCAGAAGATAATCCAGAGAATTTCTTGCCCTTCAGACCAGCTGCCAATCAAAGGGCGACCGTCTAGCTGATAGCTAATTAGCTGGCTAACCATCTGAGCATGGAGAAAGACGCCGGGTACTTCGTCCGTTTTGGCATAGGGACTACGAGTGTACGGGGTGCGCCAGCGATCGCCTGCGGCGTAGTCGCTATCGGTTGTGCCGATTAGAACAATCTTTCCTCTGACGAAAGCCGCTAGCTTCTCTGAGTCTGTATTTAGCACATTAGATACCGTTAGGCAGTCTGCTGGCGTCTCTATTACACCCCCACAGTTAGTCTGTTCTGGGTCTCTAGTAATTCGATAGCTCAGCATCATTTGAGTCCCATCTGCATCGGTAGATCGATAGCCGCCAAAATGTTTGGTTAGCCAAAAGGGCTTTGTCGATGCGGATTCTGCTTGAACTGTTTCGAGATAGGCGGCAGCAACCAAGGCACTAAACGAGTTAACAACAGGATTTTCTAAAATCTCTGTCGTTAGACAAGGAGAGTTTGGCGAAGGGGGATATAGCTGTAGTAGCTGTCTTCTAAGGATTTCACCATCCGCTTCAAATGCCACAAAGTCATTAGCACCCACTCGATAAGGATTGGTAATCTCTGGTGGGGGCGGCTGTTGAACAACGCCCTCAGCCGTGTGGTAGCTATCTTTGCAAATGCCAATTAAATTGCTAGTATCTCGTAGTTTTTCTTTGAGTTCGGCTGATTTCTCGTCATGACCATGATAGATATCAAAGCCAATGACAGCAGCATCTAACTGAGTGAGCTTGTTCAGAAGGCTTAGAAGCGTATCATCAGAAAACGAGCTTCTTCTGGTTGAATTAGGAAACGCCTCAATATCTTTGGCCGTATTCGTGACGATAAGTATGCGGCTATCAGGCAGTTCTAGAGGACGAGTGCGCAGCGAATAGTCATAGCCTTTTATCTCAAAGGGCTCTAGTAGTCCTAGCAGACGACCTACTATGACAACAAATGAAACGGCTAGTCCACAGCCGATGCCTATTTTCAGCCGGTCGACAAGAGATTTTCGGATCTCTAGATTTGATGCTGGCGGCTCTAGATCAACAGTAGGTGAGTCAACAGGTAGCGAAACCGTAGGTGAAGCAGCCAATGAGACTTGCAGGTCTTCCCCTTGTAAGTCTCTCCCTTGCAGAGATTGCCATGTCGGTGGACGCTCTGCCAGGTTCTGAATAATCACCGGTAGCCAGGTGGCGCAGGGAAAGCGAGACTCTAAGCCCTGTAGCTTTTCTCTCGCATCGCGAACGGCAGTATAGAAGGGCGTGCCGTCCGAAAAAGATTCTAGAAACCCCTGCAAGAACGTATGAGCGACCTGATCGGGAACGGGCTCTCTCATCACCAGCACCTGAGGAATATGCAGATCAGCAAGATCGGCAGCTAGCCCCAATCCATCACAGGAGTTAAAAATAGCGGTATTGAGACCACGACCAATCGCCTTTCCTAGTGCGTGTCTGAGCTGAGAAATAGTCAGCTTTTCAGTCGGGTTTAGCCAAAGTTCGCCGCTACACTCAAGGGGTTCTTGACCCGCTTGAAAATACCGGCTGCTGTTGCTATGTCCAGCAAAAAAGAGAATATCCCATCCTTGCTTATCCCACAGTGCCTGCGTGAAGGTTTGGCAGCTAGGAGAATCAAGAAAGCAAATATCCGCACCAGGAAGATTTCCTAGCAAAGCTCTATCAATTTCAGTGTCTATGCCGGTGCTGTCGCCTAGAACCGCCAGTATTCTTACTTTCTCAGAACGGCTACCGCTGTAGTAGACCTGCTGATAGGCAGCAGGGCAAACCCCGACTTCAGCGTTGCGATAGCGCTGAAAAAATTCCAGCTCGTACCAGGGAATCCGCTGAAGGAAGGACTCGGAAGTCTGTAGCAGCACTCGAGCGGTGTCAGTCGGGCTGAGCTGTTCGAGCACCTTCTCGCGGATGGGTCTAAAGTCGCGACTATTGAGCCACTCACGGACGCGATCGCGTAGCTGACGGCTCTGTTTTTGGCATTCTTCTAATCTAGAAACGTCAGAAAAGTTCGTCTCACCTGCGATCGCCTCCAGGCGAGAAGGTAGTCCCATCTGCCAGTAGGCCCGCTGCCACTGCTGATAAATCCTTTCTAGATCTTCAGCCGGTGGCAGCGCTGCTTGAGTTTCTACCTGGGGCGGTGCATCCTCATTGCCAATTTGAACAGCCGCCGCATAGCCAGTCGCGAGCGAGCCAGGTCCAACTTTAATCACAATGCGCTTATTCATCGATTTATCCACCCTTCCCTATTTACGGTATCAGGCCGCAGATAGTCGTGGATATAGAAAAGCACATATTAAGCAAAGTGCAAAAGGCTATCAGTAAAACCGAATTAGATCTCGAACTGCTCTCTAAATACGCTTTCACCTAGACTGATGCGAACGCCAAACTGCTCTCTAGCATGACCGCTAAACCGAAGCTGGATATAGTTATCAATCGCTCTAGAGCTAGCCTCTAGATAGATATCATCATTTTCGTCTAGTACTTTTAACTCAATACCTTCTACTAGATAGGGAGACTCACCAGTTGGACGCACTTGCAAGATAATGCTAGTGCGCCGGTCAGCGGTCTGAGTAATATGAACCACCAGAGCAGCGCGAACTAGCTGATCTAGATGAGTGCCCAGATCAACAATCTTGGCACGGCTAATATCGGTGACAGTCGTTGGCGCATCCAGCATAGGCAAAACCAAATCGGTGGCAGTCCGAAAAGCAAAATCTAGGTCAGCCGGATTGATCAGTTCTGACGCTGTCCGCCAGCCCTCTGCATTGATACCGTCTACCCACTCACCGATCCGATTGAGTACAACCGGCACATTCGCCAGTTGATCCATGCTGAAGCGACCCATCAAATCTGAAGCAGCCTGAGCAACCGGAGACTGACTAGGCTTTGTTAAATGGACTCGATCGAGTAGTGCCTCAATCGGATCGAAGCGACTGATTGGCAAATATGCTGTTTCGGGGATATCAGTGCTAAAGCCGAGTAAAGTGGCCCGGTGAGCGTCTTCGTCTAGGCTGACTGCCACATAGCCTGCTCTATCGTGCCAATCGTCAGGTGGGATATAGCAAGTCTCGCTTTCGGGCGCAACTGGCCGACAAGAAAAAGTACCTACATTAGGCAGCTTGAGATCGGCTACGTCTGTCACTTGCCGCATCAGTGGATTCCAGCTATCGCCGCTATCTATGTCGGTTGGAATAGATAGCAGCTGGAGGTAGTTATTGACCGCACAGACAGCCAGCGTGTTTTGCTTAATCTGATTAGCCTTTTCGGGAGTAGGGCACTGCTGGGCAAACTGCTGGGCAATCCTACGAGAGGCTGTGGTGATTGGTACAACAATGCCAGAGTGAGAATAGATAGTAGTAACCATGTTCTAAGACCCCTTTTATTGTAGGGCCGATGATAGTGAGTAAGTAGTTTCGATATAGTTCTAGAGATATCCCTGCGACTCTCCAAACGCTCTTAGCAGCGGCTTGCACTGGCGGTTATAAAAGCTGCTCAAAGTGCCAATTGAAAGCCCATAGTCTTGAGCGAGATCTTTCCAGGCGGCCTCTGGCGGCAAGCGTCTGAGGATGAGCACCTGCGCGGTGACATCAGGATTCTGTTTAATATGAATTGACCTGAGCGTACTGTCTGGATCGCTCTGAGCCCAACTGCGAACCAGCTCTAATACAGGAGGAATATCTGGTGGGGCAGGCAGCCGGTCAACCGGATCGACAACAGTGCCATCTTCTCTACGAATGATGCTGCTAGACCGGCTTTGAGTGTGCGCCTGCCGGTCGATCTCATCAATTTGGCAGTCTTGCAGACGACGCTTTAAATAGGCGTTTAGCCAGGTAGTCAATTTGGCCTGGGTCGGGTCGTAGGCTTTAGCCGTCGTTGCTTCGCAAAGGTTTCGACAAAAGTATATCCAGGTGAGCTGAAGCGCATCTGGATAGTAGTAGTCATTAGTGTGCCAAAGCTGATCGGTAAGCGCCTTGATTAGCGTGTTAAGACCTCGCCGTCTTTCGTAGCTATCGGCAGGATGCCGACAGGTTTCTTCGACTAGGTTTAGCAGCGGATCCGGGCTGTCGCTAGGGTTACACATACGCTGAAGCAGGATTTTGGGAATGGAGACTTTACCCATGCGTCCTCTTGTGAAAAGTGCAGGATTAACTAGCTATCACCTCTCTATCTAAAAGTTCTGCGGATGGTTGCAGAATTCTTTCAACATTTTTTCAAAACTAGTCATTTCAAGATGGCCCTACCTCAAAAAAACAGGTGACAGCTCCGTTTCTGGCCTATGGCAGAAAACCGAAATGACATAATCAATGATCCTGATAATAACTTCAGTGGTATCACTGATCTTATGCAAGCCGTCACCTCTTTGTATTCTTATGAAAGTCACTACTTTAACGACTGCTGCTTTTCGTACTAGCGTCTTGGCTTCCAGGTGCTGCTCTACTTTATCCAGCCAGCTCGAATCTTTGGGTAATAAGGCTGGTCGCGCATCTAATAGTAATAGAGTAGATGCTTCCACAACTGTTGTAACTAGAGGCACCCGCCCCGCCCCGCCAATCAGAGTACCTAAAAATCCGCCTGCTGCTTTTCGTACTAGCGTCTTAGCACTTTCTAGAGGCTTATCCACTCTGTCTATCCGGCTCGAATCCTTTGGTAATAAGGCCGGTTGCGCATCTAACAGCAGTAGAATAGAGGCTTCTACAACTGTTGCAGCTAGAGGCACCCGCCCTGCCCGACAAGAAAGAGTCCCTAGAAATCCATCCAATCGTATTGTTTAATCACGAGTCAACTGGCTGATAGAACCTATTCAAACAGCTATTTCCTAAAGAGCTACTCAATTAAATCCTATGATTCCTTTCTGGGCAGCTGTGAATCTACTTCCTCTGTCTGCTGAGGTTAGCCTTAGCTCGCACTGGCCAGCAGCTCGCCTGTCATACCAAGATGTAGCGCTAACTAGTCAATCAAAAGCTGAGGCTAAGAGCACTGCTCTATACGATACAGGCTTAGCCTATCTCGATGCCGGAGATTACGCAGCGGCTCTAATTCCCCTAGAAGAAGGGCTGTCACTAGTTGCTGCCAATACCGATGAAATCAGAGGAGTCGCAGCTGATCTAAGCGGATCGCCACAGGCCAACGACGTGATTAACTTCTCTAGTTTGATCGCCGAAGCTCACCAGCAGCTAGGTCACTTTGGCTCCGCGCTAAACTACTATCGTCAGGCTTTGGCGGGCGGTCCGCTCCTAAGCGAGAACGTGCGCGCGGTGCTACTAGTCAACATTGGCACAGTTGAAGCTGAGATCGGGCAATACGACCAGGCCGAGCTGACTTTGCAGCAGGCGATCGCGCTCAACCAAAGTCTAGACAATCCCCACTGGGAAGCAAGCGCAACCCTGTCTCTAGGCTGGCTGTACGAGCAGCAGGGTGATTTTGATCAGGCGATCGCCCTATACGAAGCAGCCATCAGCCTCTATCAACAGGTCGGCAGGCCAGATAGAGAAGCCGCTACCCTCAACAATCTAGGGCTAATCCATCTTTGGCAAGGTGATTTGTCATCAGCCGAGAAGACACTGGATAAAGGATGGGCATTGCTACAGCTAGAAGAAGATGCGCATACGCGATCGCTGCTGCTAGATAGCTACGGTCAGCTCTTCCTAGCCAAAGCAGAACCGGACCAAGCCTGGTCTCAGCATCTTCAATCACTGCAGCTCAGCGTTCAAACAGATAATAATATCAACGCCATCACTGCCCTGATGAACCTAGCGGCGGTGATGGAAGCGCGCGGGGAGCCTGGGCTGGCAATCTTCTTTTACAAGCGGGCGATCGCCCAAATAGAAGTCACTCGCAACGATCTAAAACAGCTCTCTGATACCGTACAGCAGCGGTACACAGCCACTGTCGAAGACTTCTATCGCAAGCTAGCCGGTCTGCTCTTACAGCAAAACCGAACGACCGAAGCCCTACAAATCTTAGAGCTACTAAAGCTACAGGAAGTCAAAGCCTATCTTCAGGGGCAGACTAGCCGAGATAAAGACAGCAGTTTAGATTTCTTGTACACGCCCGTAGAAGCTGAGCTGAATTCTGTTTTAACCAGACTACTGGGCAGTTCTTCTATGATTGAGCTGACAGATTTTCTACAGCTACCCGAAGCCAGGGCGGTTGCTACGGACTCTGCTGCTGCTGATTCCTTTGAGTTAGAGGCAATCGAATCCCTCCGCTCGGCGCTATCTGCTCAGCCAGTCAAAACAGCCGCGCTCTACCCGCTAGTGCTCTTTGATCGCCTAGAGCTGATTCTAATTACCGCAGAGAATCCGCCCACTCACTACACCGTCAATATCTCTAAAGCCCAGCTCACCCAAACCGTCAACGCGCTACAAGCTCGGCTCAGCGCAGATAGCCTAGACCCGACTGAACTCTCGCAGCAGCTCTACAGCTATCTGATAGATCCTCTCGCTCAGCAGCTAAAAGAACAAAGCATCAAAAATATCATCTATCTACCCGATGGGATCCTGCGATACATTCCCCTAGCAGTGCTTCACGACGGCGAGCAGTGGCTAGCCCAAAAATACCAGTCGCACAACATCACAGCCGCATCAATTGACGATCTAGTTCAGCCTAGATCAGCCGATCTGACAGTGATCGCTGGGGCGCTAACCGAAGATAGCCCAACTCACCAGGTAAACGTGGGCCAAAGCAGTCTAGTTTTCGACGGTTTATCGGGCGCTAGACAAGAGATTGACCGGCTAGTCACGCTGATGCCTGATACGGTGGCTTTGTTTGACCAGTCATTCACGCCCGATACGGTCATCGGTGAAGCTAACAATCATCAAATTGTTCACCTGGCCACCCATGCCAAGTTTTTGTCCGGCCAGCCAGAAGACTCATTTGTTCTATTTGGCGACGGCAGCATCGTGACAATGAGAGAACTGGGCGATTGGCAGCTATCTGATGTGGAGCTAGTCGTTTTTAGCGCCTGTCAGACCGCCATGAGCGTCGATGGCGATGGCAAAGAGATTTTAGGCTTGGGATTCCAGATGCAGCAGACTGGAGCGGATAGTGCGATCGCCTCACTCTGGGCGGTCAACGATACCTCTACTGCTGCCTTGATGAACCAGTTCTACAGCGCACTGAAAGACGGAAAGTCCAAGGCCGAAGCGCTACAGCAGGCTCAAAAGGATCTAATCGATATTCCAAGGTATAGCCATCCCTACTATTGGGCCGCCTTTATTTTGATTGGTAACGGACTGTAGGCACACGAGCTGCGAGTCTAGTGCCGCTATATTGCCAATAGTGTTCTGCACTCAGCCGATATAGCGATAGACTTCGACCACCATAGCAGCGGGTAGTCACGCCGCTGTAGTGCATCCCAAGCCGATTCATTAGCGCGATCGCCCGCTGATTATCTGGCTGTGCGATCGCCAATAGCACCGATAGCCCCAGCTTCTCAAAACTGCGTTCTATCAGGGTGCGAGCAGACTCTGTCGCATAGCCAAAGCCCCAGCTCGCTGGCCGCAAGCGCCATTCCATCTCAAAGTAGTCGAGCTGTGTCCCGTCTGCAATGGGCTCAGCCACGTGATCGGGCCGGACCTCTTCAAGCTCCGGCAGACCCTTGAGGCCAACTTGTCCAACCACTCTATCGATATCTCTTTGCACAACGGCCCAGCTACCAGTCCCGTTAGTCGCTGTTTGAGTATACTCAACATAGCGCTGTAGCCTACCTTGAACCTGACGTAGCGAGGTGTCTTGACTATCCTCGTCTAGCCAGCGAGTCACCCTCGTATCTCCAAAAATATCCATCGCATCGCGAACATCCTCAAAAGGACGCCACGGTCTAATGATTAGCCGCTGAGTTTCAAGCTGCATAACGGGTTTGACAAATCAGCGCTATAGTGAGCGCGAGATCACTGTTAGAATCACAAAGGCGCAGCGACTACAGTTGCCATGCCGCAATGATACACACTACAGGAAATTTTCATGGCGCTCTCAGAAGGCACTAAAGCTCCTAGTTTTAGCTCTACCGATGATGCTGGCAACAGCGTTTCCCTATCTGACTTTTCGGGTAAGACAGTTGTGATTTACTTTTACCCTAAAGATGATACCCCTGGCTGCACTAAACAGGCTTGTAGCTTTCGCGACTCGTACAGCGAATACGAAGGTAAAGATATCTCTGTATTAGGGGTAAGCATGGATGACGAGACTTCTCACAAAGCATTCAAAGAGAAGTTCAGCCTTCCCTTTCCTTTGATCGTCGATACCGACGGTGCGATCGCCAAAGCATTTGATGTAGAAGGTGGCGGCTACGCCAAGCGAGTGACTTTTGTAATCGATGGCGAAGGAACAATCACCAAAGTCTACGATAGTATCAATACCGAGACTCATGCTGGCGATGTACTAGCCGGTCTAGCCGCGTAATTACTCCTAAAACCGTAGGGCCGTAGCATGTGCTGCGTCCCTACGACGAGGGTGGTGGCAGTGACTGTCTATGCTGTTGTGTCCTTAGCCTGAGCGGAGGAATAGAGATAGACGACGACGCAGAAGGTCAGGTGGAAGCAGTTGCGGCGATAGGGGCATTACAAAAGCGGTGATACAAAAAGCGACACAGAAGGTGTTGATTATCGGCGGTGGCGGTCGAATTGGCCGTAGCGTTGCCAATGATATCTGTCAATATACAGATGCCTTGATCACGCTCACCGGTCGCCGGGCAGATCATCAGCTAGAGCCTACGTTCTCGCTATCAGAACAACAAACCTACCAGCAGCTAACGCTAGCGGACAGAGCAGCGGTAGAAGAGGCGATCGCCCAGCACGATCTGGTCATTCACTGCGCCGGACCTTTTCGCAGCCGCGATCATCACGTGCTCACTAGCTGCATCGCTCAGGGCAAACCGTATCTGGACGTAGCCGACAGCCCTGACTATGTGAACCAGGCGCTTAGCTATCGAGAGCAGGCCAAATCAGCAGGCGTTACCGCCATTATTAGCACGGGTATCTTTCCAGGTATCTCTGGCAGCATGGTGCGACAGGGGATAGAGCAGCTAGATACCGCTGAGAAAGTGCATCTAAGCTACCTAGTTGCAGGCTCAGGCGGGGCGGGCCTGACGGTGATGCGAACAACGTTTATAGAATTGCAGACGCCGTTCATGTCGAAGGTAAAGGGGCGCTGGCAGGCGATCGCACCCTATAGCGAAAGAGAAGTCTTGGACTTTCCCCGCTATGGCAAAGGCGGCGTCTACTGGTTCAATACGGTCGAAGCACTCACCGTCGCCGATACCTTTCCGGCGCTCAAAACAATTGTCACAAAGTTTGGCTCTGTGCCCGACTACTACAATCGGCTCACCTGGCTGATGGCTAGATTGCCGAGCGGGCTATTGAAGAACAATGCCGTGATTGAGGCGCTTTCAAAGATCAGCTATCGAATGACGCAGGTGAGCGATCCGGGTACTGGTGTGGGCATTGCCATGCGTATCGAAATTACTGGCGAAAAAGATGGCAAGCCAGCCACCTACCTATCAACGCTAGACCATGAAGACACTGCATTTTGTGCGGGATGTGGGACGGGTGCGATCGCGCAGCTCATCCTATCAGAGCAGTTAGACAAACCTGGCGTCTGGCCCGTAGAGCAAGCGCTACCGACCCCTCTTTTTGAAAAGACGCTGGCCCAAAGACAGATAGCTATAAAGCAGCCACTTCGTTAACAAGCTGCTCAAAATTGGCAACGGATCTTTCGACAATAGATAGGCTGTCTTGCCAAAACTGAGGCTGACTGAGATCTTTTTGAAGATGGTGCTGGACAACGGCTTCAGCGGTCATCGTGCCAGTGTCGCGGAGTAAGTCTGTGTAGCGCTGATTGAACTGTTCTCGGCTGCTTTGGCTGCGCTCAGCGTCAGACGGCTGTTGAGCGTAGATGCCTAGACTAAACAGGTAGCCGAATAGATAGGGATAATTGTAGAAGCCCAGGCTAGAGATAGAGAAATGTAGCTTGCTAGCCCAAAAAAGGTCGTCGTACTCGCTGAGGCTATCTTCAAACCAGAGCTGCCAGCTTTGACTCATCATCTCGCATAGCTGAGCGGGACGGAGCGCTCCTACTTTACGCGCTTCGACTAGACGCTTTTCAAACTCAAATCTAGCCGGGATGTTGAGCAAAAAGATCCCGGCACTCTGCGCGTCTTGCCAGGCAATCTCTAGCTTTTGGGCTGGGGTAGTCGCCTGCGCCATCAGGGCTTCGCGAACGAGGGTTTCGGCGAAGATGCTGGCCGTTTCAGCAAGAGTCATCGGGTAGCGACACCGCATGGGCGAGAGATCGCGCATTACCCAGTTGTGCCAGGCGTGGCCGAGTTCGTGAGCGAGCGTGAGGACGTTGGTCATGGTGCCTTCGTACGTCATAAAAATACGTGGCTCTCTCGGATTGGAGAATTTGGTGCAGTATGCGCCGGTCGCTCGGTTAGGTGTCGGCTGGCTGTCTATCCAACCCCGTTCGGCCATCATCTTGGCGAAGTCGCCCATTGCTGGCGTGAGCTGGTTGAAGGCGCTAGCGATTAGGGCGATCGCATCCTCAAAGGCAATCGTTTCTTCAGCCGCACTCGCCCCACCAATACTTGCCCCGCCGCTAGCTGCTGGCGCAGCTGCCATCACGTCCCAAGGATGTAGCTGGGACTGTCCTAGCGCTTTTGCCATCGCGTTTAGCGCTCTCTGTCCGATTGCTCGGTTCTGATAGGTTGTCTCTATCAGCGCATCGAGGGTTGCTCTTTCGATCCGGCTCTGGTGACAGCTCTTGTCTAGATAGTGAAGGTGGCGTTTGCCCGACCGCTTTTTGGCTGCTTCTAGCCGCCAGCCGTTAATGGCATTCAGTCCAGTGGCAACGGCTGGCTGCTGCGTTGACCAAGCTTGGCGAATTGCCTGCCAGGCAGCTTTGCGAGTATCGGCGTTGGGATGGCTGAGTAAGTTCGCAGCTTTTGCTAGGCCCATTTCCTCGCCTTCAATTTGGCACTTTAGCGTGCCAGCTAGCTCGCTGTAGAGATTGCCCCAGGTGTGCAGTCCATTTGTCGCTAGTGCCGTCATTAGCTGCTCTTCAGCCACGCTGAGTAGGAAATCTTTCTCCTTGCGACTATGACGAAGGAGGAAATCTATCTCGCTCAGCGCCGGATCGCTCAGCAGGGCGGTGATGAAGTCCTCGCTGGCCCGCTGTAGGAAGACATTGAGCGGTGTCATTCCTTCTGAAAGATCGGCGCTGAGCTTTTGGAGAATGGGCATCCAGGTGTTGGCGTCGGCGTCTTGAGTATCAACACTAAGGGCTGTGTAGATATAGGTATTGACGTTGCCAAGCTGCTTGAGCACGCGGTTGCGCTGTAAGTGAACGGGTCGAATTTGATCAATTAGACAGGTGTAGTCGGTTGGGTCAATCGTTTCAGCCGTGGCGGCGAGATCGGTAAAGGGTTCGCAGGCGGTGGCGATCGCGTCGATATCGGTTTGTAGCTGTTCAATAGTCGTTGCGATCGCCGGATCGGCAGTGCTACTGAAAAACTGAGTGTTGTCCCAAGTGTTGGGGTAGGTAGTTGATAGCGGTGAAAGGGTTTGCATAGAAAGGTAGAGAGACCAGAGAAGTAGGGTTTAGGCGTCGGGAAGCACTGGATTGATCGAGGTTTGGCTAATTTGAATCTGGTCGGCGGTGAGTTTAGGATCGGGGCGAAGGTTAGCCTGGATTGCTCTGAGGATGCGATCGCAGGTCCGCCCGACGGACTTGCCTTCGTAGCCAATGCGAATATCAGCCTGGGCGTAGAGATCGCCTCGTTCTGCCAGTAGGTCCGTTAGCTTAGTAGATAGGTTAACGCCCTTTAGCAGTGGGCGGGAGCTATCGCCAGAGAGCCTGGAGACCAGAATAGGCGTAGGTACATCTAGCCAAAGGACAACGCCGTGATGTAGATAGCTCCAGTTCATCTGCCGGGTGATAATGCCACCGCCTGTGGCAACGACTAGGTTTGTATAGGTCGAAACCTGAGAAAGTACCTGTGTTTCTAGCTGCCGAAAAGAGTCTTCGCCTGCGCTATCAAATAGCTCGCTGACTTTTTGATTAGCTGACTGCTCGATGAGTGTATCTGTATCCACAAACCGGTAGCCAAGCCGATTGGCTAGCTTGCGTCCAATCGTTGTTTTACCCGCGCCCATCATGCCAATCAAATAGAGATTAGTCTTCTTTAGATCGGCTCTAAGCCTGGTGATTTCAGGTTTACTAACCCGCAGCTTGTTCGCTTGGGGTCTGTTTATTGATGGGTTGCTCATCGGCGGATTACTGCTTCGAGTAGGCGGTATGAGATCGGCCATAGTTCTAATCAGGCAAAGGTCAGGGCGCTAGCTCAGCGAGCTCTATCTATCAGCGCTAGCCAGAGCTGCCGTTCGCCGCCAGGTGCGCTATAAAACAGTAGATCAATCAGCAGCCGTAGGGATAGCTGGGTAAGAGAATCGGGAGTTTGATCAGAATCGCTCATGCGATCGCCATACATATTGCTGAAATTATCGATATAGTCACCTAGAATTGCCGCCCGATGTGGCGGGTCTCCTGCCGCGCTTAGTGCCTCTAACCTGGCCACCGCCTGACGAACGCTGCTGTGGTGCTCTTTTGCCAGATGGCAGACAACTAGGACTAGCGCTCTAGCCTCTTCGATATCTAGCTTTTTGCGGCCTTGTCCCTTACGCAACGGGCTTGACTGCCTCAGTCGCCACAGACCCACGCGATCAGACAGCGTTTGCGACAGCTTGAGTTCTTTAGCGGCGGCTAGTACCGCATCCGATCCAATATCCGTTAGCGCCTCTATCGCCATTAGCACTAGATCTAGCTGAGCTTTGATGCTGCTCAGCTGTGACGTCGATAGGGGTTTGATCGGCAAAGGCGCATCCACAGCAGTCAACGCGATTCAAATGAACGCAGCTCGAAAGACTACGGCAATTGTGCCATAGCAAAGTCTCTTCCCATGCTTACGAATGGTAAATCGTCACTGCGAGCAGGTTTGTTCACCCCAGCGCAGTCGTTCACCCGTCGATTGCACTTCATTCGCGCAGGCAAATTCATCCACTACAAGAGACTGCCGTCCCCGAGCCGAGCGGCCCTTGTTCAAAAGACCAAAAGTTTTTTCTTCTGCTAGGCCGTTAGCGCCGAAGAAAACTGCGCCTACTGACGAGCAGCCTTCTACAAGCTCGCTAGATAGCCGCTCCAAAAACTGAGGTGACAGAATAATCGAAGTCGCAGACGCGCCACTTAGCGATAGGTATACCCCATACGGACGACTATCCGGCGTTGATTCGTAGAGCTGGCTGAGCTGCAAAGAGCTGACTAGGACACTAGTTTCCCTGTCGGTTTCGATCTCTTCGGTAGCGCTCAAAACGCTATCTGCGCAGGTCGGTGAACTACCCGGTACGGCAGCGGCGGCTAGCGTTCTAGCCAAGCTATCGCGATCCGCCTCTACGTCTATCTTGATACCGTATTCCCCTTCTCTATTAGACTCATAGCTATTAGCCAGCACCGTATACGTGCCTGTGCTTTGAATCTGAACGACTAGCCTAGAGTCATCGTTAGTCCGGCTGATATCATCGTTTTCACTTATCCGCTCACCGGTCGGATCTAGCAGAATCAGGTACGGATCAAAATCCTCGCTTTGTAGATAGATCGTCGCATACTCGCCACTTTCAGCTGAGAAAGTGTAGCGGTCATACAGACTGCCGTCGTCTAAAACATCGTCGCCTGCCGCTAGAACGCCTTCGGTATCGAGCGGGCTACCCACTCCTGTTGATAGGCCAAAAGCGCTGGTAGCTATCAAGGTCCAGCAGCTAGCCGCTACCCATAGCGCGCACATACCAGTGTTACTTAGCTTGCGCCTCGATCGCCCACTTTTCAACCAATTTTCAGTCACTTGTCTCAATCAAACCTAGTTGTTCCACGTTCTAGCTACTATTGCACTTGCTCTAATGACTGTGTCATGCGGCTTGGTTAACTTATTCGTCAGCTTATCTACTAGCCCAAATGCGGTTCTATTCTTATCAAAAATTTAATTATTTAGGACTCAATTATTCAAGATTTGATCAAATCACTGTCTCTAGAATAATCTAGCTGGGTAAGCTCATGACATCAAATCAATTAATCTTGTTATCTGACTTACATTATCTGACTTGATAACCAAAAATACAGTCGAGAATAGTCGAAGATTTAGTCATCTAACCATTGCCTACGCATGCATCTCGCTATCTATTCTGCGTCTTT
This sequence comes from uncultured cyanobacterium, assembly GCA_963772185.1. Classification (GTDB taxonomy): domain Bacteria; phylum Cyanobacteriota; class Cyanobacteriia; order Phormidesmidales; family Phormidesmidaceae; genus Phormidesmis. The sequence goes on along the minus strand of CAVYWR010000037.1, from coordinate 11,555 downwards.
GCTCGCAAGCTTCTGGCTTAATCAGCCTGTCGATGCTCCGATTGTATCTTTTCACGAATTTGGAAAAATATACAGCGTCGTTGCTCAAACTGAACAAGCACGGGCTGAGCAGGCACAGGCTGAACGGGGACAGCCCAACCAGTCAAAACCTGAAAGTGCGCAGACTAGAAGCGCTCAGATTCATAGAAGTCAGATGGACCAAAGCTTACTGGAGATTCTGAGTACAGAGCTAACGCTATCGATTGCCTGGCTGACGCCGATTAGCCTATTGCTAATTGGCAGTGCGCTGAGCTGGGGGGCAGCCCGGTACACAAGGCACCAGCAGTGGCAGCGAATCGAATTTTTGCGGCAGGCTGTGAAGGAATTTGAAAGCGATCCAGAGATTAAGAAGGCGCTCAAAATTCTGGACTTTGAAGAATATAGAGACTATCAAATTGATGCACCACCAGGGCACGAGACCTTCTCATTTCGAATTACTGACCAGGTGCTATGTAATGCCTTAGCAAATCACAGTCATCGAACCCGCCGCAAACATCAGCTAGAGCGCTATCAAGCTGCTCAGAAGGCTAGTGCTCTAGCTACCGCAAAGCAGAGTATTGACGCTGTAGCCAATTACGATGCTAAGGACGTCACTAAGCAGAATACTGACAGCCCTGCTGAACTTGATCCTGTAACTTTGCGACAGTATCAGATAGAAACGGCCCTACGCGACTGGTTTAATAAGCTGCTTAACGGTCTAGAGCATTTTGGCTACTTCATAGAGTCGGGCTTGGTTACGCAAAAAGAGCTGCGTCCCTGGATGAACTACTGGGTGAAGCTAATTGGCGATCCGACTTACCGGCGACCAGGGGCTTCTCGCTTTTATGATGCGCTCTACAGCTATATTCACCACAGCGGTTTTTTTGGCGTACAAAAGCTGTTTGAGCGGTTTGGCTATCGAATTTTGCCCTCGCCGTATCAAGATAACGATTTAGTAGCGCTGAACCTTTCAGCCGACCCAGAGCTAGCCTCAAGCTATAGCACCCGAACTGCGCTGACGCTGGCAAAAGCAGCCTATCTCGCCTACCAGGATAAGCAGTTTGTAGCAGAAGTTGTAGAGCGGTGGGGCAGCACGCTAGCAAACCACAAAAGCAAAGTTAGTCAGTGGCAGAAGTTAGCGAAGCCTGAACCGGTGATTGAGGAGTATCAGACGCCTCAGTTAAAACAGTCCAAGTATCAATTTGTTCGCCATAATTTTCGCTATTTCAACAACAAAGGGCGAGACACTCAGGCTTATATGTTTCGCACTGAGCAGTTTATGGTGCTGGCCTTTCGGGGTTCTCAAGAGCCAAAGGACTGGCTGACGAACGTGACGACCCAGCTGCGGAGTTTCACCATCTTTAAAGATGGCGCTAGTACGCTTTCTTCTTACAAGGGTAGGGTTCATACAGGGTTCTTTCTATCTTGGGCCATTATCGAACAGTCTGTACTGTCACAGATTTCTAAATGGCGAGCAGAGGCGAAAGCAGAGCAGCTACCGCCACTCTATGTCACTGGCCACAGCTTGGGCGGGGCGCTAGCGACAATGGCAGCTGCCTCTCTATCTGATAACGGGATAGAGATCGCCGGGGTGTATACGTTCGGTCAGCCGCGTGTGGGCGATCGCACCTTCGCCAGCCAGCTCGACAAGCATATCAGTGGTCGAGTTTTCCGCTTTGTCAACAACAACGATATTGTCCCTCATGTGCCGCCGCCGTTCTCAGTGTGGAATCCTACGCGGCTGTACGGGCATGTTGGCATTGTCAAATATTTCAACTCACGAGGGACGATTATGCCCAACCATAGGATGGTAGATAGATTGATGGACTTTGGTATGGGCGTAGGTAAAGGGGTGATTGGCGCTAAGTTTGACCTGATTTCTGATCACAGTATGGAATACTACATCAGCCATCTAGACGCCGCGCTAAAAGAAGAAGCTGAAGATGAAGCAGCGTACATGATAGAAGTCTAGGGACGGGTGTTTTGTTAGAAAGCGCGATTGAGCCCCCTTAGAAAAACTGCCTGAAATCTTCGTCTTGTTCGCTGAGCTGCGCCCAGTCAACGCCTTGTTGCTTGAACCAGCTGACTAATCTTTCACAAGCGGGCCGTTCTGTTGCATAGTGACCCGCATCGACCAAAACTAGGTTCTGGTCGCGGCTGGTTTGAAACTGATGAAATTTGCAGTCGGCGGTCAAATAGACCTGCGCACCGGTTTTCTTGACCGCCGGGATATAGCTTGCGCCCGAACCGCCTAGCACAGCTACTCTTTCTACAGTTTGTTGTAAATCTGCTGTAGGAGAATATAGCAGCCTAGGCGGCACTAGAACTGATTGAATTTTCTCTAAGAGCTGCTGAAGCGGCTGCGGACTAGGTAGATTGCCGACTCGGCCATAGCCTCTCGCTTTGTCTTCGTGTGGCGCGGTCGGTTGAATCGGCTCAGTTGACTGTAGGTTTAGCTGCTGAGCTAGCACGTCTGCGGTACCGTCGTTTACCTGATCGAAGTTGGTATGGGCGCTGTAGATGCCGATATTGTGGGCGATCGCCAGCCTCACCATATCCCCTATCCCCTCCCCTGCAATGACAGCCGAAAGTCCACCAAAAATCAGCGGGTGGTGGGCAAAGATTAGGTTGATTGGAAAGCCTTCGGCTTTGAGTGCGATCGCCTCATGCATGACCGCTAGTGTCGGCGTCAGGCATACCAGTACGCCAGCGGGATCGCGCTTGATATCGGGTTCTACCTGCCAGCCGCAGTTGTCCCAACTCTCTTGCCAGCTAGGATTTGCCCACTGCTCAAACCGTTTAATCACATCAGCAACAATCATTCGAGGCTCCAGGTGTTTTAGCAGACGTTTTGTCAGTGGGCACTTTTTGAATAGTGTAGCGTTGCTACCTCCTTACTTATCCTGGCGATTTTATCTTGGCGATTTTATCTTGGCGATTTATCTTGGCAGCCCATACTAAGGCTGTGTGCTAGTAATCTCTTTACGCGAGGGTATATTATGTCTGCTCACGTATCTGAATCAGTTGATGAGTTGCACGATCGTTTGGGTATGTTCAGCTCATTTCCTGTAGGCACCCGCAGGTAATCCTAGAATGCAAGAAAAACTCAAAGTGCTTGTTGTCGACGACGAGCCAGATAATCTAGATCTGCTGTATCGAACGTTCCGTCGAGATTTTAAGGTGTTTAAAGCTGATAGTGGTGTAGAAGCCCTAGCAATTCTAGAAGCTCAGGGTGAGATGGCTGTGATCATCTCGGATCAGCGTATGCCAAAGATGAATGGGACAGAGTTTCTAGGACATACCGTAGAGCAGTATCCCGACACCATCAGAATTGTACTGACAGGATACACCGATGTAGAAGACTTAGTCTCCGCGATTAATGCTGGAAAGGTCTTCAAATACATCACTAAACCCTGGAAACCTCAGGCGCTCAAAGAAATAATTGTTCAAGCTGCACAGACGTATACAGCCGTTAAGCGCCGAACGCTAGCACTCAGTAGAGCCCTTAGACAGGAGTCTTTAAGCAACAGCATTACGGCTGCTGTGCGGAGCTCTCTCGACTACAACAGTACTTTGCAATCAGTGGTCAGTGCGCTAGGACAGGCAGCAGCAGCGGACTTTGCAGTTATTTATCCAACAGGCCAAGCGAGCTGGCAGCCTAGACAGAACGAACTAAACCCATTCACCTATTCACACAGCGCAGATGCTAAAGCGTTTTTAGACTGTTGTATGAAAAGCTCTTCTGCCTGTGCAAAGAGCGGTCAGCCTCTGTGTATTCTTCACAGCGATCCCTCTCTCGAACCGGTTGATAACCTCGAGCCGTTAGACGACAGAGAAACAAACGAAACAAGAACAGATAGCACAGGTTTCAACATCTTCTCAAAAACGTTGAAGATAGAGGATAAGACTGTCATTAGAATAGTTGTTCCTTTTCTAGATAAAGGATCTCTGTTAGCGAAAGTCTGTTTGTACAAAGTGGAAGAATCGCAAGAATCGCAGTGGGCCTGTGAAGCGATCGAAATGCTAACCCATATCGCAGACCAAGTAGCTCTGGCAATCTCGCACGCTAAGCTTTACCAGCAGATCCAGCAACAGTCTATAAAAATGCAGGCAGAGCTAGAAGTAGCCCGGCAGATCCAAAGCAACCTCCTGCACCAGAGCTGGCCGGAAACCCCAGGACTCAAGATTCAGGCTCGCTGTCAGCCCGCAAGAGAAGTTGGCGGAGATTTCTTCGAGGTTTTTGTTCATCCTCAAGGAGATGTGTGGCTAGCCGTTGGAGATGTGTCCGGTAAAGGAGTGCCAGCAGCGCTGTTCATGTCTAGCGCTATTTCGGTACTGCGCCGAGAGCTAGCCCAAGAAAAATCGCCTGCACCAGAACAGGTCATGCGTAGCCTCAACCATAGTCTGGCCAGCGATCTAGTTAGCAGCAATTGCTTTATCACGATGGCCCTGATTCGGTATAGCCAGGAGACGGGTAAGCTCACTTACGCTAACGCAGGTCATGTCTATCCAGTCGTCTGGGCTCATCAAAAGATGGTCGCACAGCGCGAAACTCACAAATCGATCGACCAAACCGACTTCCATGAGATAATTCCTACTTATTTGGATGTTCGAGGAGTTCCGCTAGGAATATTACCGGTTTGGCAGGCGGACTCTGGAGAGATTGAGCTATCAATAGGCGATGTTGTTCTTTTAACAACTGATGGAATTATAGAAGCGAGCATATCTGATGACTCAACTGCTGTCCTTGACTCTGCGCTAGATGCAGGCTCTAGCTCAAGCCATACCTCTAAGCCAGGTCAGAGTTCTATGCTGAATCGCTCTATGTCGAATCGCTCTATGTCGAATCGCTCTATGCTGAATCAAGAAGGTCTTTGGGAATTTCTGCAAAAGCAGCCTGCCGAATTAGATCTAGACCGTCTGCTCTCGTATATCAATCACACTGAAGAAGAACAAGAAGATGATCAAACTCTCCTGTCACTGGAGGTAACACCTTGCTAAAAACTGAGCTAACTGTGCCCAGCGACTTGCGGTTTATGGAAGTAGTAGAACACTGGCTATTGGAGTCTTTGCGTTTAGAGATCAATCAAAAGATAGATTGGGAAGAGGTGAAAAAGCGCCTGCGTCTGGTGGTAGTAGAAGTTTATTCTAATATCGTTCGCCATGCTCACAGCGAGCATCCAGAGCTGCCCATCCTTATCCGGATTGAGCTAGACGAAAACAACAATTTTTCGCTAGAAGTGTGGGACCACGGCAAAGGATTCAAGCTAGATAGCTACGCGGCTCCTTCTCCTTCTGATTACCAGGAGGGTGGCTATGGATGGCTGATTCTGCACCGAATCATGGACCGAGTCGAATATCAGCTTCAAGTAGGCGGCGATCGCAACTGTCTGAAGCTAGAGAAAGATCTAGCGTCAGTTAAACAGATGGCGACAAGCGTCGATAGTGGCTCGGCCTAATACTGCTAGCTTTGCTGTGTAGCGTTTTAGACAGCTTCAGCGTTGCCGTAGCAGGCGATCGCGCCCCCACCCACCTGCCAGGCCCAAAGCTGGTCCCCAGACGAGAAATGCCACCACTCGTTCGGATGCTGCATAAAGCCAGCGGCGCTCATCACTTCTGATAGCAGCGTCCGGTGAGCGTGAGCGGTTTGCTCAGTGATATTTTGACTGTGCGCAAAATGGTCGGGATAAGAGCGAGGCGAGATTTCGTCTATGGGTGAACCCATATCGACAGCTTCACCCTCGGGGTTAGTTAAGGTTAGATCGATTGCACTGCCTGTGCTATGCGGCGGCGGCGTAGCTGGATTTGGACTGGGCAGGGCCCAAAATTGTAAGACTTTAGATTGAATACGCGATCGCTCCTCACTACTCAATTGGCTAAGAGTTAGACCTTCCGAGCGGACTAGCTGCGTGAACGTGTAATTCACCATAAACTGCTGCACAGCAATCGGACGGTAGGCGTCGAAGATCTGTAGATGCCATCCGGGATACTGAGTATCTAGAGCAGCCTGGGCCTGTAGCAGCTTTTGCAAAACGCCTTCACGCAAAAAGTAAGGAGAATAGCTGCCATAGGGCGCGCCCAAGCTTTTATAGGGATGCGGAGCAACCACAGTAAAGCGCTCTAAAGGAATCGCAACTAGCGGCTCATTACATTCTCTGATGGAAATTTTTTGGTAGGGTTTCACTGACAGCTAGCTAAACGATGACCAAAGACTGTTCGCGGACGTAGCTAACAAAGTTGCTGAGAATCTGTAAGCCCGCAGCAGATGATTTTTCTGGGTGAAACTGTACGGCCATTAGATTGCCTCTGGCGATCGCAGCGGTAACGGTCTGACTACCGTGTGTGATAGTCGCTGCGTTGACGCTTACATCGCTAGGAGCCGCGTAGTAAGAGTGAACAAAGTAGACCCACGCGCTCGCCGGAATGTCTTTCAAAAGTGGGCACTCAGGCTGCACAATCTCAAGCTGATTCCAGCCCATGTGAGGAATTGTGATACCCGGCTCTAGCTGGAACTGACGAATAGCCCCTGAAAAAACACCCAAACCGGCTTCTTCGCCTTCTTCGCTACTTTCGAATAGCACCTGCAAGCCTACGCAGATACCTAAAAACGGTTTGCCACTATTGGCAATGCGGCGAATTGGCTGGGTTAGGTTGCGCGATCGCAAATGCCGCATGGCCGGATCAAAAGCCCCTACCCCTGGGAGCACAACCCCATCAGCCTTTTCAATTTCAGCTACATCGTCGGTGACAATTGTAGTCGCACCCGCCGCCTGTAGCCCTTTACAAGCCGAGTGCAAATTGCCCATGTCGTAGTCGATAACAGCAATAGTTGTCACAGCAAGTAGCTAACCTCTAGCGTTCGTACATGGCCTATCTGCCTTTACAACCAGCATTATAGAAGGCTATGCCCACCGCGTATTCTTTCAACAAAGAAAACTCGCTTAAACCACTAAGCTTTGTTAAGCTAACAGCTATGTCAAAACCACCCATAAATTTTACGTAAGCCAGGTCATCTCTATGTCGTCAACGATTGCTCTAGAGCAAATTGAGCGAGTTGTAAGAAACCAACACCACAACCCCTTCGAGGTGCTGGGACCCCACACTATTGATCGCGACGGCAAACAGGTTTGGGTAGTGCGCGCCTATCTCCCCAGCGCAGATACCGCCTGGGTAGTACGCCCAGAGACTCGCAAAGAATATTCAATGACCAACGAACAGCACCCACAGTTCTTTGAAGCAGTCATCGACGAAGCCATCCCCGACGAAGACGGCGTCGCTAACTACCAAATTCGCTACAAAAGCGGTAGCAGCGAGCATGTTGCCTACGACCCCTACGCCTTCAAATCTCCTGTAATTACAGCATTTGACGAGCATCTATTTGCCGAAGGAAACCATCACCGCATCTACGAAAAGATGGGCGCACACCCGATGACCAAAGGCGGTGTAGCCGGTGTGTACTTCGCCCTGTGGGCACCTAACGCCCGTAACGTTTCTGTTATTGGCGACTTCAACAGCTGGGACGGTCGTCAGCACCAGATGCGCAAAGGCAACAGCGGCATCTGGGATCTGTTCATTCCCCAGCTGACAGTCGGCAACACCTATAAATACGAAGTCAAAAACAACGACGGACATATCTACGAGAAGTCAGACCCTTACGGCTTCGAAAGAGAGGTCAGACCAGATACCGCCTCGATCGTGGCCGACCTAGACAGATACAAGTGGAATGACCAAGCCTGGATGGAACATCGCCGTCAGAGCGATCCGATGGTGCAGCCGATTGCTGTCTACGAAGTGCATCTAGGCTCGTGGATGCACGAATCTTCAGCCCAGCCAGCCAAGAGAGCCGACGGTACCGACGCGCCCGTGGTTACCGTTGCGGATCTAAAGCCGGGGGCTCGCTTCCTAACTTATAGAGAGCTAGCTGCCAAGCTGATTCCCTATGTCAAAGAGATGGGATTTACCCACATTGAGGTCTTACCCGTTGCAGAGCACCCTTTTGACGGGTCTTGGGGCTATCAGGTAACTGGCTACTATGCGCCCACTGCTCGCTATGGAACGCCAGAGGACTTTATGTACTTTGTCGATCAGTGCCATATGCACGGTATTGGAGTGATCGTCGACTGGGTGCCTGGACACTTTCCTAAAGACTCTCACGGCCTGGCCTTTTTTGATGGAACACATCTATACGAGCACGCCGATCCTCGTAAAGGTGAGCACAAGGAGTGGGGTACGCTCGTCTTCAACTATGGCCGCAATGAGGTGCGCAACTTCCTGATTGCGAACGTGCTTTTTTGGTTTGACAAATTCCATATTGACGGCATTCGAGTTGATGCTGTTGCCTCAATGCTGTACCTAGACTACAACCGGAAACCCGGCGAATGGGTCGCGAACGAATACGGCGGTAGAGAAAACATTGAAGCAGCAGAGTGCCTTAAGCAGGTGAATCACGTTTTGTTTAGCCACTACCCAGGGGCGCTTTCAATCGCAGAAGAATCCACCTCCTGGCCGATGGTTTCCTGGCCTACCTACGTAGGCGGTCTGGGATTTAATTTGAAGTGGAACATGGGCTGGATGAACGACATGCTGGACTATTTCAGCATGGATCCCTGGTTCAGACAGTTTCATCAAAACAATATCACCTTTAGCATCTGGTATGCGTTCAGTGAGAACTTCATGCTAGCGCTCTCGCATGATGAGGTGGTACACGGCAAGAGTCACATGATCGGCAAGATGCCGGGTGATGACTGGCAGAAGATGGCAAACATAAGAGCGCTATATACCTACATGTATGCTCATCCTGGCAAGAAGACGCTGTTTATGGGAATGGAGTTTGGTCAGTGGAGTGAGTGGAACGTCTGGGGAGATCTAGAGTGGCACTTGCTACAGTTTGATCAGCACAAGAGTCTAAAGCACTGTGTTGAACGGCTCAATACGCTTTATCGCCGCGAGCCAGCGCTGCATACCCAAGACTTTTCCCAAGAAGGGTTTGAGTGGGTAGACTGTAGCGACAACCGCCACAGCGTAGTCTCCTTTATTCGCTACGACCAAAAGAGCGAAGAGTTTATCCTCACCGTGTGCAACTTTACTCCGCAGCCTCACAGTCACTACCGAGTAGGCATTCCCAAAAAAGGATACTACCGTGAGATCTTCAACAGCGATGCAAGAGAATTTGGCGGGGCTAACATTGGCAATCTAGGCGGCAAATGGTCGGATGATTGGACCTTCCACGAACGGCCTTATTCGCTAGATCTGACCCTGCCGCCCTTGAGCGTAATCATGCTGAAGCTGGATGTGCAAAAGACAGAAGCCACTCTAAATGCTAGTAGCGCTAGCTGAGAAGCGCTGAACACTGACAAAGCTAAGCTTAGGGGGTTAATCTCTAGAGAAAAACTTCTGACAGGTTCGCGAATCTACCTTTAGACGTCAATTCATTTCTTCAAAGACGTTTCCTTTGATAGACGAAACTGTAGGACGAAAATGGTTGAATGGTTATCGTAGAAGATACAGGAATTAGTGATATATGAACCCCATCAGCATTGGCTTAACAGAAGAGCAACGACAAGGTGTAGTAAAGCTGCTCAACACAGATCTTTCTGATGCTTATTTGTTGGTAATCAAGACTAAGAAGTATCATTGGGATGTGATTGGTCCTCAGTTTAGAACCCTGCACGAGCTATGGGATCAGCACTACGAAGCGATTAGCATGAATATCGATGCGATCGCAGAGCGCGTCAGAATGCTAGGTGGCTATCCTATCGGCACAGCCAAAGGCTTTGAAGAGAATGCCACCTTGAAAGAGCACCCAGGCGATTTGCCCACAGCCGACGAAATGGTAAGACGACTAGTTGCAGATCACGAGCAAATCATTCGCAACCTGCGTGACCATGTTGATCAAGCTGGCGAAAACTTCCATGATGAAGGCACAGCCGACTTTTTGACTGGTTTGATGGAGCAGCACGAAGAGATGGCGTGGATGTTGCGTTCCTTCATTGAAGGCACTACGTTGACACCGAGCGGCGAGCGTGAGACTGACCTGAAAGTACCTGCGGCAGTGTAGTAGTCAAACCCAAAGTTACTCATAAAGGCCGTAGGTGCATTCATGCGCCTACGGCCTTTTGCTTATGGACTTGCTTGCCATACACAACTAGACAAGCGGTAGATACGCCTACAGCCAGATCCAAGCACCCGGCAATACTGCTAGATTTCCTCAGTTAGAAAGAGTCTAGTAATGCCGTTTGTTTGTATACTGGGCTTACAAACTTTAAGAGGACATTTTATGACTCTGCTACTAGAAGCTATTACCGAAGAAGCCCCCTACGCACTTTCGCTAACTACAGTCGGAATTGTTGGTTTTATCGCTGCGGTGACTATAGGATCTATCGCATGGTATAACTCTAAGCGTCCTGTTGGTTGGGAAGACAAGGAGCGCCCAGATGTTGTTCCTAAAGTAGAGAAATAGACAGTTTACATATCTACAGTTTACATATCTAGCGACAGTGCAAATTTTTGATACCTGACTACAAGTTCTGGGTCAAGATTATCTAGATAAAGCACAGTGAAGAGAGGGGTCGGAAACACTTTATGTTTCCGACCCCTTTGAAAATATTAGGGAACGCCTGATGTAGCAAAGTACGGAAGGCTATAGAAGGAAGTCGTAAAATCAATATAAAAGCGGCCATAGTAGACTGTACTATGGCCGCTTAAACTGTATAGAGCAGTTAGATCAAGAGACTAGTGCAAGTCCCCAAGCTAACCTAGTCAACAGCGTCTTTGATGCCGTCTTTGACGTTTTCTTTTGTCTTAGTTGCAGATGCTTCTGCCTGCTTAGCTTTACCTTTTGCTTGGGCTTCGGTGTTATCTGTCGCGTCGCCTGCTGCTTCTTGGACTTTACCTTCGATGTCTTTAGCAGTTGCTTTAGCTTTTTCTTCAAGACTCATAGTAAGCACTCTCCGAGTATTTTTCTTTTACGCTTTTCATATTAAAGCTTCCAAACTGTTGGAGCCTCTATCTTTTGGGTTTACTTGCATAGTCGAAAGGCGTATCCTTAGCATATGTCGTAGGCAGATGTAGACCATTGCAAGCTGTTTCGATAGAAAGACTAGGCTATAGAAGAATTAGGTTATTCTTATAGACTCGGCAGTTGTTTTCTAAGGGGCCAAAGGATTAATTACCTATGTCTGTACGTGGCGAAAGCGATTCGCAGTTGGAGCCATCGGACCCTAGTTTGAAGCAGCCCGCTATTACAGCAAAGACAGAGGCGGATAAGACAGAGGCGGATAAGACAGAGGCGGATAAGTCAGAGGCGGATAAGTCAGAGCCCAGAGCCAAGAAACCAAAAAACAAGGACGATCGGCCTAGACCCTGGCGACCGCGTCCAATAGTACGGATTCGATATTTCTTCCCTCCCAGTATCTACCGCCCGGTAGTGCGCGCGGCCCGCTGGTTTGGCAAAAGGTTTGCAGTTAACAGCGGCGATTGGCACTGGATGGCCAACAATCCGCTGCCTTTGAAGAGCTTGAATCGGAGTCTATGGCGCA
>CAVYWR010000036.1:0-106078 GCA_963772185.1 uncultured cyanobacterium | reverse complement strand
GGAACTAGTTAGAACTCAGGAGTGGGCAGTTGATTCTTATGTAGATCCTGTGAGGGTAGTGAAAGAAGTCGCCTCCGCTCTACGAACCCAAATAGTTAAAAAAGACGAGTACGAGATTCGTGTCTTAGTCTCGCTACTCAGAAAGATTGCTAAGCCTATAAAAGAGAATGGGTTTGATAGCCTATTAACATATGCGGAGGCAATAGAGAGCTTCTTAATAGGTAACGTAGAAGCTGCGCTAAATATAATACAAGATTTTCTTTCTGCAGAGGACTCATTACAGGTCTTAGGGGTATCTCTTCCTGTTCCAGAAGAAATACAGTTTCTCTATTGGCAGAAGCAACAAGAGAATGAAGCGCAAACTTCAGAGGAAGCAACTGATCAAGCCCCTTTGGAGGAGACATCGCTTCACCGATACTCTCTAACGAGAGTCTGTACGCAATTGGGATTGGTGGGACTGGGGCTAGGTGTTTAGAGGCGCTAACTCAAATAACCGCAGTCGGCATACTCAACTCGGATAATGACTCACCTCTTGAGCAAAATATTTACACACTACTTGTCGATGCAGACGAAACTAATGGCAGCTTGGAACGAGCAAGATCAAGCATATGCCTGTATCAAAGGTGCCAGGAACTGTTTGAAGACGATCGCGCCAGTCAGCCCTGGATGCAGGCAAAGCTTACTGACTTTGGTCTATGGTCGCCGCTAAGCCAAGCGGCTACGGTCAAAAATCTTAGCTCGTTATTTAGCTACGACAGCCTTCAGCAGATTTCTCCTGAGCTAGGCAGCTTAGTCGATGTTTTGTTTACACCAGAAGAGCTAAGAGGCCAATCTAGAAGCAGGCTTTCGCGGTCGTCCGGCAATTGGCGCGGCGGTGATGAGTCAAATCGAGCTAGTCAACCGGAGTGGCGATGTTTGGCAACAGCTAATCGAAAAGATTCGGATAGATGTCAGTAGAGGCCGTTCTTCTAACATTTTTCTATTCGGGTCTGTCTTTTGGTGGAACTGGCGCTTCGGGTATTCCGACTATCGGTAGGGTATTGCACCAAAGGCTAGAAGCGAAGAATATGCGCGATCGCGTCTCTATCGGCTCTGCTTTTATGCTGCCCTACTTTAGCTTTAACCCAGCTTCTGGCATTGATAAAAACGAAGTGTATGCCCACTCCAACCAGCTTCTATCAAATACAGAGGCGGTACTACGCTACTACGCTACACAGGGCAAGCTGTTCGATATGATTTACGTTTTGGGCAATAACGCGACGGAAGTAGAGTTTAGCTTGGGCAAAACAAGTCAAAGAAACGCACCGCACTTTCTCGAGATGTATGCAGCCTTAAGCGCTAGCCATTTCCTGCAAACTGATAGAAAGCCTAACACCGGAACACAAGTCGCCTTAACTAGCCGACAGAGTCGAAATCGTTTGAGCTGGAGCGATTTGCCAGTAAGTGATATTGCAAAAGAGCGGTTGAGAACCTCTACGCGCTTTGCCTACGTTTGGCTCGCGAATATGGCTCCAGAGCTGAACCAAGCTAAAAGCATTGGGCTGAGCAGGTTTCTATCGGGTGCACCTTGGTTCAGTAGGTTTTTTAAACCACCCACTTCTGCGTTAGGTCGCATGTTTGGAGGTGGTGGCGAAGAGCTTCCTGACTTTAACGACTCAAAGGAACAAGAAGTACTATCAACTGTTACCGACTGGTGCCTAGACTATCTGCGCTGGCTCGACGAAATTCACCAGTGCGGTGATGAAGTGATTGACCTATTCAACCCTAGCTGTTGGACTAGAGCAAACGGAACTCAAGTGATTCCCGACCAGCTATCAGAGCTAGTGATAGGAATAGAGGCAGATCGCAGCAAGCGCGCTAGTGACAGCATTCCGCAGCTAAAAATAAAGCTAGACGATCAGGACTTAGCCGCCCAACACGGTAGAGGCATGATAGGACTTGCCAGCGCACTTTACTCGCTCTGCGCTATCTAAGATATAAGTATCAAAATTTTCTTGTTCGTATTTTTTATGAACGCTATTGTTATCTGTAATTAGATCATCTGAATGCTATGGCAGACGCTAGTAACACTGAAAATGGTTTTCCATTACTCCCACAGCTCAAGAGTGATTACGCTGTTCGCTCTGGTGACGTAGGCAGTTGGGCTTTGCATCCTATCAGCGTCCTCCAAAATGTAGCTACTAGCCTGGAGCATCAGGCCCCCAATGAATTCGACAGCATTAGCCCTCTACCGACAATTTGGGCGTATCCGCTGACGTTCGAGATGGCGCTACACAATCCTGGCCATCCGCTAAGAGACCAAATGGTTAAGCAGTGGCGGGGGATGATTGCGGCGATCGCCTTCACTGAAGCTCACAGCTACCCGCTCAAAGTTAGACGGATTAAGATTGGAGAACTAGCTCACAATTCCTTCGATAAAGCCCTCAGGCAGCTAGTTCCAGATGCCACAAATGCACTGTACGACCGCTACGAGACCGGAGAGAACCATCCCTGGCGAGATATTTTTGTCTTCTTATGGAACGATCATCCGGTAGGAATGACTTCGCCTAGCACGATTGTAGTACCGAGTGCGGTAGGTGATTGGGGTAGTTTGCGCTGGTATGATGCATCCTCTAGAAGGTTGCGATCGCCTCACCAATTTCTCAACGGACTATATGGAGAAGAAGATAAAGCTCAACTGTACTTGTGGTTAGACAGCGTCTCAAAAGAAATCAACAACGAAAGGCTAGGTGGCAACCCTTTCGCTGCTAACAACATGATTCGCCTAATCAGTGAGTTTCAAAGAGACCTGTGCTCGCAGCGACCAGACGTGCCTCTGTACTACAGCGAAGCTAAAAATATCTTTGGTATGCCAATCAATCGAGGACTGCTTTCTGTTCTGGAAAGGCCAATCCAAGTAACAGCCCGAGACTCTAATGTCACGCTCGTGCCTAGTGCTGACAAAGCGCCTGCTAAACCCCTGATCCTTCTAGATCCCAATATTGCAGGCTACTGGGGGCGACAGCCAGAAGACATCTACGTCTACAAAGAAAACACGCTCGCTAGGCTCAGCCCTGACCAGATAGAGACCTATCGCATGAGTTGGCAAGACGTCAACTGCGTTACCCCCGCCGATTTGTTCTTGCCAGAGCTAAAGTTCATTGATAACACCGCAGAGGCTATCCCCGGCGGTTTAATGCCCACCACCTCGCAGCCAATCATTTTCGCAGGTGAATATATCACCCCACTGATTCCAGTCAACTCGATCCTGCTAGAGTATCTGACCCCAGAAGAGCTAGTCGATAAAATGACCTTCCGGCAGGTAGATGGCGGCGAGCCCCAGCTAGAAGTCTCTCTGGATTTGCCCCTATCAGGCATGACCAACGGCTCGCCACCAGAGAACTATCGCCTGATCAAAACCTATCCGCTCAAGCAGGAAAACGCCCTAGCCACCGTCCCCGTACTAGAGCTATGGCCCAACTTTAGAGCCCCTGATTGGAAGGTTTACTATGCACTGTTTTTCGATCTAGCCGCAGGCGAATCGACCTTCCGAGTTGGCTTTCTGGGTACGCCAGAGACTGAAACGTTCACAGACGATCAAGACGGTAGCTACAGTCTGACTAGGCTGACAGAATTCCCTTGTGTCATTGAATGTCTAGATAACGCCAATCAGCTAATTGGGATCATCTTGCCAGCACAGCCACCGAGGTTGACGCCTAAAGCCAAATGGAAAGTGGGTGTAGATTTTGGCACTTCATTCACCAACATATACACTAGTACGCCGAGTAAAGTAGAGCCGCTAGCCTTTGATGATAACTTACTTTTCAAGGTTACAGAATCGCCTCTAGACACCAGATTTCCGACTCTGTTCAATTACTTCATTCCAGAAAGGTTTCTTCCAGCCGAGAAGCCGCTACCGCTCAATAGCATACTGACAACTAGAGGTAGCAACCGCAACAGAGGTGAGGATGAGCGAGCTATTCTCGATGGCAGAATCTTCAATCCTAGTGTTCTAACTTTCGATCCACGAGAGTCCTGGATACATACTGATCTAAAGTGGGATAATTTTGATGAGAATAGTCTTTTCCTCCGGCATTTAATTATTCATATCTGTGCTAATGCGATTAAACAAGGTATTAAGACTATTAAATGGCTGCTATCTTATCCATCTGCCTTTTCTCCAAATCAGAGAAGACTATATGAGCGTAGATGGTTAGATCTATTAGAAGAAACATATCCACTGACAGGGCTTACGTTTGAGTGCTCACCGTATCGAGAAGACTCCAGCTTCCGTACAGAAAGCTTAGCGTTTGCTCAGTACTTTGCCGACAAAGAACGTAGAGATCTTGTCTGCTCTACCTGTATTGATATAGGCGGCGGAACATCCGACATCTCTATCTGGCAAAAGAACCAGCTATTGCATCAATGTTCTATCAAACTTGCTGGCAGAGATCTACTCTCTAATTTCTTATCTTTAAACCCAACGTTTATCAGTAAATACTTTGAAGGTGGAGTAGATTTGACGGCATTAAGCGGAAGCAATTTCCATGCCATGTGTGATGTACGGCTACGCTTTTCTAGCGAAGAATGGTTAAGAAAGCAACGTCCTAAGCTTACCAATGTAAGAGAAGTTCAGGGATTGACACGATTGATGGCGCTGGGCATATGTGGACTGTACTATTATGTTGGCTTGTTAATTAGGGTATTACGGGCGGACGAAACTTATACACCTGATTCCATAACAGCTATGTACCTCGGTGGAAACGGTTCTCGTCTGCTGCACTGGCTAGATACAACTGGTCAGTTCAGCAGGTATTCCGAGATTCAACCATTTCTAAGTCGCTTGCTTAGTAGAGGTGCTGGTATGGAAGATACCGAGAAGTACACTCAGCTTAGTTCTAGCCCGAAAGATGAAATTGCCTGTGGACTAGTCCTTGATAACACTAAGCTGGCAGGATTCAGCTACCGCTCTCGTGGATCTGCGCTTGTACCAGGGGAGGCATACACCATGAATGGCACAGCCTACAATTGGGATCAGCCAATAGTAATCAGCGATGATATCAGCCGTATCAGTGAATTTAGAATCCACAATTTGGACAACTTAAATAACTACCTCTACGAATTTCATAGAGCTCTTCAGGATCTACAAATCGAGGGAGTTGAACCGTTGCCGGGTTACAAAATGAGTACTGACCTTAATGACAATAATAGACTGTGGCAGAGAACGCAGCGATCGCTCTCCAACATTTTGCAAGAAGGTAACTTCATTGGTCCGGCCAATGAAATTCAGATAGAGCCTCCTTTCATCCTTGGACTTAAGGCCCTGCTACAGTCTTTGGGGAAAGAATGGGCAAAAGAGAATCGGTAATAATTATCCTCTTCCTTCCTGGAGGAGTGGCATAACCTGTAGAACTCGCATGCCGCAGGGAGCAGGTGCTGTAAGCGAAAGAGAGACGTTAATTTATGTTGAAGTTTTTCACGATTGGAAGTGCTACTTGACTAGGAGCATTCCTACAAAGACGCTCACCATAACCGCTAGCTGGTCACGGCAATTTGATCAACAAATAGCTTCACGACCTTAGTAAACTCACTGACTGACTCGTACGGCAATACGTTGCGTCCGCCAATGTTGACACTCCTCAGCGCTGTGCCAGTTTGCAAGATAGTCTTTCACTCTTTTGTCTACATTGGAGATGCTAGTGCTATCAACTTGTTTAGCTACGCTCCGATCGATTGTTGAGGCTTCCTTTCCCATCACAATTAGCGTCGGCTGCTGAATCTGCTGCATCGCACTTTCATAATCCTGCCGCCAGAACCCTGCTAGAAACGAAAACACCGCATATCGACTATTCATATCACGCGATCCTTCGTGCAGCATCGTCAGCCACTCACCTGTCACATCCTGATCCTCAGCAAAAAGCTGTCGTTCGGGAAAAAGACTTCAGGAATTTTTCTCGCCGCGCATATCGACAGAAAACATTGCCCAAAGGCGAATCGAATAACGCCCAGGCGAGTTTTCTTCCACCTGATCTGCGGGCGTAGTCATTAGCGGCCACGCTGGCGGACCCGAAAGAATCAGCCCCTTTACCTTTTCGGCGACTGACTTTTCGGTAGCTGATAGGCCCGTGATCTCTATCGCAACAGGCAAAAGAGCGCCCTGCACAAATATGACTACGGGCTCTTGGGCCACGTTTGTGATGGAGTGGGCGATTTGTTCGGCCCAGTCTCGCGGGTAGTAGGCGCGCTGTGGCATCGCGCTGTCGCCACAGCCCAGTAGGTCTAGGTTGTAGATTTTTTGGGTGGCGTTTGAGGCTGTCCATTGTCGAATGAAAGGTTGCCAGAAGTGCCGCGAAAGCCCTACGCCAATTGGATGAATTAACAACAGAGCGGGAGAAGCATTACCAGGAATCGTTTCGTACGCGCAGCGATACTTTTGCCAGGTATAAAACTCCATACGCTACCTAATCCCTAAACACCCATATACTTCAAACAACCGTTAGCGATCTGCGCTCCGTACTAGATACTCTGCTCGCAATTGTCTGCTCAAACGCGGCTTCTAATACTGATCTTGCTGGTGATTCTATCGCTGAATGGAGCTGGTCTTTATGCAATACAGCAGCTCTCCAGCAGACTGCTTTGATACAGGCTCCGGTCAGGTTTGCCCCGGTCAGGTCCGCGCCAGTCAGGTCCGCGCCAGTCAGGTCAGCTCCGCGCAGATCGGCGTAGCAGAGTTTAGCACCACGTAGGTCCGCGCCTGCTAGGCAGGCATCTCTTAGACTGGCGAGTCGCAGATCGGCTCTGTGTAGGCTCGCGCCGCTGAAGTTAGTCTTGTTGGCAGTGCAGCGTACCATCATGGCCTGATGTAGAGTCGTCCACAGCAGGCTGGCCTGACTAAGCTGAGCGCGCCACATCATTGCACTAGTGAGGTCGGCCCTATCTAGCTGGCTTCCGGTCAGGTTTGCACCACTTAGGTCGGCGCACCGAAGCTGCACATTGGCTAGCGTCAACGAGGTTAGGTTGTGGTCTTTTAGATCGGCTCGCTCAAAGTTGCGATCGCCCGCTAAATATCTTTTGGAAAGTGCGATCGCACTCAACTGACAATCATTCATTCAGCCTGCCACCACCCACGCCTAGCGCTCAATCAGCTCAATAGCCATCAAACGTCAAAGCAAAGGTTTGTAAAGTTACATTAACAATATCAATGTAACAAAATGTAACTTTAGTTGCAATTATTTTGATTTTAGGGACCGACTCTAATAGACAGGTCGCTCAGCTACGCAGACGGTGGACCAGGCTTCATGATCTAGTCTGGCGTCTAGGCGGCCAGTGACTTCCCCTCTTTGTCCAACTAGACGCGCTCTGTTGAGCGAATCAGGCTTGGTATACATCGTCAGTTCGTCTAGGGTCGTTGCGGCGCAGACCCAGTCTTTTTGATTGATGGCGTTAGTTAGACGAGTTTCTAGCTGAGTAATTTCCCACTGTCGAGCGGTGACGCGAGCATGCTCTATGTAGTAGGCCATATTGTCAGCAGCAGCAGCGGCGTACGAGTTGCCTGGACGCAGGGCTAGCGCGCGGCGGAAGTTGATCAAAGCCGTATCGAAATCGCCCTGACGAGAGGCGGCGTAGCCTACGTTCATCAGCTGGTCAAAACTCATTTTAGATCGAGCGACTGGTTTAGACTGCGCTTTTGGTTTTGCTGTGGAATCAGTGACAAGCTGAGCGGTAGATTGAGCTACTTGATTCGGCGAGGATGCTGCGGTCACGCTACCGATTGCGCTGTTTAGTAAGATCCCAATCAAGGTGCTAATCGTCAGAGCTCGCTGCCAACAGCGAACTGGATTTACTGATATCTGTGATAATTGAGATAGAGAAAAGCCCGACGAAGAAGGCAGCAGCATAGCGGTAGGTTATTTATATAAAACAGGTACAAGACAGACGTAGATAAAGAGCGCAGATGCCTGCAAGCATAAGCAATTTCGCTAGTAGTCGCCTGAGTAAAATCGACCGATCCTCATCAAAACCTGATTACGATACTGATAAGTATCAGCAAACTTACGGACAGTTGCTTTTTTTGGAAGAAATAGCCATGCAGATATGGGTAGATGCAGATGCCTGTCCCAATGCCATAAAAGAGATTATCTTTAGGGCGGCAAAAAGGACAAACTGTGCGCTGACGCTAGTGGCCAATCAGCCTGTACAGGTACCGGCTTATGCAGAAATGTTGGTGGTGCCGTCAGGATTTGATGGTGCTGATAACAAGATTGTGGAATTGCTCAGCGCAGGCGATCTGGTGATTACCGCAGATATTCCGCTAGCTGCCAAAGTATTAGAAAAAGGTGGCTATGTGTTTAATCCTAGAGGAGATGAGTATACTTCTCGCAATATTGGCGATCGCCTATCGGTGCGCAATCTTCTAGAATCTTTTCGAGGCGGCGCGGAGCCTGTTGGGGGTGGTCCACCGCCATTGAACAATAGAGATAAGGCTAACTTTGCCAATCGGCTGGATCGATTTCTAGCAAAGCATCATTCATGAGTAGAATTATAGACAGAGGATTGTAGCTAGCACTGATGCAGGAGCGCACTTATGACTGCCGCCATCGACAGAACCGCCCAGCCGATTCCCATCACGCCGCTACCTAAACCCGTCAGCTTTGAGCAGTTTATAGACTGGTATCCCGAAAATTCTGAATATCGCTACGAGCTGCGTCAAGGAGTCATCTTTCAAGTGCCAAAGCCAAGAGGAAAGCATTCTGAGCTTGCTGGGGATATTGCCAAGCGGCTGAACTATGCAATTGATTCAGCTGCATTTCCTTACCTGATTCCGCGTGAGTGTGTATTGAAAGTCAGCAAAGAGACTGGCTACGAGCCAGATGTAATCGTTTTAGAAAGGTCAGCGCTAGCAGCAGAAGCGCTCTGGGAGAAATCGTCTACTGTCGCTAGCGGCGCAGCTGTCAAACTAGCGATAGAAGTCCTGTCTACCAATTGGCAGGACGATTACGAGCTGAAGCTAGCGGCTTACGAGTCTATGCAGATTCCTGAGTACTGGATTGTGGACTATGCTGGCCTAGGCGGCGTGCGCCATCTTGGTAGGCCAAAGCGTCCGACGCTGACTGTCTGCACTCTGATAGAGGGAGAGTATGAAGTTGCTCGTTTGCGTGATCAAGAACAGATTGTATCAGCGGCTTTTCCTGAGCTAGCGCTGACGGTAGAACAGCTTTTGGCTCAGTAGCTCTAGACCAGCTTTTACAACAGCTTGTAGGGAAATTCTATCTGTACGTTAGGGATTGTTTTGAGCGTTCCAATCAGTTCTCAACAGTTCGTAGAGACAATGTTCTCGCAGCTCGTGGCCTTTTGGGACACTTGGATGCATGAAGGTTTTGGGATGTCGCCGCATACCTAGCTTTTTCATCACTGCTTCTGAACGTTTGTTGCTCAGCGCAGTGAAAGAGACTATTTTCTCTAGTTCTAGCGTCTCAAATCCAAAGGCGATCGCAGCTTTTGCCGCTTCAGTTGCGTATCCCTGTCCCCAGTGAGAGTAGCCCAGTCGCCAGCCCACCTCAACACAGGGCTGGAAGGGTAGCTCTACTGAAGGAATATTGAGTCCAACAAAACCGATAAAGCACTGTTTGTTCTTGATCTCTACAGCCCACAGACCCCAGCCTCTTGTTGCGATCGCGTTGGCAAGTCTCTTAGCCATTGCATCGCTTTGAGAACGAGATAGCGTATCAGGAAAGAATTCCATCACACGTCTATCAGCATTCAACCGGGCGAACGGTTGCTTATCAGCCTCTGTCCACTGGCGCAGGTGCAGGCGAGTGGTCTCTAACTTGTGAATGGCAACCATAGTCCATACCGACTAGTCTGCTTGTTTACCAATGTAGTCCGTATGCTGGGGTAGATATTGCTGAAACAGAGCAAGCTTAAGTGGTTTGCAATCTGCATTTCAGTGGCTATTCCAAAATAGTTCGTATCAAAATAAATTGATGGGACAATAGAAACACCCTATCTAAACACTTGTGAGCGCGCGGTCCTAACTATGAAAGCCGGTAGTAAATACTATCCTCTGTTCGAATATCTTCAGACCCAGACTGTATCACCTGTCGCTATGAACTTCGCCGAGATTGAAGCGATCTTGCGCTCTGACCTACCGAACTCCGCCCGTCAGAGAGCCTGGTGGAGCAATCGCGACAGTGCCAGTGCGCTACAGGCGAAAGCCTGGATTGAAGCGGGTTATCACGTTGAGTCGGTAGATCTTGATGCCCAAAGAGTGAGCTTTATACCCTTCGAGACAAATTACAACATTCAGCGAATGGATGGCGCTATCCTATGGGACCGCTCAGCGATTAGAGCATTGCGAAAGTATTTAGGGCTGACTCAGGCCAGCTTTGCCAAAGAGATGGGGGTCAGAAGGCAAACAGTCAGCGAGTGGGAAAATGGTGTTTACGCGCCCGATCGTTCAACTGCTAAGCATTTAGGACTACTCGCAGAGCAGAAGAAGTTTGATGAGTAGCAGACTCTTCGGTCGCGACAGCCTAAGGGCTTGCTTACTGAAAAGCGGACTAACTTCTATCCTACGCTTTCTTTATCTACTTTAGAAGTACGACACTCGGTTGCAACCAGCCTACAATTTCACATAGGCCGCTATAGATTGCTTTTCACCCTTCATTTGGTAGCTCTCTGACGCTGGCCGTACACAGTAAGAGGATGAACAGTGAAATTTGGCAATTTGGTTGGACTGGTTGCTCTACTATTAGGCCTTTACCTGCTGTGGCTAATCCGCTTTATCGTGCTGTTAGCCTTTATGGCCGTTGCCTTTGCGACCGTGCTCAACAGAATTGTTCGATGGCTTACAGAGCGGCACATCAAGCGAAGCCTTGCAGTAGGGTTGACAATCATTGCATTAGTTGCCCTTTCTGTCGCCATTACCTGGTTAATTTTGCCTCCTTTTGTCAGTCAGGTCAATCAGTGGCTAGACCAAGCGCCCTTTGAAATAGCTCAAATTAGAGCCTGGCTAAACGAGATTGACAGTCGCGTTCCTATTGAGCTGTCTGAACAGCTACAGAAGCTCGATACCTTTATTCGAGATATTCCCGTAGTCGCTAGAAGCGTCTTTAATAACGCTTTTCTTTTCTTTAGAAGTACGATGTCTGTGCTGGTGAACCTACTTCTAGTGCTAGTAATCACGATCATGCTACTAGCTAATCCCAAACCCTATCGCCGTGCATTTGTTTGCTTATTTCCTCAGTTCTATCGCTATCGGATTGTTGAGATATTAGATAACTGTGAAGTTGCTCTAGTAGGCTGGAGCACGGGCATTTTGTTTAATATTTTCGTGATTACTGCTTTGAGCTTCTCTGGACTAGCGATTATTGGTGTGCCTCTACCAATTGGTAATGCTTTTGTCGCAGGGATGCTGACCTTTATTCCTAATATAGGGCCGGTACTGAGTGTGATTCCACCCGCGATACTAGGTCTATTAGAAGCGCCTTGGAAGGGGGCGGCCGTTGTTGTACTCTATATTTTGATTCAGCAGGTCGAGAGCAACTTCCTGACGCCGATGGTAATGAAGCGACAGGTTTCTCTGTTGCCTGCGATCGCGCTAATTTCCCAGTTAGTCTGTGGCGTTCTCTTTGGCTTCCTGGGCCTGTTCTTGGCGCTACCGCTGACAGTCGTCGGCCAGGTGTGGCTACAAGAGCTAGTCGTCAAAGACGTCATGAACGGCTGGCAGAAGAAGACATCGATCGGCCGCAGGCTTTTGACGACTCAAAAGCCTGCAATCAAACGAGAATAAGTCAACGAGCTGACATAGCACCTGTACCGGATGCATACTCTGCGAGAAGGCACGGCCTACGGTACAGGTGCGTCACTTGACCTGTTGCAACATACAGCTTTCACCCTGCAAACTGTACCTTAGTCAAGTGGCCAAAGCTGTAGAGCCGTCTGCCTGAACGCGCTCAGTCACAATATCTAGCTCTTCTCTTCGAAGCAGCTCTTGAGCGGTGACCGTATCTGTGACAATCTCTTTGCGCACCGAGACGTTCTGATAGGGGACAATTCTGCGGCACGATAGCGCCTGCTCTTCATAAATATCCATATGGACAGAGCCGTCTTCAGCCGTTCTGGCCTCACCAATATCGATTCGAGTCTCTCCGGTGTATATCGACTCTATTTCTATAATGATCTTCTCTTTGGTGACAGGGATATCTGCGCTTGCGCTGTTTGTGACAATCTTTTTAGATATCTTGACCTCACCAGTTTTGACTCTTTGGGTCTGAGTCACTAGGCGCTCTTCGTACAGCTGAATAGGCGTATTTTCATCAGGGTTGACTGTTGAACTATCAACTGAACTATCAACAACTTCACCTCTAGCAGCAACCGGGGCTTCTGTTAAACCAAGAGTGTAAGCGTCGACCGGAGCAGAGTCTTCTACCGAGCGCATCGGAATGGAACGTGAGTCATGCTCATTGCTGCTAGGGGGGGGTGTCATGATGGCTTCAAATGTCTAATGGTTGATTTCATTTCGTATTGTGCGCTATTGTCAGTGGCTTTTTCGTCCGTCAAGGGAGTGAAACGCCAAAATAACTAATCAAATGACTACATCTTTCCTGTAGTTCTTATGGTTTCATTTCAGGCTGCTATTCGCTGCGGTCTCAGTATTTCATTTTGTGAAGAAAATCTATACCTTTCTATTATACCTGCCTCATTCTTTAGAAAGGTTGAACAACTTCCACACTTCCATACTATTGAGTCTCACCACGTTTACTTCAAGCAAAATACGGGAGTTTCGCCTCATGACGTACGCAACAGATAGAAACGACGAGCCGGGTACAGCCGTTCAGGCACCACTACCAGCTACCACCCTACCACCAGCGGAATACCACGATACGGTTCGCTGGGGCCCAATTCTAGCAGGCATCGTAGTATCGATTGTTTCGCAGCTAATGCTGAGCGCTTTGGGCGCTGCGGTTAGCGGATTTGCAGCTGGAGAAGCCGCACCGCGCGCTATTGGCACAGGCATAGGCATCTGGGCTGTTATTAGCTTACTAATTTCTCTTTTCTTGGGAGCGTGGACGATGGCGTCTTCTTGCGGTCCGATGAACAAGAAGACAGCAATGCTCAACGCCACTATCATGTGGGCAACAACCTTAGTGCTCAGTGGTTGGCTACTTGCTAGCGGCGTCTCTGGTACCTTTGGTGTGCTTGCTTCTAATGCTGGCGGAGCGCTGACTCAAATTGCTGAGCCTGGTGGCGTTTCTCTGCCCACCCCCGACCAGGTTGGCGAGGTGGTTCCCGATGTTACGCCTACAGAAGCTGCTCAATATGCTGCTACAGCCGCTAAAGGTAGCGTCTACTTCTTGCTAGGCTCTCTGATAGGTTTGGTGGCTGCGTTGATAGGTTCTACTGTTGGAGCAAAGCGTCCTAGAACGACAGTTGTTCGATAGTGGGTCATTTGATAGCTGGTAGCTCGCAGATTAACGGTTATCTCAATTGAATTAAGGGGAGTGATGTAGTTTCTTTGTCACTCCTTTTTTGGGTTTGGACTCTCTGCGTTCAGGTTGGTCTATGCCTTTGGTAAGGAGTAAGCTACGACTATATGAGTAGAGAAAATACTGAGAAATTCTCTCTTAGATTCAATGAAAAGCGCTGTAGATTTTTATAGCATTTACAAGTACACAGTCAAACAAAGAGGACACACATATGGCATTAGTAAGCCTAAAGAAAACTTACCCGGATTACAAAAACACCTTCAACGACAACAACCTTAGCCATTTAGAAGACTACAGCGTCTATGCAGATGGCGATGACAAAGTCGGTTCTGTAGAGGATGGACTGTTTGATGACACGACAGGTCAGTTCCGCTATCTGATTGTGGATACAGGCTTTTGGTTCTTTGGTAAAAAAGTATTACTACCAATCGGTCGAGCTCAGTTTGACAATAGTCAGCAGCGTGTCTATGTTTCTGGTCTAACTAAAGGCCAAGTCGAAAACCTGCCCGAGTACGACGAAAATACATCAGTCGACTACGACTATGAGGAAAACGTACGCGGTGTGTATCGAGAGAACGCAGTTAGTCAAAGTGCTGCTGTAGGAACCTCTACGGGTGCTGCTACTGCTGCGACGGGCGCTGCTGCTCAGGGCTCGGGTTCGTACACTCGTGACGACTACACATACGATCGAGACCCGGCGCTGTATGACATGGCCGATACAGATGACACTCGCCCTATCCGTCTGTACGAAGAGCGTTTGGTTGCAGATAAAAACGTCGTAAAAACTGGCGACGTTGTTATTGGTAAGCGAGTTGTTAGCGAGACGGCTAACGTTTCTGTCCCGGTCGAGAAAGAGAGAGTAGTCGTAGAGCGAACTACGCCTACAGCAACTACCGCAGCCACGACTACGCACGATTTTGTCGAAGGTGAGGTTGCTCGCGTAGAGGTGTACGAAGAGCAGGCTGATATCCGCAAAGAAGCTGTGGTCAGTGAAGAAGTCTCGATTAGAAAAGAGCGTGAGCAAGAAGTTGTCACCGAAGGCGCTACTATCCGCAAGGAAGAGCTGGATATAGATGCTACCGACGATACAACTTTGATCAATCGATAGTCTTTAGTACGAGCGCTTGTGAAGTTTCACAGGTGCTTACTTTTAGGCTATAGATAGTCTGATAAAGCAGGAAAGGCAATGCCTTTCCTGCTTTTATTTTTAGCCATTTTCTATGAGGTCAAACCGTTTTGGATAGGTTAGATTGTGTCTGGCAAATTCTTTTTTTGCTCTAACTGTCAGATCTGTTTTGTAGACGAACTCGTCTCTAGCATCCAACGGATAAGAACGCAGCTTGTACAGGCTACCCCAACTGTGCTCAGACATGACTACTACTATCGGTAGCTTCAGATGCGTGTACTTGCTAGTGTAGGCAACCCGATACAAGATATTTTCTACCTGTTCTGGGTTGACCTCATGGGCCAGATAAAATTCTGTGGCGACCTGCGCTTCTAGCTCTCCCATGTTGGCGTTGGAAACCGCATTGGTCCAGATGTGGCTGTGAGGGACGGTGACAATATTATCAGAAGGAGTTTGTAGCCGAATGCCACGTAGACCATAGCTGACGACTTCGCCGTATTCGTCGGCGATTTCAACTCTGTCTCCCACGCGATACGGCGCTTCAAATAGTCCGACAATACCCGCAATAATCGAGCTAGCATAGTCCTTGAAGGCAAATCCTAGCGCTACTGCAACCGTACCCGTAACGGCGAGCACATTTTCTCTAGATAGATTCAAAAACAGATTCATCAACAAGATAGTCGTGAAGGTCAGTACTGCTGTCCTCACGAAGGGTTGAAACTGCTTGATTCGTAGGCGGTTGTGTCTAGCGACTTTCTCAGACAGCCAGATCACCAAGGCATCCACACCCTTGATAGTCAAATAGCAGATCGCAACAATTGCCAGTGCCTGCAAGATCTTGGTTCCGGTAATCTTGCCAAGCAGTTCTCTTGTCTGATCGGCAGTTTCGCTAGCAGCTTCTTTGGCCGAATCTTGAGCTGATTGAGCCAGCAGTGCCGAAAGGGGAATTTTTGTCAGTGATACCATTGTTGTCTACTCTATTTCTATCAACTCGGTTTATATTGATTTGTGCAGCCAGCTCTAGGACACCTCAATAATAAAATTGTTGTTCGCTAGCTCTTTTCTTAATCTTGGATAGTGAATTGGATTAGTTTTGATTACGCCATCTTTTTGTTCAATGATGCCTTCGTTGCGAAGTATCTGCACTTGATTGTTGACTATCTGCGGGGCATCGCCTAAGCTTTCTGCTAGGGAGCTGATGGTTAGATCACCATGCAGCATCAGCGAGTACAGCAGGTATAAGTCGGTTTGGCTCAGATCGGGTAGTGGCGGTAGTTTGGGTAGTTGGGCAATAATCTGGGGGGACTCGGAAGCGTTTTGAGAGTTGCGATCGCCTTCTCCTTTAGCTTTGTGCCCACTATCTTGTTCATTCCGCCGTTCTTTATCTAGAAAAGTACCTTCAGAAGTGGTATCTTCAGAAGCGCTGCCTTTGTGCGAGTTACCTTTTGCAAGGTCCGCAGCCTTTCTATAGCGCAGAGACCGAATAAATAGCTGTAGGGCTACTGTGCTCACTCCGTCAGAGATATCCGCTAACCGGTCAAAATATTCACGCCTTGGGCTAGCGCTTTCATCGTCGTCGTCATCACCATCTATTGCCTCTTTGAGCGAACGTAAGGAGGACTGGGCAGTCGCAGCTGCTTCTTGAGTAATTTCGGCAAGTGTCTCAATTGGCCTTTTAATTGAGAGCTGAATATCTTCGAACTGGTTTGACTCGCCTAACCTCTTGTGCAGTGCCGCATCGTTAAACTGAATATCAAACTGTTTGACGATCGGCTTTATCCACTCTTGAAGCTGCTTTCCAGTTAGCTTGGGTAGATGAATAACCTGGTCGCAGTAGGCGTGAAACTTAAGCGTAGATCTTAGATACTCCCAACCTACTTGTCCGCAGCCTATAACAACAAACTGGCTGCTGTTCATTACTGAATTCTGTAGATAGTCGATTCCATTCAATCCCTGAGTGCTTCGTAGAAAGCACCAGCCTAGATTAGGGATAATAGTGATTTGATTTGGTTTAGATTCCTCTTCTCCGAGCGAATTAGATTTGTCCGTACCTAACTGTTTCTCTAATTTCTCTTGGATGCTACTGCTGTGAGGCGGACGCTCTATCCAGTCGACTAGTTTGATAGTGAGCGACTGTCTTCTTTCAATACTGATCTGAGATATGCTTTCTGCTAGGACCAGCGAAACTGGCGAGACTGGCTGAGCTAGGATAACAATCGAGTTTTGAGCTTCTTCAGGATTCTCGACCCACTGGGCGATCGCATCTTCTAATGGCTCTAGCACCGCCTGCGTTTCAAACGGGTTGGCGGGCAGCTCGTTCACCACCTGTTTGATCTGGTTAGCAAGATCATCCGGCAGCGTAGAAAGGACTTCCTCGGATTTTGAATCAACGTGGGCATCTTTTGCAAACCAGCCAACGCGAAAGAAGCGGTTTTTGACCAGCCAATCTCTAAACTGTGCGGCTTTTTTAAGCATAGTATTCAGAGCAGGTCCGATCAGCTGTTTCTAACTCTATATTCATCTGCTGCTGTCACTGCTGGGCTGTTCCATTCTGCTCGCGCTGCTTTTTGACCATTGTCAGCACAGAACGCGAAAGGTTGAGCGCTCTAGGCGACTCGCCCTCTGGCTGTACTGGCCAGCCTTCTCTTTGCTTAGCCCGGTTGCCGTCTGTTTCCTCAGTCTGATCGTGAAATAGAATCTGCTGAGTTGGAAAGGGCAGATCGATTCCAGCAGCTACTAGCGCATTGCAGACGTTCTCTAGCACCCAGTCTTTAGAGGCTACCATGTCTGCTTGTCTAGGCGGTTCAATCCACCAGCGCGCTCGGATGTTGATAGTGCTATCGGCTAGTTCTACGACTAGTGCTTCTGGTGCTGGGTCTTTGATTACTTCGCTGCGCTTGCCTAGCGTGTCTAGGATGATCCTTTTGGCTTTGGCAATATCATCGCCGTAGCCAATGCCAATGTCATACTGTAGTCGTCTGCGGTCGTAGGCCGTGTTAACAGTGACTGCATTCGTAAAGAGTTCTGCGTTGGGAATCACTACCCGGCGTCCATCGTATGTACGAATGGTCGTTGCTCTAGTTTGAATATGTTCTACGGTGCCTTCGTAGTCGCCAAATACGATCTGGTCTTCTAGCTCGAAGGGTTCTGTCAATAAAATCAAAATTCCTGCTAGAAAATTTTGCAAAATGTCTTTGAAGGCAAAACCGATGGCGACACCGCCAATCCCTAGTGTAGCTAACGCATCAGCAGGATTGAAGCTAGG
The DNA here is from genome assembly GCA_963772185.1 of uncultured cyanobacterium. Taxonomy (GTDB): domain Bacteria; phylum Cyanobacteriota; class Cyanobacteriia; order Phormidesmidales; family Phormidesmidaceae; genus Phormidesmis. Next base: position 88,221 of record CAVYWR010000036.1, on the reverse strand, counting down.
AAAAATGATTGTCGCAGCAATCAAAAATCCCAAGATAACTAGTCCACCTTGAACCAAGCGGCCAAACACTAGACCGACATTGCGAGTGTCTCGGTGTCTAGTTTGTTTGCGTACAAAGCTACGGATAACCCTGCCTAGAATCCAAAAAAGGATAAATACGATAATTCCAATAACAATATTTGGGAGAAGTGCGATCGCACTCTGTATCATACTCTGTAGCTTTTCTGTAGCTGCTGAAAGCGAAATATTATTTCCCACTGTCTTCCTTAAAAATTTATATCAAGCCTGATTGCAAAAGTAGAGTACAGGAGCAAAGACTACGTATCCGTCTATCTTTGGAGAGGATAGACACAAAATAAGAAGCTAGCCGACGAACTTCTTCGGCTAGCTTCTTATTTACAACTTACCTGCTTAGCGAGCTGTTTAAAGAGCACTCGCTTCGACAGTAGCAGATGCAACAGACAGACGCTTCTAAGGTGTGATTTCCTCTAGCGCTGCTTGAATGTTCTCTTCTACAGAAGTCGCGCTGGAATCGTCAGGGCTATACATATCTTCCTTGTCGGCTTTGCCCTGCACGCCGTTGAGCCCTTCGGCAGAGTTCTTCATAACGCTCTTGCCATCATTGTTGCTAGAGAGCTTACCAGAGATTGCTTTCTCAGATTCCTTTTGTATGCCGTTAAGCTCTTCTACCCCTTTAGCAGGGCTAGAGCTACTGTTGCCAAAGGCAAACGCAGGTGCAGCGCTAGTGAAAAGGAACAGAGCGCAGACAAACGCGATCGCGAAAGGGCGCAGACCAGACAGCGAGCTAGCAAAATAGCCAGCCGACTTTCTCGCAGACTCAATCATTCTTTTCATGGAAATTCCTCCTGGGAATATAAAAAACTAGGTAGGCTGAGTAGCACCAGCAGCTAGATAAATTCACGCTGTAGACACCCGCACTACCCAGCTTGATCTATATGCTACGAGATAACTGTCCCATAGCAGAAATCTACAAGAAACTTTAGTCAAAGAACTCTTTGATAGATTCGATTACGCCACCTGCTGTATCTTCTGCATCGTCAGCCGCATCAGCCGCAGCCCCCTTGGCCTGTCCCACACTGCGCTTTGCTTTACCCTTGAGCTGGTCGGCAGTGCCACCTAGCTTATCGGCAGCGCTATCAGCATCTACAGCGTCTTTTGCTTCGCCAATTCCTCGCTTTACTTTGCCTACTGTACTATCGACAGCGCCCTCTAGCTGATCGCTAGTACCAGCTCCAATAGATCTATCTAGCTCTGCCGCCGCGCGTTCGTTAACGACGTCTGCTGCTGCTTGAGACCCGACTGCGGATGCCGCAGAAACTGAGGTGCCAAAAAACACTACGGTAGCCAGCATCAGACAGGCAATCTGAGAAACCCACCGCTTTAGCGTATTCAGCTTCAGTGCGTTCAATCGTTGACTAAGAACAACCATTCCTGCGTCTCCATATAAGGTGTTTAGTACCTTCCTATACAATCGCTTTGTCAAGATCAAACCTATCCATCCTACGGAGGATTAAAACGTATCTAGAGACAGAACTATCAAAACTCAGATGCAGTCTGTAGGACCACAAAACCATAGGCTATACGATTATGAGCTAGCTAGGTGCTATTTGATACAACGTCGCTGAATCTCTCACTTTGTGGATATGATATTTACAGTGCATCTCTATCTCTTGCAGTTCCTACATTAGGTGTGCTTTTCGATAGAGTTGATTAGGTTAAAAAAGGATGTATTTACCTTACGACCACGTATAGCGTCTCTCTTCGTTCAAAACTAGCGTTGCAAACACAGGCAGACACTCTTCTTGCACTTAATTGTCCTCACGACCTATCACGCACAGCTCATCCGTAGCCAGGTAGCTACTTCCTTTTGGTACTTACTCTTCCTAGTATCTACCCCGCAGTACTAGCCTGTCAGACAGCGGTCTATCAATATTAAGACTAAGGACAGTCGAAATGGATACAACTGAACAACGAACTGTTGGACAGATAGAAAGAGAACTTTCGCAGAAGATACAAGCGCTGTACAAGAAGCATTTGGGCCACCAGCCTAGTAAAGTGTCGTGTCAGCTGTTTAGCAGTAAGCTCGTTGTTGTCTTAGAAGATTCGGTTACCCAGCCAGAGAAGCTGCTCCTAGAAGGAGGACAAATGGAGCTAGCCGAACAAGTTCGAGATGATCTCAATGAGGCGATGCAGCCTCAGATCAAGGCACTAGTTGAGAGCATACTAGGCGTTACGGTCTTGGACCTGCTCAGCGATGCGGCTATCGAAACGGGTAGAACGGGTATTATCGCTGTCTTATCAGATGCGCCTGTAGTACGAAACCCAGAGGCTATTCCAAAGCTAAAGAAGTGATCATAGAAGTGACCGCTTGACTAGCAATAGAAAAAGAGAAAATAGAATATATGCCAGAAGGCAGGGATATGTATCGACTTTATCCATCTATTGATTGACTGGTCCACTGTCCTTTTCATCCTACTATTGGCATAGATTAAATCAGCCCGTCACCTGATTTTCTACACCTTACTTTTTTGTAGATGTTAGACATCTGCTGCCGTTTCCCTCACAAGCTTATGTGGGAAATTTTCGTTCAAAAGGACTAATGGAGCATTTTTATGACAATAGAGCTAAAAGAGGATCTTGCATATATCCTGCTTAAAAAGATGAGCGATCGCCCGGACTCATCGGATCCGCTTCCCTTAAGTCTGACGGAAGCAGACTTTGTTGGTCGCAATACCGATAGGACCGAAATCCTAGCGCACCTCGACTACATGAATCAAAAGGGGTACATCAACGCGGATTTTTCTGGAGATGCCTACGCAGACTCTGGTCCTAATCCTTTACCAAACAACGTTGAGCTTCAGGCGGTTGAACTGACTGAGAAGGGTAAAAGCCTGTTCAAAGAGATGAGCGCAAATCCTCCGAAGGAACTAAGAACAGGGCCGAGCACACCGATTGCGACTAAAGACATGGACTTTTTGAACAAAGTCATGTTGAAAGGTCATATTGCAGATATCTACGATGCTAGAGATCTCACAGAAATCGTCTTTCGGACCATGCGCGATCTGATGACGACAGAGGCCGCTGGCAATGTCGCTAGTGAGCTTCATACATCGGCATTAGACACCGACAAAAAAGCGGCCCAAGAAGAAGTCGCCGACCTTTGGAAGGACTCCAACCCGCTAGTTCGCTTTTTAAGCCAGATTAGACCTAAGCTGAAGTTCAGTGATGATACCTTCTTCTTTAGAATTGAGAAAGAAGGTGGCCTGCCAAAGTCAACCGGTCCTCATACCGTTGTTAAAGCCGTCTTTAGCGCGACTAAAGAAGAACTCTCTAGCGAGCGAGTCGCTGAGATTGCAGAGTTCATGCCAGGTGAAGTTCGTACACTATGGGAGGAAGCATAGATCATGGCAACTACCGATAATAATCCAAGCGGTCACGACCCGAGAGAGCCGAATGAGCCGGGAACCGAGAATATCAATCCTGGCGACAAGGAAGCGCCTCCGGGCACTTCTGTAGAAGAAAAAGGTCAGAAAACTGCTGTGGCTTATCAAGACGCTACAGGTAACCCGATTGAGGTGCCGACCTACTTTACGGTAGAAGGCGAAGATGGCCAGGAAGAAGCGCTGCACCACGTGAAGGATGCAGAGGAAATCTCTGATGTGATCCGACAGGCTAGGACAGATGAAGAGGGCGATCGCAAGTGGTGATCGCGCTGTGCGCACAGTGATGCGCACAGTGATGCCGTGATACGACTCCAGCTCAAGCTTGCCTAATCGTAAGCATTGACGGTAGCCTATCTCTAATAGCTCATCGTAGCGGACTAAGATGTCCTAGCTGTGGTGAGCTTTTGAGTGTCATAAGTTGTCAATTAGCCATTCGAGCGTTGAGGGTAGGCATGGAGCAAGTATCCGCAGTCAGTGACCTAAGCAGTGCCATTCGAGAACAGATCATAGAGCTAGTCTCTAGCGGCGTTGCTATTCTGCCAGGTATTGTCTTTGCTCTAATTGTATTGCTGCTGACTCGAACGATCGCTGATCTGGTTCGTAGAGGAAGTCGTAAGGTTGCCAATAGAACGCTCAAGAGCTTGTCGCTACAGTCATTATTAGTACAAACTAGCTACGCGGCTGCGCTGGTTGCAGGCGTCTTACTGGCCTGTGTTTTTGCGTTTCCTGACTTAGCGCCGGGTGATCTGATCGGCTTGCTAGGACTGGGCTCTGTAGCTATTGGTTTTGCCTTCCAAGATATTTTCAAAAACTTTCTATCTGGCATTTTGCTGCTGCTTCAGGAGCCTTTTTCCTTAGGCGATCAGATTATTGTCGACAGCTATGAGGGTACCGTCGAAGAAATCGCGCTGCGCTCTACCCAGATTCGTACCTACCAAGGCGAGCTAGTTGTTGTGCCTAACTCTATTGTCTTTACTAGTCCGGTTCAAGTGCTGACTGGCAGATCCTACCGCCGTACTGATTTAGCAATCGGCGTAGATTACAACACGCCTTTGCCACATGCTGTCAGGACACTAACAGAGGCCGCGAGGAGTATTGAAGAGGTATCTCCTAATCCGGCGATCGAAGTAGATATCGTTGGGTTTGGTGATAGTGCTATTGATATGGTTGTGCGCTACTGGACTCGCTCTGACCAGGCATCGGTTCGCCGACTAAAAACGCAGATGATGCTGGCGCTAAAGCAAGCCTGCGATGACGCAGATATTAATATCCCCTACCCAATTCGCACGGTCTATCACTTTGACCAAGAGAAGTATAGCGATAATGCTCGTCTAGAGAATGATAACGGGCGATCGCAGACCTACAGTCCAGATGAAGTAGACAGCGCTCACAGCCAAAGCTAGATCGCAATTGACGCGCTGTCACTTATCTAAAAGGCAGCGCTAGTCAATGTACTCGACAACCTTGTCTGTTTCGTAGCGGACCTTAGCCATATCCGCCGCGCTATCATCTACAGCGCGATAGCCCGCGACGCACAAGACAACTGCCGAATATCCTTTTTCAGCGAGTCCCAAAATCTCATCATACTTGGCGGGGACAAACCCTTCTACTGCGCAGGTATCAATCTCTAGCAAAGCTGCACTGTATAAGAAAAACCCTAGTGCTAGGTAGACCTGTTTGGCCGACCACTTATCCGGCACTAGCGGAAACGGGGGCTCCTCAAAGTAGCCCTTGATCATGTTCGCGAACCCTTCTAATTTTTCTTTGGGCACCTCGCGAACTTCTGACATCCGGTCAATAAAGTGTGGGACATCGTCAGCGCCAACATCTTTTTTGATCGCTAGAACGACTAAATGGGAGGCTTCAGCGATTTTGACCTGGTTGAATGAATTTTCGACTAGCTGCTGACGTATCTTCGGGTTGCGAACCACAAAAAACTTCCAGGGCTGCATACCAAAAGAAGAGGGGGCGAGCACTAGGCTTTGTTCTAGTGCGTACCAAACGTCGTCTGGAATCTTTTTGTCTGGGTCAAACTCTTTGGTGGCATAGCGCCAGTTGAGCGTTTCGATGACTTGTTCTGGCGCAAATGTAGGCTTGTTCACTAAATATCTCCTGATATGAATGGACTTTGACAAAATACCAAAGACAGCGCTCTAAAGCATCTCTCGGTAGGGGTTAGATAGAACCAGCATCTGCTAGCTACTTTTCATAATTAGAAGCGGGCGGATTAGATTGCAATCGGTTTACATCGGCTTATTCAGAGGAAATGGCGGCGATTACATCGATTTCAAATAGCATATCGTCACTCGCTAGTCTAGGACCGGGATTAGCGTACTAGCGGGCTTAGCTAGCTTGTCTGGCCACAGAGCGTTGCGTTCAGCAGAAATCAGCTTTTGCTTCTCGGCATCGTGATCAACCGAAAGCACAGTGATCTTGACAACGTCTTCTGGCGTAGCGCCTTATCAGCTCTCACCTACCGAATTATTCAAGTCGATGATGGTGTCTTCGGGCACGATGACAAATCGAATTGATCGACTCGAAAGTTCAGAATTGGTAGAGAGAATTCCGGATGCGCGCGATCGCAGAGGCACTCTTATTTGTCTGACTAGCAAGGGCTTCGAGCTAATCGAAGCAGCGGTCACCGCTCACGTTGCTAATGAACATAGAATACTTGGCGCGCTCTCTGAAACAGAAAAAGAAGAGTTATCAAAGCTACTAAGAAAACTACTACTCTCTTTTGAGAATTAGCTGAACGGCGTCACAGGAAGATAATCTGCCCAACTGCTGAATTATCTGGGGGTAGGAATAGGTGTATTTTGTTGTTCTACTTTAGAAGACCACATGCTCAATCTGTAGGTGCGGGTGATCTTGCGCAGGGTTCATATTCTCGACACACTCAGGCAAACTTTCCGTGTGCTTACTGCTCTTCAGCCGAATCAAGAAAAATTGATTAGATAATTGAAGATATCTAAGTAGCGGCCTTCCCTCTCATGTCCAAATCTGCGTTCGGTGAATTCTTCTCTGTTGTCCTTTCCAGTGCTTGGAGCGTAACTACCAGCTATTACAGCTGGGCCGACAGTGTTAAGAACAGAAAGATAGCCATTGCGTTAATGGCTGTACCCCCACTAATGATATTTGGGTTGTTATCAGAGCCAAATAGCTTACAGTCGAACTCAGGTAGAATCGAGCCCAGTGAGCAGGTTGAGCCATCGTCTACAGCTACGTCAGACAATCCTCCGGTCTTAGAAGATGAGATTGCCGTCGAACCGACTGTAGAGCTTGAGCCAACTGTAGAGCTTGAGCCGACTGTAGAGTCTAAACCAACTGCGGCGTTTGAACCAGCGACTATTCCTGAGCCCGCACCAAGTCCGTCATCCGCAGGCGAGGTTGCCCCTACAGCGTCTAGACCTAGCTACTCGACTTGTAAGGACTACAACGCTGCTGGCTATGGTAACTTCACCCGCAGCGACATAGAGTATTCCAGTAGACGCGATCGCGACGGTGACGGTGTAGCTTGTGAGTTTTGATGCCCCTACGAACTTGCGCTACTGTCGTTTTATTCTAGCGACCGCTATCAACTCCTCTGCGAATATCCTCTATATCTAGACTGGTTGTTGCTCGAATACGTATCGTTAGCTGCCTATCTCGTAGCTGGTGTTCTTTAATCTTATTGACCAAGACCATCCAAAACGGTTTTGCCGATCGCGCTTCCACTCTCCTGAAATTCATGTGCGGCGCGTAGATTTTTGGCAGTTAAGGCACCGCCTCGCTTATTGACGGTTGACAGTAACGTGCCGTTGTCTAGAAGCTCTGAAACTTTGTTCAATAGCTTATGCTGCTCGTCCATATCGTTTGCCTGGAACATCGAGCGAGCAAACATAAATTCCCAGCTCAAAGAGAGCGCTTTTGGCTTGATCGAAGCGATATCTAGTGACTTTGGATCGTCAATCAAAGCAATATGACCACGCGGCTTAATCAACTCGACAATCGATGCAAAGTGCTGACCTGTATGCGTGAGTGAAGCAACGTATTTTGGCGAGATATTCAACGCCTTCATCTCTTCATCTAGCGGATTGCGATGGTTAACAATATGGTCCGCACCCATCTTCTCTACCCAGGCACGTGTATCATCACGAGAGGCCGTAGCGATTACCGTTAGGGCCGTTAGCTGCTTCGCTAGTTGAATTAAGACAGACCCAACGCCGCCTGCACCACCAACGACTAGCAGTGCTTCACCTGACCCTTCTCCTTCTTTTAGTCCAAAGCTATCGAACAGAATCTCCCATGCTGTGATACTAGTCAACGGCATAGCTGCGGCCTCGATAAAGCTGAGAGAGGTTGGCTTGCGACCCACGAGCCGTTCATCGACTGTGTGAAGTGCCGCGTTAGTGCCGGGACGGGTGATATCGCCCGCATAGAACACCTCATCGCCAGGGCGAAATCGCGTTACGTTTTTACCAACTTCTTTAACAACACCTGCCGCGTCAAAGCCAAGAATACGGGGCTGACCTTCTGGCTGCGCAGTTAAGCGAACTTTCACATCGACTGGATTAACCGAAACGCCTCGGACTTCTACTAGTAAGTCGTGAGGGCCAACCTTTGGCGCATCCGCTTCAAATTCAATCAGGGCATCTTCTGCTGAAATTGGCCCTGCATTTTGATAACCGATTGCCTTCATGATGCTTTCTCCTTAGAGCTTGTGGAAGTGATAACAGCATATTAGCTATTTGGATTAGAAAGATAAATAGGCTTGAAGTAAAATGATAATTCGGATATTTTTGATAAATGGATATTCTATCGCTGCGACTATTTATCAGAATTGCAGAACTGGGTGGGGTTACCGCAGCGGCTCATGACCTATCACTGTCGCCAGCCAGTGCCAGTGCTCGGCTGGTTAAACTCGAAGAGATAGTTGGCTTTCGCTTGTTCAATAGAACAACCAGGGCCGTCTCACTAACAACGGATGGAGAGCTGTTCTTGCCCTACGCTCAGCAAACGCTAGAGACGCTAGAAACCGGACTAAACGCAGTACAAGGACAGGAGGAATCAGTCCAAGGCATATTGCGGATAGCAATGCCTGGCTCTTTTGGGCGGATGTATATCATTCCCCTGCTAGCTGAATTTCAGACGCGCTATCCGCTAGTCAGCCTCGACTTGCGACTATCTGATGAAGTGCTAGATGTTGTTGAAGGAGCTTACGACCTCGTTATTCGAAATGCGCCTCTGTCTGACAGTAGCTTGATTGTTCGAAAGCTCGCTGCCGATCGGCGTCTTCTGGTGGCTTCTCCTACTTATCTCGAACGGCATGGCATTCCTCTTGCTCCAAGCGATCTTACAGCACATCGTAGCGTCACTTTGGGCGAAACGAGATGGGAGTTTGAAAATGGAAAGACCATCAGCGTTTCACCTTCTTCTACTGTCAATGATGGAGAGGCAATGCGAAAAATGCTCGAACACGGGATGGGTATTGGCATGAAGTCCGTTTGGAATGCTAGCGAAAGCTTGGAGTCTGGCCTGCTGATCGCAGTGCTGCCAGACTTTCCACTGGTTACAGAAGCCTCTATCTGGCTACTCTATCCGAGCCGTCGGATTGTTGCGCCAAAAGTTCGCGCAATGGTTGATTTCCTGCTTGAACGGTTTCAGCCTATGCCACCGTGGGAGACTTAGAAGAAACGGAAAAGACGGGTTGAAAAGGTAAGAGAACCAATTGCAAAGTTCGGGGTTGAAAAAATCTCCCTATCCGCATTTTCTTATAGTCTTCTAATGGAAAACACAACTTGTAGGATGAGTAGTGAAATGACACTTTTAGGCGGAATAGAAGCAGGCGGTACCAAGTTTGTCTGCGCGGTGGGGACTGGCCCGGATGACTTGCGAGCTGTTGTCCGTTGGTTTCTAGACACACCAAAACCAGGATGGCAGTAGCTGGATTTTGTAGGTGTGATCCGGCGAGAGCTAGGTGTTCCGGTCGGCTTCGATACGGATGTGAACGTGGCTGCTTTGGGTGAGCATCAGTGGGGAAATGCTCAAGGTTTAGAGACGTTTATCTATTTAACGGTGGGTTACGGGAATTGGCGGCGGCGGGCTAATTGATGGAAAGCCTATTCACGGTTTGTTGCATCCTGAGATGGGCCACATTTTGATTCCTCACGACTTTAGTGCCGATCTTTCTCTAGGCTGCTGCCCCTTTCACAAAGACTGTTTAGAAGGTCTGGCATCGGGATTCGCGATAGAGAAAAGATGGGAAAAAGGGGAACCTCTTTGCCTGTAGATCATCCTGCCTGGGCTTTGGAAGCTAACTATCTAGCCATTGGTCTGGTCAACTTTATCTTGATGCTTTCGCCAGAGAGAATTGTGCTGGGCGGTGGCGTTATGGAACAAAAGCAGCTGCTTGCACAGGTACACGCTCAGGTACGTAAAAAGCTTAACGCTTATCTATCTGTACCTCAAATTACCGATAATATTGAAGACTATATTGTGCTGCCTGGGCTAGACCACAGGGCGGGAATTTTTGGGGCGTTTGTGCTAGCGCAGCAGGCTCTACTCACGCAGTAAGATGAGTAAAGATGGGTCGCTACTCTCGTGAACACAAGTTGAATTTAGCAGCATATGCTGTACGGTTTTGTGACATCAGCGAAGAAAATGTCTGGGGGAGGATAGCCATTTGATTAGCAATCCGTTAAATTTTTAAGCAGTACCTTCGTAGATATATCCCCATTGTTTGCCCATGACTCGTAACGCTTCTGTTTTGGCTGCATTGCTAGGTAGTGTTGCCTTTGGTTGGCTAGGCGCTACTAGTGCGTTCGCTGAAGCACCAGCCTCTGAGCAAACTACACTACGGCAAGAGCGGCCAACGCTATCAGAGCTGATCGAGTCTGTTCTGGAACGGCCTATTCCAGTCCTAGCTGACCCGGCGCCTATTCCTACCGCCGTCGAAGCTGACGGTCCTGCTGATTTGGTGGTCTCTGGTGAGGAAGCGGCTGAGGCAGTACGGCTAGTCCTGCGTTTGGGAGAGAGGCGGGTATACATCTATCAAGGTGATACGGTTGCAAAAAGCTATCCTGTGGCTATTGGCAAAGAAGGCTGGGAAACACCCACAGGCGAGTTTGAGGTATTTAGTCAGATTAGTGAGCCGGGTTGGACGAATCCATTTACTAACGAAGTGATGGGACCAGGACCAAACAATCCACTAGGCGATCGCTGGATTGCTTTCTGGACAGATGGCAATAATTCTATTGGCTTTCACGGCACGCCAAACCGCGAATCGATTGGCAAAGCGGCTTCTCATGGCTGCGTGCGGATGTATAACGAAGATGTCAAAGAGCTATACGAGATAGTGACTATTGGTACGCCGGTGACGGTTGAGCGGTAAACGTTGAGCGGTAAGCGTCAGCGTGATACATCGAAGCGAGACGTCGAAGCAATACATTAAGCCCCCTCATCGCTCTAAAGTGACAATGAGGGGTTTGGTTTAACGCGATCGCACTAATCTAGTCGAAAGCTCAAGCCTTCTGGGTAGATGCATAGCGAGGCGTAAGTGTTTACCACAGAGCGCGGGGACTGTTGCTAGTCGTCACGTCAGTGTCGTCATCACTATCGCCCATCATCACATCATCATCCATCTCATCCGTCATCATCCCGTCATTAGTAGGGTTTGCTGGGGAAGTTTCAGCCGCAGCATTGTCCCTAGTGACGCCAGTTGTATTCTCAGATTCTACGTTGACAACACTGCCGCCGTCTTCCATTTCACCCGTCATCATCTCGTCATTGGTAGGGTTCGCTGGAGAAGTCTCAGCCGCAGCATTATCTCTAGTGACACCAGTTGTATCTTCAGGGCTTGCATCAATGATGTTGCCATCAGCGTCCAGCATCATCTGCGCATCATTGGTAGGGTTCGCCGGGGAAGTCTCAGCCGCAGCATTGTCCCTGACGGTATCTTCGGTCTGTGCAGAAACTGATAGAGGCAGCGCCGCTAGTAGACTAGCCGCTGATAGCATGGATACTGATAGAAGAAATCCTCTGCCTGTACGCTTGTTTGATGTTGTCATAGAAAACCTTTGAATTACTTTTGTTCGCGGCTCGCGATTATGCTTTCGATCGCCACTGCCACGGAGGACATACCGATGTTCCCATGACGTAGACATTTGTCTCTCTACCTAGCGTTGTGTTCTATGAGACAAGAAAAATCTGTAAATAGTGGTATATTTAACGTTGACATTAGTCCATTACATAGTCTTTCTACCGATGCCAAGAGATGATTTGGACGAATTAGTCAAACAAATTCAGCCTTAGCGAAAGCGTGTTCCTACTTTTATAGGACTGATTTTATAGGACTGATTTGATAGAACTCAAGATTTTTGGAAAGAACAAATTGATATTCAACAAGAAAATGTTGAAGAATTTGAAATGTGTAAGTTGTCGGTGGCTGAAGTATTAGAGAGTCTGGCGTCATCGCAGAGAGATTTGCTAGTGATAGATAGAAGAGTTTTCTTTTGTATCGCAACCATCATCCGCACTTTCAAACAACTGTTAGAATGACCTCTCCATAACGCGCGCTTCTTTTTTTGGGGCGATCGCAGTCGTAGGTGTCTCACCTTCTCTATTTCACTTTGCTCTTTGAGTAGTCACAACCTTCTCTGGCCATGATCGCACAAACCATTCCTGTCCTAGATCTAAGCGACTTCGATTCGAATAGCAACAGCGATCAGAATGCGGCTTTCGCTACGGCGCTAGGGGACGCGCTTGCGGACTTGGGTTTCTTTGCTTTGGTCAATCACGGCGTTGATCAGCGCCTGATTGATATGGCTTACAGCACAGCAGAAGCATTCTTTGCTTTGCCAGAACCGACCAAAACACAGTATGCGATCGCTCAGCTAAATGGCCAGCGCGGCTTCACTCAGTTTGGTAAAGAACACGCCAAAAACAGCACCGCCCCCGACCTTAAAGAATTCTGGCACGTGGGTAGAGAAGACAACCTCTGGCCTAAAGAAGTCCCCCAGTTTCAGCCTGTTATGACGGCTCTGTTCCAGCAGCTCGAAACCTGTGCTAGCCAGCTCATGCGAGCCTGCGCCCAGTACCTCCAGCAGCCCGACAATTTCTTCTATAGCCAGGTCGCTGAAGGTCAAACCATTCTGCGGATTATTCACTATCCTCCCGTCTCAGAAAACGTCACTCCTGCGAGTCAGCGCGCTGCCCCTCACGAAGATATCAACCTGATCACACTGCTGTGCGAAGCCACAACCCCCGGACTAGAGCTACTGCGACCGGATGGAAAATGGCTGCCCATTCAAACCACGCCAGGACAAATTATTGTCGATACGGGTGATATGCTTCAGTCACTTAGCAACGGCCTGCTCAGAAGCACAACGCACCGGGTTGTGAATCCGACGAGCAGTCGCGACCGTCGTTTTTCTATGCCTTTCTTTGTCCATCCTCGACCCGATTTTGATCTCACTCCCCTGCCTCAGTGCATCGAAAAGACTGGCGGTGATTCGCTCTACCCAGAGCAAACCGCAGGAGAATATTTGCAGCAAAGACTTCAGGAAATTGGCCTAGCTTAGAACTTCAGCGCTCTCAACGCACCGAATTCGCGTCATAATCGATCTAGAACGACTAACTAGATCGATCACCGCTCTCTATCACTTTCGTAGCCGCTGTTATGGATTTTTCCTCAGCTCTTCCCACTTTCGTCATTACCCTTCGAGAAGGCGTAGAAGCAGCCCTCGTTGTCGGTATCGTTTTGGCCTGTCTAGACAAAGCCAACCGCACTGAGCTTAATAAGTGGGTGTATGCAGGTGTCGCCGCAGGTATTGGTGGTAGCGTGCTAATTGGCACTTTCCTCAACCTCACGCTTAGCCGAGTACAGTATACTGTGCCCGCTCTTCAGGGTTTGTTCAAGCCATTGCTAGGCGTTTTGTTTGGCAGCGTTGCAATCGTCATGCTGAGCTGGATGCTGATCTGGATGACTCAGCAGGCTAGAAATATGAAAGGCGAAGTAGAAGGCTCCTTGCAAAATGCCCTTGCCGATTCAGAAGGCGCAAACATCAGTGTCTTTAGCCTAGTCTGCATCGCGGTACTGCGCGAGGGTTTTGAGACCGTTTTATTTCTATTTAGCAACTTAGAACAGAGCTTAGCTGGAATTAGCGGCGCGGTAGCAGGTATTGTGGGCGCATTCCTGATTGGTCTGGCCCTTTTCAAATTCGGCATCCGTATCAATCTCAAACTGTTCTTTAAGACGATGGGTGTCTTTCTTCTACTAATTGTTGCTGGTCTTGTGGTCTCCGTCTTCAAAAACTTAGACGCTGCCTTTACCGCTATCAGCATCATGAAGCCCGAGTTGGACTTGTGTATCAGCAATCAGTCCTGCATCCTTGGACCACAACTGTGGGACGCTAGCGCCGTTCTGCCTGATAAGAAGTTTCCTGGAATTTTGCTGAAGACGCTGCTGGGCTATCGCGATCATATCTATCTGTTGCAGGCGATCGCATACATCAGCTTCCTAGTCGGCGTCGGTGGTCGCTACTTCCGCAGTTTAGATATGATTGCTAGACCCTCACAGAGTACGACTACGTCTGAAGCAGGATAAGAAAGATAGCTGAAGGTAGCAACACAATCTTAGAAGCAGAAGCTTTTCGAGTTAGTTCTCTCAAAATGTACGTTCCTTAAGTAGCTTTGAAACTATGAACAAGTAGAACCGATTCCGGCTTATTTATGCGAACGAGAAGAATTTCCTTCGTACCCGCTGACATACCAGCATCCGTAGACTAAACCGAAAAACCCACCAACAGTTCCACCGGGTAATTGTGCTATCCACACTCCGATGCAGGCACCGCCTATAGCAGCGATGCCGATGCGTATGAGCTTATCGGTGCTCTGGTCCCTTTTAGCGATCTTCTTTCTCATCAGCTTTGTTTGACTGCTCTAGCAATCTTTCAAAGCGTTCTTTACTCCAGCGATCAGTAGCGTAGGAAATGGCGCTGATTTCTTCTAGGCGGATTAGCCAAACGGTGCGCTGATAAGGATCGTCCGGCAGGTCTTCGTCTTCGAAGCCTTCGGATACGTCTACGTCGACAACTTCTACATATTCGGTGTCTAAAAAGATAGGAATGCCCACTAGCCGAGTGCCTGGCATACGAAACCAGACTTCGCTCCCGGCGTGGAGGGCTTCTTCTAATCGGTGATACAGTCGGCTCGAAGAAGTTGAAGAAGTGGTGGCAGCAGATCGGGTGTGGGTGGACTGCTCTTGACGGGCGGTGTTCTTCATCATGCCTTCTGTCATAATCTTCCTCCTAAAGTATGCTGCTTGGCTGTGCCCTACTATTAGATACTGTCGCTTCTGCCACTGAATAGGACACAGATGTCTGTCTAACCAATCTGTCTAATCAATTGGAGTGATGCTTTCGGCTTAGCATACCTCTTTCTCTAAAGGATTCGTCTTCTTTATTAAAAAGGGGTGCCTAGCTAGAGAGAACCGTACATTTACCGCTGACACCCTGAAGCTTAGACTTCCTTTTCTAAAGGATATAGACAGACTGCGATATCACTACAACATAGCAAATCCCAACTCGATTGACCGTGCTAGTTCTATTTGACTGGCCTTACTCTCATTAGCGGCTGGCCAAACTCAATCGGCTCAGCATTCTCTACCAGAATGGCAACGACTTCACCCGTGACTTCGGCTTCTAGCTCGTTCATCAGCTTCATGGCTTCAATAATGCAGACGGTCTGGCCCGTTTGAATGCGATCGCCCACTTCTACAAACGCAGACTCATCTGGCGCAGGCGAGCGATAAAACGTCCCGACCATCGGCGAAGTGATTTCGACTAGCGACGGATCAACTGCGGGCACAGCGGGCGTAGCCGGTTCTGCTGGAATGCTAGCGACTGGCGGCGCTGCTGGAGGAGCCGCAACAGGCGCAGCAGGCGTCCCGCCGAGAACGACATCCCGCTGAAGCGCAGAAGGTTTACGAAGGGTCAGTTCAAACTCAGCGTTCTTGAGGGTCAGCTCAGCAATGTCAGTCTGGTCTATAACCGCTACTAACTCGCGGAGTTCTTTAAAATTCACTTGTTAAACCCCAATGTCAAAAAATATTTACAGGTCCAAATCTTGCCGCCTAGGTTTCGCGGCCAAGATAGGAATCATTACGAGTATCAATCTTAATTTTCTCGCCCTGAGAGATGAAGAGCGGCACCATTACCTGCGCGCCAGTCTCGACAGTGGCAGGCTTAGTTCCGCCTGTTGCAGTATCGCCTTTGACACCCGGATCGGTCTGAGTGACTTCTAGCGTGACTGAGTTCGGCAGCTCTACTTCTAAAACCTTTTCATCCCAGGTCAAAACGGTCACTTCCATTTCTTCTTTGAGATACTTGACCGAGTCCCCAATCTGGTCGGCGCTTAGGCGGCTCTCTTCATAGGTCTCCATGTCCATGAAGACATACTGATCGCCATCTCTGTAGGTATATTGCTTGTTTCTCTTTTCAAGGACTGCCTGAGGAAGCATCTCACCTGCTCTGAAGGTCTTTTCGAGGTTGCTACCGGTCTCGGCGTTCTTGAGTTTGGTTCTAACAAAAGCAGAGCCCTTGCCAGGTTTTACGTGCAAAAACTCAACGACGCGCCACACAGAGCCATCCAACTCGATACTGGTACCGGTACGGAAATCATTGCTGGAAATCATGGTGATAGCTAAAAAGTGCTAAGGCAATCGGCAATCATTGTACAGCTAGGCGGTCGGTTGCCTGTCAATATGCGCCATAAATTAACAGCCGAAATCAGCAGCCGAACTGCTCACCAAAAACTATAGCCCCCTGGCGACTAGGCTCTAATTAAGGTTCCAAACGATGGGTCATAGTCTGGGTCCATACTATGGCAAGATCAGAGCTGAACGCCTAGAAGCCCTGCCAAAATCGAGCCATGAATTTGCGAAAGCGCCCAAGTCTCTATCAAGTTAGCCTGCTCAAGGCCATCTGTTTTAGCCTGCTGCTATCAGCGAGCTGTCTGTTTACCGCTGTGATGCCTGCCGAAGCGAATGCACTGCCTATTTCTCCGGTTATCTCTACGGTCATTGCAGGTCTTCCTCCTGGCAATGCCATCACGGACGGGGCGGCTTTACTGCGCTACGCCCTACCGATTGATAATAAAGAGATCCGTTCAGTCCAAGGCGATCTAGAAGAAATATCTGAATGGCTACGCAGCAAGCGCTGGGGCTCTATGCAAAAAGACATCAAGAAAGTAGAGCGATTGCTAAATAGAAAACGCGATGCCATTCTAGCTAGCGTGCCAGAGGACCGCCAAGCGCAGGCAAATACTATTCTTGACAGCATAGAAGCAGGCTTGGAACCAATTCGAGCAGCCATTGATGCAGAAGACAAAGAAGCGGTCTGGACCGAGCGGAAGCGACTGCTAGATCAGGTGGGCGAAATAGAAGAGTTAATGGTAGAGGGCTTTCCCTTTGAGGTGCCTGCTGAATACGACAATTTGCCTCAGCTAAAGGGCAGGGCAACGGTTGAATTTACCACGAGTAAAGGGGATATCACTGTGGTGGCCGATGGCTACAGCGCGCCGGTGACCGCAGGCAACTTTGTCGATCTAGTCAGCAAAGGCTTCTATGACGATATGCCGTTTATCCGTGCAGAAGACTTTTATGTGCTGCAAACCGGTGATCCGGAAGGTCCAGAGGTTGGTTACATCGATCCGAAGACTGATGAATACAGAGCGATTCCGATGGAGATTCTAGTCAAAGGCGACGACGAACCCATCTATGGCTTCACGCTAGAAGAAATCGGTCAGTATATGGACGAGCCTGTTCTGCCGTTTAATTCCTACGGGAGTCTAGCGCTGGCTAGACCTGGCGATGACAACAATGGGGGCTCTTCACAGTTCTTCTTCTTCCTATTTGAAGCGGAGCTAACGCCAGCGGGTCGGAATATGCTAGACGGTCGCTATGCGGTGTTTGGCTACACGATTGATGGTAAAGAGGTGCTGCGATCGCTTACTCAAGAAGATAAAATCATCTCCGCTAGAGTAGTCGATGGCCTAGAGAATCTAGAACAACCGGGCTAATTCGATTGACCACGATTGCAGATATTGGCGAGCTAGCTCTGATTGAGCGCATCAAGCCCTATTGCCTAGCTGGTGCCATCGGTGACGACGCCGCGATTCTAGAGACAAAGGCTGGCTATAAACTAGTCGCTACAACCGATGTCCTAGTAGAAGCGGTCCACTTTAGCGAGCAGACCACCCCGCCCTATTCAGTCGGATGGAGAGCAGTCGCCGCTAATCTATCCGACCTGGCGGCGATGGGCGCGCAGCCGCTGGCGGTCACGGTAGGGCTTGGTCTACCTGGACATACGTCACTGCTTTGGGTGGAGGAACTTTATCGCGGCATGTCTGACTGTTTGGCCCGCTACGGTGGAGCAATCGTGGGGGGCGATCTTTGCAGGGCACCTGCCCAAACGGTGTCAATTACAGCGTTGGGAGAAGTTCAGCCGACGCAGGTTATTCGGCGAGATGCGGCTACTCCGGGGATGACGGTTGTGGTGACTGGGGTACACGGAGCTTCTAGGGCAGGGCTGGCACTGCTGCTAAATGAACTCACGCTGTCAGATGAGGATCGAGCTTTGACGACGGCTTGGATTGAAGCACATCAGCGGCCTGTGCCGCGCTTTGACGCGATCGCCGCTCTCCAGACAATCATTAAGGCTCAACCTGCCGAAGCGTCCTGCTCACTAGTCGCAGGCATGGACAGCAGTGACGGGTTGGCTAATGCGCTCTTGCAGCTTAGTAGCAGTAGTGGGGTTGGTATGGATATTGTGCGATCACAAATCCCTCTTCCCCCAGGACTTAGCGACACCGTCGGCTCGGAAATTGCCCTTCGTTGGGCGCTCTACGGCGGTGAAGACTTTGAGCTAGTCCTGTGTTTGCCACCTGAAATAGCGAAGCAGTTGACCCAGACACCGTTTGGCATTGCCATCGGCACTACTACGAGCCCAGAGACAGGCCCGAACGCGGTCCGCTTGCTGCCTACAGCGCACAGCACGGAAGCAGAAGCAATTCTTACTCACCAAAGCTTTCAGCATTTCTAGCGGGACCGTTTGAAAATCGGCTTTGAGAATAGCTTTGAGGCCAGCTTTGAGATCGGTGCAAAAATGCACTAAACTAGCAAAGCTATACCCACTCACCCTAATTACACTCATGGCAGTCCCAAAGAAGAAAACTTCCAAATCCAAGCGGGACAGTCGCAGAGCTACCTGGAACCGCAAAGCCGCTATCCAAGCCCAGCGAGCGCTTTCTCTAGGCAAGTCTGTACTGACCGACCGTTCCAACAGCTTCGAGTACCCTTCTAAAGATGATGAAGAGGACGACGAGTAAACATACCTACTCGGTAGCAGCTAGAAGCGTTACAATTTGATACAATTTCACAGAAAGCAGGGTCTTTGGCTCTGCTTTTTTGTTGGCGACGCATATCAGATTTTCAAAAGGCGGTGAAATGAGTTCCGGGCGCTGGCTGTCCGCGATGCTAACCTATTGCGTCCTATTCATGGTGAGTATTCACGGCCAAAGCAGCCAGAAACCCAGCCGCTCTTTGTAAACCAGCTGATCAGGAGTTCATAAGCTGGTCGGATCGATTGCGATCGCACTGATTTAAATACCCGATCGAAACAGTGCACACGTACTCCAGATCGTTTGTATTGATATGATAGGAGCCTACAGTGCGATCGCACAGCACGAATTTAGGCACTGGCTCCAGATACATGGTTCCAAAGCAGCTAAAGCTCCAAAATTTTCTCAGCTACCAGTCGGTGGTGCTAGATTTTGCTGGGCTGCATGTAGCCTGCGTTTGCGGACCGAATGGAGCGGGAAAATCTTCTCTGCTAGAGGCGATCGCCTGGTGCATTTGGGGACAAAGCCGGGTCAGCACCGAAGACGATATCATCCGCCAAGGTAGTCTAGAAGCGCAGGTCAGCTTTCATTTTGAGCAAGGCGGACAGGGCTATCGCATCATCCGCACCCGTCGCCGCCAGCAGAACAGCGCTTTAGAATTTCAGATAGAAACAGCAACTGGCTTTAAAAGCCTGACTCAAAAAGGAGTGCGGGCCACTCAACAATACATAATCCAGCAGCTAAAAATTGACTACGAGACTTTCGTCAACGCTGCCTACCTGCGTCAGGGCCGCGCCGACGAGTTTATGCTAAAGCGGCCCAGCGAGAGAAAGCAGGTACTTGCTGACCTGATAGGTCTAGACCACTATGACCACCTAGCCGAACAGGCCAAGGCCAAGGCCAAAGACTACAAAGCACAGCTTCAGCCAGTAGCACTCTTTCTAGATCAGCTCTCTGCCCAGTTAAAAACTCGCTCTGCGATTGAACAAGACTATCAGCAATTACAGACTCAGGTAGAAACCGAGAAAGCAGAGCAAAAGCGACAGCAAGCAGCGCTCAATCAGCTTTTACGACAGCAGAGAGAAAAACAGGACTATCAGCAGCAGCTAGCGCTGCTAGAACAAAAACAGCAGCATCAGCAAAGCATACTGACTAGAACAAGTGCTGCTTTGAAACAGACCAAGGCTCAGCGCTTCGAGATTGAGCAGGTGTTAGCTAATGCAGCCAATATTCAGCATCAGTACAGTCAGCTAGAAGAATTGCGCAGACAGGAAAAAGAACAGACTGAACGGTTCCAGCGCTATCAGCATATTCAAACCGACAGGCTGCGCTACCAGCAGCAAAGCGCTCAGCGCCAGCAGACACAGCAAATCCGGCTAGCTCAGCTAGAAACTCAGCTTGGCGAGCTTACCCGACAAGAAAAAACGTTAGAGAAAACGCTGGAAAAGAAAGCAGAAATCTCGCATCGGTTAGAGACGCTGCGGACCGCTAAAAAGCAACTCAGACAGTTCGATGTAACAGAAGCAAAGAGCGCACCGTTGCGGCAAAGGTTTCAACAAGTCCAAAGTCAAATTGCCCAAGCCCAAACCCGCTTAGCGACTCGAATAGAAGAGCTGGGTAGCCACCAAGAGCAAATTTCAACCCAGCAGGTACAGGCACCGCAGCTATTAGAAAACGCGCATGAGATTTCTCATCGACTGGCGTATCTAGAACAGCGTAAAGCCTATCAAGAAGCAGTGAGAGAAAAAGGGGTAGAGCGGCGCAGCTTTATGGAGCGACTACGAGAGAGCCAGCGGCACTGCGAAGTAGAGCTAGAAAAGTTTGATCAGATGCTGAACTTGCTAGTAGATCCAGACGAGGCCCACTGTCCGCTTTGCGCACAGGCGCTGGATGCGGCGAATTGGCAAAAGCTACGCGATCACATCCGAGAACAAAGAGAGGATGTCCAAAATCAAATTTGGGTCATTCGCGAACAGCTCGCTGTTTCAGAAAGTGAGATTCAAACGCTGCGGCAAGAATACCGAGAGTTGGAAACGGAACTGGCTAGCTATTCGGCTTTCTTAGAAAAGAAGGGACAGCTGAAAGCGAAGCTAGAGTCTGTAGATACGCTACGCGAGAAACTACAGGAAATGAGCGCAGAAAGAGATCAGCTAGAGCGCTGTTTGCAGGAGAATGACTACGCGGCAGATCTACAGGGCGAACTGCAACAGATTGAAAAGCAGCTAGCAGAGATAAACTATGACGATCGCGATCATGCCTTGGTGCGATCGCAAGTCGAAAGACTCCGCTGGAGTGAGCTCAAACACAGTGAGATCAGGCAGGCCGAGCGTCGACTGGGCCAGATTCAGGCTCAGCGATCGCAGCTAGAAGTGGAGATTCAGTCGGTTCGGGGTGCGATCGCTACGATAGCCGATCATCCAAGTGTGAAAGTCCTCGAAACTCTAGACCAGCAGCTACAAGAAATCAGCTATAGCCTAGGTGAACACAACCAGATTAGAGAACAACTGAAACGGGCGATCATATGGGAAAAACAATACCAGCAGCTACAGCAGGCGCAGACTCAGAAAACTGAAGTTAGCGATAGAGTCACGCAGCTAAGTGCTGAATACAAGTCGCAAGCGGAAGAATCAGAAGCCGTCCGTCAAGAGATTGTAGCCCTAACTGAGAAAATCACTCAGCTACCGGACGTCACAGCGGGGATTAACGCACTAGAAGACTGGCTCACTCGCTACCGAGAAAATAGAGATCAGCAGCTTTCTACCCTAGGTCGGCTTCAGCAGCAGCTCTCTCAGCTAGAGATTGTTGAAACTCAATACAAAGAACAACAAAAAGCCATAGCCGATCTTCAGCACAAACACCAGGTCTATAAATCGCTCTCAGAAGCCTTTGGCCGCAACGGCATCCAGGCGCTAATGATCGAAAATCTGCTGCCGCAGCTAGAAGCGACTACCAACCAAATTCTAGGTAGATTAAGTAACTATCAGCTCCACGTTAGGTTTGTGACGCAGCGGACCGGACGGGATAAAAAGAAGATGATTGATACTTTGAACATTCTGATTGCGGATGCCAGGGGGACACGGCCCTATGAGACTTATTCAGGCGGTGAAGCGTTTAGAGTGAACTTTGCCATTCGGCTTGCAATCGCCAGACTGCTCGCACTGCGATCAGGTACGGCCCTACAGATGCTGATTGTCGATGAAGGCTTTGGTACGCAAGATAGAGCCGGATGTGAACGATTGATTGCAGCTATTGAGGCGATCGCGCCCGACTTTGCCTGTATTCTCACCATCACCCACATGCCCCACTTTCGCGAAGCCTTTCAGACCCGCATAGATGTGTATAAGGACAACAACGGCTCTCACATTCTGATTTCAGAATAGTCTAAAGATGCCCCTGTGGTAATAATTAGATGTTCCTCTAGAATGCCGTCTTTCAACTAAACTGTAGTCATATTTGCCCTTTCCTCTACTGCATTCTCTACTGCATTATTGAGGAGAGGAATAGCTCATCGAAGATTTTCGCTATGCCTAGAGCCGCCATTATTAAGCCTGAGCAGTCCTATACGTTTTCTGACTATTTTAAGCTGAACTTCGCTCCTCAAGACATTCTGGCGCACTTTAGTGTTTCCCTTCAGCGCCGTTTTCTAGATCTGTCTCTCTATGATGGTCCTCTTGATCGCCTGAATGATCTTAGGTCGCGTATCGAAGAAAGTCTTCCTCGTCTTAGCCTTACTAGCGAAATGGCTCGTAGAGAATTCTTGATTGCTCCGGTTATCACTGACTTGCTGCACTACACTAATGCTACTCTCAACGTAGAATATCCAGTTGCGGTAAGTAATCAGCTCAAGGGGTCTTTGGACTATTTGCTGCAAAACGATCAGACTTTTGTGGTGATAGAAGCTAAAAATGAAGATCTAGAGCGTAGCTTTGTGCAGCTTGCTATTGAGTTGATTGCGCTAGACCAATGGATAGAGTCTGAGCAGCCGATTATTCGAGGGGCGATCTCAACTGGCAATATTTGGCAGTTTGGTCAGTTCAGCCGTCAATCTCGTGAAGTGACTCAGGATTTGAATCTTTATCGGGTGCCTGCTGATCTGGAAGAACTTCTGCGAATATTGATTCAAAGCGTAGAGATAAAATAAAGCTTATCTTGTTTCAAGTCTCAGTTGTGTTGTTTTGGACTCAGTTTTGTCTATATGAGTCTCACCATGAGAACAAGGATTGTATGGTTGTGAGAAAATCCAAAACCTCTGGTAGTAGTGACACGGGGCAGCTATGAGTCTTTCTAAACCCTATCAGCCGTTACTTCTGCGTATCCTGCATGGGCTGACTGGACTTTTTTTGATAGCGGCTATCCTAACGGCGCTTTGGACTTACGATACTTACGATGGGCGATGGCTCGACTTACCACTGCCGATTTATCTAGATATTGAAGGTGTACATGGAACATTTGGGCTGTATACCCTGCTAATATTTCCTGCTTTTGTAGTCTATGCATTTCACTGGGGACGAAGGCGTCTGGTTCAACCGGACTCACTGAATAGCCTTGCTCTCACAAGAAAGCCAATCTGGTGGTACACACTTAGCCGCTTCTCTAATACGTTAGCGCTAGTTGCTTTAACGTTTGCGCTTTTTAGTGGCAAGATGATGGATAAGACGTGGTTGCCAAAGGGTGAGTTGGACCATGCTTGGTACTATAGCCTTGGTCACTTGACTGAGGTACAGTTTGCAGGATGAAAGCCTTATATTACAACGGGTCAAGTGACGCGCCTGTACCGAATGCATTCGGTACAGGCTATATGCGCATTTGGCTGCTTGGGCGGTGATGGTAATTGCGATCGCGCTCCACATCCTACTCAATGCCAAAGTTGGCGGAACGCCTTTGCTGCTGTCTATGTTTAGTCGGCATTTTCGTGAGATAGATGGCCCTACACTTTGGCGGAGCCATATTTCGGCGTGGTGGTCCGTGCGGGCGTGTCGGCGGGCTTGGCAATCTAGCTTTCGAACTGTGCCCGGTTTGATGATTCTAGAGATGGCGATTTTGGCAAGCTTAGCGGTTGCCTGGGTTATTTCGGCTATTAAGCAGTTCTCCAGCTAGGGCGCTCAGTAGACCCAGTCCACAGGGTATGTCCTTAGATATTCTGTTTGACTAGTTGCGTGTACCGCAAACAGTCAGATGCATAAAACTATTGCAAAGGAAAGGTTTTAGAGGCACTAGAAATAAAAAGGACTAGCTTTGGACTAAATACCCGACCGTTTTCTGACTAGATTCGCATTCATTTCAGGCAGCAGTAGACACGCTAGCAGCAATTCTTCGGCTTGGTACTATTTGCTCTTTCGCTTGCCCGTATTCTTACGACATATTTCTTCATCTAAACAGTCCTAAGATAGAGAGCGCAATCATTCAATCATGCCACCGTGAGGTATGTCGTTCTTTGGCATACCTCACTGGTTTAATAAGGAAAACAAACTTGATGCCATCGAAAAGCATATCTCGTACGCAGCCTCTATCACCAAACTCATCCATACCAGAGCAAGCATCCCCACAGCATCCGCAGCAAAACTACTCAAAATTAGTGCTAGCTGCATACTGGACAGGTCCAGTTTTCATCATTAGCTGCCATATCGGTTCGCTACTAGCCCTAATCACAGGGCTCAGTTTGGGTGCATGGCTATGGATTATCTCTTTATACTGGATCAGAATGCTCGCCATCACTGGCATCTACCACCGCCTGCTGACGCACAAGTCTTACAGCACACCTAAGATCGTTAAGTGGATTGGATGTGCGATCGCCTCATCTGCCGGTCAGATGGGCCCAAGTTGGTGGAAAGGCCACCACGACGAGCACCATCTTTTCTCCGACAACGCTGGCGATCCTCACAACTCAACTCGAGGCTTTTGGTGGTCTCATTACCAGTGGTTACTCCTTGGAAATTTCCTTCCCTCCAAACTTCCTGCTGATGTCGAACAAGATCCCGTTCTAAAGATACTCGACCGTCTCCATATCGTCCCGGCAGTAGCCCTCGGCATACTCTCTTATCTCGTTGGCGGAAGCGAGTATCTAGCTGCCTTCTTTATTAGTACTACCCTCCTTTTTCACGGTGTAGCCACAGTCAATTCTCTCTGCCACAAATTTGGTTCCCAGCCTTTCCACTCAGAAGACCACAGTCGCAACAACGCTTTAGTTGCCTTTCTGACATTGGGTGAAGGCTGGCATAACTGTCACCATGCCTATCCTTGGTCAGCACGTCAGGGCATTACAAGAATCAACGGTCAGATCAAATATCTCCCAGATCCTACTTTCTTTTTCATCCAAAGCCTTCAACGAATCGGACTAGCATCCAAAGTAAAGCTGCCTTTCACAAAAGAATTAGGGAGCGTGCCAAAGTAAGTTTGTAGTCAGCCGTAGAGGCGATCACAAGATTATGCCTCTCGGCAATTGAAAGGTGCGTCGTTGAGATCTAACGCAAATTATAGATAAGAATTCGATTGTCTTACTATGAGACTACTAAAAACAATTATGAGTCTTAAAATGATGTTAGGTAGACTCGCTTTGACATGAAATTACAACTCAGAAGGCTGGAACTCTAGCGCTCAGTTGAATCTCCAAAGTAAGGTGAAACTGATGGCAGCGATGCTAGCCGCACGGGCACTGCGGCTCCTCTGCGCGCAGACCTCTGCGGACTCACCTCTCGATTACCAGCATCCGGTCGAGGTGGTTTGCTTTCCGTGGGTGCTGATGCTAGAACCTTAATCTTCAATCTTTTTATAAGACTTATTTGAATCTATATAAGTCCCATATTCATACAGTTAAGTCTACATAACGGACTACTAATAAAATTGAGACTAATACGTTTAATCTCTAGACTTTAGCTAAGATTATTGAGTCTTGCATTAAGATAAAACTGTTATGAGTCAGTCAGTGGACACTGTTAATACCGATTCGCCTGTCAATAGAGTTGTAGTCGAGGCTACCGAGCAGTTAATACCAATTGAATCTGTTCAAAAGATTCTAAATCGGTCTCGTGCGTCTGTTTACCGCTACGCCAACACAGACCCAAAGCTGCTCAATCTTCCTTTCGACGCCAAGCGGCTCAACCCCGAGGTCAGAGTCGATAAAGAAGCTCCCCTGATGTTTCATCCTAATGAAGTCGCTCGTTTCGCCCAAGAAGTTTTAGGCATCAAGCAAGTCACTATCGAAGTAGCGCAGCCCATTGAAACCGAGACCAATCGGCTGCTTCAAGCCATTTTGCAAGAGCTGCAAACGGTGAGAGTCCTACTAGAATCCCAACAGTCGTAGCCAATCCCATTACTTTTGTGAGTATTTGCACTCATAAAAGTAACGAAAATGTGAATAAAATGAGACTGCGTGTGCTGAAAACAGACCTCTTAGCTACCATGAAAGTGTAAAGCTAAAGTAAAGTTAATATCGTCAGCTGCCTGTCCTTTCTATCTCTCTTTTTCTCTGTATGGAATCTGCTAGCCCCGAGCACCCGGCCGAACAACCTCCTGGTCATATTGCAAACTTAGTGGGCGTACTCATAACCACGCTTACCCTTGCTCTGCCCCTATATGCAATATCAAACTTTAAGACCATCGAGATAGAAATACCACAGCAATCACAAGCTGTTTTTATAAAAGCGCAAAAGTGAAGCGATAGAAGTGAAGTCAGCCGCAGAGACGTAAGCGTACGCTTACCTAGACACAGTAAATGCGAAGGTAAGCTGAAGCTGGCGCACGCTAAAACAAAACCGTGCAAAGGCATACCATCTGCTCCCCGCTCTCCCGTAGAATACTGCAAAGGTCTCTACCTTAAAAGCGCAGTTACTACTCAGAAATCATCAAGGAGCAGCTATGGATTTAGCCCGTATTCCCGCACAGCCAAAGGCTGGTATCGTCAACGTACTAATTGAAATTCCTGCTGGCAGCAAGAACAAGTACGAGTTCGACAAGGACATCAACGCGTTCGCCCTAGACCGCGTGCTGTTCTCTTCAGTGCAGTACCCCTATGACTACGGCTTTATTCCAAACACCCTAGCCGACGATGGCGATCCGCTAGATGGCATGGTGATCATGGACCAGCCGACCTTTCCTGGGTGTGTGATTCCCGCTCGGCCAATTGGCATGATGGAAATGATTGACGGGGGCGATCGCGATGAAAAAATCCTTTGCGTTCCCGCAGATGACCCCCGCTATGTCAACGTTAAAACCATTGACGATATCGAGCCACATCGCCTAGAAGAGATCTCCGAATTCTTTAGAACCTACAAAAACCTAGAGAAAAAAGAGTGCGAAGTTCTCGGCTGGAAAAACCTAGACCAGGTTCAACCCCTAATCGACGAATGTATCAAAGCCGCCAGCTAGTATACCCTCACTAAACTAGTCGAAAAAGTCCTGAAGCATAAACCCTTCAGGGCTTTTTCTGTAGCATCATTCCACCCATCCTCTCCTCCGTCCAAAATCAATGTAAACACCGAGATCCTACCCTCCTTTCCCTGGGCTCACTAAGGACAGCCTGGTCCGCTACTTAGTAAGCAACGCGCCTCAATGAATACAGCTCTTCCGACTCTTGACATCGACCCCAGACAAACTGCGTCAATAGCAGATACCCATCTGCCAGAAGAAAGTCAGGCGCTAGTCAAATTTTGGGGCGTAAGAGGCAGCGTACCAACGCCTAGTCTTGCCAATCAGCGGTACGGAGGCAATACAGCCTGCGTAGAAGTACTGATGGGCGGTCACCGACTTATTTTTGACGGGGGCACTGGTTTAGTCAGTCTAGGCCAACACCTGCAAGAAATTAGTCAAGCGCAGGACACCAGCATTAATGCCCATCTTCTGTTCACTCACACTCACTGGGATAGAATTCAGGGCTTTCCCTTCTTTCAGCCCGCTTTTGTACCTGGTAACCGCTTTTCTGTATACGGTGGCGTCGCCCTGAACGGGGCCTCAATCAAGCACTGTCTGACCGATCAGATGCTACAGCCTCACTTTTCCATGCCCCTGCAAAATATGCAAGCTGACCTCAGCTTCCATACGCTACTCGAAAAAGATAGCTTTCAAATTGGCGATATCTTAGTAGAAACCCTGCTGATTAACACTAAGACAGGCGCGATGGGCTATCGTCTCACCTGGCAAGACCTCGTCGTTGTCTATGCCACCGATACCCTTCTAGAACAGCCTAGTCCGGACTTTTCGTCATTCATCGACCAAGCTGACTTGCTCATCCACGACGGCACCTACTGCGATCTATCCTATCTCCAGTCCATACAGCACACAGATCATCTATCCTCTCAGTCTTGGCAAGCAGGCATCATCCTCATTGAGAAGGCAAACGTAAAACAGCTAGCGCTACTTCACCACAGCCCCATCCAAAACGACATTGTCCTAGACCAGCTACAGTTAGACATTCGAGCCAACCATCCTAACACTACAATTGCCTACGAAGGACTAGTCATTCAGCACTGAACTAGGACATAACAACAGGAAGCATTTTACTAGTGCTCTTGTAGGATAGTTCTAAGCAAATGAAGCCGAGTAGGTTCGGGACTAATAGCTTCGACGTACGCTGAACTTAAGTAGGGCCGATACGATTTGTCCTCAAGCAGATGAACTTTTCCGTGAGCAATCATCAAAGAAACCTTTAAAGAAAAGAGCGCTCTTTCTGAGTAATCGAACCTATCTACAACATCACTTTGTGGACGGACCATATTCAGAATAAATCGATTCATCTCTGGCGTATGCGCTGTGTTTTCGGCCAGATAAAAGTACTTGTGCTCAGTCTGCAATCATTGGAATGCGTGCATCTGTTCTAGTACGATAGGAGAAGCCACATCGTGAGCGCCTCCGATAATAACTATGGGCAAATCTACATAATTCCTGCCCTGCGGCCCAAACAGATTTGTCAGCGGGGCTGAAGCAACTACTAGTGCAGCGTCAAGACTAAAAATGAGGGAAGGCAACAATGTTGTGGTGAGTCGCGTCAGATAGGAAAAAGCAATTCTTCCTATGCCGAAAAGATACCTCGTTAAACTCAGTGAATCAGAACGCAATAAACTACGAGCAGGGATCAAGAAACTCAAAGGCAGCAGCCAAAAAGTTCGACGGGCTCAAATTCTATTAAAAGCAGATGCAGACGGCTCCAACTAGCCCGATGCGCGGATTGCAGAAGCGTTTTGCTGTCGCACCCAAACAGTCGAAAACATCCGCAAACGACTCGTCATCCAAAGCTTTGAAGTTGCCCTCAACGGCCTCAAGCGTAGCACCCCGCCAACCAAGAAGTTGCTTGATGGTGAGCAAGAAGCGCAAGTGATTGCCATGCGTTTAGGGGAAGCGCCAAAAGGCTATGCGACCTGGTCATTGCGCTTACTGGCACGCAAAGTCGTGGAGCTCGGTATCGTAGAGTCCGTCAGTTACGAAACCGTACGTCAGACGCTGAAAAAAACGGCATGACCAACCGCAAGATAGCGTACTGGGTGATACCGCCAGATGCGGATGGCGAATATGTGGCGCAGATGGAAGAAGTCCTCGATGTTTACGCGCGTCCGTATAACCCAGAATGTCCGGTCATTTGTATGGACGAACAGCCGGTGCCGCTGCATAAAGAGACCCGGCAACCTATCGAGGCCGAGCGGGCGCGGCAGTTGGGGCGACGTATTGAGTTTTGTTACACCCCGAAGCACGGCAGTTGGTTGAATGTAGCTAAGAATGAACTGAGCACGATGACGCGGCAGTGCGTTGACGGTAGACGCTTTGGCGATATCGAAACGTTGCGCGATGAAATTGCGGCTTGGTCAACCGATGTCAACAGCACTCAGCGAGGTGTCGATTGGCAGATGAAAGTGGAAGATGCGAGATATAAACTGACTTCCATTTACCCTCAAATTAAGCTTTGACGCTGCACTAGATATGTAGGTGTCTATTTTCTGATAAGGAGCAGTCTGTGTTAGATTTTGGGCTAGTTAGGACATCAGCGAGTAGGCAGTGAATTAATGCCGACAGACGAGATTCTAAGCGTGTTAACAGAACTTGGCAGTCAAGTGTCAAGCCTGACGTCTCGTGTCGAACAGTTGAAGAGTGAGAACGCGGCCCTGAAAGCAGAGAACGCGGCCCTGAAAGCCCTGCTGCATGAGCAGGGAAGTGCCAAATCATCCAAGGCTCCGAAGTTCAGTGAGAATTACAGCGTAGAGCAGAACAAAGGAAAGGTGAAAAGCAAGCGGGGCAAGCAAGCAACGGGGCGACGTCCACACCATATCAAACTAGATTTGGTCGATGAGCATGTCAATCTATATGAGCCTAGGGTTGCGAAAACAGATTGTATAGAGCGACGAGTGCAGTATGGGTGGCGTCTAGTGGCGGGCCAAGCTAAGTATATTTGCTATCACCTTTACGCCCTGCCTAAAAGCCTGAATGTTCCCGAAGTGCCAGGACTGCGCAGCCGTCAGAGTGAGTATGGCGTAGAGATTATTCTGACGGTGGCGTTCCTGCACTATTGGACGGGCATATCGCTAGACCATGTCTGCTCTGTGGTGCAGTTTTTCACGGGCTTAGGCTTGAGTAAGACGCAAGCCAACGCTTCGCTGTGGTGTCGGGCGCGGCAAAGCCGAGGCTGAGGCTATCTTAGGCGAGCACTTCTTAGGGATTGGCGTCACCGATGACTATGGTGCCTATCAGTCGCTGTTTCTAGAGCATCAGCTCTGTTGGGCGCATTTACTTCGTAAAGCGATTAAGCTGATGCTCCAGTATCCTGATGAAGCCGCTTACAAACAGTTTTTAGATGAACTCTACACCATCTATCAGCAGGCGATTCGGTGGCAAAAAGACCAGCGGTTGAGTGTGGGTAGAGCTGAGAAAGTGATCCTTCTTCAAGACCGCATTTGTGAGCTATGTGACCTAGCAGACACAGAGATTGACAGCGAAACGATGAGTGCTCATGAACAAGCGTTCATTCGGCTACACAAGGAGTTGATACGTGGCATAGATGCGTTGTTTGTCTTTGTTGCTCACTCTGAAGTGGAGGCTACCAACAACCGCAGTGAGCGCAACGTTCGTCATGAGGCGATGGTCAGAAAGAGCGGCAGAACCAGCAAAAGCCAGTCGGGGGCAAAGCGTCGGGGCGTCATCATGACCGTACTGGCTACCCTCAATACACGCTTTGAAGCCTTCACCCTAAACACATTAATCAATGAGATCACTCAATGGACTCAAGATGGATTCTCTAGATTTCAACAGGAGTTAGCAACGCTGGAAAAGGCTTTGCCGCCACCCCTTTCTTCATAGTGAGCTTGACTACACCACTGCATTCTCAATGCAGCTATTTTTGCTTGCCGAGGAATAGACACCTACCTAGATATCTATCGTTTTCGGTACAGATGCTGCTTTTAATAAAATAGTTAAGAGTATTGAGACTACTCTTGGTTTGCAAACTATGAATTTCAGTGGTCTTTGCTAGTCTTATCTACGCTCTAAACGAATCAAACACAGAGTTTGAACAGCAGACTAACACTTGCGTCAGCGTTAGACATTGGTCGGAACCAACCATTTCCCAAACTTGGCGTAAAGGGCTGGAATCACTAGCAACGTCAAGGCCGTGGAAGTGAACAGTCCCCCCAAAACAACAATGGCTAGCGGCTGTAGAATTTCGTTTCCCGCGCCACTGGCAATAGCGAGGGGCAGCATTCCTAGTGCTGAGGTGAGCGCCGTCATAAGGATGGCATTAACCCGTTCTAGAGAGCCTTTAGCGATGACCTCTTTGGGATGCATACCTTCGGCAAACTTACGGTTGTAGTTGTCTACTAGCAAGAGACCGTTGCGAACGGCGACACCAAAGAGCGTAATAAAGCCAATCAAAGAGGCGACAGATAGTACACCTCCGGTTAGCAAGATAGAAAGAATGCCACCAACCAAGGCTAGAGGCAAATTGAGCATGATAGCGACGGTGGCAGGTAAGGACTTGACCGAGAAGAACATTAAGATGGCGATCGCAATCGCTGCCAAGAGGCTATATACCAGCAAACTGTTGGTGGCTCGCTGCTCGGACTCAAACTGACCACCGTACTGAATGAAGTAGCCGCTGGGCAGCTGCACGTTTTGACGAATCTGGGCCTGAATATCACCGACAACACTGCCCAAATCGCGCTCAGCGACGTTAGCAGAAACCACAATGAGGCGCGAGACATCTTCTCGGTTGACGACATTAGCGCCCATGCCGTAATCGACACTGGCAACCGCTTCGAGAGAGATAATTTCTCCAGTGGCGGTAGAAAGCGGAATGGCACGAATAGCGTCTAAACTGTTACGCGCTGAGTCTTGTAGCGCGACCGTAATATCGATTAGCTGCTGATTTTCGGGTACTTGGGAAACGACGCGGCCATTGAGGGCGGTTTCAACTACTTCTGAGATAGCAGCCATACTGAGACCGTAGCTCGCCGCTGCTTCGCGGTTGTATTGAATTTGAACTTGCCGGATAGGAAGCTGAGGTTCGAGCTGAAGATCGACAATACCTTCTATCGGTTCAACCGTGTCGCGGATTTGCTCACCGATGCTACGCAGTTCAGCCAGATCAGGGCCAAATATTTTAATCGCGATCGCACTTCTCACCCCCGAAAGCACTTCGTCCATGCGATGAGAAATAAACCCACCGATATTAGGAGCTACACCCGGCAGCGCCAGAAACTTTTCACGAAGCTGCTGAACGCTGGCTTCGCGATCCTTAAGCGCTTGGTCACTCAGCTCAATATCAACATGGGCCATATTGACGCCTGCCCCATCAGCGTCGCCAGGGGCGCGTCCGGCCCTTACCTGCACCCAGTCATAAAGCGGATCGTCCTGTAAGGAAGTCGCCAGCGCTTTACCGGCACCTGTCGTGATGTCGAGTGAGACACCAGGGAACAAAACCATTGAGTTGACTAGGGACTTTTCTTGAAACTCCGGTAGGAACACGCGCCCGAGGGAAGGAACAATGGCGAAGGTGGCAACCAGAGCCGCTAGCGCAACGCCCAGAATAATCTGTGGAGCGCGGATAGATAAATTAAGCAAAGGACGGTAAAGCCGTTCAGCCCAACGTGAGACCACAGTGCCTTCCTGGGGTAGGGTCTGATTCGCGAGTAGAATCGCACACAGAGCCGGAGAAAGGGTCATCGCCACCAGCGTTGAGGCGACAATAGAAAACAGATAGGCTAGCCCCATCGGTGCAAAGATACGCCCTTCTACACCCGTTAGGCTAAAGATCGGTGCGAAAACAACAACAATAATGACCGTAGAGAAGATAACTGCCAAACGCACCTGAGTAGAAGTTTCGTAAACCACTTGAAGCGGCGGCTTAGGATTGCCCTGAGCCTGATTTTGTCGCAGGCCGCGATAGCAGTTCTCCATATCGACAATGGCATCATCAACTACCGAGCCAATCGCAACAACTAGACCACCCAGCGTCATTGTGTTGATACCCAGGCCAAAGGCTTTCATAAACAGCAGCCCAATTAGTAGAGAGAGCGGAATCGCGCTGAGGGTAATAACGGTCGTACGCCAGTTCATCAAAAACAGCAGCATGATGATCGAAACAATAACAATGCCTTGCACCAAGGAGCCACTGACGTTACGAATAGCAGCATCAATGAAGTTGGACTGGCGGAATGTGCGCGTTACCTGAACGTCAGCCGGGAAGGTGGGCTGTAGATCAGCCATCACTGCCTCGACAGCTCGGGTCACGGTAGGGGTATCTACATCGGGCTGCTTGTTAATCATTAGAACAACGGCAGGCTGAGCATTAAAGCTAGCATCGCCGCGCTTGAGGGCTGGCCCTGTTTGGACTTGGGCCACATCTCGCAGCAGAATTGGCTCGCCATCTTGAACTTTGACAACGGAGTTTTGTAGGTCTTCGACAGACTGCACCTGACCTGCACCGCGAACGAGCAGTTCCTGACCACCGCCAATAAGAAAGCCTCCCGGTGCGTTAGCGTTAGCGGCTTGAGCGGCGGCAGTGACTTCGTTAAGGGAGACATTCAGCGCCTGGAGGCGTTCTGGATCAACCAAAATCTGTTCCTGACGTTCGTCGCCGCCGTAGACGGTGACCTGAGAAACACCTGGAACCGAGAGAATCTGATTTCGGAGGGTGACGTCAGCTAGGCGGCGCAACTCCATCAGTGAGGTCTGTTCCGAGGCTTCTTCGGAATCTTCTACAGTAAATGAATATTGCAGAATCGTGCCTAGCGGCGAAACGAGCGGCGAAATTTCTGGGGCATTGGCACTCTCAGGGAGCTGGCTAGTGACCTGCTGGAGGCGTTCAGTCACTGCCTGACGCGCTCTGTAGATATCGGCCTCTTGATCAAACACCACGCTGACCATCGAAAGCCCTACCTTAGAAGAAGAGCGGACAGTGGTTACCCCTGGCAGGCCGTTGACGGTGCTTTCAATGGGGACGGTAATTTGGGTTTCCACTTCTTCGGGCGCTAGTCCCACCGCTTCGGTTTGAATATCAACCTGGGGCGGTGCAAAGGGAGGAAAGACATCTAGCGGCATCTGAGTGACGCTAAATAGTCCCCAAAGGGTAATCAGAATAGCGGCGGCAACGATAAACCAGCGCTGAGCGATCGCGTTTTTAAGGGTGTTGTTTAAAAGGGCGTTAAACATCTACGTGTTAAGGCATCTATAGTGCAGGTAAAAGAGCTATTAAAAATGAGAGTGACGCTACAGTACTATGAGAAATCTTTCTTATTGTTCTTCCCTTTGAGCAAAGCTACTGCGCCAGCACCAACCGCAGCGATCGCAGCTAATGCAACAACAATACCGACAGGAAAACCGCTGGATGGCTCTTCGGTAGTCTGAGCTGCACTGGCGTCTGCTACCGGCTCTTCGGTAGTCTCTTCGATAATGGTCGTTTCTGTTGTTGTTGTTTCCAAGGCTGTGTCTGGAGCCTCAGCCGTCTGCGTTTTACGAGATTCGGCATAGAGAGACAGGCTTCCTTGACTGACGAGCTGCTCACCTACCGATAGACCTTCCGTGATTTCAATCAGTTCACCCTGCGTTTCACCCGTGACAACATCCACGGGTTCGTAAAAGTTGTCGTACTGAACAAACACGAGCTGCCGACCATTATCATCGACAAGAGCAGTAACAGGAATCAGGACGGCACTACCCTCGTCAGCCGCAGCCTCAATAGGATTGACCTGAATGCCAAGCAGAGCATCCGTATCGGCTTTGACTTCAACGCGGTTGACGCCGCCAGATGACTGGAACTCGTCGCCATGACCAACATGGGCAAGGGCGGGAGTCGCTAGGGATAGGCTGAGCGCTAGGACGGACGCGAATGCAGTTAGCGTTTTCATCGGATTTCCTCACAGTTTTAGGAGCAGGCTTTTAGCAAGTGCCGCCAAGTTCCTGCCAGAATGCCACAGGGGGTATGAAATCGAGATGAAATGGATTCATCTCCGGTAGGATTGGCTCGGAGTCAATCGTGTTAGGTGTGTTAGGGCTATGCGCGTTCTACTGGTTGAGGATGAGGAAGATCTAGGACGGGCCATCAAGCAGGTTTTGGTGGACGAGAAATATGTGGTGGATTGGGCCACAGACGGTGCCAGTGCCTGGGACTATCTAGACAGCCAGTGGACAGATTACACCGTGGCGATTTTTGATTGGATGCTGCCAGGACTCTCAGGCTTAGAACTATGCCAGCGATTGCGGGCTATGCAAAGTTCATTGCCAGTTCTGATGCTGACCGCGTTAGGTCAATCCGAAAATCGGATTGCAGGGTTGGACGCTGGTGCGGACGATTATTTAGTGAAGCCGTTTGTGATGGCAGAGCTACTGGCGCGGCTGCGAGCGTTGCAGCGGAGATCTCCCGAATGGCACCCTCAGCAGCTAGCAGTAGGGCCGTTTGTACTGGACGATGCGAATACAACCTTGCAAGTAAATCTGCCAGGGCAGCAACAGTCAATTCCTTTAACGACGAAGGAGTTTCAAGTGCTGAGTTACCTGATGCAAAACCCCAATCGAGTTCTCTCTAGTAGTAAAATTCGCCAGCAGCTTTGGGATCTAGATGAGGAGCCGATCAGCAATGTGGTCGCTGCTCAAGTTCGTCTATTGCGCCGCAAGTTTACTCGCTACGGCTGTGACTGTCCGATTGAAACGGTGCGAGGGCAGGGCTACCGGCTTTCATTGTTATGAGGAAAGGGAGAAGAGAAGGAACGAGTCAGCAACTGTTTCGCCGTAGTCGCCTGTGGCTAGCGTTTTGGTATGCCTTGGTGACGGGCAGTATTTTGGGCCTCTCAGGGTTAGTCATGTATCGAGTGCTAATGCAGTCTCGGTGGGTGGCGCTAGAACGAGAGATTGAATCGATTGCGGGGACGCTACACGATAGTTTGGAGCCGATGCTGCCTGTATCGGCTGCGCCGACAACGGTACTACAGCAGATTCTTCCAGATTTGTGCCTCGCTGACCAGCCCTGCGATGCTACGCCAACCCTGATTGAACGACATACGCTAGGGGTGAGCGATCGCACTACCTACTACATCCGACTCTTCGACCGTGAGGGGAAATTGCTAGCCTTCTCACCGAATCAACCGCAGCTATCAGATCGGCTAAATCCAGCTCCTTGGCAAACGCTCAGCATAAAGAACGAGCCGCGCTACCAGCAGTTCACTACCATTCTGCATGGTGCGCCTCATCAACATTCTGAGTCGGATGAGGTTCACACGCATTCACCCTGGGGGTATCTGCAAGTCGGTCGAACCTTATCAGACTTTGATGCAGAAACAAGACGGATTCGCTGGACGCTGGCGCTGGGACTGCCGCTAGCGCTGGTGTTAGTAGGTGCATCTAGCTGGGGGCTATCGGGATTAGCAATGCAGCCAATTTATCAGTCTTACCAGCAGCAGCAGCAGTTTACAGCCAATGCCGCTCACGAGCTACGCTCTCCCCTGTCCAGCCTTTTAGCAACGGTAGAGGCTGCGGTCAGATTACCCCAAACCCAATTACAAGAGATTCCTTACAGACTACAGACCATTGAGCGGCAGGGTCGCCGCATGAGCCAGCTCATCGCAGATTTACTATTATTGGCCAGCTTAGAACAAGCTGTTTCACGGCCATCCTTCAAGCGCTGTTGTTTAAATGATTTGATTGCTGATCTGACTGAGGAATATCAGGAACTGGCACTCGCTGCTGCTGTCGATCTAAGCTGTCAGTTACCAGATGCTGATGACGTTTACGTGTTGGGCAATGAATCGCAGCTTTACCGATTAGTGGCTAACCTAATCGACAACGGTATTCGTTGCACCCCTACGGGGGGAGCTGTGACAGTTGCACTAACAACAACTCGCGATCGCACTGCCATCCTTACCGTTAAAGACACTGGAATTGGTATTCCAACAAGTGAACAAGCTCAAATTTTTGAACGGTTCTATCGCGTAGAGAGTAGCAGGGCGCGTAAAACGGGCGGCACAGGTCTTGGATTAGCGATCGCAAAGGCCATTGCTCATCAGCACGGAGGACAGCTTACGGTAAAGAGCGTTTTAGGACAGGGGAGCTTATTCTCCATCCAGCTTTCTATCTCCTAATCTACGTACTAGGCGGATCGAAACCACGCTTGGTCTCAAAACTATGGCATCAGCAGATGAAACCCTTGTGAATATTAGCTTATGAGCGCTGCCAACTTCATAACCGTAGATTTCTGTTCAAATGCCCCCGCTAGTCCAAATAGAGGAGACTGAGCCTTTAACCGATCGCGATCGCTTGTGTCATTCGGATCACCCACTCGCAAATCCATAGAATCTTGAATAGAAACCCAGTAGGAAGGAATGTTCTCCATCAAGGTGATCAGGTTAGACGGACCCGGTATAGCAAAGCTATATAGCCTGTACTAAATGCTACTCTTCGAGAAGACAGAGTCTACGGTACGAAGGTATTGTTTGGTCATCACAATATGTTACTTTCGGCCTGGAAGCAGCACTTCGGCACTTCGACCATATGTCATTTATGCGCGACTCCTTAGACACAATCGCGCTAAAGTATTGCCTAACTTTGATCCGCTCCGAAACTTATGATACGACTTGCTACTATCTCAGACTGCTCTAAATGCGGAACATGGCCGCAGTCCTCTATCCAGACCAGCTTGCCGTTGCTCAAGGTTTTCTCAAACCGCGCAGCGTCCTTAATTCCCAAGATCTGGTCCTGTCTACCCCACAGCACCAGCGTTTCCTGGGTAATCTGCGCAATCCTCTCTTTCAAAAAGTTGTATCCACCGCTCTTAGTGAAAGAGATCAGCGATCGCGACCAGTCCGGCATCTGCACATGTAAAGAAGCACAGATCTCAGCATCCGGCGTCACAAACGCCTTGCTGTAATAAGCCCTTTCACTAATCTTTTTTCTTACCCACGCGCTGCGCAAGAAATCTGTCGCCCACTGATCAAAAGGCGGCACCATTAACCTGCCAGGACCCGAAGCCGCCGCAAACCCCACTGCGTCAATTAGCACTAGCTGCTTTACCTGATCTGGGTAGCTAGTTGCAAAATCAATCGCCACCCCGCCGCCCATCGACGCGCCGATTAGCACAACTGGCTCTTTGATTACCTGCTCACAAAACGCCTTTAGATGCTGTTTGATCAGCGCCGGATTCACGTCCTCTAGAACAGTGCGATCGCAAAACCCAAACCCAGCCAAATCCATCGCATATACCCGGCAAGACTTTGCCAGCAAAGGCACCAGCCGCCGAAACTCTAGCAGTGAGCTATCGAACCCAGGCAGCAGCAGCACCGGCGTTCCCTCTCCCTGGCAGACATAGCTAGTCATCACAGCACCCATCGGCACCTCAGTCGGCATCTCTATTGGCACCCACTGAATCTGCTGTGCGATCGCTACCGAAGTCGCTTCCGTTAGTCCTGCCGCCGCTTGTGGCAACTCCATCTATCCCCTGTCCTCTTGCATCATTTCTGCGCTCGGTAGCCGTTTAACGACTGGCCTACGATTCCTATCAATATAAAAGCTCGCCACAATCGCCAGCAGCATCCACCATAGTGTGCTGATCTGCGGTCGATACCACACCGTGTCAAACGTCCCTTGCACCAGCAAACCAGCTATCCCTGCGATCGCCCCAATTAGCCAATACCCATCCTCCGCCAGTGTCTGCCGCAGCCGACCTAGCTGCGCCCAGCCCTGCTGAAAAGCCAGCACCAGCATCCACAATAGCGACAACCCGCCTATCGCGCCGCCCTCTACCAGCGTCTCAAAATAAATTGAATACGCACTCAGCGCCGTATACCCCGTTCGTTGATACAGCGGATAAATCTGGTTAAACGCCTCATTCCCAGGCCCAATTCCCACAATTGGCCTAGCCTGAATCATCTCAAACACCGCCTCGTACACATTCAGCCGAAAGTTATTACTGCTATCGCTGCGCATCGCAAAGATACTGACTACTCGCTCACGCACCTGCGGCACCACTACCACTGCCGCCACTACCACCGCCAGCGATCCACACAGCAGCAAGGGCAGCGCCCACCGCCGCCAGAAAGGAGAAAACAGCGAATTTCCCCAGAACACCAGCAGCACCATCATCACAAACGCCGTTGCCAAAAAGCCCAGCCATCCGCCCCGGCTCAGCGTTAGCACTAGGCAAGCGCTACTCGTCAGCGTCACCACCAGCGCTAATAGTCTCGGCAGCCACCGCTGCCAGGCAAACATCGCCATCGCCCCAAAGCTGACCGCAGGCATCAGATACCCCGCCAGCAAATTCGGATTCTTCAAATAGCTATAGACCCGTGTCGCCCCTGATAAATTCGACTCCGGGTCTACCCAAGTCGCCAGCGCCTCAGCCCCAAAAAACCACTGCCGCAGCCCGTACACAGACACCACAGTCGCCGTCGCCAAATACACCAAAATCAGCCCCGACCGCAGCTCCTTAATCCGCAAGATTCGAGCCAGCAGCATAAACAGCAGCACATTCAGCGTCAGCTTAATCAGCCCAGACAGCGCTGCCATCTTCACAGGCGATAGCGCCGTCGCCAGCACCATCGCCCCCCAATAAGCCACCACCGCAATATGCAATGGCGTCAGCCAGCCCTCCGCCTGATCGCTCACCGTTAGCAGCAGCCAAAAACCAGCTACCGCCAGCAGCAGCCAGCCAATCAGCGTTGTTGATACATACGGACCCAGCGCAATAATCGCTGCCGCGAACACCCAGGCAATCCCATCGCCCCAGGCCAGCAGCCAGCTCCCCTGCCGCCACTCTCGAAAAGGAGCCATCAGCCGATGCAGCAGGCTCACCTCTCGCCACTGACCAAACGCAAATCGGTCCAGAGTCAGCCCGGACGTTAGAGACCCAGCCGTGCGCTGAAGATTAATGCCAAACATACAAACACCAAAGCAGACAATCCAAAGGCCCGTGTATCGTATCAAAGTCTTGAAGTCTTCAGTCGACTAAATTTTTTCAAAACATACCTTTGCTAAAGCGATCGCCCTAACAGCTAACCGCAAAAAAGCCATAGAAAAAGGGAGCCACAACGCAGCTCCCTCCACCAATTACAGTTGAAAAGAAATGAACAAACTTCTAGAACAGCTCGACTGTCGCAACCCGCACATCGCTGAACTGCGCGAACTCGACATTAACCACGGTGTTCTTGCCAATGCCAGAACCCGTTGCAAGAAAATCGTCCGCATTCCCTTTGAAGCTATAGTCAGAACGCATTCCAGAGAACCGAACCGTGTCTTCTCCAATCCCGCCGTCTAGGAAATCTCTACCGCGATCGATAATTAGCAGATCGTCGCCCGCTTCGCCAAACACGCGATCAAAGCCATTACCCCCGTCCAAGATATCGTCGCCGTCACCGCCAAATAGCCTATCGCTATTGAGGCCACCGATGAGAATATCATTTCCAGCATCGCCCATCAGCATATCAGAGCCAATATCGCCAAGCAGCGTGTCTTTGCCATCGCCGCCAGAGAGCAGATCGTCGCCGTTACTACCGTTCAACACATCGCTTCCAGCAAAGCCAAATAGCTGATCGGCCCCCTTCAGCCCAAAGAGAATATCGTCGCCAGCGCCTCCCTCTAGCGTGTCCTCGCCGTCAGTACCTAGCAAGATAACGCCTGGTTCACTGCCAGTTTCTGAGTCCAAGTCAAGCCCAATAATCAAAGGATCGTGATCCGAATTTCGGAAAGGATTCGTGCCGTCAAATAAGTCTGGATTGCGACCAAAATCAAGATTGTAATCTAGCGCGTCCGCCTCATCCGCATTCACGTGCCACTCAGTTGCGCCCGTCACCTGCGAGAACAAAGATTCATTCGCAAGTCCATAGTCCAGCGTACCTAGCTGACCGTCGAACAAGAAAGAGTAAGGCGTTTCACCCTCAGCAAATGCCTCAGCTAGGTCCGTATAACCCGCCGACTCTAGAACCTTCAGCGGATCCTCGTTTGCGTAGGCGTTGAGATCTCCCAAAATCATGAAGTCAGGGTCACCGCTACTAGTCGGATCGCTCTGTAGCCAAGCGTTCAAAGCCTCGGACGCTCTAGTCCGAATAGCGTTGTTGTTCCCAGCACCGTCGCCAATATCTGTGTTGCCAGGCGCATCGAAAATGCTGCCTTTTGACTTGAAGTGATTAACCGCTACTGTAAAGGTCTCACCGCTGCTCAGCTCTTGAAAACTGACTGCCAAAGGCGCACGGTTCGTGCTGGGTCCATCGAAGATAGTTTCACCCGCGAAGCCTACTGGCAGATTGCTATCTGTCAAGATAGCTGGACTAGTGCCCGGCGCGACCTGAACAGAATCTGTCTTGTAGATTGCGCCGACGGAGATAGCATCGCTGACATCGACAAACTGTTGACCAGGATTTACCCAGTCGTAAGTGTTTGGACCGGCGATCGCGTTCAGCTCTTCCACCAAATTCTCAATCGCATTCCCACTAGATCCGGGTAAAAAGTCATTCTCTAGCTCCACTAAACCCAG
Organism: uncultured cyanobacterium; assembly: GCA_963772185.1. Classification (GTDB taxonomy): domain Bacteria; phylum Cyanobacteriota; class Cyanobacteriia; order Phormidesmidales; family Phormidesmidaceae; genus Phormidesmis. The sequence goes on along the minus strand of CAVYWR010000036.1, from coordinate 46,455 downwards.
TACATCTGCATCCAGTGCCAGCAGCGTCGTTACTAGCTTCTGCGTCTGCCGCTCGAACTCTTCTACATTGTCCGCGCCGCGTGGATCGCTGCCATTTGCCGTACTAGTCCCAGAAGTATCTAGCGTAGTAAAGTAGTTCAGCACGTTAAAGCTAACCACCTTCAGGCGACCGCCAACATCTTCAAAGCTCTGCGGACGAGGATTCTCGTTTACAAACACCGGATCAGCCGTGTACTCGATCCGATAAGTCTCATCGCCAGAGCCGCCGCTGCCTCGGCTAAAGCGCACATTACCAGTCAGCCCCGTAACCGTATCACCGCCTCTAAAGTTGTTCGAGTCGCTAAATTCAGGCGCAGGAAACGCCAGCGGATCGGGGTTTTGAATCGACTGCCCGTCATCTAGCGTGATCCGACGACGAGCCAAGTCTTCTAAAAATGCCTGATAGCCCGCAACGCTCGGATCGTTCGTCTGCGTGAACTGGAAAGGGCGATCGCCTGCCGAAAGCACAATCTCTCCAAATCGGTCATAGTTGAAATACTCATCAACCGTCAGAGTATCGTTAAAGGTAACCAGCATTCCCTCATACTGTTCTAGATCCGCAATCAGCTCACCATCCGAGTTCGTGATTATATCCACAACTGGCAAATCAATTGCAACAGGTGCGATGCTAGCGCTATCAGGTTCAACAACAGAAACAGCGCTTGCACTAATTTGAGTTTCACCAAAGAACTCAGCTACAGTGCCAGTGACACTCACCCTATCGCCAACGGCAACATCCGTTAAAAAGTCACCGCCCTCAAATACAAACACGCCGTCCGAGGTATTCGCATCGCCATCGCCAGTCACATCTTGGACATAGAACCCGCGTAGATTGCGGCTAGTATCCGCGTCGCCATCTTGAAAATCGCCCGTAACAATTCCCTCAACCGTTACCGTATTGCCAACCAAAGGACTCGCCGTACCGCTACCTTGAACCTCATAGATTCGAACTGTCGTACCGCCGCCATTGCCACCGCCGTTACCGCTGCCGTCATCTTCACCGTACGAACCTAGTCCATTGAACGTATCGTTAGCAAAGCCAGTCCATTCGGCTGCTGGATCAAACGCATCGCTGACGTTTGTATCACCCATCATCACATCTGTATTGCGACGGAGCGTATTGTCCTGGGTAGACGTATCACCGCTACCCCACTCGCTACCAGGGTCAAAGCCAACCTGTCCCAAAGAATCAACAACCGTAGTCCCTTGACTAAGCACAACAGCATCATCACCATTGAAGAAGCTAGCACCGCTAGCTAGGTCCGTTTCAGCCAATATCGCCGGGTCCGCGCCATCATCTGCAACAACATAAACCTCACCGCTCGCCAGCGTGCCACTTAGATTGATCGTGGTGCTAGGGCTGGTGTTGCCATTAAAGAAAAATTCTAGTTTGTAGTCACTTAGATCGATAGCAGCACCCGTTCCATTGAACAGTTCTACCGCCTTATTGAAGCTACTGCCCTCAACGTATTCCGAGATAATAAGATTGTTCAAAGCCACAGAGTTTTCTCCTTTTCTTTCCCTAAATCCAGTTCCAAAGCACACCCTTATGAGTTCTGGTGACTAAGCTACCAAGCAGGCTCTGGAGGAAAGTAAAGGAAAGATTATGAGCTTATTAACATCTCTTTGTCGGCTTAGATACTTCGCTAACAGATTGGTTTAAACACAGTTTCTTTATTCATAATCGCACTGCTAACTGCTAGCGCTAACAACTATCAAGCAATAGAAAAGAGTAATTCAGCATAGGCATCTACGTATACAGGCTTTGATTTGATACCACCAGTTCAGCGTACCAATTGGAAATTATTGCGCGATCGCCCCCCTCGTTTCCACCATCGCTTCCCAGCTTTAGCCCGTGCAGTCTTTTCTGCCTCCATAGCCGCAAATGTTCGTCTTTGGTGAATCTGCTCCATGAAAAATTCTTCTAGCGTCGGTTTTGCCACCTCTAACTTGGCAACTTGAGCATTCATCAGCCGCGCTGAGGACATAAACTCAAACGGATCGCCGTGCAGCGTGCCATACCAGTAGCCATCACGAAAGGAGATATCTCTTAGCCAGGTGTCGAGGACATCTAGACTACCGCCGTGGCCTTTGACTTTGTAATAGTCTGGATTGCCCAGCAGTTCTTTAATCGCACCGATGCAGACGATCTCACCACGATCAAGTATGGCAATGCGATCGCAGATTATCTCCACATCCGACAGCACATGAGAATTAAAAAACAGCGTCTTCCCCTGCGCTTTTAGAGACAGAATAATCTCACGCACCTGATAGCGTCCGGTCGGATCTAGCCCCGACATGGGTTCATCGAGAAAAACAATCTCAGGATCGTTTATCAGCGCTTGAGCCATGCCCACTCGCTGTAGCATCCCCTTGGAATAGCGGCGCATCTGTCTTTTTGTAGCCGCCTGACGATCAAGCTGAACAAGATCCAACAGCTCCGCAATTCGCCTCTTTTGCGCTCTCCCCTTGATGCCGAACAGCCCAGCCGTGTAGCTCAAAAATTCCCAGCCGGTCAGATAGTCGTAAAAGTAGGGATTCTCAGGCAGGTAGCCGATTTTCGCTTTGACTTTGCTATCGCCAGCAGGCTCTCCCATCAAGGTCGCACCGCCTGCTGTAGGTCTGATAATACCGAGCAGCAGCTTTAACAGCGTGGTCTTTCCCGCGCCGTTAGGACCGAGCAGGCCAAAGGTTTCTCCTTTGTAGATATCTAGCGAGCAGTGCTTAAGCGAAGGGGGCGCTGCCTTTAGCCAGAAGCCAGTGCGATAGACTTTCCGAAGCAGTTCAGTCTGAATGATCGGCGGTCGATCTGAAATCTCAGCGCTGTTGGCAGTAGGGGAAGTCGCCGAAGGTGGGATTGAGGCCACGGTCATAATTGATATTCCTGTAGCAAAGGCTAGGTAGAAAGAACCTATATCCGAACTATAACGTCGGGAGATTACGCATTAGAGCAACACTATAAACACTAGAATATGTACAAGAAAGTGCCGGGAAGGACATATGGATCGCTCGAAAGTTGTCGCTATTATCACTGGGGTTGTGTCGGTTGTCTTGGCGATCGCATATCTACTGCTCGTACAGATGCTAGATTTTCGCGGTGAAATGCTGCCTGCGCCAGTGGGTTTTCTGGGATTGTCGCTGTCTTAAATTATTTGGGTACGTGCGAGTTCTCCGAGCGTGCGAGTTCTCCGAATCTTTGCTACAGCCATGCGGACAGATCGCGATCAATCAGCGCTTGCAGTTTCAGGATGTCCTCACGATAGTAGGCTTTGAGCAGCTGGCGGTCTGCTTCGGATAGCGGCAGGGCTTCTTTGCCTGTGGAATTAGCTGCGATTAAGCGCGATCGCAACTGCTGTCTGGTCTCTTCTGGCATTACCATCCTTAGCAGCGTACCGACTGCCGATCGCACTGGATTGTTGGTACGCAGTAGCTGATTGATTGACTGATTTTTTGGCACGGATGCCTGCTGCTGTCGCTGCTGGGTATCTGTCACAAACTCATGATCTACGCCAATGAACCGATAGAGATCGGCCATCAGCGCCGCTGCGTTTTGCTTTAGATCCTCGTACAGGTAAATCTTCACCTGCTGCGGTCCAAAGGCTTCTAAGAAATGCTTGATCCCATCAGAATATCGGCCCTTCAAAAGCGTAAAAGAAGAGTCTGCGCTTAGCTTTACCTGTTCGGCCAGCGGCTTCTGGTTACCCACGACTTCTCGCACGTGCATCAGATAGTCAGAATACGCCCGCTCCACCGGATTGCGTAAGATAGCAATCAACTTGGCGTCGGGCACATACTTTTGAATGGCAGGGACTGTTCGCTCGTGCAGAAACAAATAGTTTGGAGAAGCTTCTCCGATTGCAATCTCGCTAGCCACACCCTTGAACAGTGCCCGGTAATCTTCAATGGTCACAATCTGCCTTCTGCCACCCGGCGTTAGTAAAGCATCTGTATCAACTGGCTGGGTCGTGTCTCGGCCCAGAAACTCCGTTTCTTTGCGCGGACTCATGAACACCTGCGTATGCTGTTGCAGATAGCTGTAGATAGAAGTGGTTCCGGCTTTTTGCACACCGAAAATTAGAAAGTTAGGAAGCGTCATGCCAAGGAAAAGCGACTCTATAGGCTTAGCCTTCCCAAATCAGCATTATTTGTTGGGTCTCTTGCAGTGATGAGATCACTCACCAGAGATAATATCGGTGATTTCTTCTGCCGAGTCGGCGACATCCTTGTCTACGTTGTCAAAGAGTCCTAGCCAATAGCCCAGCAGTGCCCCGAATACAAAACCACCCGCATGTGCCCAATAGGCAACGCCACCACCCATACCGACATCTGCTGGTGCGCCCAAGCTAGTGATACCGTACAGCGCCTGCTCAACAAACCAAAAGCCTAAAAACAGCAAGGCCGGAACCCGAAAAGCCGTGAAGAAAATGGGAATGAAGGTAAGGACTCGGACCTTGGGAAAACGGAAAATATATGCGCCCATCACCCCTGCAATCGCCCCGCTAGCCCCGAGCGAAGGCACCGTCGATTCAGGCGCGATATACCACTGACACAAAGACGCCAGCACCCCACACACCAGATAAAACACAAAAAACTTTAGATGTCCTAGCTGGTCCTCAACGTTATTGCCAAAGATCCACAGGTAGAGCATATTGCCCCCCACATGAAAAAAACCAGCATGTAAGAACTCTGCGCTGATCAGCGTGCCCCACTCCGTGATGTGCGGAAAGCCAAACCCCGTATTAAAGCTGGCGCTGAGTTCTCGCGGAACAACCGCAAAGGTATTGAACAACGCCTCCAGATTAGGTCCGCTCAGCGAAGCTTCGTATAAAAACACCAGCACGTTGAGCGCAATAAACCCATAGGTGACATAGGGCGTCGTCGTAATCGGATTGTCGTCGCGAATGGGAACCAAAACAAACGTCTCCAGCTAATCAAGAATCGAATAAGCAGCGCTAGTGCTAGAGGGGCGCAGAAGGTGCAAGGCAGCACAAGAACCGCTTTTCCTGTAAATTTACTAGATTCCATCCTATTAGCGATCCCTCTTTCGAGAGGCAACCGACCACGCTGACTATGGCAAAGCAAAAAGGCAACAAAAACAATCACCCAGCAACCGATCGAAAAGTCTATTCAGAGTTTGGCGCAGCAGAGGTTACGGCGCGCCCCGAACCCAATTTGCCGCCCAATCAGCAGGACATTCGCGTTCAGATCTCACGCAAGGGACGCAAGGGCAAAAGCGTCACGATTGCCAGCGGCTTCGTTCATGATGCCAAGACACTTAGCGCACTGGCTAAAAGCTTGAAAGCGAGCTGCGGCTCGGGCGGTACAGTCAAGGATGGCACCATCGAAATTCAAGGAGAGCACGCTCCCAAATTGTGCTCTCTATTAATAGACAAAGGCTATCGGGCCAAAATTAGCGGAGGTTAATCAACTGATGGAGCAAGGCACGGAATCGACAGCAGACTCACAGCGTCCGCCAAAACGCTTCTTCAGGCTAAGACAATTTGGCTGGGCCTTCCTGACTGGCATGGTCTGCGCACTGTTGCTTGGTATCGCTGGTCAAAGCTCTTTTAACCAGAGTCACGCAGCCTCCGCGAAGGCTTCTCGCTTCTGGACTGGGACACTGGGCTGAGCCCTGCATGAGCGCGCTGACTCGCCAGGGGATTTTTGATCAGAGTCTGCTAGAAAATCGCTATCCTGTCAGCGCTGTCCCTCAGATGGAGTATGCCACTGCTGTACTAAAAGCGTTTCCTGGCGTGTTTGCCGCGAACAACGAATATCTGGGTCTGACGTTTGCGGCTGATTCTGAAGCAGAGGCGCTGCTTAATGTCAGCGCTTGGCGCAGATGTTAGCCCTCAAGCAATCCGTCAACCGGGCTCAGGCGCTCGCTATTCTTACCACTGGCTCGGCGACTCCCTATCAGGCCCGTGCCAGTCGGCTTTTAGCTGAAACATTTGAAGATGCCGTTTTAATTCCGCGCAGTGCAAAAGAAGGGGTAGCGGCGGCACTAGCGGCTGGCTACATCGTCGATAGAAAAGGCGTCGGTTTTACAGAGTCAGCTTCGCTCTGCAGCACTCGCTCTCAGCTTTTACCTCGTCGCAGTTTGGCGCTGGTGGATGGTGCAGCTTTCCTGTGTAGAGCTAGCCGGGATCCTAATACGCTGATGACTGTTCCGGGCGATCGCATCATCACCGCAGCCGCCCTCCCTGACTCGGCCATCCCTGTCAAAGAACTACGCGGTGTCTGGATGACCAATATCGACAGTGACGTTCTATTTTCCCGCTCGGCTTTAGAGCAGGCGCTAGATACGCTGTCTGATCTCAACTTTAACGTGGTCTATCCCACAGTCTGGAACTGGGGGACGACGCTATTTCCCAGCAGTGTGGCAGAGCGGACGATTGGCTACAAGCAGGGGCTCTATCCCGACTTGGATAAGACTGGACGAAAGTTTGGGCTAGAGGCCGCGCAGGGCGATCGCGACATGCTGGCAGAAATTATCGAGCTTGGCCACAGCCGCGATCTCAAGGTGATCCCCTGGTTTGAATTTGGCTTTATGGCCCCTTCCGACTCCGAGCTAGCGCTGCGCCATCCCGATTGGCTCACCCAGAAAGTAGACGGCACGCTCACCACTCCAGAAGGCGATCACGACCGAGTCTGGCTCAATCCCTTTCACCCAGAAGTTCAGTCTTTCCTATTACAGCTAATCTCTGAGCTGTCAGCAAACTACAACATTGACGGCTTCCAAGTAGACGACCACATGGGCTTACCTTTTGCCTACGGCTACGATCCCTACACCGTCAATCTCTACCAGCAAGAGCACAATGGCGAAAGTCCGCCGCTCGACGCTAAAGATCCAGAGTGGACCCGCTGGCGAGCCGACAAAATCACTGACTTCATGGGCCAAGTATTCACCACTGTCAAAATCCATCGACCCCGCGCGGTGATGTCTGTATCGCCCAACCCGCACGCATTTGCGTACGAATACTACCTACAGGACTGGGATACTTGGGTGAAACGAGGATACGTGGAGGAGCTGATTATCCAGCTCTATCGAACCGATCTAGGTCGATTTGTTTGGGAGATGGGCCAGGACGCGGCCGAGTTTGCACGCGATCATATCCCTACTGGTGTAGGCGTGTTGAGTGGACTTAGGGGAAGATCGGTACCGATCGCGGTGATTAAGGAACAGGTAGAAGCAGTGCGCGATCGCGGCTACGCAGGCATCTCCTTCTTTTTCTACGAAACGCTATGGAATCTCAGCAGTGAGGGCACCCCACCCCAACGTCAGCGCGCCTTGACAGAACTCTTTCCAAATCAGGCTATTTATCCGGTTGCTAGGTAGAAATGCTTAATCTAAATCTGTCAAAAGAGTGAAAGTTCCGTGCTCTCACCAAAATTTTCTCTCTCCTTAATGGAAAAAGTTGACAGCGTTGTTTAAAGTCTTATAGCTGAGAGCTGCAAGACACGGATACCAAGGAAACAGACAACCAAGGAAAATTTTATGGCACAGAGTTTTGGTGTGATTGGCCTAGCGGTCATGGGCGAAAATATTGCGCTTAACGTAGAACGCAACGGCTTTCCGATTGCGGTTTACAATCGCTCCCGGTCGAAAACCGATGCCTTCATGGAAAATCGAGCAGGTGGTAAAAACGTTGTTCCGACCTTCTCACTAGAAGAGTTCGTCGGTGCGCTAGAAAGACCCCGCCGTATCTTGCTAATGGTTCAGGCGGGTAAACCCGTCGATATGGTGATCGATAGCCTCAAGCCTCTGCTCGATCCCGACGATATGATCATCGACGGCGGCAACTCGCTCTACGAAGATACCGAGCGCCGAGTCAAAGACCTCGAATCCGCTGGGTTTAACTTCATTGGCATGGGCGTTAGCGGCGGTGAAGAAGGCGCACTCAACGGCCCTAGCCTAATGCCCGGTGGCAGCAGAGCCGCGTACGATTCTATCGAGCCCATCGTCACCAAGATTGCCGCTCAAGTCGATGACGGCCCCTGCGTTACCTACATCGGACAGGGCGGCTCGGGCCACTTTGTCAAGATGGTCCACAACGGCATCGAGTACGGCGACATGCAGCTAATTGCAGAAGCCTATGACCTGCTGAAAAACACGCTTGGGCTCGGACACAAAGAGCTACACGAAATCTTTGCAGAGTGGAACAAAACAGAAGAGCTAGATTCCTTCCTGATTGAAATCACCGCCGATATCTTCACCAAGATGGACGAAGAGACAGGCAAACCGCTAGTCGAGCTGATCCTAGACAAAGCAGGCCAAAAGGGAACAGGCCGCTGGACAGTGCTGAGCGCCTTAGAAATTGGCGTTAGCATTCCGACGATTACCGCCGCTGTAAACGCCCGCATCATGTCTGCCGCCAAAGAAGAGCGGATGATTGCCGAAGAGCAGCTAACTGGACCTACTGCTAGCTTCGATGGCGACAAAAAAGCATTCGTCAACAAAATTCGAGACGCACTGTACTGCTCTAAAATCTGCTCCTACGCCCAGGGAATGGACCTACTCAGCAAAGCCTCCGCGCTCAATGGCTATGACCTAGACCTAGGAGAAACCGCTCGTATCTGGAAAGGCGGCTGTATTATCCGCGCTGCTTTTCTCAATAAAATCAAAGCTGCTTACGACCAGGATGCCAAGCTACCCAACCTATTATTGGCTCCAGAATTCAAGCAAACTATTCTCGATAGACAAGACGCTTGGCGCGAAGTCATCGCCACCGCCGCCAAGATTGGTATTCCCGTTCCTGCCTTTAGCGCCTCGCTAGACTACTTTGACAGTTACCGCCGGGGCCGTCTGCCACAAAACCTGACCCAGGCACAGCGCGACTACTTTGGCGCGCACACTTATCAGCGCACTGACAAAGAAGGCATATTCCATACCGAATGGCCTGAATAGAGCTCACGCGCAGTTCACTTTTTTATAGTAAAGAAGCACTCTACAGCCTAGTCACTTTGCTGAGAGTGCTTTCTTGATCGGATGGCAATTGAACCGAAACAAGGCATCAAGGATACGTAGACTTAGCCTGATAGAGGCTTATGTTTCCACCTTATCAGAGTCGCCTGTCTCGATATCATCTGCATTACTATCACTTGCATTACTATCGCTCTCTTGCTGAAGCGCTATCACCTTCGACAGTTCTAGCCTCGTCAAGGTCGCGACATTCTCTAATGACATTGTGGTTTTCAATAAGTCTTTCGCTATCAGGATAGCCATTGCCATCTGCCCTTCTTCGCGGCCTTCTTCGCGGCCTTCTTCTTTGATTTCTTGGTATACTCTTGTCTCTTTGATCTCTAGGTCGAGCATGGCCTCAATTTCCTCCCGCGAGAGTGCTGTTAACTTATAAACAGCGACGGTTGTAACTATTTCTATTATGTCGGGTAGCGGCGGAAATGGCTTAGACTGCTGTTTTGCTTTTTGAATCAGCTGAGCAGAAAGTGGGATCAGTTCTGCCTCGGATACGACCGTGAGTTTGATGAGTGCTAAGCCTAGGGGTAAAGTATCAAACTCTTCAAGTTCGTCTAGGTAAAGGCAATGAACCTGATCGGAGTCAAGTAGCATTTTGTGATTCCGGTCGTCGTCTGGTATGAGCTGGCGACTGGGAAAGATCAAAGTGCCGTGCCAGCTATCGTAGCTGCCTTGGTTTCGGTAGAGATACAGGAACAGTTCGGCAAAGAAGCGGTGGTAAATACCCTGATCTTTCTGGAACTGGACTTCAGTGAAGAAGATGCGTCTATCAGAAATATCTTCGGGCGGAAGCAGAACGCCGTCGATGCGAAAGGATGGTTCCTTGATTTCTACAGAAGTGAACCTGTATCTCTGCGCGGCTTCGGGCTGCTGATCGATTAGCAAAAAGAAGATAGCCGGGTAGCGTTGGAAGAGCTGAAAGAAAATGGCGTCTCGACGCATGTAACTACAATTGCTATTGCTATGTGGATTCTTTTCGCTCTGCTACTCTGGCTGTGTGACTGTTAAGAATCAGCTCTCTGGCATGGCTGACTCTAAGCGTTCTAGAGAAATGCGAGCGGCGGCTGAGACTTGCGAATGGTCGTCTTTGGCTAGGTAGCGCAGGGCAGCGAGGCTTTTGGGGGTAGGGAGGTTGCCGAGGGCTTCGGCGAGGCGCTGACGAACTAGCCAGTCTTCGGCCTGGGCGAAGTTGAGGATGTTATCAACGGCTTTGGTGTCGCGGATTTCGCCTAGAGCCGCGATCGCAGCCTGCTGAATCACTACCTCTGGACTATCTAACGCCGCAATTAGCACATCGTGCGCCTTCGGGTTTTTGAGATTGCCTAAAGAAACCGCCGCACTAAATCGAACTAGCCAGTCCACGTCTTCGTAGAAGGCGCGGACAAGGGGATCAAAGGCTCTAGGATCTTCTAGATAGCCCAGCGCACCGGCTGCATCTGCTCTGATGCCGTAGTCGGGATCGCCTTCTAAAATCTCGACCAGCAGTCCGTAGCATTCTTGCGTAGGTTTTAGACCCAGCGCAAATATGGCCATAGAGCGCACCTGCTCGTTTTTATCATCCAGTACCTTTTTGATTAAGGGAACTGCCTGCTCTGGTGGAACTTCGCGCAGCGCAGCGAGTGCCAGCTTGCGTTCTACTAGGTTATCCGCTTCTAGCCGCGCGCAGAGATCGTCGATGGCTGGCTGTGGGATCGTAGGCAACTTAGGCTGAGACATAGGTAAAAGGGAAATGGAGCTTATTTTTTTATTATAAGTTCGCTAGTAGAAGCTGAACGCGTAACCTTCTTTTGACAAGCGATCCCCTGGATATAGAGAAGCCGTAGGGGCGTAGTGTGACTTTGAACTGTAGCGAGAAAGAACAGAATTTTATGCGAATTTTCGGTTCCGTTATCTAGAGATACAGTTACACTGTCGTTTCATGGGCGTTTCATGGCTACGCAGACTATTCCTAGAAACAGGCGACAGAACAACAAGACAGAGCAACGAGCAGTAAAGTCTTTGAGTTAATCCCTCTTCCATCTCTTTAGAAAATTCCATTTGAGAAATCTATGAGTCAGTCTCAGTTAATTTCTGCTGTAGAGAATGTACTTCCGTTGGATTCCATTAATCCCGCTGAGGTTAGTCCAGCCGAGATCGCTACTGGAGTGTACGTTTGCGTTCATGGACATTTCTATCAGCCCCCACGTGAAGATCCCTCTCGTGGAGTGGTGAGCAAGCAGGCGAGCGCGTCTCCGTTTCACGATTGGAATGAGCGGATTTTGCATGAGTCCTATCGGCCCAATGCCTTTGCAAGGATTTTGAACGGCGATGGTGAAGTCACGCGCATCGTCAACAACTACGAGCACATCAGCTTCAATATTGGTCCGACGCTGATGAGCTGGCTAGAACGGCACGATGTGGAAACGTATCGGCGGATTTTGGCGGCGGATAAGGCTAGCTGCGATCGCAATTCCGGTCATGGCAACGCGATCGCCCAAGCCTACAATCACATCATCTTGCCACTGGCAAACCCTCGCGATAAAGTCACGCAAATCCGCTGGGGCATTGCAGATTTTCAGCATCGGTTCAAGCGCGATCCCGAGGGCATGTGGCTAGCTGAAACTGCTGTAGATAACGAAACGCTAGCGGTCCTAGTAGACGAGGGCATTCGGTTCATTGTTCTAGCGCCCTCGCAGGCGGCGCGCTGTCGGCGTTTTGGCCTAGAGCATGGCTTCGATCAGTGGCAAAGCGTGGAAAATGGTGATATCGATCCCACCCAGCCCTACCGCTGCTTTGTTCCGTCTCAGTCGAACGGACGCAACTCCATAGATATCTTTTTCTACGACGGGCCAATCTCCGGCGATATGGGCTTTGATGACACGCTTCAGTCTTCTCAACAGTTTGCTGAGCGATTGGGACAGGCCGTTAAATCCTTTGATATAGACAGTGAGGCCGCCGAGTGGACTGAAGCAGAGAAATTCCAGCGGCGATCGCAGCTAATCTCAGTGGCGACAGACGGTGAAACCTTTGGCCATCATCGGGGCGGCGCGGAGAAGACGCTGGCTCATACCGTAATCAACGAGCTGCCGAGTAGAGGATGGCAGGTGACTAGCTACGCTCACTATCTGAGTATGTGCCCGCCGACTTGGGAGGTGCAGCTCAAACCGGCTACTGCCTGGAGCTGTTCGCACGGGGTAGATCGCTGGCACCGGGACTGCGGCTGCGGCGGTGGCGGCGGCTGGCAGCAGCAGTGGCGAGCACCGCTAAGAGAAGCGTTGGACTGGCTGCGCGATCATTTGGTGATACTCTACGGCGAGACTGCGACGGCTTTGCTAAGTGATCCCTGGGCAGCTCGTAATGACTATATTCAAGTACTCAATAGCACTTCAGATCAGGTGCTTGAGCAGTTTTTTGCCACGCATCAGGCTCATCCGCTGACGAGCGAAGAGCGAACAGAGGCACTGCGTTTGCTGGAGATGCAGCGCCACACGATGCTGATGTATACAAGCTGCGGCTGGTTCTTTGATGAGATTTCAAGGCCAGAAGGAACGCAGATTTTACGCTATGCCGCTAGAGCAATTGAGCTAGCAGAAGCAGTTTCTGGTAAGGCGCTAGAGGCTGGATTTGTAGAGCGGCTAGCTAAAGCGCCTAGCAACGTTGACTATTTCAAAACGGGCGCAGGCGTCTACCAGAAGCAAGTCAAGCCAAATCAAACCAAGCTAGAACAGATAGTGACGCGCTACGCGATCGGCTCGCTGTTTAATCCTGTAAGGGAAGAAGAACAGCTCTATTGCTATACCTTGCGTAAGCAGGATTACTATCAGCAGCCTTTAGGGTCGCTAACGCTAGCGGTTGGCAGAGTCGAGGTGACCACGGCGACGACTCAGGAAACCCAGACTATTTCATTTGCAGTCCTGCATTTGGGCGGCTGGGATTTTCAATGTGGTGTTCAGGTATTTCCTAACAAAGGCAGCTATGCCCAGGCGAAAAGAGCCGTTACTGAGGCGTTTAGTACGGCTAGCATTGCCAAGAGCGTTCTGGCAATTGATCGACAGTTTAGTCAAACCTACACGCTGAAGGATCTGTCTCAAGAAGAGCGCCAGCAGATTATGCAGCAGCTCAACCAGGAAACGCTACAGCGGCTAGATCAGCTATACGAACAGGTTTATCGAGAAAACTACAGCGTATTGATGGCGTTCCACCAGGATCGCATCACTGTTCCTCAATCGCTACAGGTCGCTGCCGACATTACCCTCAGCCAACACGCTCTAGATGTAATTCGCGCCTTAGAGCAAAACGTCGCTGAGCCCAATGGCGACTTACTTAAGATTACCGTGGGTCGAATTGCGGAGCTAGAGGGTATTGCCACAGAAGCCCACCACTTTCGAGCCGAGCTGAAGCTACCAGGCGCTAAGCCTGTATTAGAAAGACTGATTCAGCAGAGCCTGGCCCAAACGCTGCAAACTGCTAGCCAGAGCGGCTACATCGAGCTAGAGGCCGCTATTGAAGGGCTAGAAAGACTGATCAAGCTAGGTCAGCAGCTAAGTGTAGGACTTGTACTCTATCGGGTTCAAGAGCTGTACTACGATTACTTGACTCGGCAGAAGCTGGAGGCGATCGCACCCAGTCAGCTCGCTTTACTAGTCCGGTTAGGATGGGCGATCGCACTAGACTCGAAGGCCATCCTCGAACAAGTCTAGGCTCGGCTTTCTAGATCTGGTTCGGGTCTAACGGAAGAAACCGCGACGACGATAGATAACCCTGGTATTGTAGCCACGGGCAGCAGCGGCATCGACTCTTGCTTCAGCCGGAGAGCGAGAGTCGAAGTTGCCGATGTTGATAAACCGTCCGCCTCTTTCGCGGTCGATGTATGCCTCTGGAAAAAATCTCTGGACATCAGCCAGCGCTGACTCTTCAGCAATCACCGCTGATATATACGGTAGGCTAGATCTGCTAGAAACCGAGAAACCCATACTAGAGAGCGTTTCGCGATCGGCATTGCCAGTCACCGGCAGTCCTTGCACTCGCTGGTAGGTACGAACGCCCTGCTGCGTTTCAAACCCGTAGATGCCATCGACAAATACTGGAATTCCAAAACCGTTCAAACGCTGCTGCAAGGCAACCACATCATTGCCTGTGCTACCTGGTGCTAGCGTATTGCTCGACAAACTCAAACCGCTAGGTGTCAGAGGCTGGAGGCGGTGATACGGGGGTAGTACCGCCCGGTATAAAATCAAATTCCATATCGCGCAGGGTTTCTTCATCTGCGATGCCAGTGGCAGGAAGATCGCGAATCCTTTGATAGGTGGCTACCCCATCGGCTGTCTCCTGGCCGTAGACGCCATCCACTTCAAAAGGATAAAGCCCGTTTCGACCTAAATATAGCTGTAGGGAACGAACATCCGCGCCAGTGTCGCCCGGGCGCAGCGTTCGGCGCGTGAGTCCTACTGCTAGCAGCTGTGGACTATTAAGCAGGACGCTAGTAGTGTAGCTAGTCTGGCTGGTTGCTGATCTAGCTGTTTGGGTAATGTCTGGTGAAGTGATGGCTGAAGCGGGTAGCTGAACGAGTGCCAATGTCAAAGACCCCCAGCCTAGAGCGCGAACGGTAAGCTGCTTCATGGGCAACACAAAATTCTCCATAATAGTTTTGATGAGACATTACCATTCATTCGGCGTGTTCTGCATCAATCTCGCTTCCGGGTGCTGGCTCCCTAGGCAGGTGAGTGTCTCCGCCCGCCGCTATAGTTGCTATCGTGTAAGCAAACCCGTGAGTTGAGAGCCCGAAATGGGACATAGCATCTGGGCTCTCACTCCAAGAAATCACTGTTCAATTCGCAACTCAATTTGCAACTTGCTATAGGAGAGACCATGTTCCGGCCTCAGATTCGTCGTGCTTCAAAGAAATTCTTTGTGGGGAATAGAAACTACCCAGAGATTGAGCGCATTGGCGATCCACATTCTTATTGGGGAGATATTTATCATCTGCTGCTAACCATGCCCTGGCCGTCATTTATTGGCCTGACTAGTTTTTTGTACCTGTTGGTGAATGCGCTGTTCGCTTTAGCCTACAGTGTGGGAAACGGGGTCGCAAACGTCGATGGTGGCGAGCCTGAACAGCTACTGGAGCTGTTCTTTTTCAGCGTGCAGACGATGGCCTCTATCGGCTATGGGGCAATGTATCCCAATAGCGTGTACGCTCACTGGCTAGTCGTGCTGGAGTCGCTAGTTGGCATCTTTTTTATGGCGATGACTACGGGCCTAGTCTATGCGCGCTTTTCTCTGCCGACGGCGCGAATTTTGTTCAGCGATGTGGCGGTGATTGCCCCCTTCAACGGTGTGCCGACGCTGATGTTTCGCACGGCGAATAAGCGAAAGAACTACATTCTAGAGGCGCAGCTTTGGGTGACGCTAGTGCGCGATGAGTACAGCGATGAGGGTGATTTTATGCGGCGGTTTCACGACGTGCCGCTAGTGCGATCGCACACCCCAATCTTCAGCCTGTCCTGGACGGCAATGCATCAGATTTTGCCAGGGGGACTGCTAGATGGCGATACCGTGGATAGCCTGAAACGCGATCGCGCTGAAATCATCGTCACGCTCACCGGTCTAGACGAAACCCTCGCCCAAACCATCCACGCGCGCCATACTTTCCAAGCTGAAGATATTCGCTGGGACTATCGCTTTGCCGATATCCTGCTGACTACTGCTCGAAGGACGACGGATCATCGATTTCAACCAGTTTCATTCTATCCACCCGATTAGCAAACCGCGTCGGCTGCGCAGTGGTCGCACCCTCAGTAACGGTCAGGCGGCCAATAGCAGAGTCCCTGCTCAGCTAGATGAGGTCCGCTAGTCAGGTAAAATTAGATTAAAGGGGCCTTCTCGCTTTGATTGCCTCTAATCATCAGCATTAAGAGGATTTCAGCTAGCAATGGCTAAAAATCAACAGAGTATCGCAGTCTTCTGGCGTGTCGATCATTCAGCAAACACATCTATATCTACGCAGACACTTACACAGACTGAGCCGCACTTTAGTCAGACCAACGCTAGACGCTAGTTCTAGCCTCTGTTCTACTAGGTGCCTATCCGGTGGTCTTCTCATCAACAGCCCTGCCTATGCCGACAATTTCGACCGGATGAATCTGCGCCAGCAAGACTTCTCCGGTCAGGATTTGACTGGCAACGACTACACACGCGCCGATCTGACCGAATCCGACTTGAGCCATACCAATCTAGAGCTAGTGCGACTGTTCACCACTCGGCTCAATCGAGCAAATTTAGAAGGAGCCAACCTTAGAGGCGCGACTCTAGACGGTGCTAGCCTAGTGGGCGCTAACCTAAAAGACGCCGTGCTAGAAGGTGCCTACGCGATCAACATCGACTTTCGCGGCATCAATATTGAAGGTGCAGACTTCACCGACGTTCTGCTAGATCCTAGAGACAACGACAAGCTCTGCGAAATTGCTAGCGGAACAAACCCTGAAACTGGAAGAGAAACAAAAGAAACGCTCTATTGTCCTTAATAAACCGTAAGCAGGAGTTCAGGAGGTTGTAATGAAAGCTGCTAATCAGGTAGTAACCCCCGCAAAACATCAGAGTAAAGACAACATGGGAAAAGTATTGATCTCCCTGACGGTTATCAACCGAGCGGATCAGATCCGAGCTGAGGACGGTAGCATTTCATCCGACAAAATTCGATCGGTGACATTAGAGAATGTTTTAGTTGATACTGGTGCAACTACCCTTTGCCTACCTGCGGATGTAATTGACACGCTAGGTCTGAGCCTACTTAAAGAAGTCGATGTTGCCACAGCGATGGGAACGGGCAGAGCGCGAATCTTTCAGGATGCCAAAATGATGTTGTGCGATCGCGAGGGCACGTTTGAGTGCTTAGAATTGCCCGGCGGTCGAGAGGCATTAATTGGGGTGATTCCTTTAGAAGCCTTAGGACTAGAGCCGGATCTGCGCAATCAAACTTTGAAGGTTTTGCCCAGCGAGTCGGCTGACACATACCTGACAATTATGTAGAGGTTCGCGCTAAAGAATCATAGGTGCTGAAGAACCCTACAAATAGCCATGTTCTGCTAGGAATGCTAGAGACGGATCGCCATTAGCTTCATCTCTAGCACCTTGCTCCCTGCCAAAGCTTTCTACGCTAGCGCTAGTGCCAGAAGATCCGTAGCGGGAAAACTTCTCGACGTACTTACCGAGTACATCGCCTTCTAGGTTAACCAGATCGCCTGGCTGCAGGTATTGCAAATTTGTTTCAGCATAGGTGACTGGAATCACCGCTGTTTGGAACCAGTCCCCAGAATCGCTGCACTCCGCTACGGTCAGGCTAATGCCGTTGACCGCGATGCTGCCCTTATTGACAATGTAGCGAGCCACTTTAGCACTGACCCCTCGAAAGCAGATTTCCCAGGCATCGCCAGTTTGTTCGGCCTTTTCTAGCTGACCAGTACCGTCTACGTGACCCGTGACAAAATGACCGCCAATCTTGCTGCCAACGCGCAGGGAAGTCTCTAGATTGACTTTGCCGTTTTCAGAAACTTTTCCGAGCGTGGATTTGTCTAATGTTTCGGGGGAAGCTGCGGCGATGAAGCCTTTGGTGAGAATCTGCTCCACTGTTAGACAGACGCCATCAACAGCGATACTATCGCCTAGCTCTATGCCTGCTAGCACCGGGTCTTGGATGGTGGGACAGGTAATTTTGAGCTGATACTGACTTAGGTGTTGTAGTTGACCGATGCTTTGGACTAAACCTGTAAACATAAGTGGGTGGCTATCAATCTCTCCTAGAGTTTTGCTGTGGCTCTTTGGCTAGGGTTTTGAACTAGATCGTTTGAGCTAAGGAAACGTTGGCTTACACTCTAGCGCAAGCTACGGACTTGTCATTGTGCGACGCTATCAAGACCTCAACTTTCCGACAGTTTCGATAAAGTTTTTTAATCTTTAGCAGGGTTCTGACAAAATTCGCTTTAGCCTAGAGAGTAAATAAAAGTTGCTTTTTGAGTTTAGTAAACGTTTTACCTGGACAGCCTAAGGAACTAAGCGATGATTGAGATGACGGTTGCGGGGATTGCCATTGATGGGGGCACTCGAAATCCAGTAATTTTGCTGCGTGATGCGTCTCAAAGACGGCAGCTTCCGATCTTTATTTCCGCCGAACAGTCTCGAACGATTCGCTCTGTACTAGAGGGTGAAAAACCCTCTAGGCCGATGACTCACGATCTGATTGTGAATTTGATGAATGCCTGGGAGGTGGATTTGCAGCGGGTGGTGATTCATTCCCTGCGAGATAGTACCTTCTACGCTGTGATGACGGTAGGACGAGGCAAGAAGAGAAAGGAAATCGACGCTCGGCCTAGCGATGCGATCGCAGTTGCCCTAAGAGTAAACGCGCCAATCTGGGTGATGGAAGAGGTGATCGTCGATGCGGCAATGCCGGTAGATCAAGCGGCAGATGCAGCTGAGTCTAGAGCATTTAGAGCGTTTGTCTCAGATATTAGTCCGGCGGATTTTGCTGAAAGAGGCCGTTCTGTCTAGGCGCTACCCCTCGCTCAAGTTCTAATATGCGCGATCGCCTCTTCGGCAGAACCCATCGTCGGCTGTCTATTTTCTCCTTGGGCACGATGCGCTTCGAGTCGGCGGCTGCGGCTGATGCTGTCATTTCAGCAGCGATTGATCGAGGCGTTAACCATATAGAAACGGCTCCGGCCTATGGTCAGAGTGAACGATACATCGGCCAGGCGCTAAAGACTATTTTGGCAGCAGGTGGCGTCGACCGCGCAGCGCTGACGATTACCAGTAAAATTTCGCCAACTGTCGAGATAGAAAAGGTCCAGCAGTCGATCAAAGCGTCTCTCTCGCGGTTGGGAGTCGATTATCTAGACTGTTTGGCGATTCACGGGATCAATACGCCTGCTCACCTGAGCGCTGTACAGGCGGGGCTGCTAGATGCGATCGCGCCCTTGCAAGCCGCAGGACTTATCCGTCACATAGGCTTTTCGACCCATGCTCCATTGGCAGTAATTCAACAGGCGATCGCAACTGACGTCTTTAGCTTTATCAACCTGCACTACAACCTCTTTTTTCAGCGCAACCAGCCCGCTATTGAACAGGCCCACCAGCAAAATATGGGCATTTTCATCATCTCCCCTGCTGACAAAGCTGGACTGCTCTACACCCCGCCCGAAAAGCTCAAAACGCTCTGTGCGCCTTTTGACCCGCTGCTGCTGAACTATCGATGGCTGCTAAGCGATCCGCGCATCACCACGCTTAGTATCGGTCCCGCAATTCCAGAAGAACTAGACTGGCCGCTGCAAGTGCAAGATTTGGACGGTCCGCTGAGTGAGCCGGAACAGCAGTCAATTGAGCGGCTAGACGCGGCGCAGAAGGCTGAACTAGGTAGCGATCGCTGCTCTCAATGCTATGCCTGCTTGCCCTGCCCTGAAAGTATCAATATTCCAGAAGTGCTGCGATTGCGAAATCTAAGCGTTGCCTACGACATGCAGCAGTTTGGTCAATACCGATATGGCATGTTTGAAAACGCGGGTCACTGGTTTCCCGGACGACGAGGCGATCGCTGTACAGACTGCGGTGACTGTCTACCGCGCTGCCCCGAGCAATTAGATATTCCTACCTTGCTAAGAGATACTCATCTGCGACTAGCTGGAAAGCGACGGCGACGGCTTTGGGAAGATTAGCCGATTTGGTCAGCGCTGATCATGAGAAAGATGACAGGTTGCGTAAACTTAAACAACAAAAGAGCTCACTGTTTTCTGAGAAGGATAGAGAATACAGTGGGCTGAAAATCCGCTGGCTAGAAAATATACAGTTAACCCCTTTGAATAGCTCGTTTACTTTTTTGGGTTCAATGCATTGCTAGACAATAGTAAGGAAGAAGCAACAGATACAAAAGGGCTTTTAAATGTCCTGTTGAAGCCTGGTTTTGATAAAACAAAACCACTAGAAAATATTTCAATTCACACTTAGAAAGCTTTCTTTACATTGTCATACAAAGCTTTGCAGCCACAAGCTATAGATTTTCTTCTGCTTATAAGGCGGCACAGATCAATCTAATCGATAGGATAAAGAGACTAGCTATTCAATTATTCTAGTCAGTTTTCTCACTCAAAAGACCATTATTTTTCCAAAGGATCAAGAACATATGACCTTCACTCAAGAACAGCATCTCTCCGGTAATGGCGCGCAGGCCGATGACCGGGTAGCCGTGCTGCTGATGGGTTATGGCGAAGTCGAAAGCTACGAAGACTTTGCCAACTACAATGAGCAGGCGCTCAACCTATTGACTGCTAAGTTTGCCCCTGTCCCTACCTGGATATATCCGCCGCTAGCGAAGCTGCTAGCTGTTTTTGATATGCATGAGTGGAGCCACCAGCACGGTAATTTTATCTCTCCTCACAACGCCATCTTTGAGCAGCAAAGAGAGGGGATCGAGAAGTGCTTGCAGAACCGATGGGGCGATCGCGTCAAGGTTTTCAAAGCGTTCAACTTCTGTGCGCCTCACCTGCCCGAACAGGTACTAGAAACCGTCAAAGCAGAGGGCTTTACTAAGCTGCTGATCTATCCTTTGCTAGTCGTAGATTCTATTTTCACCAGTGGGATCGCCGTAGAGCAGGTGAACGACGCATTGACTAAGCTAGCCGGAACAGGCGAGCACTGGCTAAAAGGAACTCGCTACATTCCCTCTTTCTACAACGAGGAGCGCTATATCAACCTGCTAGCCAACCTAGTAGAAGAGAAGATCGAAAAGGATCTAGCCGTTGCTCATCTGCCTTCTCAGACTGGCATCATCTTGCTAAACCACGGCTGCCCTCACAAGGCAAAAGGCTTTACCTCTGGTATTGACGAAAGCCAAAAGCTCTACGAAGCCGTCCGCGAAAAGCTCATTCGTAAGTATCCGCTGATCTCGATTGGCTGGATGAACCACGACACGCCGCTAATCGACTGGACACAGCCCAACATGGAAGTAGCGGGTCAAAACGTAATCGATCTAGGGGCAACGGCGCTAGTGATGATGCCGATTGGCTTCGCCACTGAGAACCATGAAACTCTGCTAGACGTAGACCATATCATCCATGCCCTACGTCGCAAGAATCCTCAGGTCACCTACGTGCAGATGGACTGCGTGAACGATCATCCTGAATTCCTTCAGATGGTGGCAGACTGGGCAGATTCTGAAATTCAAGACCTGCTAGAAGCCACTCCGCTAACCGTGAACCCAGCACTAAGGGATGCCATGAGAGATGCCAGCGCTGAGCATACTCACGATCATCACAGCCACGGACACCATAGCCACGACCACCACAGTCATGGACATCCCGACCACGCTCATCACGGACACGATCACAATCAGGATCACGGCCACCACAGCCATGACACGAATCTAGATCACTCTGAAACTAAGCACGAGGAGAAAGTGACAGCTCACAGTCATCATCACTAGGGTCATATCACCGAAAGCTAAAATTCATTATCCTGTAGAGACACTCTTCTAAAAAGATCTACCCTCTCTGCATCTATGCGTCTGCCTTTTACTCGTCCGATCAAACGTCCACTGCCCTGGCTAATTGGGCTAGGACTAATCGGGCTAGTAGGGGCAGGCGCTATTGCGTTTTCGGTGATGCGGCGCGGGCCTGACTATGACATCGAGGCGCTGACGATTCCGGTGAGTGCTGATGAGCTGACCGAGAGAATTACGGCTAGTGGCAGCGTGGAGCCAGTGCGGACGGTGAATGTCAGTCCGACTTCGGCAGGAATTGTGGAGGCGCTGTTTGTTGAACAGGGCGATTCGGTTACCCAAGGTCAGCTAATTGCGCGAATGGACAGCGACCAGATCGATGCGCAAATAGTTCAGAATCAGGCGAGTGTTGCAGAGGCAAGAGCACAGCTTAATGATGCGCTAGGTGGCGCGTCTAGTACAGATATTGGACAGGCAGAAGCGGCAGTAGAGTCTGCACGCGCGCAGCTAAGAGAGGCGCAGGCTAGATTGGAACTGGCAGAAGAGGA
Source organism: uncultured cyanobacterium (assembly GCA_963772185.1). Taxonomy (GTDB): domain Bacteria; phylum Cyanobacteriota; class Cyanobacteriia; order Phormidesmidales; family Phormidesmidaceae; genus Phormidesmis. The sequence continues at coordinate 24,428 of CAVYWR010000036.1, read as the reverse complement.
GCGCGATCGCACGCAAAGCCTGTTCGAGCGAGGGGCGGTGTCTCAAAGCGCGCTGGACCTAGACATTAGCGAGAGTCGGAGCGCAGTGGCGACGGTAGAGCAATTGGCCGCTAGAGTCAATGAGGCCGAGCAGCGCCTGATCGATCAGCAAGACGGTAATGACGCTGAAACAATCGCCCAAGCTGAAGCCCGGTTGCTACGCGCAGAAGGCCAGCTACAGGGAGTGCGATCGCAGCTAGCCGATACAGAAGTTCGAGCGCCATTTGCAGGCATCGTTACCCAGCGGTTTGCTTCCGAAGGCGCGTTTGTGACGCCAACGGCAACAGCGTCGGAAGTGACCTCAGCGACTTCTACCGCGATTGTGGCGATCGCCAGCGGGCTAGAGGTGGTGGCTGAAGTGCCAGAAGCCGATATCAGTCGAATTCGAGTCGGCCAGTCAGTAGAGATTCAGGCAGACGCCTTTCGAGAAGAGACATTTGAAGGCGAAGTTGCGCTGATTGCACCAGAAGCGATTGAAAGACAAAACGTCACTGTTTTTCAGGTGAAGATTCGGCTGTTGACGGGTACAGAGCAGCTGCGATCAAATATGAATACAAACGTTGCCTTTATCGGTGAGAGGGTGGCAGATGCTTTAGTGATTCCGGCAGTCGCGGTGATCACTCAGGCAGGCGAAACGGGCGTGCTAGTCCCAGATGAGTCAGATAGAGCGGAGTTTGTCCCGGTGGTGCTTGGCTCTCAAGTGGGCGATCGCATTCAGGTCATCGAGGGAGTCGAGGAAGGCGATCGCATTTTCATCGACTCTACCACCAGGACAAAGCTTAGAAAATCTGACCTTCGGGCGCAACTAGTGCGTGACTAGAGCACAGCTAGAGCGCCGTTAAAGTAGAGCTAAAACAAAATAGGGAATGAGCTATGCATTCATCTGTTCAGACGCTTTTGGAACCAACGCATAAAGCAGAAACTATCGGCGAGGCTAGAGATCGGCTTGGCGATCTGTTGGAATTAAACGCCCAGCGGCAACAGCAGTTACACTGCGGGTGCTGACTGATTCAGATTTCGCAGAGAAGCTAGTGGCGGTTCGCAAGTTTTCTGAATGGCGCGATCGCCTGCTTACCGACCCGGCCAATTCAGCCTATGAACCGATGGATCAGCCATCAGACGAAAGCGAGGTAAACACTAAATCAGTCACCTCCACCGTGGCACTGGTCAAGAAAAGTAGCATAGCCTTACTGCGATGGGGCGCATCTGGCTTTCAAAAGACAGCACCAGTCATCGCCGAGCAGAGAAAATCGGCCTGCATGGGCTGCGATCAGCTCACAGATCCGCCTGACTCCATGCCCTATCAAATTACTAGAGCCTTTGCTGGAAGCGATCGGCGCATCTGTGCGGCCTGTGGCTGCGTGGTCGCTAAAAAAGTTCAGATGGCAACTGAATCGTGTCCGCTTGCCGATCCAGAAGATCCGAAACTGACTCGGTGGGGTGAGCCTATATCGACCTAACAGATGCTATACAGACGAGGCGGCTAGCTGTTTTATGAATGGCAAGGTGCTAACTGCTGTCTAGAGTTTGTTGTCGATAGGTAGGACTGTGAGAAAGGTTCGCTTTGGGGTCTGCTTTACTGTTCTTCTTGATAGCTCTTCTATCGGTAGGCCCGGTTGCACACAGCAAGGAATCGCGCAAGAAGAAGGCGTAGATACGCTACCCCCTGTCGAAGCTGAAGCAGCGAGAATGAAGAAGCAACAGTTCCACCGGATGATGGCGTATACTTCGCCGATGTAATTGTTCGAGGCCAAACAGTCTTCCAGGTCGGTAGTCTAGAAAATGTATCGGCGAGTCAAAGGGCTGCTGGTATTAGTCGTCGTATTGCTAGCCTACTAGATCGAACAGAAGGTGCGGTAGCAGTAACGGCTGCGCCGTCCGATAATCGCTGATGTGTCAACATAGAGGCGAACGGTCGAGTTTTAATGACCGTAACGGAACAAGACGCGCAAGATCTGCGCCTGCCGTTAGATACGGTTGTCGAGGAGTGGAGTAGCAAGCTAGAGCAGAGTTTCGATAAGCCGCCAGTTGCGATCGATGTGGTTCAGCGGCTAAACGGTACGGTGCGGCAGCTAGGTGAAGATGCAATTAACAGTATTCCAGCCCTGATTGGAGTGCTGATTGTTGTATTTTTTACTTGGCTAGTGGCAAAGGGCGTGCGGTTTAGCTCCTTTCAGTGGGCGCAGCGGACAGAAGGCGATCGCGGTACAGAAATCCTGATCGGTAGATTAGGCTACGGAGCAGTTTGGGTAGCAGGTAGCGTAGTAGCACTGGGCGTGTGGGGAATTGACTTTGCCACCATGCTAGGCGCTCTGGGTCTCACTAGCGTAGCCATTGGTTTTAGTCTAAAAGACGTACTGAGCAACTATATTTCGGGCGTTATCTTACTGGCGGCGCGTCCTTTTCATATTGGCGATCAGGTCGTGATAGACGGCTATGAAGGCACAATCACTCAGGTACAGCTTAGATCAACGACTATCAAAACCTACGATGGTCGGATGATCTACATTCCCAATCAGGAAGTCTTTAGCGCCAGTATCACCAATAACACAGCTTCTAAATACCTGCGCAGCTCTGTTTTTGTCGGGATAGATTACGAGGCTAATATTGTGGAAGCTAGAGAAGTCATCGTCAGGGCTATCTCCTCTCTAGACAAGGTGCAGCCCGATCCGATTCCAGAAGTTTTAGTCAGTGAGCTAGCCGCCAGTACGGTCAATCTAGAAGTTCGTTTCTGGGTAGATTCTCATCGCGCTGGCTTTCTAGAAACCACTTCCATCGTGGCGCAAAGAGTAAAAGAAGCGCTGCAAGAATACGACATTGAAATGCCCACAGAAATCTACACGCTGCTGCTAAAAGACGTGCCCGATGAGCTGAAGCAAAACGGCAGTATGGTGATTAATCCTAACGATGGCAAATCGCAAACTGCAACAATATCAGAAGGGGCGTAGGGGCGTAGCATGCTACTCCCCTACGGTTATTTCGGTTCGTCATCTTCCCCTGCGCCCAACAGATCGGCAACCAGCTCAGTCTGAGGAAAAGGCTCTAGCAGTAGCTTTTTAACCATAACCGTCAGCGGCAGCGCCAGAAATGCACCAATAGGACCGAGTATCCAAGTCCAGATAATCACGGCTAAAAACGTAACTAGCGCTGAGAGATCTAATCCTTCCGCCAAATACTTTGGTGCAATCACCAGATCGAAGAAGTTGTTGATAGCAATGTAAGCTAACGCAAACAAAACCGCCTTTATCCAGCCTAGCTCGATCACCGCTAGTAGTAGCGGTGGCACCAATGCAAGATAAAAGCCAATATTTGGAACAAAGTTCAAAAAGAATGAAAGCACTCCCCATAGCACCGCAAAATCCAGTCCCAAAATCAGCATCAAAATAATTTGAGTCAAGTGCTGTCAAAGCGCCTATCCAGCCTTTGATCGATAGATAGGCACTGGTGCTATGCGCAAAAGACTGTAGTCTTTGCAGGGTAGATGGATTGTTTCTTAGCCCTCGGCGCAGACGAGCAGAAAAGCTAGGTGCCGTTGCTAGCATATAGACGAAGATAACTAACGTCAGGCCGACGTTAGAGAGCGTACCTAGAACCGTTGTGGTCACAGTCACCGATACTTGCAGAATTCTCTCTGGCTGGAACCAGCTCAGCGCTCGAATATCGGCTGAATCGATGCCCCTTGTGCCTAGCCAGTTTAATAGATTATCTACCTGCGACTCGATTTGATCGCTGTAGCTAGGCAGTACATCTAGAAGCTGATTGAGCGAAGTGGTCAAAAAGTAGGTAAAGAATAAACCGATAATGCCAACGCCTAGCAAAATGACTAGGTAGGCTATCCATCTAGGCAGTCCTTTTTTCCTAAGCCAGGTGACCAGTGGCGCTGCGACCAGTACCAAGAACAGTGATAGTAAAATAGGCGTCAGCAGTCCCGACAGCGTCCTAAGTCCCGAAATGATCAAAACAACGCTAGCTAGGCTGATTAGAAGAGAAACGAGCTTCGGTTGCTGAACGATCATGGTGTGTTTGCCTCTCCGTCGGGCCACGGATTGGGCACCGCCCCTTTATACCGTATCAGATTCGAGTCTGAGGTTATGCCATTTTTTCTATTGCATCATTGGCTAGATGCAGCGGCTCAAGCGTACCGTAATCTTGACGCTAATCAACCTATCAAAAAGACCATCATGATTATTCGAGCTCTGTTTTTACTCTCGCTTGCGGCTTATGGACTAGCGCACGCGCTGCCCTGTCTTGGCTTTCTATCTGTACCTACAGAGACGACGCTGGCAGAAGTAGCGGCTGGCAACATGACTCTAGATGCGTTTAATAACGATATCTGTCCTATGAACGGGCTAGAGCTGACGATGTATGGCGCGATCGCACTGCTATTGTTCTGGCAGGTTGCGGCAGTCGGCTGGCTGGCTAACCCACTCTACCTTGGAGCTATCCTGCTGTTTAATCGGCGGCAATATCTGAGCGGAGCGCTGGTTGCTGTGCTGGCGGCGATTGTGGGCGGCGTAGGCACTACGCTAGCATTTCAGTTTCCGCTACCTACGGGCAGCTCCCCCTATTCTAGTTTTGCTCTACAGCAGATGCTGCCTGGTTTTTGGCTATGGCTAAGCGCGCCCGTGCTGCTAGCCTTCGCTTCTATGCTGTGTCTGTTTCGCTCAGCCAACTAGTACACGTGTCGGACATAGTCTCTTAAAGAGAAGGAACCGATAAGAATTGACTTAGGCTCTCAGCTAAGATTCAGCCGCTTGATAGCGTAGGCTCAGACGGTTGATGTCGCCTTTGTTTATGATGAAAGAACAAGTTTCATAAGAGGGTAGCTTCTTTGAGCGAGCAAGGATCAGATACAGGATTTGACAAGATGAAAAAGCGTGATTTTTTGAAGATTGGAGCGGCGGGTGTAGGTGCGATCGCCCTATCGCGCTTCTTACCTTCTCTAGCACAAACAGACGCGGCAGAAGCAGGCACACAAACGGCTATGAAGACTGGCTCCGAGGGTGAGTTTGAAGTCACCAAAACAGAAGCAGAATGGCGCGAAATTCTAACGCCTGCGGAGTTTGCAGTGCTAAGACAAGAGGACACAGAGCGCCCCTTTAGCAGCCCGCTCGATAAAACTTACGCTGCTGGCACCTATAGCTGCGCTGGCTGCGATCTGCCGCTGTTTTCTTCTGAGGCTAAGTTCGATAGCGGTACTGGCTGGCCCAGTTTCTACGCACCGTTGGAAAATGCAGTGGCGACTAGGAGCGATCGCTCCTTTTTCATGGAGCGCACCGAAGTTCACTGTCGTCGCTGTGGCGGACATTTGGGTCATGTATTTGAACGATGGTCCGGCTCCGACTGGCAAGCGCTACTGCATGAACGGTGTTTCGCTCAGCTTCAGTCCTGCATAGGCGATCGCCTTGCCCTTCTTCTACTTTCTTCAGAAAGCAAACTGGGAGACTAGACTTAGGGACCAAAGAGCCGTTCTAGATGTTCTCGTACCCAGGCAACGGGATTGATATTGTATTCTTCTGAGTTGATCAGTCCCATTGCGCTGAGCTGTCGCCCCTGCTGTGACAGCTCGTCTTCGTGGCGTCCCATTTCTTCAACGATCACGTTGTAGAGGTAGGGCTGATCGTGCAGCAGCTTTTTGAATCCCTGTGGGCTCAGTCTTAGCAGTGCTTGTTTCTGTAATGGCTTTGACCGTCACCGTTCGAGGAACGCCCAGCATTAGCGAGAACTCGCCGATAAACTGTCCGGCTTTGATAACTGTTGTTTGCTGTGTCTTTGGCAGCGTGTAGCTGACCGCACCTGAGAGAATGATGTAGAAGGCATCACCCGGATCGCCTTCTCGATAGACAATTTCCATTGGCTCTAGCCGGATGCGCCGACCAATTTCTACTAGCTTGCGCAGCTCTAGATCGCTGCTATTTTGAAAGTAGGAAATCTGTCTGAGCAAATCTTTGACGGCGACTGGCTTGGCAAAAGCATCTAGCGTACTCTCGCGAGGCTGCTGTAGCGCAGCGGCATACTGCGGATAGTCGCTAGGCTCGGAACTAATTACGACATTGGGATTGCGATTCCAGACATCCAGCCGAGGAGAAGCGAAGCGGATACCGTGCTGCTTGAAGTTTTGTCGAATAATGAAATTAAGCGAGCTTTCGATTTTGAACTTTTGGTCGATTCTATCGGTCCAGGCCCACAGCTTAAAGTCTAGTGAGTTTGGCCCGATACTTTTGAAAAAGACCTCCGGCATGCGCTCTGTTGAAACGGCTTCTTCTAAATACGCCGAGTCCATCAATACCTCTATCACCAATAGCGGATCGCTCTCATGGGCCACGCTGATTGGAATATTCACCCAGCCTTTTGTGTTGGAATAGGTCCAGTTGATTACCCGGTTGCTGACGATATCGCTGTTGGGTACCACAATGTGTGTATCAGCAACGGTGCGAATGATGGTAGAGCGCAGCGAAATTTCGGTGATGTGGCCGAGTAGCTCATCAATCTCGATAAAGTCTCCTACTTTTAGCTTTTGCTCGATTAACAGAGTCAGGCCGCTGATGAAGTTTTTGGTGATTTCTTGAAGGCCGAAGCCGATACCGATGCCGAGACTACCGGCGACGACGGCGAATGAGGCGATGTTGATGCCTGTGGTTTGCAACAGGGCGAGGCAGAGGAGGAGACCGGATGTGTAGGATGCGATCGCCGCTACAGATTCACGTGTGCCCTGCCGCAGTCCTAGATGCTTCAGCAGTCGCAGTGAGAGAAACCGCCGCAGTCCCCACGAGACTATGATTGTGATCAGGATGATGACTATAAACTGGGCGATCACGCTGAGTGAAAGCGCCGAAGTTCCCAACTGAAGGAACGGCGACTCTAACACCTGCTGAACTTGCTCGAAAACGGTAAGCATCAGCTCAGTATATAACCGAAAAGGACACAGCTATTACGACACCGTGTCCTTCCCTAGAGCGTCTATCTAAACCGCCTGCTGCGGTACCCACACAGACACAGAGCCCGCGCCGGTGCGAAAATCAGCCCAGCCTTCGTCATTGGTCGTGATTGGCTCGCTGATGTGTTCAGTAATGTCTATATAGGTGTGATTTGGATGGCCTACTTCCATCCATTTAGTGCCTTCATCGCCATTGCTCATGACTACGGCCATACCGCCTGGAAATTCTTCCGTACCTAGCCGCGTCCAGCCAATGGTGTTGGCATGGTCAAAATAGTCGTACTGATCGCCATAGGCATAGTCGCGCCGTGCTTCTAGAAACTTGTCAATCAGCCACTGGTGACTATCTAGAAAAATCTCGTATTCGCCACCGTCTTTTCCGTTGTCTTTGTAATGGGCACCGTAGTAGTCGGCATAGAAAATGCAGGGGTAGCCCTCTTGTCGCAACAGGATTAGCGCATAGGCTAGCGGTTTAAACCAGGGTTCGACGACTGATTCTAGAGACTGCAACGGCTGCGAATCGTGGTTATCCACTAAGGTAACCGCTAGAGTCGGCTGGTCTTTTACAAGAGAGTTGTCGAAGATGGCGCGCATGTCATAGCTATCGCCTGCCTTACTCGCTTCGCTAAAGTTGTAGTGTAAGGGCGCATCGAATAACGCCACATCACCACCTGTCACGTCAATGAAGTGGTGCAGCGCTTCAATCTCATAAGACCAGTACTCACCAACTGCAAACAGCCGCTGGCCGCTGTACTTACGCATGTGCTGTAGCCAGTTTGGAAAGAAACCTGCCTTAACATGCTTAACCGCATCGAACCGAAAGCCGTCTACATCAGTCGTATCGATGTACCACTCACCCCAGCGAATCAAATCATCGCGAACTTCTGGATGGCTAATGTCTAGATCGCAGCCCATCAAATAGTCGAAGCCGCCTTTTTCCAAATCAACCGCCTGGTCAAACGCTTTACCTTCAAACAGATAGACGGCCTCAAACTCTCCCTGTTCGTAAGCGTTGTAGTCTACTGCGTTGAAATGCCACCAATGCCACTCCAGCTTTGAATACTTTCCTTGCCTGCCAGGGAAGGTGAAATTTGTCCAAGCTTTGATCGTGACTTCATCGCCGATTGCTTCGTTGCGATTATCAGGCGAGTAAGGGGTGGCCTTGAACTCTTCTTCGGCATCGCCGCCTAGCTTGTGATTAAGTACGACATCAGCGTAGACTTCTATACCTGAGCGCTTTGCCGCTTTAATAGCGTTGATGTACTCGTCTTTTGTCCCATACTTGGTGCGCAGCGACCCTTTCTGATCGAATTCGCCCAGGTCGTACATGTCGTAGACACCATAGCCAACGTCATAGCCGCCAGCGGTGCCCTTGTAGGCAGGTGGCAACCAAAGGGCGGTAATGCCAGCAGCGGCTAAAGCTTCAGCCTGCTCAGCTAGCTGTGTCCAGAGTTTTCCATCTGGTTCGTTGTACCAGTGAAAATATTGCATCATCACGCCATTTTGAGCAGACGTTTGAGTGGGCATATCAGTACATTCCTCTTAGAAATGGATGCGTGAGACAAAATATTAGATCCAACTTCCAATCATTGCACCTACGAAGACCTTTGGAAAATGCCTAGAGGAAGAAGTTTTTCGTAGGAAGATATGCAACGAAATTGTCAGCTACTCGCGTAGTAGGCTCGTAGCTAACATAAACAAAAAAACTGGACGATAAATGCTAATCACTTACCGTCCAGTCTTTTTGATTGTGCTAATTGCTCTACTACTGTTTCAAGTAAAAGGGCAATCTATCGAGCCTCTGTGCCTTGATTTGGAGTACCTGCTTTAGTACCGTCGTTACCAGGCGCTTCTGGCTGTGCGCCGTCGCGAGTGTCCGTGTTTGAACCCTGGCCTGTTTTACGAGTCTCTGGGTTGACAGTGGTTTGCTTACCGCTAGTGTCTAAATCTTTGCTTTGATCTTGGGTAGACATGGATGGGTCCTCTATAAATTATCGAACTTGACTAGTGAATTCAGAAAGGCGAATTCTTTTGTCATCTATTTGAATGATAGTAAAGCTAGAATAGATACTTATCTGCCAACAGTTACAGACAAGCAAGCAGATTAGCAAGACAAAAGATAGATTTTCTCTACAGCTGGTTTGCTCTTAGGATAGAGAGCGTGTTCTGTTCTTCTGTATCTAAGAAGTCGAGTAGCTCAGGTTCTTGGATTGGGTGATTTGCGATCGCCTCCTCTAGCTTCTGCGCTTCATACAGCTCAAAGATAGCAGGATGGATATAGTATTTTCGACAGGTAGCAGGCCGATTTCCCAGCTGCTTTGCCGCTATCTTTACCGCTTCTACCATATCCGAGATCAGCGTCTTCTGGTCTACTTCTAGGCTATCTTCCCGCTTTCTCTCTTTCTCTTTTTCTAGTAGCGCTGTTGCCGCTGCGACAGTCCCGCCCCAAGTCCTAAAATCCTTTGCCGTAAACGGACCGTTCATAACGGCTTGTAGATATTCATTGATATCACCAGAATCTACAGACTGCTTTTGCCCGTCGCTATCAAAGTACTGAAATAAGGTTTGCCCAGGAATTTCTGCGCAGCGTTTGATCAGCTTAGCCAGTGTCTTATCCCGTAAATGAACTTCTCTCGATACGCCGCTTTTGCCAATGTAGTGCAGCTCAATGTCGGCGCTAGAGACATCGACATGCTTCTTCTTTAGCGTAGTGAGTCCATATGATTGATTCGCCTGAGAATACTGCACGTTGCCCACTCGGATAAACGTACTGTCTAATAGCTGTACAGTTGCGGCAATCACCGTCGATCTATCGAGAATAGCTTTAGACAGGCTGCGCTTACGCTGCTTGCTTTGCTTTTCGAGATCCTTAGTCGCTTTTACCGCTCGCTCAACTTCCTCCTGCACCGCCTCTCTCAGGTTGGGTAGCGCCTGCGTGAATGGAATTAATCGATCAAATTTGAGCTGTTCTCGAAGCGAGATCCACTCTGGATGGTATCGATACTGTTTGCGTCCTTTTAAGTCCTTACCGGTTACGAGTAAGTGGCCGTTCTTGTCACAGCAGATCCAAACATCTTCCCAGCTAGGTGGAATTGCTAGCGTTTTGAAGTATGTTTTCTTTTTGGGTTCTTGAATGCGGGTACCATCGACATCAATATAGCTAAAGCCCCTTCCCCACCGCTGTCGACGAATGCCAGGCTGCTGGTCGCTGACGTAGCGCAAGCCTGCTATCTTGGCAGACTTTTCCGCATTCTTATACAGTTCAATAGGAGAAAGCTTGTCTGAGGAGCGTTTGTCTGTAGATTTTTTATCCGGAGATCGCTGAGAAGCCGTCATGAAATATCGCCTGGTCTACACCCGCGTCCTGACGGACATTTGGTCACGTCTTTCTCGCTCAGGTCGCTTTTGTCTTCTTTTATGACGCTCTTCCCTATCAATTTTTTCCATAGCGATGGTCGCAGCATTTCCGTGAAGAAAGAAGGATAAAACAACTGTGAGTGTCACAATACTCCACAGCAAAGCGCTATTTTCAAAGCTGCCGTTGTTTTGGGCATAGGCTAGGTAGTAGAACGAACCAAACCCACGAATACCTAAAAAAGATATGGCATTCCGCTCTAGGCTAGATAGCTTAAGACCCCACAAAGAGAGCTGCCCTGATAGCGGTCTGATCAGCAGCATGAACAACCCAGCGAATAGAAAGTTGCGCCAGGTCAGCAGGTTCATATCGGCGGTAGCAACAAAGCCGCCTAGTGCAAGCAAGAGCAAACCGGCGAATATTCTCTCTAGCTGAGTTGCGAACTGATAGGGCTTTGCGTGATAGTCATCGAACTTCTTGACATTCTGTCGGCAGGCGACTGCGGCGGCGAACACGGCTAGAAAGCCGTAGCCATGAGCAGCTTCTGCTAGTCCGTAGGACAAGAAGATAGCCGATACGACAAAAAGACCTTCTCTAGTTTCTTCTCTAACGGTTTCGTCCGACATTCGGAAGGCGTAGTGGGCTAGCACCAGACCGACAACAATGCCGACGATTGTGCCCATGACTACCCGATAGGTAAAGTCATACGCCGTCCAGCCTATTAGCCAGCTCCCCAGCTTTCCCTGATGCTCTGCTGCTTTGATGGCGAGGTAGACAAAAGGGAAAGCCAGACCGTCGTTCAACCCGGCTTCTGCGGTCAGACTGAATCTAGCGGGATCTTCGCCGCCTTTGTTTGGGGGGCCGACCTGGACGCTGTGAGCCATCACCGGATCGGTTGGGGCCAAACACGCGCCTAGCAAGATAGCATCGGCTAGCGGCAGGCCAAATATCCAGTGACCCAACAGGGCCGCGCCTGCTATGCATATTGGCATAGAGATACAGAGCAAGCGTAGCGCCGACTGCCAGGTAGAAAGTCGAAACCGCCGATCAATCGCTAGTCCAGCACCTGCTAGGGAGATAATTACGATTATCTCAGTGATATATTCTGTGACAACAGAGTGAGTTTTGTCGTTGATGGGATCGATTAACGGCAGGTCGGCAACCCAGCCAAATAGAAGTGCTGCTAGTAGGAAATAAAGCAGCGGCACGTTGATAAAGCGAGCGCCCTTCAGGCTAGGTAGCCATGTCAGACCCAGTAGAGAAAAGCCGAAAGCAACGTAGACAACTATCTTTGGGTCCATAAGAGTGGCGAAGGAAGGATGCGAAGAAAGAAGATTAAAAAAGAATATGTAAAACAGTGTAGAGATAGAAATCGCTCACTTGCTAAGGGTGTGAGACGTCAGCAAATGAGCGATGTAGCGACTAAGTTAAGTAGACAACAGCCTATGCAACGGCTATGAATCCACCCAACGCGGCGACAATTGCGGATAGAAGCGCTGTGCCAAACAGCCACCAAGCGGCGGATTCTGCCGCTGTTTTGGTATCTTCTATCTGCTGCTGAGTCTGCGCTTTGATGCTGTTGATGCGACTCTCGAACTGCCGCTCAATCCTCTCGGCTTTGCTCAAGACGCTGTCTCTAGCAGATTCAATCTGGTCGATGACGCGGTTGGCATCGGTTGCAGAGACGCGGTTATTGGCGCTCACTAGAGCGACTAGCGTGTTGCGATCGAATTGGGAGAGGCGATCGCGCACCACATCAAATCCAGACTGCGGGTCGTCCATGATTGTCTGCATATCGCGCTTGATGCTGTAGTAGTCCAGCTCTGGGCGATCGAGCGATTCTAGGAACATGCGAATTCGAGCAAAGATGCTATCAATCGTCGATTGGATAGAGCCTTGAACGCTGCGAATTTGATCCTTGATCTGATGGCGAACTGCAACAATCCGACCTACAGCCGCCTCTGCTTCCTCTTGAGTCATATCTGGCCGCTGGGCCAACAGCGCCACCATTGTAGAATCATCCATCTGACCAATCCGCTCGCTCAGCTTGCTAGCCCCTAGCTTCGGATCGTTTAGCAACAGTTTGACATCACGCTTGATACCCTCTGGGTGCAATTCACCTTTGTTGGTATTAATCAAGTAGTCTTCCAAGGCTCCTTGGAAAGAAAGCGCTCTAGACTTGGTGCCGCTCTGCGCTCTACGAGCAAGCCTGCGAGGCAGCTTGATGATGTTCTGGATATTGCCGAGTAGATCATCAATCGTTTGATTGATCTCCTGCTCATTCATGTCACCGCGCTGGCTCAGTAGCTGCACTAGTGTGTCGCGATCCATCTTAGACAGACGATAGCGAATTGCCCGCGCGCCTGCTTTAGGATGGTTTGCTAGCTTCTCTAGATCGCGTTTGATACCGTCGGGATTTAGCTCTGGTTTACCAGTGCTGCGTAGGTATTCTTCAATTGCAGAATTCGCTTCGGCTTGCTGCGCTTGTGACCCGGCGCTGATGTTTTGCGGCGCGCGTACGATCGAACGCCAGACCGATTCGACTGTGTCTAGCACATAGTCGACTTCATCTGCTGTGAACTCAGGGCGCTGGCTGAGTAGAGCGACTAATGTATTTCTATCTGCACTGCTGAGGCGAGCGCGAACGCGGCGAATACCTTCGTTAGGCTCGCTTAGCAGGGTTTGAAGATCGCGCTTGATACCTTCAGGATCTAGCTCTTCTTTACCAGTGTTTCGCAAATAGTCTTCTAGAGACTGCTGCTGCTGCTGAAGCCGGACTTTAGCAGCCTTATCAATACCTTCTGCATCGGCGATTACTTTTTCTAGGAGCTTCTCGTAGTGTTCAGAAAGTTCGTGAGCAGCAACGTCATCTCTAGTTAGCAGGAACTGGCGGAAGTACTCAGCATCGAACTGAGAGAGTGTTTCGCGCAGGTGAGCGGCATCTAGATTCTCGCCTTCGATGATGGCTCTAAACGCCTCGTCACCCATTTCAGAGTTCAATTCGCTAGCGGGCGTATACTTGAAGAAACTTTCGACGTACTGTCTGAAGTTATTTTGGGCCATCGCGACCTCAGCGGCCATAATTTCCTTGATTACTGCCTCGCGAATGATTTCCATACGAGTGGCAATATCTCGAATCTCTGCTTGCGTTAGCAGACCGCGCTCTTGTAAGCACTTGGAAAATAGATCGCGACCAAAATTAGAAAGCTGCTTTCTGACTTCGGCAGGTTCTGCTTCAGCGTCGTAGATGACGTTACGGAAGCTCTCGTCTAGTTCGGCTGACTTGAGCTCACCAATATAGGCATGCTGAATGTAGTTTTCAACGTCGGTTTGAACTAGCGTATCGTAGAAGGGCAGCGCCTCTTTTGCCTGTGGGAGGTAGGAGACTGCCGCCGCTAGAAAGTCTTTCTTGTGCGGCTTTGATTTCGCCGATCAGCTTGCTAGCGTCCATATCGGAGAGATCGGACTTGCCTAGAATGGCGCTAGTCAACATGCTCATGCCCATAGAGACAGCCTGACTCATTGAGCCGCTGCTGCCACTATCTTTGTTCTCTTTCTGGCCTGTTGGTTGGTTCGCGCCAAACTGCTTGTTTTGCTCGCGTAGATTGCTCACTAGCGAACTGAGTTCTTTACTTAAACCTTTAGCCGCTAGCTGACCGCCTGTTGCAGTCGCGACTACCTGTACGAGCTCGTTGAGTCCGTCGGTGCTGTCTGTATTTTTCTGCCAGATGCGATAGAGACGGTTGGCGGTGCGGTTGGCTTCTTCTCTCGATAGATCGGTGCGATCGCTCAAAAGATCCACAAACGTCTGCTTGTCTACCGTTGGCAGCGCATCGCGATCAATACCTGCAAGCCCTCCTTCTTTCAGCAGCCGCTCAAACTCTTGTTCAATCGAAACCACATCTACTTCAGAAGACTTCAGACTAGATAGGTAGTCCTGTAGCGTGTCTTGAATGCCAGAGATATCTAGACTAGTAGCGAGCTCTCTGCGAATCGCCGCCGCTGCCGCCTCTGCAGTGTGCACGACCTGGTTACTGGCTGATTTGGCACCCATTGCCGCTGTCGCTGTACCCATTAGCGTGCTAAAGCCATTAGTCGCAGACTTGACTACAGAGCCAACTAGAGAGCCAACCGCAGTGGAGCTAAACCACACCAGTAAGGTGAAATAGGTCGCCCAAATTACTAGACCCGTAATCGCACCCAGAAAGGGACTGCCATAGGCCGTTAGATTAACAGCTAGCCAGCAGGCTAAAAATAAAGCAATACAGACTGTAACGAGCGTCCATGCCCCAAAAGCAGTGCTGATCATCTTGATGCCACCGCTGGAGCTATTGGAGCTACTAGAGTCGCTAGAATCACTAGAGCCGCCAGAGTGGGCCACAAAGGAAACGCCTGCAGCCATCGAGAGATTTGTCAGCAGTAGCTGAAAACCAAAAGCGAGAATTACGCCTGATATTAGAGCGGTAAAAAACTGTGGCCCCACAACCGGAGCTGCGGCAGGAACCTGTACCGGTACAGGTACCGCCACGGTATCAGAGGGCGTTTGTGCTAAGAGGCTGGCCAGATAAAAAACATCCTTTGGCCAGATCTCTTTAGCTAGCAAAAGGCTTCCGCTAAAGCTCATGATTTCTCCTTTTCTTTTCGTAAGAGCGAGTGTCTAAACTATTAACACCTTTTTACAGATCCTCTCCCTCTCTCATGAGAAGTAAGGAATATAGTTAAGTTAACAGATAGCGAATACTCAGCTCTCTCTTTGGGTATAGAGGGATCTGGCTGTGGAGAAAAAGAAGCTATTTCAAACTCCTTTTAATCTCTCTCTCGACTGATACACACAGTGCGTGTAGGCTATTTTTGCGTTCTGTATTTTAGCTGTTTGTTTTTTAGAGCTTTGTTTCTCATGGCTTTATATTCTGATCTAGTCTGAGGTAGTTTGGGCTCTGCGGTTGGATTTGCCGGTTCTGCTGATTGCCCTTTTTCTGCTGCAGTGGCATCTGAGGCAAACTCTGCATGATCGTCAGGGCGAATGTTAGAACCGAATCGGTTAGCATACACCTGAGTGAACTCTGCTCCAAATAACAGAATTTGCGAAGAGTAGTAAATCCAAAGCAGCAGTACAACAAATGATCCTGCTGCGCCATAGGCAGAAGCCACACTGCTGTTGCCTAGATACAGTCCGATCAGCGCTTTGCCAATAGTGAACAGCAGAGCCGTAATTGCTGCGCCAGTCCAAACGTCTCCCCAGGCAATTTTGGCATCGGGCAGCACTTTGTAGATCATGCCAAACAGTAGCGTAATCACGCCAAACGAGAAGGCGGCATTCAAAAGCTGCCAGCCTAAGTCCCAGCCCACTAGCAGATCGCCAAACAGGTTGCTCACCGCTGATAGACCCGCGCTAAGTAGCAAAGAAACCAGCAGTAAAAAGCCGATGGCTAGCACCATGCCAAACGAAAGCAGGCGATCGCGCACCAGCCCCCAAATGCCCTCATCTTTCTTCGGAACAACGTTCCACACCGTATTCAGCGCGTCTTGAAGCTGAATAAACAGACCAGACGCTCCTAATATCAGCAGACCAATGCTGATAACAGTTGCCCAAAATCCATCGCCAGTCGTTGATCGACTCGTCAGCATCTCTTCGATCAGCCCAGCCGCGTTTTCTCCCAACAGCGACTGCATCTGCTCTAAGATGCGAGCTTGCACCGTGCTCTGCTCGAACAAAAAGCTGGCAACGGCAATCACAATTAGCAGTACTGGCGCAAGCGAAAACGTCGTGTAGTAGGCCAGCGCTGCTGCTAGCCGAGACACTTTATCTCGCTGCCACTCTGCTACCGTCTGTTTTAGAAGAGACCAAAGCGTCGAAGGGTTCATGGGTGATTTGTAAACTGTTGATAATTGCTAGCTAATGAGACCTGCTCGCAGCGCTCTGACTGCGGCCTGGGTGCGATCGCTCGCCCCTAGCTTATTCAAAATATTGCGTACATGCGTTTTGACCGTCCCCACAGTCACAAACAGCTTCTCAGCAATCTGCGCGTTGCTACAGCCCGATACAATGCACTCTAGAATCTCCAGCTCTCGCTCGGTCAGCGGGTAGGCTTCAATAATTTGCTCATACTCTGGATCGACTGCGCGAATCTCTACCGTCTTAGTATTGAAGCTTTCACCTACTGCGGTAGCTGGCTTCACCTGTGATAGCACTAAGCTGGCAATCGTCGGATCAATCCACGAATTGCCAGCTCGAGTTTCTTTGATCGCTGTGATCAAATCGCTCGTATCAATTTCCTTAGTGCAATAGGAATCTGCACCCGCAGCAAACGCAGCTAGTACTGCCTTTTCGCTGTCGTGCATTGTCAGCATCAAAATCTTTGTATTGACATCGGGATTCTCCTTCTTGAGGCGTTGGATCATCTCAATGCCATCGATATCAGGCAAGCCCACATCGACAACTGCAACGTCCGGACGCATCTCGACGATTAGGCTCAGCCCCTTCTTACCGCTATCGGCCTCACCTAGAAATCGTAGGCCTGCCTGACGGAAAGCCGCTCTTAGCCCCATCCGGGTCAAATCGTGGTCTTCTACTAACGCGACGCTAATTTCTTCTGCCATCATTCTTCTCCGCCTTTGAATCTTGCGCATGTTTTAAAGGGGTATTTTTCTTTGCAGCGAGCATGGCTTTTATAAAGATGTCATTATCATGATTATTTCCATACAGTCGCAGCCTTGAGGCAGAAGCTCCATCTGTCATGCGAATGACTAGCTCCCCTTTTTCCTAACAGTTGCTTCTATCTAAAGATATAGCTTCAGTGTTGGCGTATAGCTTCGCTCACCTGTGTCTAGACAGAACTCTCTATATATTTGGTTATATGATTAGAGGGTTAGCTGCAACTCTAGACTGCTGCATTCCAAACTATGGTCGAACTTACGAATTTTTTCGAATTGACCTCAGATTTGATGGGCGTTGTCGGTACGGGCGGCCAGTTTCAGGTTGTCAACGCTGCCTTTACGCGTACCTTGGGATATACGTCTGATGAAATAATAGGCCGCGACTTCCTCGATTTAGTCCATCCAAACGACCGAGCCAATAGCAAAGCTCAGCTCGATCAGCTAACGACTAGCCAGTCTGCGACTATTCACTTTACCAACCGCTATGCCTAGTAAAGACAGCGGCTGGCGGCAGCTAGAATGGACGATATCAAAGGCTGACGCGCTGCTGTACTGTGTTGGCCACGATATCACCAGACGAATGGACAATCTAGCGCGCTACAAGCTGCTAGCCGATCATTCTACAGATATCATCTCTCGCCAAACCGTCACGGGTAAATATCTCTACGTGTCGCCTGCTTGCTACGAGGTCTTGGGCTACCATCCCGATGAGCTGCTGGCGCGCGATCGCTATGACTTTATCCACCCAGAAGACGCTGCTCGCATTCAGCAAACCATTGCTGAGATAGACCAGCAGCCAGAGACCTTTCCGCTAGTATTTAGAGCGAAGCACAAGGCCGGACACTACGTTTGGATGGAAGCAATCCAGCGAAAGCTACATAGAGCGGATCGAGACGACTATCGCCCTACCCAGCAGCAGACGCCTGCACTTCAACTATTCGATCAATCATCTCAGCTAAATTCGGAGAGTGGCTGCTTCAGAGACTGTCGATGAAATTATCGTTGT
Organism: uncultured cyanobacterium; assembly: GCA_963772185.1. Classification (GTDB taxonomy): domain Bacteria; phylum Cyanobacteriota; class Cyanobacteriia; order Phormidesmidales; family Phormidesmidaceae; genus Phormidesmis. Next base: position 6,434 of record CAVYWR010000036.1, on the reverse strand, counting down.
TGCGCGCGATATCACCGAACGGATGCTGGCCCAGCAAAAGATTCAGCAGTTCAACATTGAGCTAGAAAACCGGGTAGCCCGTCGAACCCAGGAACTAGAGGACTCACAGGCACGCTATCTAGAGCTGCTGAAAATAGAAAGAGAAGGCTACGCTAGAGCCGAACAGGCCAAAACGACGGCTCAGATCTACGCCCAAGCAGTCGAGAACATGCAGGTAGGTCTTCAGGTTTGGCAGCTTATAGACTTCGATGATCCGACTAGCCTGACGATGATTGCGACCAATCCGGCGGCGGCTCGGTTTATTGGGCTGTCCATAGAAGACGTATTGGGCTATCGGATTTTAGACGCTTTTCCATCCTTGGCAGGTACCGATATTGCAGAAACCTATGCCGGTGTTATCAAACATCAGATGATGGTCGATCTAGGCGAGATTCCCTATGGCGATAGCCGGGTAGAACCTGGCGTCTTTGCTGTAAAGGCGTTTCCGCTCTCAGAAGACTGCGTAGGCATTTCTTTTGACAATATTACCGAGCGAAAAAGGGCTGAGGCGACTCGTTTAGATCAGGCGGCTCAGCTGAGGATCTTGTTTGATCAGTCTGCCGTAGGCATGGGTAGAGCGTCATTAGATGGCAAATGGATACAGGTAAACCAGCGGCTGTGCGATATGTTGGGCTATTCGATGCCTGAGCTGTTAGGAAAAAGCTACAAAGCAATCACGCACCCAGAAGACTTGGGCATCACTCAAACGGTGTACGCTCAGCTAGTTGAGCAAAATCGCCCCCAGATCAGCTACGAAAAGCGATACTTGACCCGTCAAGGTGACGCACTCTGGGCCTATGTAACCGTCTCTACTTTCTATGAAGCTGCCCAAGATGTCGGGTTTTACCAGATTGGTGGATCTGCTCTATCACCTGCTTTAATGCGTGGTCAAGCGGAGCAAAAACCGCCCTACTTTATTGTGACCGTTCAAGACATTACTGAAAGAAAAAAGGCGACCACCGCGCTCAAGCGACAGAAGAATGATCTGCTGATGAGCAACATGATGCTAAAAGACACAATGTTGCAGCTAGAGCAGCGCAATAGCGAACTCGACCAGTTTGCCTATGTCACGTCTCACGATCTCAAAGCACCTTTGCGGGCGATCGCAAACCTAGCTGGCTGGATAGAAGAAGATCTAGGTGACAAGCTGCCAGCCGAAAACAAAGAACAGCTAGACCTGTTGAAGAGCCGAGTGCTGCGAATGGAAGGATTCATTAACGGCCTGCTGGAATATTCACGCATCGGTCGTACGCATCAGAGTAGCGAAGAGGTAGATGTCGCGGACTCTGCTAGCAGATGATCATTGACTCAATTTCGCCGCCCAGCCAGTTTTCAGTGCAAGTTGGCTCTCCAATGCCCATACTCAAAGCTAAGCGAGTTCCGCTCGTTCAAGTATTCTCTAATTTGATTGCTAACGCTATCAAGCATCACGACCGAGACGATGGTCAGATCCAAGTTCAGGCGCTTGAGCATGGTGATCGCTATGAGTTTCTAGTAATCGATGATGGGCCGGGTATAGATGTGGCCTATCACGACAAGATATTTACGATCTTTCAGACATTGCGATCGCGCGATGACTTAGAAAGTACAGGCATAGGGCTTTCCCTAGTCAAGAAGACAGTCGAAGCCGAAGGCGGTGAAGTCACTGTCCGTTCAGAAGAAGGAAAAGGGGCTACTTTTATCTTTACCTGGCCAAAAGAGCCCAGCATTGACGTAGGCGCTAGCCGCAGACTAACGGCCAACGCTTGATTTATTTCAGAACAATTTTCCGAAATAGTCTGGATTATCACTAATCAGATCTGTAATTCTCTCTACAGCGGATAATTTATCGTCAGCATAGAGAAAGACATTCTCACGGTCGAAGGTTCCGCCTTTAGATAGAGAAAAACATCATCAATCTGACATTGTTAGCCGCGATCTTCCATGTGGAATACTTGTTAGTAGCAAACTTAAGTTGTTTGTATCACGTTTGGTGGATTGTCCTGGACAGCTCTACATCAAGAGTAGATCTATCACAAGCCAATGATAAACCTGTGCAAACTACTTCAGAAATCAATAAAGGAATAGGCAATATGCCGGAAATGGCCACTACTAATATTTTACTTGTCGAAGACGATAGAGTAGATGTCATGAACGTTCAGCGTTCGTTTCGTCAGGCAAACATTGCTAATCCCCTATACGTTGCTAACAACGGCGTTGATGCACTTGCTATCTTGAAAGGAGATCACGAAGATATCGAGATGCCAAAGGCGCGTCGTCTAGTGCTGCTAGACCTCAACATGCCAAAGATGGGTGGAATAGAGCTGCTGCAAAAGATTAGAAAAGATCCTGCCCTAAGCTCTACGCCCGTTATCGTATTGACAACTTCAAACCAAGAGAAAGACCGGATGGAAGCTTACAACCTAAACGTTGCTGGCTATCTGCTAAAACCTGTAGCGTTCGGCAGCTTCTTTGAACTGATTACAACGCTCAATCGCTATTGGACACTGTGTGAAATTCCATAATGCGAATTTTCCGATGTAGGATTGCTCGGTACGAGATTTCCAATCATGGAATTGCCTGTCGCAAGATCATTCAGTATAAAAGTATCTGAAGTGGAAATTTCTTAGCTATAGCGCCAGGGCAGTTGCTGTGGCGCGCCTGGTGTGTAGAGACTATCTCAGTCTACCGATACTAGTTCTAATACATCTTACTAAGCTACCTTTGAGAAGACCTGTTAAAAGCAACTCCTACTAATCATTAGAGCTGTTCTCATAGAACCTACAAAGTAAGAGATTCGATTGCGGAGATGTCTATCAACCTGAGTAAACCTATCAGAATTCTGGTTGTAGACGACGATGCAATTGATCGAATGGCGCTACAAAGATCGCTTAGTAAGACTTCTCTAAATACGCTTATTCAAGAGGCTACCAATGCTGAAGAAGCCCTTGAAACAGTTCAAGATGATCAGTACGACTGCATATTTGTAGACTATCATCTGCCTGGTCAGAACGGACTATCGTTTGTTAAGCAGGTTAGACAAGAGGGCATTGATACGCCCTTGATCGTACTGACCGGACAGGGAAATGAGCAAACTGCTGTAGAGCTGATGAAAGCGGGCGCGTCAGACTATCTGCCGAAAAGTAAGCTTTCGCCAGAGACACTGACGCGAATTGTTCGAGGAGCTCTACGCATGTATCAAGCTGAAATACTTGTCAGACAGACAACGCTGCGACTGTCAGAGAAAAACAAACAGCTAGAGAAAATCAACCGAGAGCTAGAGGAAAAGCAGCAGCAGATCTACCGTCAAAACCTTCAGCTACAGGAGGTTTCCAGGCTTAAGTCAGAGTTTTTGGCGACAATGTCTCACGAGCTAAGAACGCCACTCAACGCCATTATTGGCTTTTCTCAGATTCTCTTAAATGGCAAGAAGGGGCATGTCAACCCGATTCAACACGACATGCTGAGCCGGGTGCTGTCGAACGGTCGCCATCTGCTAGAGCTCATCAGCGATATCTTGGAAATTTCAAAGATAGAGGCTGGTCGACTAGATTTAGAGCTTCGCCGTATGGACCTAGCAGAGCTAGTGAGAGAAACGGTTGAGGAACTGCGATCGCTCACTACCCAAAAAAAGCTCGATCTACGAGTAGAAATTGATCTAGCCAATCCAATAATCACTAACGATCCGACTAGAATCCGACAGGTTCTAATCAATCTACTATCCAACGCAATCAAATTCACGGATAGCGGATCGGTTGTTGTCGTTGTTAAATCGCTACCAGCAGACTGCGAAGATGAATCTAATTCAAAGTCTGATTCAAAGGTCAGTTCCAGTGAGCAAATTTCACTATCAGTCGCTGATACGGGCCGTGGTATCAGCGAGATAGATCGGCCTTTCATTTTTGAGGCGTTTCACCAAAGCGATCAAAAAATCAATCGGCATCATCCGGGCACCGGATTGGGTCTAGCTATCACCTACTCGCTTGTAAAAATGATGCAGGGCGAGATTACCGTAGAAAGTCAGGTTGATCGTGGCTCTACCTTTCAAATAAAAATCCCTAGAGACGTGCACGTATAGAGCAAATAGCGCCAAGAATAGCTGCGGGACTTTGGATCCTTAGATTTCATTGATCTGTATCACCTAGCTACGTCATTGGGTTACGCCTTTGGTTAGACCACAGCCACTATTCCTAAGTGATACGCTTTAGCCAAAGGAAATAGGGGCCGTGGCTTGTTTAGAAAGGCGTCCTTTTAATAAATAGGCTTAGTGAGTTTTGTGCTACCAGATAACGTGAAGATACTAGCAGTTGATGACATTCCAGATAATCTTTTTATCCTGGAATCTCTGCTCAGTGATGTACCTGAATACAGCGTTAGCTGCGTAGAAGATGGTCAAACAGCAATTAAGAAGGTGATAGAGAACCCGCCTGATCTAATTCTGTTAGACGTGATGATGCCTGGAATAGACGGCTATGAAGTCACCCGGCGCATCAGAAGCAACAAGTCGCTCCCCTACATTCCAATTTTACTAGTCACCGCGCACGATCACTCCAGCCTAGCTGAGGGGCTAGATTCTGGGGCGGATGACTTTATTCGTAAGCCCTTTGATATCGATGAGCTGATGGCTAGAGTGCGATCGCTCATCCGCCTGAAGCAATCGCTCGACGAGCAGCGTGAGATGATTCGCCAGCGAGATGACTTTGTTGCTCGGCTAACGCACGATCTGCGCACGCCGCTAGTGGCTGCCAACCGAATGCTCAGCCTTTGCGTAGAAGGCACCTTTGGCACCGATCTCGAATCTATCAGCGAAGCACTCTCTAGTATCATCACCAACAATCAAAATCTGTTGAAGATGGTCAACACGCTGCTTCAGGTCTATCGTCACGAAGCGGGTCACAAGAAGCTAGTCTGCTCTGCCTTCTCGGTCTATGAACTGGCTAGCGAAATAGTCAAAGAGCTTATGCCGCTTGCCGATGAAAAGCAGATTGATTTGAGTATAGAGATGTTCTCTTCTGAGGGTGACCCTCTTAGTGAGACTGATGCGGTTGGAGCCTATTGGATTGAGGGCGATCGCATTGAACTTCGCCGCTTGCTGACTAACCTGCTAGGTAACGCCATCAAGTTTACCGACACTGGTTCTATCTCCGTACAGCTTTCTATCAATCCCGATGCAGAACAGCTCCCCTCTTCTGAAGCCATAGAGATTGCCATCAAAGATACCGGCCCTGGCATCGAGGAAGAGGCTCAAAAGCAAATCTTCGAGTGGTTCTATCAAGGTGCTCATATGAAGGCAGGAAGCGGGCTAGGGCTTCATCTATCCAAACGGATTGCAGAGATGCATAACGGCACGTTAACAGTAGAATCAGCCGTGGGAAAAGGCAGCACTTTTACCCTAGCACTACCACTGGCTTGCCAAAATTAGGCACACAAGAGCGCTGTACATAGCAGGCATGGTTTAACTAGCGACTTTAACTAGCCACTTGGTCAACTGAGAGTTTAATTGATCGATATTTCTGATGCCTCGACTTCGAATTCACGCATTGGAAAGATATTAACTTTGAGGTCGATCGGCCGCTTGAGCTGAGCCTCCAAAAATTCATGCACCAGCGCTATCTGTTCTTGCGAAATAGAATCTATTGGCGCTGCAACTTCTAAGTTCACCTGCATGGCTTCTTCTGTAGACGTTACTTGTAATTTGCGAATATCTGCTTGACTGAACGTTTCCATCTCGCGACGGACCAAATTACCCACTAGCGATCTAGTCCGCTCTTCAACAATCAGTCTTCGCATAGAGAGTCCTAGTGGAACGCCCAAGACACTCAGCACCAGCACAGAAGTCGTCAGACCCTGTCTAGCCCGCTTCAAAGAGCCATAGTCTTGCCAGATAAATATCAGACCGCCGCTAACAATAATCCCAGCGAGGTTTGTTGTAAATAGCAGTACAGAGCCTGTGAATACGGCCTGATTGCCATAGGCCAAGCCAATCCCAATAACGCTAAGCGGTGGGACTAGCGCAACTGCGATCGCCACTCCTGGTAGTACATCTGCAACCTCTTTTCTCGTCTTCGCAAACGCACCTGCTGCGCCTGCGGCAAGACCGATCACCAAATCGATTAGAGTCGGCCTAGTCCGAGATAGAATTTCAGAATTTAGCGTATTTAATCCCACAGTGCTACAGATCAAATACGCCGATCCGATTGTCAGCAAAGCGCCTGTCGCTACCGAGAATCCAGAGCGTTTTAGCAGGCGGCGATTGCCCATCGTAATCGCAAAAGCCATCCCTGTAATTGGTCCCATTAAAGGAGCCACAATCATCGCGCCAATAATAGTTGCTGCGCTACCGGCTATCAGCCCTAGCGTCGAAATTACAGCCGATAGAAACAGCATCGTATAGTAGCTAAAAGACGGATCGGCAT
>CAVYWR010000035.1:0-25194 GCA_963772185.1 uncultured cyanobacterium | reverse complement strand
AAAGCTCAGCGGACCAACGTTCGTATGTGGCAAGAACCCCATCTCTAGCGCCAACTCACACATTTTGTAGATATGCTCGAACCACGCTGACCTTTGAGCACTCTGCGGATGCACCTCACCGCTAAGAATCAAAATCTCAATTACATCCTCAGACTGTAATTCGCTCAGTATTTTTCTAGCCTTTTCTAGGCTCATCCACTCATCCGTACCCGGCTCACGGCGAAAGTTGCAGTAAGTGCAGCGGTTGAAGCACTCGTAGGTAGGCACTAGGGTATAGGCCGGACTGTAGGTGATGATCTTTAACATACCTCTATTTTAGGCATGTTTTCTGCATAGCCTATTGCGGCTGACGCTTCGTTGTACTATGGCCTTGGCATAAATCGAGAGGCAGCCCCGTTGAAAACCACCGTTATCATTGTTCGTCACGGTCAGAGCACCTCGAACGCAAGCCGAGTGATCCAAGGCCATCACGATACGGCAGTCTTGACAGATCTAGGTGAGCAGCAGGCTCAGACTGTGGGAAAGACGCTCTCAGGTTTGGCGCTAGATGCGGTGTATACCAGTCCGCTCAAGCGAGCGCGGCGCACCTGTGAGCTGATTGCCGAAACGATGAAAGATGCCGGGAATAAAGTGCCAAGCATTCAAATCACAGACCAGCTCAAAGAGATCAATCTACCGCTGTGGGAGTCGAAGTCATTTGATGAGGTGGAAGCCAATTACCCAGAGATGTATAAGGCTTGGCGGAGCTTGCCAAAAGAATTCAAGATGCCGCTACCAAACGAAGACGGCTCGACCACAGACTTCTATCCCGCTCGTGAAATCTGGCAGCGAGCAGCGTCGTTTTGGCAGACGCTACTAGAAAAACATGCTGGACAGACGATTTTGCTGGTGGCGCACAGTGCCATCAACCGCGCGCTAGTGGGTTCTGCAATTGGGCTAGGACCAGAAAGCTTGAACAGTATGGGGCAAGACAACTGCGCGATTAACATCCTGAATTTTTCTGGCAGCGGGCAGATGACTGGCAAAATGGCGTGCAGCTAGAGCTATTGAACCTGACCAGTCATCTAGGTCAGTCAATTCCCAAGCGAAAGTCGCGCTACAAGGGCCCTAGACTTTTGCTCGTACGTCACGGTGAGACCGACTGGAACCGGGACGGTCGCTTTCAGGGCCAAATCGATATCCCGCTCAACGAAAACGGCCATCGGCAAGCAGCGCAGGCAGGAGAATTTCTGAAGGCGACTAGGATAGACGCGGCGGTCAGCTCTTCGATGCTGCGACCAAAAGAAACCGCTGAGGGAATTTTGAAGCACCACCCTAACGTCACCCTAGAGACGACTCAGCAGCTTTGGGAAATTAGCCACGGTGAGTGGGAAGGCATGTTAGAAACCGAGATTGAGTCTGGCTATCCAGGCATGTTGAGCGAGTGGCAAAGTAAACCTGAAACCGTGCAAATGCCAGCGGGCGAGAATCTAGAGGATGTGTGGGTAAGAGCTAAAAAAGGCTGGGGCGATATTGTGGCAGACTACAGCGAAGGTACGGACGACTGGGAGATGCCGCCGACGGTAATGGTGGTAGCCCATGACGCAATTAACAAGGCGATTTTGTGTCAGCTATTTGGATTGGGTCCGGAGAAATTCTGGCAGTTTAAGCAGGGAAACGGCGCGGTGAGCGTAATCGACTATCACGGCGGTGCAAATAGCGTACCGGTCTTGAGCGCGGCAAATATTACAACGCACCTATCAGGCAGCATCTTTGATCAGACAGCGGCCGGAGCACTCTAGGACAGATGGCTCAGCTGATCAAACAGGTAGCGCTAGTCGGCACTCGTGGGCTGACAGGTCATGAGCTAGAGACAGATCATGAGCTGGGAACAGACAGAACGGTCGCGGATGTGATGATCGATGATGGGAGAATCGTGGCGATCGCATCCCAAATCCCTGATCCACCCACCGATATCCAGCTGATCGATGGCAGTGGCCAGTACCTCGGTCCAGGGCTCATCGACCTATACAGCCAAAGCGGTGAACCGGGTCACGAGACTAGAGAAACCCGCGATTCGCTGCGACAAGCTGCCACCGCAGGCGGCTTTACCCGCGTGGGCCTGCTGCCGACGACTGAACCTGCCGTGGACAACGTCAGTGCGATCGCCTCCCTTCTCTCCAAACCAGCTAACGCTCCTTCCCTTAACCAAGCGCGTCTGCTCCCTTGGTCAACCATCACCCTCAGCGCGGAGGGAAAGCAGCTCGTAGAGTTTGCCGAACTGTCAAAAGCTGGAGCGATTGGATTTACAGACGCTCAGCCGCTGACTAACCCTGTTCTAGTCAGACGTTTGCTGGAATACATGCAGCCTTTGAACAAGCCGATTGCGCTGTGGCCGTGTGATCTACAGCTCGCTGGTGAAGGCGCTGCGCGTGAAGGCTTGGACAGTTTGCGCTTGGGGATAGCTGGGGTGAGCGCGATCGCCGAAACCGCTCCGCTTGCCACCTTAATCGAATACATTGCTGAAATTCCAACGCCGATTCACATCATGCGCGTCTCTACGGCTCGCAGCGTCGCTCTCATCCGGCAGGCGAAGCAACGCGGCCTGCCAATCACAGCTAGCGTCGCATGGCATCATTTGTGCTTTGACACCAGTGACTTACAAGACTATAACCCCAGCTTGCGCCACGATCCGCCTCTGGGAACGCCTGCGGATCGCTTAGCTTTGATTGAGGCGGTTAGAGAAGGGACTTTAGATGCGATCGCCATCGACCACGCTCCCTACACCTACGAAGAAAAAACTGTCGCCTTCAACGTCGCCCCGCCCGGTGCCATTGGCCTAGAGCTCGCCCTGCCAATTTTGTGGCAAACCTTTGTCGCGGCTAGTAAGCATGATGCAGCCGCTAGCAAAAAATGGTCGCCTGAACTACTGTGGACTCGGCTTAGTTGTGGACCTGCCAGATGCCTTGGCTTGACTACTGGGAAGCTAGAAGTCGGTGCGATCGCCGAACTCACACTTTTCGATCCAAACGAGCAGTGGACTATCAGCGCAAAGAACTTGCGATCGCTCTCTCACTTCAATACGCCTTGGGCCAATCAATCGATTCAAGGAAAAGTCTCTAGAGTGTGGAACAGTTAACCCGTAAAAATGTTTTTAACCTGACAATCTCAGTTAATCCAATCCACCAATCCGGTTCGGTGGCCAAAAGCGAACGGCAGCCTTGCCAATAATTGTTTCTTCTGACAAAAATCCCCAGACATGACCGTCAGAGCTGCTGTTGCGATTATCACCGAGTACTAGGTAATGACCTTCTGGGACTACGCTTGGTCCCCACACATAGGCAGGCGGCGCTTTCACGTAGTCTTCAGCTAGTACCTTGCCATCGACAAAGACCTGGCCCTCTTTGACCGCAATCTCTTCACCCGGCAGGCCAACGATTCGCTTTAGATACGCATCTTGAGTCTTCGACTTCGCCGCCTCCAAAGCCTTTTGCGGCGCTTGAAAGACAATAATATCGCCGCGTTCTGGTGCTTGAAATCGGTAGCTAATCTTTTCAACAAACAGGCGATCGTTGATCTCGACGGTAGGCTGCATAGAGCCCGTCGGCACCACTCTCGCTTCGGCTACAAACTGTCGGATACCGAAGGCTAGGGCGATGCTAAGACCAACCGTCTGTAGTGCTTCCACCCAAAATCGGGGCTGCTGCTTGGTCATGACGATATGGAAAAATCACTATCAATAAGTATTGATAATGTACCCGTCAGCCAGTCATAATGTAGTCTGTTTTATGACAATTAGCCCTGTGGCCTTGTCTAATCCAGCCCACCAATGCGCTGTAGCGGCCAGAACCGAACAACGGCCCTACCGATAATGCTTTCGCGCGGTAAAAATCCCCATACATGACCATCAGAGCTGCTGTTGCGATTGTCACCTAGCACCAGATACTCATTATCTGGAACAGTCTGTGGTCCCCAGGTGTAGGCAGGAGGAGCCTCGATGTAGTCTTCTTCTAGCGCTTGACCATCGATGAAAACTCTACCTTCTTTGACCTCTACCTCGTCGCCCGGTAGTCCGATCACGCGCTTGATGTAGGCGTCTTTAGTCGTGGAATGGGCTGCGTCTAGGGCTGCCTGTGGCGCTCGAAAAACAATAATATCGCCACGTTTGGGCGGATTGAAGTGATAGCTAATTTTCTCGACGACTAGGCGATCATCAACTTCGAGCGTGGGCAGCATTGATTCTGAAGGAATGAACCGTGCTTCTGCTACAAACTGACGAATGCCTAGCGCTAGAAAGATACTAAGGGCAACCGTTTGTAGTCCTTCAATCCACGGATTTTGTTGCTTTTCAGACACAGCTTTTATGAATTCGACAGTTGAAAGAGTATAGACATTTATATATACGCTTTGGTTAGGAGAATGGACACTCCGCTGCTTTTGATTAAAACATTAAAATTGACAGAGGGTTTAGCACAATCGCGTTCTGTCGCTTTGATCATAGTAAGGTTAGGCTTTTGGAAGCCTGGGTAAAGCAAGCCGTGTAGGGTAGGTTGAGTTGAGCTATGACGCAAACGCCGCTAGTAATTCGAGGAGCGCAGGTACTGCTGCCATCTGGAGAGATGGAGCCGAAAGAGGTTGTAGTTGCCGATGGCAAGATTACAGCGGTAGGGACCGATCTAGAAGTTCCTGAACAGGCTAAAGTCATTGACGGAACTGGATTGACATTGTTGCCAGGCGTAATCGATCCGCAGGTGCATTTTCGCGATCCGGGGCTAGAGCACAAAGAGGATTTGCACACAGCATCTCGCGCCTGCGCTAGAGGGGGCGTGACTTCTTTCTTAGAAATGCCCAACACGCTGCCGCTGACAACCACTCAGCCTGTTTTGACCGATAAGCTGGCGATCGCAGCCTCAAAAAGCCTAGTCAACTACGGCTTCTTCATCGGGGCCACTGCCGAAAACCTCGACGATCTGCGCACTGCTAATCCCACCTGTGGCATCAAAATTTTCATGGGCTCAGCCCACGGTCCGCTCTCAGTCGACACCGCTGAAACAATAGAGCCAATCTTTGCAGTCGGCGATCGCCTGATCGCCGTCCACGCAGAAAACCAGGCCCGCATCATGGCCCGCCGCGAGCAGTTTGCCGGTGAAACCGACCCGGCCACCCATACCAAAGTTCAGGACAACGAGACGGCTTTGCTCGCCACGAAGATGGCCCTTAGCTTTTCTAAAAAGTATCAGCGCCGCCTGCATATTCTCCACATGTCCACAGGCGAGGAAGCGGAACTGCTGCGCAAAGACAAGCCTAGCTGGGTTACCGCAGAAGTCACGCCTCAGCACTTGCTACTAGATATCAGCGCCTACGAAAAGCTCGGTACGCTAGCGCAGATGAACCCGCCGTTGAAGTATGAACGCGATCGCGAACTCCTCTGGCAGGCCCTTCTAGACGGGGTCATTGACTTCATCGCCACCGACCACGCCCCTCATACCCTAGAAGAAAAAGGCAAAGGCTATCCCAACGCCCCCTCCGGTATGCCCGGTGTAGAAACTTCTCTACCACTAATGCTGACCCAGGCTCAGGCCAGCCGCTGCACCGTTGCCCAGGTCGCTAACTGGATGTCCACCGCCGTTGCCAAAGCGTACCAAATCCCCAACAAAGGACTGATCGAACCCGGCTATGACGCCGACCTGGTCCTAGTCGATCTATCTACCTACCGCCCGGTCCTTCGCGAAGAGCTTCAGACCAAATGTGGCTGGAGCCCCTTTGAAGGCTGGAATCTCACCGGCTGGCCCGTTATCACTATCGTCGGTGGTCAAATTGTCTACGACCACGGCACAATCGACACCACCGTTAGAGGCCAAGCCCTCAGCTTCGGCCAGTAACTTCATCCTTTATCCTTTCTCTCATGGCCAACCCATTCCGCTCCCTTCAATACCTGCCTTGGTCCGACCTGCTGAAAAGTGCGGTAGTGACGGTTGCGATCGCCGCTGGCATAGACTATCTACTAATTATTGGACTTTCCACACTCGCTAGATCCGGTGCTGCTGCTGGTATTCCCAACGGAGCCTTGTTCCTAGTTGCCGCTATTCTTCCTCTGGCCGCTTACTTCGCGCTTGGCGCACTCGCTGTGATAGTGACATCCCGTTTATTTCGCCAGGTCATCCTCACCGCCAACACCATGTGGGCGCTGGTCGCCTGCCTCATTCTGGTGCTATTCGTCCGTTCTCTTTTACCCATTCCCGGCTTACTTATCGGCGGCATTAGCTACCTAGCCATCATGGGTATCGCTATTGGCACCTTTGTCTACGGACGCCGCTACTGGCGCTACTAAAACAAGTTATATCGTACAGAAAAGTAGATACCGCTATCCTGCAAGCTGTTACTAGTGCTGTCTAAATCGACTAGTGGAATTCCCCAGTCTAGTCTGGCCGACAGATTATCGTTATGCTCCCAGACTAGGCCAACGCCTGTACCTACCAACACGTTCGTATCGTCAGAATCGTCGAAATTGTTCCAGGCGGTGCCCGCGTCTAAGAAGGGGGCAACTTGAACGACGCTATCTTCTGAAAAGCGCACGATAGGCAAGCGGGCCTCAGCGGAAACCAGCGCTCCGTTATCTCGCAGCAGCGCATCTTGTCGATAGCCGCGAACGGTCTGCTGTCCGCCTATGCCAAACTGCTCTGAAGAAAATAGGCGATCGCTCGCTAGCTGAACATCACTTTTTAGAAAGAACAGAGCGTCTTCGCCTAGCAGCCTGACCCACTGTCCCTGCCCTCGCCAGGAGAAGAACTGGCTGTCTGGAATGCCTTCCTCGTCGTTGTTGGTCGCATTCAGAATGTTAAGACCTAGATTGAACTGTGATCTGGCCGCTAATACTTGCTTCTGATTGCGCTGTGTCCAGCTTTGAGAAAACCGTAGAGCGCTAACTTTGCTTCTCCCATCGTCATCGGCTCCGGGCGATAGGGGGAATGCGCCAATATCGTCAATGCCCAGGCGAGTCTGGTTCTCTGTGTGAGAGAAGGTTAAACCGAGCGCGATTTCTTGGGTAGGGCTCTCGACTAGGGGATGGGTAACGCCGACTTCGTAGTAGAAAGCGTTGGCGCTGATGTCCAGTACGTCGAAGGTATCTTCGATCACTCGGCTGCCGCCATAGCCTGCGTCGAAATTGAGCCGCGTGTTATGAGGGCTGACCGGAATCGAATAGCTGGCGTCTATGCCGTTGCTGCCGTTGGTGTTGGTATAGCTGAGCAGGATGCGATCGCCGATGCCGAACAAATTCCCTTCTTGCAGGTCAATCCGGCGTTCTATGCTGCCGACATTCGGAGAGCGACTGTTATCTAGCGCTACGCCCAAGTCAAACGAATCAGCCTCACTCACCTCCACTCGTAGGACGCTGGTCCCAGGCTGCACTCCTGCCTGCAAATCTGCGGAAATTGTCTCGATTAAAGGATCGATCTGTAGCCTCTGCAATCCGGCTAACAGCTCACTTGCATTAATCGGTGGCTGTGCGACCAAACCCAACCGACTGCGAATGTAACCAGGCTTTAGGCGGTTGGTTCCAACCACGTCAATTTCTTCTACAGAACCTTCTAGCACCTGGACTGTAACCACGCCTTCTTCTAGCGTCTGTGGTGGAATAAAGGCTCCTGACGTAATGTAGCCAGCATCCACGTAGCGTTGAGTCACTGCTGAACGCACCTGTAGCAAGTCATTGAACGTAATCGGAACGCCCACATATTGAGAGAACAGCTCAGCAAAATCGTCGTTGCTAAAGACGCTACTCCCTTCTAGCTGAATCTCGCTGACGACAAACGTTTCCTCACTGTTATCCAAGATGCCAGAAGGCGTATTGGATGCATCCGGCTCACCTAATAGCTCTTCAACAGAAGGGAGTTTTGGTGGCAGCGTTTCCCCTGGTAGGTCGTCGGCAGGCTGCAATAGCTCTGGCGTAACATCGCCCGGTGAAAGCCGCTCGCTAGGAACGGTGTTTGGCGGTATTGAAGACGGTAGGTTGATTTGAGCGAGCTGCGTATCGGCTGGAAGAGCTGTAGCGTAAACGGACTCGGTCGAGAAAGAATTCGCAGGAGACTCCGTCAGCGGTAGCAGGGTAGTCGGTTGAGTCTTTGAGCTGGTCTTAACCGATAGTCAGCAGCTCGCTTTGGATCGCTCAGTGGCTTGAATTGGCTCAGCAGATAGCGGCAGTGATGGACTGTACTGTTCTGGCTGTGTGAGTGAAAGCTCTGATATTGCAAATGCTAGTGAATTTTGATCGAGTGAAGCCGGATCTGAGGTTGTATCAGAGAAGGCTGTGTCCGAGAAAGCTGTAGGAGGTTCGTTAGTTTGGGTATCAGGCGGATTCTGTGCGATCGCAGACTCTGCATAAACCGTTGTTAATGTGCCAATAGAAGAAAGTGCAAACAGTAAGCAACGGGTAGAAGACATCACATTAGCTATGCAAGAAGGTGCTATGTGCAGCATGCCCGAACCATCAATTCTCTGTCTACATAAGCGTAAAGTTATGCATGATATCACCTAGCAACTAGCACCGCTCGCATACCGACAGCCCGAGCACCCGCATAGTCCTCTGCCTCACTGTCGCCTATGTGCCATGCCTGTTGTGGCATACAGCAATGCTTTGCTAGCGCGGCTCGAAAGATTTCTGGCGAAGGCTTAGCTGCGCCGACCTCAGTTGATATTGTCACCGATTGAAAATATCCATCGAGCCCCAAAACGCTTAGCACGCGATGTAGACGAGAATCAAAATTAGAGATAACGCCCAGCTCAATTCCCTTCGACTGCCAGCGCTCAAGCGACGGCAGCGTATCGGTATAGACCTGCCAAGGCTCACTCGTTTCAAAATAGCGATAGAGCCCTGCATAAAACGTTTCAAAATCCGCAAACTTCTCAAGCGCCCCTACCCGCTCAAAAGTTTCTGAAACAATTGCTTTCCACCAGCCATACTCTAGCTCCAGAATCGCGGCAGGATCTGCGTTCGGAAAAGCCAGCCGCTCAGCCGCTGCAAAGCTTTGATAAAAGGCCCGGTTGACAGCTTGCGGATCGGTAGAAACCTCGGCAGTACGCGCTAGCTGGCTATAAAGCTCTCCTACGCTGCCCTTTACCCCAAAAAGCGTGCCAAAGGCATCCAGGTAGATGACCTTTGGCAATGGCAGATGAGTAGACGCACGAGGTCGGCATAGTCTATTTGTTCAATCCTGCCAACAGCTCCTGTACTGGCTGAGTCACCCAGTTGATACCGACGCGAATCTGATGATCGAGGGTGGGCATACGATAGAGGTACGTCAGGCGACGAGCAATATGGGCCAGGTTGCCGTCTAGCTTGATGCCCAGACCTGTGAGCGTAGCGTTGTCAGTTCCTAGCGTCATCATCTCACCGAGGTGCTGATAGCGGAAAGGGTAGTAGCGGGCGATCGCTCAAGCTAGCCCAGATATTCCAAGCAGCGTAGTCAGCCTGCTGCAAGGCCGATTGAGCAGTGGGCGGAACGGATTTGCCATCAGCATCGGGGCCGTCTGCTAGATCGCCTAAAGCGAAGATATGAGGATAGTCAATCACCTGTAAGGTCGGTGAAACTCGTGAACTGACCGCGTTCATTTCGGGGTAGATCGAGCGCATCTAAGGCAGGGCTAACTTTGCTGCCGACGGTCCAGAGGACGATATCGACTGGCAGGGTATCGACTTTGTCTTTGTAGCTGAGTGAGAAGCTATCAGCCGTGACTTCAGTGACGGTAGTTTCGTAGTCAATCCAGATATCTTTCTCTTCTAGTGCGTCGATCGCGGCCTTTTGATTGAACTCAGGAGAATTCTGTAGAATTTCACTACCACGTTCGACGATCCGAACGCGACCCTTATCCCCCAGCCTTTCAGCCACTTTGCAGGCAATCTCTACGCCGCTGTAGCCACCGCCAACAATCGCAACGCGGATCTTTTCAGAGGTCGGCTTCTTCTAGCTGGCGCAGCCTATCTTTTAGTCGATAGGCATCTTCTAGCGTACGAAAGGGAATAGCATGTTCCGCCACGCCAGGAGCCATATCCATCGGCGTCTCGCCACCGAGCGCTAGGACAATGCGGTCGTAGCTGAGGCTTTGGCCGTCAGTCAAGGCGACAGTTTGATCAGTCGATATCGATACTGTCTACACCGCTTTGGCAGAAGCGGATACCTGTATTGGCTAGCAGTTCCTCGTAGGGAGGGGCGATTTCCCAAGTTTGAAGTTCGCCAGTAACGAGTTCGTACAAGAGGGGGGCAAAAACGAAGCGATCGCGCTGATCAACCAGCACAATCTCGTGCGGCGTATCCTGCCAATCGAGTTTGCTTAGCGCAAGCGCCGTATACAGGCCGCCGAAGCCGCCACCAAGGATACAAATAGAATGAGTCATGAAAGAAGGGGGACGCTGTGATAGTGGAAAGACCGAAGCTGATAGAAACCTGAGAACGTAAAGTTCTACCCTTACTAGGGTAGCGTTAGTCTCATTCAGGCCGCGTCTACCTCGGGTAGCGAAAGCAATTTTGCTAGCAAATCTATAGCTTTCGTCGCTAGAGTGCGCCTACCACCTCTTTCTCAGCTTCTTTCTCGATGGTTTCTTCCTGCTCTTTTGAGAGAATCCTGCCCTCATCTTCAAAACCCTTGATTTCGTTGAAGTTGAGATAGCGATAAACTTCACTCTCAAAGGGTTTAATCTTACTTGCAACAACTTCCAAATATTGCTCCATATCTGGAATCTTGCCCAGCAGCGCACAGGCCGCAGCGAGCTCGGCAGAGCCCAGATAGACCTGTGCGCCTTTGCCCATTCTGTTGTTGAAGTTGCGAGTGGAGGTAGAGAAAACAGTCACACCGTCTTCTACGCGGGCCTGATTGCCCATACAGAGAGAGCAACCAGGCATCTCAGTTCGAGCGCCCGAAGCAGCAAAGGTGCCGTAGTAGCCTTCCTTACGAAGCTGCTGTTCGTCCATGCGCGTCGGCGGACAGATCCACAGACGGCCTTTGACGGTGCCCTCATTCTCTAGCACTTTAGCGGCGGCACGATAGTGGCCAATATTAGTCATACAGGAGCCAATAAAGACCTCGTCAATTTTATCTCCGACTACTTCAGAGAGCGTTTTCACGTTGTCAGGATCGTTCGGCGCTGCAACAATTGGCTCCTTCAGCTCATTTAAGTCGATCTCAATAACTGCTGCATATTCAGCATCTTCGTCCGCGCTCATCAGCGAAGGATTCTCCAGCCATTTCTCCATCGCTGCAATCCGACGCGCTAATGTCCTTTCGTCGTGATAGCCGCGTGCAATCATGTTCTTCATTAGAGACACGTTGGAACGCAGATATTCAGCGGTTGTTTCTTCACTGAGCTTAATAGTGCAGCCGCCGCAAGAACGTTCAGCCGAGGCATCGGTTAACTCAAAGGCTTGTTCTAGTTTGAGATCAGGCAGTCCTTCCATCTCTAAAATCCGACCGGAGAAAATGTTCTTTTTATTCTCTTTCTCTACGGTTAGGAGACCTTTTTGAATAGCTACGTAGGGAATTGCGTTAACGACATCGCGTAGAGTGATACCAGGCTGCAATTCTCCTTTAAACCGAACTAGAACAGATTCGGGCATGTCTAGTGGCATAGCGCCAATGGCCGCAGCGAAGGCGACAAGTCCCGAGCCAGCAGGGAAGGAAATGCCGAGCGGGAAGCGAGTATGAGAGTCGCCACCTGTACCCACGGTGTCAGGCAAAAGCATTCGGTTCAGCCAGGAGTGAATAATGCCGTCACCTGGTTCGAGAGCAACACCGCCGCGAGAGGCGAAGAAGTCGGGCAGGGTGGCGTGAGTTTGAACGTCTACGGGCTTGGGGTAGGCGGCGGTGTGACAGAAGGTTTGCAGAACGAGTCCGGCGCTAAAGCCCAGGCAGGCTAGCTCTTTCATCTCGTCGCGGGTCATCGGGCCGGTGGTGTCTTGCGAGCCGACGGTGGTCATCAGCGGCTCGCAGGAGGTGCCGGGACGAACGCCAGGTAGACCGCAGGCTTTGCCGACCATCTTCTGCGCGAGGGTGAAGCCTTTGCCAGTATCAACCGGATCAGATGGACGAACGAATATGTCAGAAGGTTTGAGCCCTAGCGCTATCCGGGTTTTGTCTGTGAGGGCGCGGCCAATGATCAAAGGAATGCGTCCGCCTGCTCTGACTTCGTCGAGGATAGTTTCGGGGGTAAGTGAGAAGGTGGAAATGATTTCGCCTGCCTGGTTGGTGATCTCACCTTTGTAGGGATGAATGGTGATCACATCCCCTGTTTTCATTTTGCTAACGTCGCATTCAATCGGAAGAGCGCCGGAGTCTTCAGCAGTGTTGAAAAAGATAGGGGCGATTTTGTTGCCAAGGATGAATCCGCCTGTGCGCTTGTTGGGGACGAAGGGAATGTCCGCACCGATGTGCCAGATGACCGAGTTCATAGCGGATTTTCGCGAGGAGCCAGTGCCGACTACATCGCCAACGTAGGCGATCGCATGTCCCTTCTCTTTCAACTCTGCCAAAGTCCCCAACGGATCGTCCATCTTCGACTCCAGCATCACCTGCGCATGGAGCGGAATATCTGGCCTGGTCGTGGCGTGAGGCGCAGGCGAAAGGTCGTCTGTATTGGTCTCGCCTGGCACGTTGAAGACGGTGACGGTGATAGCTTCTGGCACTTCTGGCTTGCTGGTGAACCATTCGGCAGCGGCCCAGGCGTCTACCACTTGCTTCGCATATGAATTGGTTTTAGCCAGCTCGATCACGTCGTTGAAGGCGTCGTAGATCAAGAGCGTCTTCTTCAGCGCATCGGCAGCAAGCTGAGCGATTTCTTCACGTTCGTCTTTTAGCAGCTCGATTAAAGACGCTACGTTGTAGCCGCCGAGCATCGTGCCTAGCAGTTCCACGGCTTTCTTTGGTGAGATCAGCGGGCTGGTGGTTTCGCCTTTGGCGATCGCAGTCAAAAACGAAGCTTTGACATAGGAGGAGGGATCGACGCCAGGAGAGATGCGATCGCACAGCAGCGTCATCAGAAATTCCTCTTCACTGCCATCTTTACTGGCAGGCGGTGCCTTGAGCAGCTCGCAAAGTGCTGAAGTCTGGTCTGCATCTAACGGCAGCGGTGGCACATTTAGAGCGGCGCGTTCTTCGACATGTTTGCGATAGGACTCAAGCATTGGCTCTCTCTCTGGCGTTTCTGTTTGTTAAGGAATATCTGAAGTCATTATTATGGCTTGCTTCGCTGATGTCGAGTCATTGATTGCTGAAACGAGCTTATCTACTGCTCATAGCCTGTCGCTCATAGCGCGGACGCGTTTGGCCTGTCGTACGCTTCCCTTTGGTTCTACGCAGTCAGCTCGGCTGTCACCGCGTCCTGATGGACTTTGAACTGCGATCGCTCTCTAGTTGCCTGAGTGCGCGATCGCCCTAGCGCTACTTCAATTTCTTTTTTCACCGTACCGGGCCTAGCTGTCATCACATAGATCCGCTGCGATAGAAAGACGGCCTCTCTAACATCGTGGGTGATCATCAAGATGCTAGTACCCGTTCTGTCCCACAGATTTAGGAGAAACTGCTGCATGTTCTCTTTGGTTTGTACATCGAGCGCGCCAAACGGTTCGTCCATCAGCAGAATTTTGGGCTGGCTAGTCAGGGCGCGGGCGATCGCGACTCTTTGCTTCATCCCACCGGATAGCTGCTTTGGCAATGCGCTGGCAAACTGCGTCAGTCCCACCATCTCTATATAATACGAAGCCTGTTCTCGCCGCGTCTTCTTGTCGATACCCTGTAACTTTAGACCGAACTCTACGTTCTTTTGCACCCTCATCCACGGGTATAGCGTGTAGTCTTGGAACACCATTCCCCTGTCTGCGCCAGGGCCGACGACAGACTCACCATCGACCTCTATGCGGCCCGTGGTAGGTCGTTCTAATCCTGCGATCAGTCTTAGCAGCGTAGATTTTCCCGAGCCGGAAGCACCGACCACACAGACAAACTCTCCCTGCTCCACGTGCAAGTTAAGATCTTCGAGGACTTTGATAGTGCCTTTGCCAGTCTCAAACTGTTTGTATAGCTTGGAAACTTCGAGATGCATTAGTCAACGGCCCATTTGCAGGTGGCTCTGAGCAGCAGCTTGAGGGAGAGATCGATTAGAAATCCAATCACACCCAACACAATTAGGTAGGCGAAAATCTCGTCGGTGCGGAAGAATTTTTGGGCGATCGCAATCCTTTTCCCCAGTCCTTCATTTGCCGCAATCAGCTCTGCGACGACAACTAGATTCCACGCGGCTGCCATGTTAATCCGAAAGGCGTCGAGTATATTTGGCACGACGTAGGGCGTAATCACTTGCAAGAGCGTTTGAGCGCGCGATCCGCCTAGCGTGTAGGTGGCTTCTAGCAGATGCTTAGGTACAAACTTGACCGCGTCCATGATCATCAGCGTATTGAAGAAAATGACGCCGATAAAGATTAGCGCCACCTTTGGCGCTTCATCGAGTCCTAGATAGATGATCAGCAGCGGGATGAAGGCCGGGGCGGGCATGTAGCGGACGATGCCAATTAGGGGTTCTAGGAGCGATCGCACCGCCGCAAACGCGCCCATCCCGATTCCTAAAGGCACCGAAACAATCGCTGAAAGCAAAAAACCGATGCCGACTCGTCGGACGCTGGCCGTCACGTCGTCGATGAACAGTCCCTTCTCCCAAAGTCTGCCAAAGGCTGCAATCACATCAGGCGGCGAGGGGAGAAACTTAGGATTGACCAGGGCGCTATTAGCCAACAGCCACCACAGAATGATTGGAATGACGACAGAGGCAATCCGTAGTCCCCAATTCAGACCCGATGGAATCGGCTCGCCCAATCGCCAGAACAGCCTGGGCTGCATACTCTTGCGCTTGGCTAGCAGCGTGATAGGCGAATAAGCAGACCCGGATTTCACAGCCATCTCTCTTTGCTCACCTGAACTCATGCTTACCTGAACTCATGCTCACCTGAACTCATCTACTGAGCTTCCGCATAGGCCTGAACAAACTGATCGTCCAAGATTGGCTCTAGCGGTGGCGCTTCTGGAATGAACCCGACGCCCACCATAAATTCGGCCATTTCCTCAGCCGCAGCCGATAGATACTTGATCTCGGTGCCCTCGCCAAAGGCTTCCAAGTTGTCTTCTATCGTGAACATCCGAGTGCCTTCTTTGAACAGCTGTAGCTCTTCTACAGTGACATCGGCTCTAGCGGCCATAATCTCATCGGCGCGCTCAGGATTCTCTTCCATGAACGCTAGCGTATCAAACCAGGTATTGACGATTGCCTGTACATCTTCAGGGCGCTCATCGATGATTGTTTGACTCATCACTAGCAGGTCAGGAATCGCGCCTGGAAAGTCGCTAGAAGTTACTAGCTCTTTGCTGCCCTCACGCTCTAGCGCCGTTAGCCAAAACGGTGGGAAAGCGCCAACGGCATCGGCCTGTCCAGCGGCAAAAGCGGCTGCCGCAGCGCCAGTTTCTAAAGGAACAATCTCAACATCGTCGCGAGAAAAGCCTTCTTCTTCTAGCGCCAGCGTCAGCAAAAAGTCATCAACCACGCCCTCTTCTACAGCGACTTTTTTGCCGACTAGATCCGCAACCGAATTAATCTCTTCGGTCACAATGATTTTGTCATTGCCCGCAGAGTTGTCGTTGACTAGGACAGCCACCTGCCCATTGACTGAATCACCTGCGAAAGAGATGGTGTCGTTCAGCGTCTGACAGTTGCCGTCTAGCTGCCCAGCGGCAAAAGCTTCCATCGATTCTACGTAGCCGTCAAACCAGCGCATCTCGACGTTGACGTTATTAGCGGCAAATAGTCCTTCTTCCTCTGCGATCGCCCAGGGCCACCAGCCAGCCCAGTTGCTATAGCCGATGACGATGGCCTCCCCTGAAGCATCGCTCGTGGCCTCAGCGCCTGGTTCGGCATCACCGCCACTGTCGGCAGATGGACCTCCGCAGCTAACTGTGAGCAACAGAGTGCAAAAGAATGCGAAGCAAAGCGAAACAAGCTGACGTCTTTTCATAGGAGTGTGAATTTGCAAAAATGGTAATGCACAAGCATGGTAGTGCAACGAACGCAGAATGCCGAAAAAACAACCTACGCATGGTGATAGATGTTACCAGCTATCTACGACCTACCGACTAGACTCTACTCAGCTAGTAATCATTCAGGTAGCCAATACTTAGCTAGCAGATCTGCCAAGCTGCTTGCTTTAATTCTCTATTAATCTTGACTTTTTATTGGCTAATCCTAATCTACAAATGCTGATCTCAAAGAACTAATCCATAAAGCATTCACAAGCAGAGAACATCGCTCTATACACTCGCCAAGTCGCTACAGACCGACGACGAAAACGCCAAAAATCGAACCGAACCATAAATAAAATCCTCAAACAACATTGAAGTTACGAGCTACGCTATGACCAAATTTGCACGCGCGTTGCTTTGATTAGACACAAACTGTTTTACCCAGTCATACCAACTCTCTAATCCTTCTCCTGTTTTTGCTGAAACCGGGATGATCACGACCTTAGAATTTAGCTGCCGTACATTGCTGATGATGTTCTCAATATCTACGTCTAGATAAGGAGCTAGGTCTGTTTTAGTAATCAACAAACAATCCGCTTCGCGAAACATAATTGGATATTTAAGCGGCTTGTCTTCACCTTCTGTAATGCTTAACAGAGCGACTTTGGCATGTTCTCCTACTTCAAATTCTGCTGGACACACCAAATTTCCAACATTTTCAACAAACATCAAATCAAAGTCTTGGGGAAGCTGCTTTTGATCAGCCTGTTCGTGAGCAAATTGATGCAGTCCACCAGCGACCATCTTGGAGTCTAGATGGCAGGCTCTACCTGTGTTGATCGCAATGACAGGTACCCCATGCTGACGCAGCCGATCCGCGTCTAGCTGAGTGGTCATATCTCCTTCTATAACAACAATTCGTAGCTCAGGCTGTAGCAACTGCAACGTTTGTTCTAGCAGCTGAGTTTTTCCTGCGCCTGGAGAGCTCATCAAATTTAGACAGGTAATTCCCCATTTGTTGAGGCGATCGCGATTCTCCTCTGCACCGTGCTGGTTGGCATGCAGCAGGTTCATTTCTAGCGCGGCGTCAAATGTTTGGTGCATAGGAGGTCTCCTGTGAAGGTGTTTCTCGCGGTGTTTCCTGCGAAGGTGTCTTGTGAGAAAACTCTACTCGGCCAATCCTCAGCTCTCGCCCGGAGCGAATATCATCCATTGGCGACTGACAAGATACGCATGCGTACTGCAAGCCCACTTCTGGCCTGTACTCCTGCTGACAGCGATGACAAAAAGCAATCAAAGGCGTTTCTTCGATCACCAGCTCTGCTCCATCTAAAAGCGTTCCTTGCGTCTGTACGTTGAATGCGAACTGCAAGCTAGCAGGCTCCACGCAGGTGAATTCACCCACTGTCAAATGCACTTTTTCTACTGCCGGATGCCCCGGCTGTTTAGCTAGCCAATCTCTGACGGTCAAGATCAGCGCTTTTGTCATATCGGTTTCGTGCATAGCCCGTTTAGTTGATAGCTGCCTATGTTGTGAATAGTCGGGTTGCTAACTAGTGAAGTGCTAGCTAGCAGAGTACTATTTTCTGTTTTTGTCAGATGACAATTGATGATCTAGGCACACTAGATGTACAGTCTGGTCACTAATAGCTGCGGATGTCTTTAAGTCCGTAGTATTACTGATATCACAAGGTGGCAATACTTTGACGATCTCTAAACCACAAAAACGACGCTTTTGAGATAAATTTTCGCAGCACATATAGCGCTTCGCCTAAACTAAGAAAGAAATCACCTAAATAAAGAAGCCGCCCCCATTTATGCTGCTGGAATCCGCTCAAAGAAATAAGCTTGATCCCTCGAACGATTCTCTATTCTACGCTGCGCCTAGATTTGTCACCCATGTAGACGAGGGCTTCATTGCTCAGCTGACCAAGCTATATCGCGATCGCATTCCTCCAAACAGCCGTGTCTTCGACATGATGAGCAGTTGGGTGTCACATCTGCCAGGGGACGTCGACTACGCCCACGTAGAAGGTCACGGCCTCAACGGTGAGGAGCTAGCGCGCAACAAGCAGCTCGACCATTACTTTGTTCAAAATCTCAACGAGGACCAAACCCTGCCGTTAGAAGATTGTTCTTTTGACGCTGTGATTAATACCGTCTCTGTTCAATACATTCAGTATCCCGAGTTGGTCTTTGCCGAGATCTATAGAATCCTTAAACCTGGCGGGATCGCCATATTTAGTTTCTCTAATCGGATGTTTTACCAGAAAGCGATCGCGCTTTGGCGAGACGGCAGTGAAGAGAGCCGAGTCGAGCTAGTCAAGCGCTATTTCGAGTCGGTTCGCGGCTTCGGTAATATCGAGACGGTGATCAACAAGTCAGAAGCGCCCGCTGTTTTGCGGATGATGGGCTTAGGCGGAGGCGATCCCTTCTATGCGGTAATCGCCGAGAAGATGCAGCCGCTGGCGTAGCTTTAGGCTTGAACAGGGACAAGACCTGAATAGGTCACGTCAGTATCATTGACTCCATCTGCGTTTGCAAGTCTTGAGTCAGCGATGCGATCGCCTGTCGTCTTTTGCGCTTGTAGCTAGCAAATAGCGGTCCAATCTCAATCGGTTCGCCTACAGTTGCGATCGCTCTTTGCGCGCCTAGCTGTAGGCCAGCCGTCGCCTGACCTGGCTTGTTACCTTTAATTTTTTCTACCATGCTGTGCAGCAGTAGCGCGGTCTCTGCGAACCGATCGGCGCTGGGATTTTCCTTCACATAGCGGCCCGTCACCGCCACAAAGCTTTCGACCAGGCGCATATGCCACAGATGCAAATCTGACTCTTCTGCGACTCGATTCGCTAAGCCCCGTTCCACAGGCGATAGCGTTTTTGTCCCACCGCGAAAGATCCGATCCCAGCCCGCCTGCTCTAGCCTACGACAGCGGTCAATCATCGATCCCTTCGGTCGCAGACCAAAGTATTGCTCTGCGACTTTGAGTGCTTCGTTGATGAGCGATCGCAGCCGCTTTGCCAGCAGCTCATTCTTGTCCGCGCCCACTGCCGATTCCTCTAACGTCTCAAACGTCACCCCGTAGAACTCTTGATAGTGGGTCTCCATCAGTGTCAGCAGGTGTTCGGCCAGCCGATAGAGCCGTTTGTATAGATCGAGTTCGCCTGCCGGACCTAGCCCACTCTCTACCTCTAGCTGACCAATCAGTGATACCAGCGCCTGCCAGGGCTCCTCTATATAGCGATACTGAATACCCAAAGGCAAAATCACCACGTTCTCCGCTCGCCCCTGAGCCATCAGATCCTCCTGGCACCAGAAGGCTAGCTGCGCGATCCCTGGCTCCAATGGACTGACAATCTCGCTGTGTCCGTTGTTCCCTCCCTCTGGGGCCGCTGCTAGAGGAAACTGCCCATTCGCAAACAGATTTCGCGCAGCCTTTAGCGCCTGCAAATCCAGCTTTCCTCGCTGAATCGGAACGCCGCCCAGTTTAGAAAACAGCCAGCCTAGATAGCTCCCCGCCCACAGAGGAATGCCGCGATCATAAATAAAGTGGGAATGTGTCGTCCCTAGCTCTATTCCCATCTGCCTAGCAGTCTGAGGCAAATCTCTCCACAATAAATGGCTGAGCACATAGGGATCGGTTGGATTTGGATGGCGAAAGGCCAGCAAGAACCGAGTTTTTCCCGCTTTAAACTCGTGATACAGCTCTGCTAGCGTCTCTACGTTATGAGATTCCACTTCAGCCAGCTCCGTTTGCCAGCTTGTCCACACAGGCACCAGCGGCCCAATTAGTCGTCTGACTAGTGCGCTGTAGTCAGGCGGAATGAAATCGAGAGCAGGCTGAGCGCGGCGGATCACAGAAGCCATTAAGACGACAGGCCGAAGGGCAAGTTAGCAAAGGACAACAAACAGGAAGTAGAGATGGTCAAAACTTTATATCAGCTTGCCCTGTTTAGTCATTTACCCTTTGACGCTTTGAATAATGACACTAGCCGTACTTGATAAAGATATCCAACCATCCACTCTCTAACTGTCCTCTTTTCTTTAGGTCATGGTCTCTGGATACGCTCGGACAATTTCATCAAACTCGCGGTCAATCTCTTCTACAGGCCGTTTGCTATGACGCAAAGAAATATCTAGCAGTCGCAGTCGCTCTATACACAATCGGCTGCGCGTCATCCTGTCATTGGTTTGATGCTTCAGCCCTTCTGCCAAAGTCGCCACGAAGCCAAAGAATGCCGCAATTCCGCAAGAAAGCTTCCATCCTGTCGTACCAGCACCGACAACTGGCCCCTGTGCTGCCGCTATCGTCGTGATCAAAGTCGTCGAAGCCGCGCTTACAATCGAAGTCATAAACAGGACGGAATTTAGCCGGGTGATTTCTCTGGTCATGTTGACCGATTGGTCTAGACTTTTAGCAATATTTTGAACAATCCGCTCAGGAATATCTGCTCTTGGCTCCATGATCGAAAGCTCCCTACAATTAAGGTATTGCTATGGCTGCTTCAGTTAGGTCCGCTGATAGTGCATCCCCGGTAGCTGAATTACCAGACCCGATAACTCTAGTTGAAATAGCGCACTGAGCACAGTCCCTGTTTCAATCTGAGCCTGCTGCATCTGAGCTTGCTGAAGAATATGATCTAGAACTGTCGGTTCCATTGGGACAGCCTTCAGCACGCTGGCCAAAACAGGCGTAAGTTCTAGAACTTCGTCAAGAGGGTGAGTAGGTTCTAGCTGAGCCGAGCCGAGTTCAACGACCTGAGCCCTCTTCGGTCCGGCTCCTGTCGATTTAGCAGTTTCTAGATCTGGCTGCTTTGCAAAGACAGCTTCTTCAGAGATGCCTGCTTGGGAGGTAGTTTCTTCGGCAACCATTCCTTTATCAGCTATTTGATTGGGAGCTACCGGTAAAGCTACCGCAGGCAGTTCCTCCAGTGTCTCTACCAAGCTCTGCTCACCCAAAATTATCTGCGCTCCCTCGGCAATTAGCCTCAGACAGCCTTGGCCCTGCTCATTATCCAGAGCGCTTGGCAGGGCGTACACCTCACGGCAATAGTCGTTCGCCAGCCGCGCTGTAATTAGTGCGCCGGACCTAGCCGGTGCTTCTGTCACCAGGATCGCCCGACTCAACCCGGCAATAATGCGGTTCCGCTGTGGAAAATGCGTTTTATCTGGCCCAGTTCCATCTGGATACTCGCTTAGCACCAGACCAGTCTCCACTATCTTTTCATATAGGCTTTGGTTTCGAGCTGGGTATACCCTATCTACGCCTGTTCCCATTACTGCTACTGTCAGTCCCTTCTGATACAAACAGCCCGAATGTGCTTCTGTATCAATACCCGCTGCCAGTCCAGAGATAATTATTGCGCCTCTTTGCGATAGTCGCTGACTCAGCCGCTGAGTCCATCGCTTGCCATAGCTAGAGGGTTGCCGCGTTCCTACCATGCCTACGGTCAAACTATTCATATCATTCAATCGCAGTGCGCCGCGATAGTACAGCACTGGCGGCGGGTCATTGATAGCAAACAGCAAAGTAGGATAGTCCGCATCCGCAGGCGTCCAAAAAGATAGGTTCTCCTTTGCATGTGTAGCCAGCAATCGTTCCGGTTCAATCCGGGCGCGCATTGCCACAATCCGCTCAGCACTCAATAGCCCAATTCCATCTACTGTGAGTAGCTCGCTTGCTGCTGCCTGCCAAGCCAGTTCTAGCGTGCCAAAATGCTCCCACAGTCGCTTGATTGTCACTGGTCCTACATGCTTAACCTGCGACCATGCCAGCCAATACGCTCTCTCTGCTGCCACACCTGTTCTCCAGTCGTCTTAGGCTCTAGCATTCCCATCCGGTGAAAAGGTTAGAGAGCAGATTGACTGGCTATAAGACCATTCACTGTAAGATCACTGTGAAAAATCTTGAGTGGTAGGGATGATTCTGTGGCCGAACTAAAAGCGCTGATTTTCGATGTGGATGGCACGTTAGCCGAGACCGAACGCGATGGCCATAGACCTGCGTTTAATCAGGCGTTTGCAGATGCAGGACTAGAGTGGAACTGGTCGACAGAGAAATATGGAGAGCTGCTAGAAGTTTCGGGTGGTAAGGAGCGGATGCGGGCTTTTATCGAGTCTATGCCGGATTTTGTTTTGCCCGAGGGATTTAGCGATCGCACCGAATTCATCAGATCGCTGCACGCCACCAAAACAAAGTACTACACGCAATACGCAATGGAAGGACGCATTCCTTTGCGACCCGGCGTAGAACGACTGCTCAATGAAGCTAGAGAGAAAGGAGTGAGACTGGCGATCGCAACCACCACAACACCCGCCAACGTCCAGGCCCTACTTGCAAACACGCTTGGTATAGACAGCCTAAACTGGTTTGAGGTAATTGCCGCAGGCGATATGGTCCCGCACAAAAAGCCTGCCCCCGATGTCTTTGAATACGCCCTAGCCCACCTAAACCTGCCCCCAGAAAACTGCCTTGGCTTTGAAGATACCAACAACGGCCTGCTTTCTGCTACTCAGACCGGACTCAAAACTATCGTCACTGTCAACGACTACACCCGCACCCAAGACTTTTCAAAAGCAACGCTGGTGATCAGCGATCTTGGTGAACCCGACGCCCCGTTTCAGGTCATTTCCGGAGAAGTCAAGGACGCCCAGTGCTTTGATATCTCACTAGCTAGAGCAATCTGCGAAGCATAGCGGCACTCTCATGCAGCGCCCGCTGCATAGATCGACCAAGCCTTCCAGAAGGTGTAGATAGACAGTGCAATCAACAGCGCTCTAAATAGCTGAGTCACCGTGTTGTCGCTCAGTCGCGGCAAGAATCGAGTGCTGATCTGTACGCCCACTAGACCACCGAGGCCAAGGATCAGCCCTTCCACTAAACGAATGTTATCCTGAATCGCGTGGCCAATACAGACGAAGATAGACGTAACCACAATCACGCCTAGACTTGTGCGTACAGCCGTTTTGATACTTTCGCCTAGCAGCAAAATCTGTAGCGGTACTAGAATTACCCCACCGCCTACGCCGAACAGTCCGGCCATAAATCCTGAGATCGTGCCGGTTAATGTCCTGGCCATCGTCGGGTTGATAGCTGGGCCAATCGCCATTCTAGACTCGCGAAACTGCGCTTTTTGGATCACCTGCTTCTTCAGTGACACTAGATACAGATTGCTCAGCATCAGCAGGCCAAATCCGACTAGCTGCCAGTATTGAGGAACACCGTCGACCAGCAAGGCTGCGACGAAGCCGGCGATCGCAGCCGGTATTCCCAGCAGTAGAATCTGCCTTGGCTGTAGATAGCCCATTCGCCAGTTTTGAATGCTACCCGCAGTAGACGTGACCAGAATTGCCAAACTGCTAGTCGCCGTCGCCGCGTGACTCTCAAACCCAAGCTGTAGCAAAACAGGCACCAGCAGCGTCCCACCGCCAATCCCTAAGAACCCAGCTAGAACGCCTGAAAATAGACCTGCTAACGATAAAAAGACAACCGAGCTAATGGCCACATCCCTACCCGAAAAAGTGGTTCCCTACGACAGAATTGGCGTCAGATCGATATACTCTTCAATCGTAGTCGCCAAGCTGTTCAACATACTATCGCGCTGCTCACGATAGTTCGAAATCCCCGTTGGCATAGAGCCCAAACCCCGCTGCTGACGCAATCTATTTAGCCACGCTCGCCGCCAAGGACCATTGTCAAAGACACCATGCAGATACGTTCCCCATACCGACTGCTCTCTATCGACGATGCCTAAGCCGCGATCGTCAAAAATAGGCATGAACGTATTTTCCTCCTCATTTCCTGTGGACATCACCAGCTGGGTCCGACCCTGATGAATTTCATAGCCAATCACTGGTAGCCCTTCTTGTGGGTACTTCGAGGTCACTGTCCGCTGTCTAGCGACCTTTTGGTTCGTAATCACCGTCCGCAAAGGTAACAGACCTAGCCCGTCAAACCGGCCTTCTTGACCTTCCAATCCCTCAGGGTCAGCCAGCATCTGGCCCATGATTTGAAATCCGCCGCAGATTCCCATGACCGTACCGCCCGCAGCCGCGTAGTTCTTTAGCGCGTCTGCCATGCCAGTCTGTTGTAGTACCAACAGATCGGCAATTGTCGTCTTGGTTCCAGGCAAAATGACCGCATCTGGATAGCCCAGTGGCTCACGCGGCGTTAGATACTTCACTGTGACCGAAGGCTCTGCCTCTAGCGCATCAAAGTCGGTGAAGTTTGAAATTCGAGGCAGTCGAATTACCGCTACCGTGATTTCAGATTGAGATTTGACCGCAGGGCGCTCTAGCAAAGAGAGCGAGTCCTCTGCCGGAAACGCTTGATCAATCCAGGGAATGACTCCAAT
Source organism: uncultured cyanobacterium (assembly GCA_963772185.1). Lineage (GTDB taxonomy): Bacteria > Cyanobacteriota > Cyanobacteriia > Phormidesmidales > Phormidesmidaceae > Phormidesmis. Next base: position 811 of record CAVYWR010000035.1, on the reverse strand, counting down.
AACCGGAATGCCCATGCGCTCTTCTAACCAGTCAATCCCAGGCTGAAGAATAGAGCGCTGCCCTCTAAACTTATTAATTACAATGCCTTTGATCAGCGCTCGTTCATCCGGCTCTAACAGCTCTAAGGTGCCGACGATATGAGCAAACACCCCGCCGCGATCAATATCGGCAATTAGGATAGTGGGCGCGTTTAGATAAGTAGCAACCCGCATATTCGCTAAGTCACGGTGCTTCAAATTAATCTCGGCTGGGCTGCCAGCGCCTTCACAAACTAGCAGATCGAACTCCTGCCCAAGCCTAGCAATACTCTCTTGAATCGTCTGCCAGCCTGCACTAAAAAACTCCTCGTAGTATCTTTGAGCGGTCGTCGTTCCAATCGCTCGCCCTTTGAGAATGACCTGCGAGGTCTGATCGCCCTGCGGCTTTAATAAAATGGGATTCATTTCTGCCTGGGGCGAAACCCCAGCCGCCCAAGCCTGGACTGCCTGCGCATAGCCAATTTCGGCCCCTGTCGTACTCACGTACGAATTCAGCGCCATGTTTTGACCTTTAAACGGAGATACTCGCCATCCCTTACGGCTCAAAATGCGGCAAAGGGCAGTTACCAACATGGATTTGCCTGCGTGGGAGGTTGTTCCCACTACCATTATTGACTTCACCGATTACGCCCCTTGTTGGTTGTACAACCCTCACATTACCCAAACTTGGTCGACTATGACTCAAAAAAGTTGATAGATTAGTCACCTTTTAATCGTTTGGAGGCGTTTTTTGCATAAAAAAACATCCTGATCGAGCCCTATCCATCAATCA
>CAVYWR010000034.1:0-74796 GCA_963772185.1 uncultured cyanobacterium | reverse complement strand
CCCTCGCCAAGAAATGATTCGATTTAAAGAGGTCATCGTGGCGACAGAGATAGAGGATAGTTCTGTTGTAGAGGAGGAGTAGGGCGTAACACTCGCACATGGAACAAAAGTCTAATTGGAAGAAATATCAAGTTGAATAGTGCGTTTGTTTAATTTTTGCAGAGGTCTATTATTGTTGTTCAGAAGCTTTTTGTAGTGAGAAAGCTGTGCTGATGGGAGGGTAACAGGCTCTGTCATGATCACCCAGGTGACGGATTCAGTGCAGGGTGGGGTGGTGAGTGAACCGCTGTACCGATAGGCTGTGGTTTGCTTTGGTAAAAGCGTTAAGGCATTGATAGCTTTGTTAGTCTTAATTTTGTCGCCCGCTTTTTGAGGTAGGTCAGTAGATAGGGGATAGGCTTTGCTAGCTATAGTCCCAGGCTGTAGAAGAACGGCAACAACAGCTAGCTCTCTATCGTCGCTTTGGTGAACGAGGTGAAGTTCAGCCTCGCTCTGTTTACTGTCTATAGTGTGCTCGCTAGGGCTGTGAAAGTGTAGCTGCAACAGGTTATAGACTTTGTTGTCTAGTATCATGTAGCTGCCGGGTGCGTAGGGTAGCTGAATGGTGTGCCCGTTATTAAGTAGATTTAGAGGAACAGATTCGTAGTGAAAGGTTGGATTAGGAAGATCTGCACCTGCTGCTTTGGTGAAGTTGATCGGGGATTGGGCTTGACCAGTGGCGCAGGCGGAAAAACTGCTATCAAGCTCCGCCCAGTGGTCAGGACCGTCACGGTCTCCATAGGTCCAATGGACTTCGGCAGCACTGACTGCGCTGACCGGAAGAGAAATCAGCCAAACGGTAGAAAGTAGAAAGAGAGGAAGTAGAAGAGAACCGATTAGCGTCGAGAAGCGTCTGATAGCTTTCATAAACAAAGATACGCAGGGGAAGATACCAAATCTGAATTCAGTAATCCCAATAGAATGACGTTAGGAGAAAGTATCGCACTGGTCCACATCGCCGGAGGTGAAGCCGCGATTGAACCATTCAACTCTTTGGGCGGAGCTACCGTGGGTGAAGGAGTCGGGGGTAACGTAGCCACGCTGTCTTTGCTGGAGATTATCATCTCCGATCTGACTGGCGGCGTTAAGAGCTTCTTCTACGTCTCCAGCCTCTAACAAGCCCCGTTGATTGGCACTGTAGGCCCAGACGCCTGCAAAGCAGTCGGCCTGTAGCTCTTGACGGACGGAGAGCTGATTAGCTTCGGTTTGGCTGACGCGGCTCTGAGTAGCGCGGACCTGTTTAGAGATGCCGAGTAGAGTTTGAATATGATGGCCGACTTCGTGAGCGATAACGTAGGCTTGGGCAAAGTCGCCGGGTGCGCCTAGTTTGTACTGCAAGTCTTGGTAGAAGCTGAGATCGATGTAGACCTGCTGGTCGGCTGGACAGTAGAAGGGACCGACGGCGGATTGGGCAGTGCCGCAAGCGGATTGGACTGCGCCTGTGAAAAGGACTAGGCTAGGCTCTTGGTAGCTACCGCCAAATTCTTGGCGAAAGATTTTGTTCCAAGTGTCTTCGGTATCGGCTAGCACGACGGAGACAAATTCTGCTAGCGCGTCCTCTTCGGGCGATGTCTGTGCAGAGGGACTGTCATACGGGTAGGGAGCCTGAGCTGGACTGGGAGCAGCGGCGTCTAGCAAGATAGTGGGGTCGCCACCGAGCAGAGCGATGACGATCGCAACGACAACCATACCAAGCCCACCACCACCGATGGCGATTGGGCTACCGCCACCGCGACGGTAGCCACCCATTCCTCTGCGATCCTGTACGTTACGACTCCGGCGGCCTGTTTTCCAGCGCATAGCTGCGTATAAGTAAATTCAACCAGTAGATTAGCATTTCGACTGTCGCTCTATCTCTCACTTAAGACTGCTATTTTTGGAGCATCTAGTCGTGTTGTAATTCAATCGCGCAGCCACTTCGGATCTAGCAGCTAGAGATAGTCGGTAGTGGCCTTTTTGTCGTCTTAGTATGGAATGATTGCACAGCGAATTCAGCGTTCGTTGCTGGCGTTCGAGCGGGATATCCCACATCAGTGACTGGACTGTCTCTGCGGTTAGGGCTGTGAATCAAAAGTCTGGTTTGAACGCGATCGCATCCCAACCGGCAGAGCACCTTATAGGCTTCTGCATCCAAATCTCGTAGGCGATCAATCTGATTAGCAATTAAGTTTCTCAGATCGGCGCTACCCAGTAGATTAGTTTTGTGCGCCTGCCAATATGCGCTTAGATCGCCCGCGAACTCTTCTATAGCCGCCATGCACACTATCTCCATTGCTTTGGCGTTGCCACCGTAGGCGCTGTGCATATCTTTTAGTACGGCGGTGCGAAGATCTCGCTCGCTAAACTGGGTTTGTTTGAGATGGGCACTAAAAAATTGCTCCCAGGCAGATAGAGATAGACAAGGAAGGCGATAGTGATGCACTTTTAGGCTGGGTTCGCAGAGGCGATCGCGACTAGTGATAATTGTTGTTTTGGTCGTCGATAATACTCTTAGCAGCTCTACATAATGTCTGTGAGCTGTGGCGAACTGTCCATTTCCATCTAACGCTGGTTCTAGATTATCGATTAAAACCACGCTGTTTTTGTGTTGTTCTAGCTGAGATTTTAACCGACTGAGTGAGATACCAAAGTCCTCACTAGGCGACTGGTGGAAGTGCTGGCGCAGCCACTCTTCTACAACGCTTTCTACTGGAGAAACATGTTCAATATCCTTAGCTATTAACAGCTCTAGCACTCGGTCAAACTGCTGGCAATAGCGCCGAGCAAGCGTTGTTTTTCCGAGCCCGCCCTCGCCTTGAATCAAAACTATGGACTGCCGCTGGCACAGAGAATTTAGCTCAATAAGGGACTGCTCTCTACCGGTAAAGTCCAGGCTGGATGCCGCTTGCGGATGTGAAAGGAAGCTGGCAGCGGAGGCTTTCTTGAGCGTGCGCTTGATTCGGTTAATGAGGCGCGATCGCAAATTTCCCTTCGTGATTCGCTCGCCCAGTGCATTAGACAAAAGCCTCCATAGCTGAGAGGCAACATCCTTTACGTGGCCTTCACTGTAGCCAGCCAGGGTGGCGACCTGCCCATAGGTTCTACCCTGCCAGCTCTGCTGGATGATATAGCTTTGCAGATCGTTCAAATGCCTTCCGGTCTGGTCGTACAGCAACTGGTCAGCATACTCAATGGCCTGCTCTATCCTCATAATTTCGTCTGCTACATATATGAACTCTATGGCGCGCAAATAAAACAGATACAACGCTTCTGATGACTCTGCTTTGTTTGCACAGTAGACTACCTGGTCAGTAGTAGATGTTCCGAACGAGCAGAAGAACGGCGACCTTGCTTTGCCAAATCACCATAATCTCTATCGTGCTGCCTGGAGTAAAGCCGACTTTTTCCGACTGACATCCCAGCAGCCTGCCCGGTAGCCTAAAGCTGGACAACGCCAGTCTACAGAACAGTCATGCTGAGGGCGATCGCAGTCGTGGTACCAGCGATATTGCTAGCGTCAGTAAAATGACGGGCATTCTGAGCGCGTCTTTGATGTTTAGCATTCTTGTATTTATCTATGCGGCCAACTAACATGCAACCTTATTCTGTTCTTCCTACTGATATTCATCCGCTTTGCGTACCCAAGCATGTAGCCGTAATTATGGATGGCAACGGTCGCTGGGCAAATCAGCGCGGACTCCCCAGAGTCGCTGGACATAGACAAGGCGCTAGAGCGCTGAAGGACTTATTGCGCTGCTGTAAGGATTGGGGCGTTGGCGCGCTGACCGCCTACGCCTTTTCGACCGAGAACTGGAGACGGCCTACAACAGAAGTTGATTTTCTGATGGTGCTGTTTGAAAAGATGTTGAAAAAAGAGCTCACGGCAATGCACCGGGAAGGGGTAAGGATTCACTTTGTTGGAGATTTGTCGGCACTCTCTCCAGCGTTGCAAAGAGAAGTAAATCGAGCTATGACTGAAACTGCTGGTAACACAGCAATTGACTTTAATGTAGCTATGAATTACGGCAGCAGAAGTGAAATAACTACAGCGTGTCAGCAAATTGCTCAAAAAGTAGAAAAAGGAGAGATTTCGGTAGGTAGCGTGACTGAAGAAATGATTTCTGAGCACCTATACACGAGAGGATGCGATCCTGACCTGCTCATTCGCACTAGCGGTGAGCAACGGCTGAGCAATTTCTTGCTATGGCAGCTAGCTTACACCGAGATGGTGTTTACAGATGTGTTTTGGCCAGATTTTGACCGGGCTCAATTTCATCAGGCGCTTTTGACCTATCAGAGCCGCGATCGCAGATTTGGCAATGCCAAGGATGCCGTTGCCCCGCTTCACACATCCGCAGAAAAAACGGTTCTAATTGCATAGTTTCAATTGTATAGTTCCTGTTGTATTTTTCTATCGGCAGTTACTGTGCGCTTGCACCGTGTGAAACAAAGACAACCATAGTGACCTTCTTTCAAATCGCCCTCTACTTATCTACCCCTGTTTCATCTGTTGGATTGATCGCACTGTAGATTGCGGAGTAGTCTTCGTTTGCTAAGCCCTGGGCGATCGCACTTTCCGCCATCTGGCTGACGCTCGCTGCTACTGTTGCATCGATTCCCTGCGCTTGCGCTGCTTTGACAAACAAGTTCATGTCTTTAAGCAAATGTTTGGTAGGGAAATTAGGATTGGAGAAATTGCGATCGCACATCCGCTCTAATTTCTTATCAAAAGTAGGAGCATACAGCGCACTCTCTCGCACGATTGACATGAATTTCTCAATCTCTAACCCCTCCTTTTGCGCTAGCCCCAGGCTCATGGAAAACGCAGCGGTCAGACTGCCAATTAGCTGATTCATCGCTAGCTTGGTCGCAGCGGCGGTACCCACTGGACCCATCAGTTCAGGATTGGGACCAAAGCACTTGAGCACAGATTGCCAGCGATCAAACTGTTCTGGCATCGCACCGACCATCAGGATAAGTGAACCAGATTGGACTTGGGGGATACTACCTAGCACGGGCGATTCTAGGTAATCTCCACCTGCGGCTTGGACGCTAGCGCATAGGTCACGGCTTTGTGCTGGGGCGATGGTGCCCATCTGCAAGATCGTATGACCTGCTAGCACGGAAGCATCGGCGAAGAGGACCGATTGGATAGCGGCGGCATCGCTGAGCATGGTGATCGTGAGAGGTGTAGATGCGATCGCCTTAGATGCGTTCTGAACCGTCTGAATACCTGCTTCTGCTAATGGCGATAGCTTTTGCTGGCTACGGTTCCACGCAACCACCTCAAAACCTGAACGCTGAAGCTGCAGGGCCATCGGCGCACCCATCAACCCCGTACCCAATAGTCCTATCCTCATATGCGTTCACCTTTTGATAGCCAGTTGCAACATCATAAAATCGATCCGCACTGAATCCTAACGTGCTGATCATTAAGAGCACTTAAAGAAGGCGTCTGTTTCCTAAACTTTCTCTTAATCTGTAAAGATAATTTGGTACGCCCTCTACTTAAAGTACAAACTCATGACAAAGAAGAAAGCTAGTTCAGCTATAGCAATCGCCGATGTCGACAGCTCGAACAATTCTGTAGCGAAGACTACTGCAAAGAAGTCAGGAACAGATGAAGGGAAGAAAGAGGGAGGAAAAGAAAAGAAAGCGAAGAAGAAGAGTACCACAAAAAACAAAAAGTCTAACAAGCTGAGCAAGAAGGTCTACAAAGACGAGTTACTCCGACTACAAACCGAACTTGTCAAGCTTCAGTACTGGGTGAAAGAGAAAGGGCTCAAAGTTGTTGTTGTATTCGAAGGGAGAGATGCCGCTGGGAAAGGTGGAGCAATCAAGCGAATCTCTGAATGCATGAATCCTCGCATCTGTCGAGTAGTTGCGTTAGGAACGCCGACAGAAAAGGAGAAGAGCCAGTGGTATTTTCAAAGGTATGTAGCGCAGCTACCGTCTGCTGGAGAGATTGCGCTGTTTGATCGAAGCTGGTACAACCGGGCCGGAGTTGAAAGAGTGATGGGATTTTGTACACATCAAGAGTATGTGGAATTCTTGCGCTCTTGTCCGGAGTTTGAACACATGCTACAGCGGGCAGGCATTGTGCTGGTGAAATATTGGTTCTCGGTGAGCGACGTCGAACAAGAAAAGCGCTTTCAAAATCGGTTAAATGACCCGATAAAGCGATGGAAGCTAAGCCCGATGGATCTAGAAGCGCGGGCGAGATGGGTGGAATATTCCAAAGCCAAAGACGATATGTTTGCAGCAACCGATACAACGTAGATCGCCCTGGAACGTAGTAGAAGCTGACAATAAAAAACGTGCGCGGCTCAACTGCATCAATCATCTGCTCAATCAGATTGCCTACGAAGATCTGACACCGCCACCGCTGAAGCTGCCAAAACGACAGCAGAACATCGACTATGAACGTCCACCGATGGACAATCAGCACTTTGTTCCTGATCAGTTTTAGTTGAGATTAACAGCGCTGCTCAAATCGTTCAGTACCCTTAGAGCCGTGCTTACAGAAAGATCAAAGGTGATTTCTGTAAGCAGTGTCTGTACAACAGATAGCTCAGGCTCTAGCTGAACGGGCGTCTCTGGCTGTGGCCCTATAGTAGGCTCACCAGTTATCTCACTAGATGGCACTGGAATAGGGCAATTTGTGTCGTCTGCGCAGTGCTTTTCCAGCGGTTGAGCTTTGGCAGTAGCGCGGGCATCGCAGCTACTATCAAAAATCCGCTCTTCACGGGTAGTCTTCACGGGTAGTAGTATGAAGCTATAGCTTTTGGATCCTTCTTCATAGTGTAGCGCTGACTCCTTTGGCCGAGTGGTTTTGCCTAGGACTTTACACACAAGGAAAAACAGATTATGGCAAAGCAATACGAGCGGATTACCGCGCAGCTTCAGAGCTTTATCGAATGTCAGAAAATGTTCTTTGTGGGGACGGCGGCTAGAGAAGGAAAAGTGAATGTATCCCCGAAAGGAATGGACAGCTTGAGAGTTTTGGAACCGAACCGGGTGGTATGGCTGAGTGTGACTGGTAGCGGCAATGAGACGGCTGCGCATTTAGCGGCCAACGGCACCGGGAATGACGATGGGAATGGAACCAAGAGCGGACGGATGACGCTGATGTTCTGTGCTTTCGAAGGTACGCCGATGATTCTGCGGCTGTACGGAACGGCTAGGGCTGTGTATCCAGGTGATGATAATTGGGCGGTGCTAATTGAGCACTTCACCTTGCTACCAGGGACCAGACAGCTCTTTGACCTGAGCGTAGAGCTAGTGCAAACCTCTTGCGGAATGGCAGTGCCGCTGTACGACTACCAGGGCGATCGCGACAGCTTAAACGAATGGGCGCAGAAGAAAGGACCAGAAGGCATTGAAGCCTACCAGCGCCAAAAGAATCAAGTGAGCATTGACGGCCTGCCTACAGCGATGCCGATGCGGGACAACTGATAGCACTCGGAATAAAGTACAAATAGCCTAAGTGAAACAGACCTTTGCTATTCTGAAGCAGGACTTTAGAGAGTCGTCTTTAACATAGTGCTAGCTGACGGTTGTGTGTGTCTGTAACCACTCCACAAGGTCTTTGCGGCTCATTTCACCTGATGCAATTGTTAGGATAGTACGCTCTTGTTCATCCACGGACGCGCTAATTTCCATACCATTCAAAATGAGTAAAGTTTCTACCGCAGCGTGACCGGTACGTTTGTTTCCGTCCACAAAAGGATGATTCATAATGATAGAGAATCCCAAAGCCGCTGATTTCTCGATTAGGCTTGAGTAAAGTTCTTCTCTTCCAAATGTCATTCGAGGTTGAGAGACTGCTGACTCTAACAGGCCAAAGTCTCGTACACCAAATGCTCCACCAGATCGCTCGATAATCCTGCGATGCAGTTCTAATACTTCAATTAGCGTTAGATAACGCACTATGCCAAACGCTGATAAAGTTCATCGTTCTTTGTCAGCACATAATCAGCTGCATCAGCAAAATCAACTTTTTGAGAACTCAGCCAATCTTCCAAACCAGCCCGCAGAAGAACATCAAGTGCAATTCCATGTGCGCTGGCTAAATCTTTCAACATTTGAAGTTGATTGTCTGAAAGATCAATAGTAATAGAGGCCATGACTGCTACTTCTTCGGTTTTTCTGATTGCCTTGTTGCAGATAGTCTACCAAATGCTCAGCTTTGTGTAGGTTTGGCTTTCGACAATGTGAGCTGAAGGCAAACGACTATACAAAGCTGAGTGAATTGACTGACCTGAGTTCTAGAAAGAGCTAACCTATCAGGTCGACTGGGGTGTACTGTCCGGTTAGCTTGCCTAGCTGCTGAACCAACAGACTGAGGAATAGGCCAACATCTGTAACAACGCCCGTGGATTCGACTGAGCCGCGATCGCTCAATTTAGTCACTACCGCCGGGTTGATATCCACGCAGACCATCTTTACGCCAGCCGGGGTCATATTGCCCACCCCAATCGAGTGGAGCATAGTCGAAAGCATCAGGATTAGATCTGCGCCTTCAATCAGCTTGGCGTAGTCTGCCTGGGCCTCTAACAAATCCATTTTGGTATCGGGCAGAGGGCCGTCGTCGCGGATGGAGCCTGCTAGCGAGAAGGGCACGTTGTTCTTCACGCATTCGTACATGACGCCGCTGGTCAGCTCGCCTGCGTCTACAGTCTTAGCAATGCTGCCGTGACGACGCACGGTGTTGATGGCCTTGAGATGGTGCCGATGGCCGCCGTGAACGGAAATGCCGCGCTTCATGTCCATCCCTAGCGAGGTGCCCATCATCGACTGCTCGATATCGTGAACGGCGATCGCATTCCCGCCTAGCAGCGCATGCACATAGCCGCCGCGAATTAGCTGCTTTAGATGCTCACTGCCGCCCGTGTGGATCACGACCGGACCAGCCGTGACCACTACTTTACCGCCGCGATCGCGTATCCGTCTAAGATCCCAGGCGATCTGTTCTACGACCAGCTCCACCCGGCGCTCGCTCGATACGCCCGATCCCATGAAGCTAAATTCGTCTGACTTTTTGCCCTTGAGCGAAGCCTGTTCTCTAATCGTGTGGATGCCTCTGCTGCCGACAACGACAGACTCGCCTACTTTTAGATCGCGCAGCAGCTTGCAGGTCGCAACTGGACCGCTACTGGACTGAGAGATCGCGATCGCCCCGTCCATCCGCTGACCCTCTACCCTGAACCAGTGATCGCCAATCAGCACCTCAGTGGGGTAGATCGTCGTCACATAGAAATCGTCTGGAGCAACGCCGTCTTGAACCACTGGTTCTAATTCTGCGGGTCTAGCCTCACGGGGCAGGCTAACCGCACCAAGATCGATTAGCTGTCCCATGATGTCATCCATCACAGTGATATCTGGAGCGATCACCTTGACTTCTGCCACCGAACTATCTTGGCGCTGCTTACCGAGATCAAAATTCAAAACCTGAAAGCTGCCGCCGCCGCTGACAATGGTATCTAGCGTGCGATTGACCAGGCCCGAATCGAGCAGATGACCTTCTAAGTGGATTACTCGGCTTTGAACTGTAGAAGTTTGAGTTTCTACCAGGCGAGGCTCAGTCATTTTTAGCGTTAGACACTTAGCGGCCCCACCCGCCTTGAGAAATTCTGTTAGTGGCGTCTCGACTACAGCGAAACCCAGATCGCCTAGCCGCTGCTTTAGCGCGTCAGTCGCCTTGTTCATCACCACGGTCTGACCAATATTGACCGTATTGCAGGCAAAGTTAACCGCATCGACTTCGTTGATAGCAATGCGCTTGTCAGCAGGAACGCGCATCTCGATCAAACGATTGGAATAGGCATCGAACGCGCCCGGATAGTAGAGCAGATAGCCGCCGACAAGCGGACAAAAGCAAGTATCTAGGTGGTAAAACCGACTATCTACTAGGTGCAAAGACAGCACTTCTATATCTAGCCACTTGGCCAAGTACGGATGCGAATCTAGCTCCGAGCGAAATCCATAGCCAGCCCAGAGCCAGCCGCCGCTGCGGTCAAATAGCGCGTCGCCAGCACCTTCAAATGGCAACCCTTCGGGTAGAACATAGACGGTGTAGCCATTGTCCTCAAACCACTTTTGGAAATGAGGCTCTTCGCCCTGGCGCTCTTCGTGGAAAAACCGGCTGAGAACAACGCGATCGCCCAGCACCAGCCCCGCATTAGCGGTAAATACCATATCTGGCCAGCCTGGCTGAGGTTCTACTAGCTCTACTACAGCATGGTCTTTTAGAACCTGATGTAGCTTTTGCCACTGCGCCTCTGCCTGCTCTCGAGACGAACGGTGAATATTACCCTCCATCCAAGGATTGATCACGTAGTCCACATCGTAATGATGGGGGGCGCACATCAAAATTTGCGTGGTATCGATCGATGTTGTCTTATCAGCCGTGGTCTGAACCATAAAAATCTCCTTTGAGGTATTGGGTAGCTAGTGCTCACCATTAGTGTGGCTAAATCGTTGTAGCTAAATCTTCTTTGTTTTAAGTTCTTTGTTTTGCGTTCTTTGTTTTGCGTTCTTTGCCCCTACGTTCTTCGTCCCTACTTCTCTGGTTTCTGCTATGACCAATATCGTTATGGCAATCAACAATCCTCTGTACTGCTAAAGAACTATTACCTGTTTACTCTTTGCCAGCACAATCATGGCTAGCGCAACCATAGAGAAAATAGCCAAAAAAAATCGGTTACTAACCGAGTTTGGCAAACCGCTTCCAGTCGTTATCTACAGTAAAAACAGCAATTCCTCTAGACTCTTCTTATTAGTACTATTCACCAGCGAATTGTCGTAGAACAAGCGTCCTCATAAACGAAGACCTGCTATATAACGACAAACACACACAACCTGAACGGGCAACTGCGCCGACTAGGTTCTATGCTGCAATCACATCATATCAGCGCTTTTAGCGCTCTGCTTCTTAGTTTTCAGCCTTTGCAAAAATGTCATGAATTCATGACAACAAAGCGCTTCTGGAATAAAAGTGTGCTGTACAATACAGGAATTCTAGCCGCAGTAGCCAGCTGGGCTAACTTTTGTATAAGCTTAAGAAAAGATAGATAGGTCCATATTTGTGTTGCGGAGTTGTTCAAACTTTTCTATACACCTATCATCAATTGATAAGAAATTGACTTCCTAGACAAAGATTAAATTAGTCTGAACGTATTGAAAGAAGCTTCCATAATTCTGCGTGAAATTGGTTTATCCAAAGTAAAGCTGAAAAGCTAAAGTGGTTAAAGATCGTCTAATAGCAGCGTTAAAGCCTATGTTTTTACCGATGTGTCTCTGCATATTTCCCCAAGGGGAAAACCACTGTTCAAGAGACGCTTTGCTTCAGTCAATATCGAAATAAATACTGAAGCCTTTGATAGAAACATAGACTCGAATGTGCCTTCATCTACTGTGAACTATTTCTGAGGACATCTACTATGCTTCAAACATGCCGCCAGTATTCCATACACTCTGTCAAAGATGAAGTTAGAGCTCTAGTTGATAGGGGGTCAGTCGGCAGAAATGCTCAGCTCTACTCACTTGCTAGATATTTTGGCGACCGAGACTGGCATTCTGTCGAGGAGCTCTTAGAAGAAAATGAGTACCTACTGCGCGATCACGTATGCGATCTGATTGGTCATGAGTCGTGGATGAATGACTAGCCCCTGTGAAATAGCGTTCAAACAGGCAGTGTTCTGCTAGATAGCGTTTACAGTTGCTGAAATAGAACGGACCATCCTATAGGGGGCGTAGCATGCTATGCCCCCTAACTTTTGCCTAAGAATAGTGAGCAGCAGGCTACTCGCTCACTTTGGCAGACGGTTTGCTAGCGTTGGCTTCGCCGAGGGAGTAGGTGATTTCGTAGGGATTGTCTACTCGAATGGAGGCTTTTCTTAACTCTAAGCCGATTATTTTTCCATCTTCGTCGTAGTCTGCGACTAGACCAGGAGCAATCTGAGTAGTTTCTTCGACCATGGCCTGATTGAAAGAAAGCTGTAGTATGTCCTTGTCTGAGTCGTAAACTATTTTCATAGAACTGGGAAATTTTTCTGAGATGCGGGACTTATGTACTCTAAAGTAGTACCTTTTGGAGCGTTAAAGCATGTTCAGTGATCTAATTCCTAGCGCGTGCCCTAATCTTGGGTAGGTATTTTGAATAGGTATCATTAGTGCGACCCATACAGCATTCAACAGTTCGGCCCATTGGGGTGTATCTCTTATCAGGTCTAGCCGCTAGCTCTAGGCGCTTGCTAGCGGTCGATGCGGTGCGGGGATACCTAGTTGAGATCGATCCGCTTACAGACAATACGACCATCTTGAATCCTGGGCAGGTGGCAGAGTGGTTGGGCGTGACTGGATTAGCTATCTGGGAAGACCGCTTGTGGTATGCCAAGGATCAGACCGTCTTTAGCTGCGATAGAAAAGATTTAGTTCCAAGAGCCTTTGCGCGGCTGCCCTATGAAGTGGGGGGCGTGGCAGTTTGGCAAGACCGGGTGTATGCCACCTGCCAAAAGTCAGGTCACATTCACGTGTTTGATCGAACGACGGGACGACCAGTGACTAAGCTAGTGCATCCTGGGGTCGGCTCTGAGAATCTCTCGGCGACTGAGTCGGGGCTATGGGTATGCGATCGCACCGAACAAACCGTCTACTGCCTAGACAAAGCCACAGGCGCTATCCAGTTCAGCGCGCTAACGCCATTTGCCTCACCTACTGGCATCACATTTTTCGATCCAGAAGATGGCTCAGAGCCGATTTGCTATCTTGCCTACGCTGACGAAGAACCCTATATTCGCGACGATCCCAACGCCGAATCGCCCTTTCAGCTCACGTTTCGCGATCGCACCTTCATCCACCCCCTACACATTCACCGGCCCGAAGGCCAATCCTACAGCCTCTCAACCGGCTATCTGGTCGAGATCTCCTATGTCGAAGAGTTCTTGCCACTAGAAGAAGTGCAGCTAGACTCAGTGGAATGGCGCATTGCCCTACCCTCCGATACGCTGCGCCAAAAGGTCCGCAAGATCGAAGCCGTCGGCCATCCGTTTACCGAAGAAATTCAACAAGGGCAGCGAGTCGCCGTTTTCAAGTTTGATACGCTAGAGCCTAACCAGGCTGGACTGATTGGATGGAAAGCAACGGTCGAAATGTACGGGCTAAAGTACTTTCTATCCCCCGAAGAAGTTGTAGACGCAGGCCCGCTACCGGATGATCTTCAGCAGAAATATCTAGTTGACGATGACGATCTAGCCATGGAATCCGACATCATTCAAGCGGCTGCCAAAGAGGCTGCGGGGAGTGAGACCAACGTACTGCGAAAAATGCTGAAAATTCGCAACTACGTATACGACCAGCTTTCTTACGGCATCCAGCCGAAGATCGATACACCTGATGTTGCTCTAGCCAGAGGAACCGGATCTTGCGGTGAATACGTCGGCGTACTGCTAGCACTGGCCCGATTGAACGGAATTGCCTGCCGGACGATTGGCCGCTACAAGTGCCCAGCCAAACCTGAGCAAAAGCACCTGCCCCTAGAGCCAGACTTTAATCACGTCTGGCTAGAATTCTATGTACCGGGCGTTGGCTGGCTACCGATGGAATCAAACGTAGATGACGTGATTGAACGGGGTCCATATCCTACCCGGTTCTTCATGGGCCTTTCCTGGTTCCACACCGAGATTGGCAAAGGCATTTCCTTTGAAAGGATGAAAGCAGTTAATAAGCCGGAAAATATTTCTATTGGCGATCTGGCGATCAATCACGTTCGATTCACGATTCTAGAAGAGCTAATACCCACCTCAGGAGCATCCACGAGCACATCAACATGACCAATTCTTACTCTCTAATTATTCACGGTGGGGCAGGCGCGCTAGAAGATCTGAAGTACGAGGCAAGTGAATCTGAATTTAGAGAAAGCGTCTTAGAGATTTTAGCGGCAGGGCGCGATCGCCTAGAGTCCGGAGCAGCGGCGCTAGATGTGGTTGAATACTGCGTCAACTTGTTGGAAAACAATCCGCTCTACAACGCTGGTAGAGGATCAGTCCTGAATGAAAACGGTGAGGTAGAGATGGACGCGGCGCTGATGAACGGCGCAGATCTAAAAGCTGGTGCGGTTACCTGCGTAAAACAGATCAAGAACCCCATCTCGCTAGCCAGACAGGTGCTAGAGCAAGGCGATCACGTGATGCTAGCGGCGGAAGGTGCGTTAGCATTCGCCAAATTCTGCCAGGCCGAACTGCGCGATAACGAGTATTTCATCACAGAAGCTCGAATTAAGCAGCTAAAGGAAGCGCAGGCAGCAGGACGGATGATGCTCGATCATGAGAAGGTGAAGCCTGCTCAGATAGCTCAAAAACTAGGTACAGTGGGCGCGGCCTGCATGGACCTGCAAGGAAACCTGGCGGCAGCAACTTCGACGGGTGGTCTGGTCAACAAGCGTTGGGGCAGAGTCGGCGACACGCCAGTTGTCGGCGCGGGTGTGTTTGCTGATAACGAAACCTGCGCGGTGTCAGCCACTGGGTATGGTGAACAGTTCCTGCGGACGGTATTTGCCAAGACTGTGTCCGACTATGTGCAGTTCAAAGGCTTAGACGCGGCAGGCGCAGCAGCAGCGGGCATCAAATACTTGGTAAGAAAAGTGCAGGGAGAAGGTGGCGTGATTGTAGTCGATCGCAATGGTAAGTGTGCCGCAGCCCAGTCTACGTCTGGATTGATTCACGGTTGGATCGAGCTAGGCGCAGAGGCGATATGCAAGTTGGGATAGTGGCTATTGGCTAATTTGGCCTACCAGGGCAAGACTTCTCCATTGGTATGCCAGAAGGTGCCCGTATTTTCAAGGGTGAGCGCGTCGATAATTTTTAGCAGTCCTTTGACTGACTGCTCTGGAGAGATGCCACTGCTGTTGAAGTTGGTCATGTCGGTGCTGACCAGCCCAGGATGCAGGATGGCAACAGCAATGCCTTTCGACTTGAGGTCATGAGAGAGTGATTTTCCGGCCATCGAGACGGCAGTTTTGGACATGCGATAGCCGTAGGTGCCGCCGGAGGTGTTGTCTTCGATTGAGCCCATGCGACTGGTCATGATGGCGACTTTGGCACTGCTGGTACTCTTGGTAAGGTTGGGTAGCAGCGCTTGGGTGAGGGCTAGCGGCGCGATCGCATTCACTTCAAACTGCTCTCGAATCCCGTCAATATTCAACGACTCTAAGCTCGACTGGCGGTAGATCCCCGCATTGTTAATCAGCACGTCAATCGGTCTATCACCCAGGGTTTCTTTTAGCGTTGCGATCGCCTGCGCATCAGCCACATCAATACCGCTAACTATCTCGACCGCTAGAGACTGGAGTTCAGACGAGGGCTCCCGGCAAACCGCAATTACCTCATCGCCGCGTGCGGCTAGCTGATTGCAATACTCGTAGCCGATCCCACGATTCGCTCCGGTGACTAGATAAGTTGTCATCGTTCTTTTCCTTGCTATTTTAATTTTTGGCTATTCAGGATCTTGCTAAACGATCTCGACTAGCTCTAGTTCAAAGGTCAAATCTTGACCGGCTAGCGGATGATTGCCATCGAGTGTAACGGTATCGCCTTGAATATCGGTAATCGTCACGGCCATTGCATCGCCTCCTGGCACCTGCATCTCTAGGCGCTGACCGACCGCCAGTTCAAAATCGGCTGGAATATTGGCGCGCTCGATTTCCGCAACCATCTCTTTTTGATAGGGACCGTAGGCTTTGTCTACTGGAATTGTAGTAGTGATCGCTTCACCAGGCGATAGCCCAGTCACCGCGACATCAAACCCGGCAATCACCATACCTGTACCCAGCGTAAACTCCAGGGGATCGCGCTCCTTAGAAGAGTCAAATACCTGACCGTTGTTGAGTGTGCCAGTGTAGTGAACCCGAACGGTGTCACCTGATTTTGCCTGAGTCATGATTATTGTCCGTTCTGTTGTCTTAAACGATCCTTCAAAGAAACTGTGAAAGAATGCTGTGAAAAAGTGCTATCAACAACTATATCGCTTTGTTTATAACTCTTCTTATCTCTCTTTAGAGGGCCTTTGAAGAGAGATTGCGATCGCTTGCGATCGCAGTCATATTCAGCAGTTGGCTTGCAAAAAGTCCGGTCAGATGGGCTTTAGAGATTTGCGGCAAGCTGTATTTGCTGATACAATTCTATCAAAAGAAAGCGTTGTATTATTCGACCCTCAAGTGAAGACATAAGATAGAGAAAATTGTAGTCAAAGATACCTGGAACGACTAGCGGGCTTTCTAGAGCAGTCGCCTAAAGGTAGTAGATAAACAGTAGTTAAGCTGAACAGTAGTTAAACAAATGTGTTCGTTTTGGCTACGTCTCTGTTTATAAGTTTAATTTGCTTGCAGGCAATCTATTTTATTCGTAAGCACACTTTGCCAGTAGGTCTACCTTGTTTAGAGAGCGTCCTATTTGCTATCGGTGCTACTTCGGTGCATCTCCAACGCTGATATCTACCGCTTATTTGCGCTTTGCTCAACTAGAACGCAGGCCATGTAGCTAGTCTACGGGGCGAAGCGCAGCTATCTACATAGCATCTACATACTTTCTTCTTTGTCTGGCTCAATCTACCTTTTTTCATTTAGTGTCTTATCGTTCTTCTTCCCAGAAAAAACAACATACATGGCTTCGTGCGGCTTTCATAGTGATGCTCACTACGGTGACTTATGGTCTTCAGCAGCTTGAGCAATCCTCTTTTGTTGAGACAGAAAGCAACTCACAAGAGGTTGATCTGCTCGCACTAAAGGAAGTCGAGCTACCACAATTTTTGTTGAGTATGAGTGAAGCGGCTTTTAACCGCAGCGAATAGCGAGATGTGCAGTTCGACACTCAGCTATTCAAGATCGCCATCACCTAGACCCGATCAATCTTAATAGTCCACTGATCTAGCGCTAGGTATTAGACTCAAAGGCAGACGTTGAGTTTGGCATTGGCTTGGTTCAGCGTGTGATGCTGGAGGGAAAAGCTATGCTGATGCGACTCAAACCTTGGCGGGTAGCCGTTTTGGTTGCGCCGATTGCTGTGATTGTGACGTTTTTGCTGGTGGCAGCAGGTCAGCAGATCAGAGCATGGCATCTGAACTGGATCTGGGCGGTGTTTATCTTTGTGCTGCTGGGCTGGCGGTGGCTAGTGGTGCGGTGGACGCGTCCGGTGATCGCACAGGCAGAGGCCATCGTCTCAGAAGTGAATGCCGAACTAGCAGAAGCCAGTGCAGAGGCCGCAGAAAGCCTAGCCCGTAGCCAAGATGCACTAGGGGGAACTTCGGGCGATCGCATAGCGCCAGTCAAAAAGATCGAAGCGACCCTAGCGGACATTTTGAAAACGGCTCAAGACGATCCCCCCGTGTGGGAAGACTGGCAGCTTTTTTGGCAGCACTGTCTGGCGCTAGTGAGCGCGATCGCCCAGATCTACCACCCGGAGGTCAAGCGACCGCTGCTGAGTATCTACGTACCCGAAGCCTATGGCCTAATTCGCGGCACCGTAGACGATACGGACCGAATGATGCAAAAGCTCTCGCCCGTACTCAGCCAGGTCTCAATTGGCCAGATGGTAGAAGGCGTAGAGCTCTATCGCAGGCTAGAACCGTCGGCTAGAAAGATTGTCAAAGCGTTCAACTGGGCGCAGTGGGCCCTAAATCCAGCAGCGGCGATCGCCCGTCAGGTCAGTGCCAAGAACATGAGTCAGGCCAATCAGCAAATTGTCTTCAACCTCAGCACCATGCTGAGAGAAACCGCGCTGCGAAACCTAGCACAGCAGGCGATCGCGCTCTACGGCGGTGAAGGCAGCGCCAAGCTAGAGACCGTCTTAGCCGAAGCTCCAGCGGCGTTGCCAAAGGCGAAAACAGAGACGTTAAAAGAGATTTTAGAAAAAGCAGAACCCGCCGAGGCCGTAGCGCAAAAGCCTGTCAATATTCTGCTGGTAGGTCGCACTGGAGCAGGTAAAAGCAGTGTCATCAACACGCTATTTCAGGCTGAGCGAGCAGAAGTAGACGTGCTGCCCAGCACGGATAGGATTCAGAGCTATCGCTGGTCAGCTAGTGGGGTAGCTGAACTGATTTCCTGCACCGTCTAGTCCGAGTCGAAACCAATTCAAGAGGCGCTGACGCTATGGGATACTCCCGGATACGAACAGGTGGCTAGAGTCGATCTGCGCAGAGCAGGTGATCGACTATGCGAACGAGGCCGATGTTCTCTTACTGGTCACCCCGGCGCTTGATCCCGCGTTGCAAATGGATGCTGATTTTCTAGCAGAAGTGCGAGCGGAAGTGGCAGATTTGCCTGCGATCGCCATCGTCACCCAGGTCGATCGGCTGCGGCCCGTACGGGAGTGGAGCCCGCCCTATCACTGGCAAACTGGGTCTTGGCCAAAGGAGAAAGCGATTCGTGACGCGGTAGGCTACCGAGCCGAGAAGCTAGCGGAATACTGTCAGCAGGTGCTGCCTCTGGTCACCCTGGGCCAGACTGACGGTCCAATCACTGGGAATTCAGGGGCTGGTAGCCAGGTGAGGCGTGAAGCCTGGGGAGATGATGCGCTGTCGCTGGCTCTGATAGAGGCGATCGCCCCTGCCAAGCAGCTCCGCCTTGCCCGGTTCTTACGCAGTCAAGACGCTCGATCTGAAGCCGCTGCCAAGATTATTGATCGCATAACCTTTCAGATGTCCACCACCGAAGGACTGACCAGACTGCTCAAAAGTCCGGTGCTACAGTTCATCGCCACTATGACCACTGGCACGCCTGCACTTGGGGCGCTGCTGATTGAGAAAATTCCGGTCGAAGAAGGGCCAATCGTTCTAGGCAAGCTGCAAATGGCCTATGAGCTGTTTTCACTCCTCGCGGCTGGAAATGCACAGGCTCGTAATTTTGATCTGCTTGCCCTGTGGCCAATTCTCATTAAGGGCAACGACCAGCACTCCGCCAGCCGTCGAGCCTGGGCCTTTGGTCACGCGCTAACAGAATACTGGACCCAAGACATATCTATCAACCAGCTCGAAGAACGAATTGAGTTCTATATAAAGGACAAAATCTGAAGCGTCAGACCTTTTGAAGCTCTGTAGATTTAAAGAGCAAATCTGAAGCTAAAACACAGTTTTGTTTACACCCGTTTGCTCTATCAGCGGACGAGTGATATCTTCTGTGATCTAGAACGTGGGCTATAGCGTCCGTAACTCTTAGCTAGTCAGGTAGGTAACTAGGTTTGCTCCTCTCTTTTCTCTCTCTTCTTTCCGTAGCAGCGTCTCCTTTTAATCTCTCGCAGGCTAATCTCTTACAGTCTGATTCTCAGATAGACTTCTCTCCTGCCAGGCAGCAGATTGTACAGACACAGATCGCCCAGACACAAATCGCCCAGAATCAAAGCAACATCATCACCGTGCCGCAAACGGTCCGACCGCTGCCAGGAGGAGCTAGACACGGTACCCGTCTTTAATAGCAACAGCCCAGAGATTATCGAATCCGACGGGATCTTACTCTCTACCTTTCCGTCTAGAGGAAAGAGCGCGCCTTCAGCCCACCTCAACTACCCCTTGAGCGGTCGCTTCGATATCTTTTCGCACCACGTCGCCAAGGGCCAGGATGAGCGCGACGATCGCACCATCTACAAAGGAATCATTGTGCACAATCCAGGCGATCGCGCTGTCACCCTATCGATTCGAGAAGGCGCTTCATACATTAGCCAAGAGTCTGCCTGGAATCAGATCGCTTCTGGCACCTCGAATCTGTACAGCGATAATTTTTCTGGTCCGGGTAGCCGAGTAGTAAATGATGTGCTGCGCGATCGCCGCCACACTGTTTTTCCAGCCCAGATCACTATTCCACCTGGCAGCTCGCACCTATTGCTCAACGCACCGGTCCCGCTACGCCGCCTGAGCGTTCCTACTGATGGCACGCATCCGGCTGGTAGCGTCATTACCCCACCGCCTAGAAACGTCAGCTCTGGAGAAGGGGCGCGGCTCAACGGTCGCTCTACCCTGATTCGCGTAGACAGCAGCGGCCCGCTCTATGTCGCTAGCTTGGCCATGCATGCGCCCCAGGTCAATGGTAATGAGCAGGTACCTACCCTCGACGACTGGAAATATCTGCTGTTTCGAGGGCAGCTATCCAATCCTCGCGATCAGCCCCCTAGTAGGCCCGGCAGCCGTGCTAATCCCTTTCGCTATGGCCGCGTTTCTGGTATCGTACAGGGTTCTCAGTGGCGAGCTAGACTGAGCGATCGCAATCGAGATCAGCTAGCCATTCCTGATCCAGGCGAACAGATCTCCTACGGTCTTAGCACGCTAGAGCGCAACACGCTAGGCACTGGTCAGATTCAAAGTGCACCAATTCTAGCCCGCTACAGCGACACCGCGCACCGCGCCAACGGCAACTACGGCGTCGAATACAACCTGACCTTGCCACTACACAACCACACGCAAAGCCCACAAACAGTCGCCCTATCAATACAAACGCCCATCAAAAATGACAGCCTTAACAACGCCCTACAGTTTTACGATCGGCCAACCGGTCAAGTCTTCTTTCGAGGAACGGTACTGTTTGTCTACAAAGAAGATAATGGCAGATCTCGCGCCGCCTTTACATATATAGAACAGAAGGAAGGTCAGCAGGGCCAGCCGCTAGTAACGATGACGCTAGCCCCTGGAGACCAAAGAGACGTTAACGTTCAGTTCCTGTATCCACCGGATGCTACCCCACCCCAAGTACTGACAATCAGCACACAGTGAGGTTGTTTGAGTACGCACTCGGGCCGACTCAAAGCTTTGCGATCGCATATCACCGTAGCCCTCTCTACACAGCGTCACTCTTCTGGTTAAAGCAAAATTAATCGAGAGCTGTTTTCTATAGAATCTAGGAAAAGAAACAGCTCATAGTCGGATAGCAATATCTGTTTTTAATTACCTGATCGCAAAAGTCCTTCTAAATCGGTAAAGGAGATGCAAGATAACGTCATGACGCTCTTGAGCGCAGCGCCAGCAGCAGGAACTAATACTGTGATTGTTGGCCACGACGATATCTTTGAAGCGGCTACTGGTATCTATCTTGACCCTCAAGACATAGCGTACGTGCTGACTCCTGAGGGAAACGGTAGCTTCATTCTGCAAGCAAACATGCTGCCCGAAGAGTAGGCACAGCTATAGAATGCAGCTATGAAGTATAGCCAACCCCATACATCTGCGTGGAAGAGTCTGTCTTAGCAATCATCCCTGCGCTGAATGAATCGGAGACGATCGCAGGGGTCATTTCTAAGCTTACAAAGCGCAGGGCATAGTGCAAATCTGCGTGGTGGATAATGGCAGTAGCGATCGCACCCAAACCATTGCCGCCCGGTCTGGGGCCAGCGTAGTGGTAGAACCGCGCCAAGGCTATGGCCAAGCCTGCTGGAGAGGGCTGCAAACAACTGAAGCAAAGCAGGCTAAGTGGATCTTGTTTTGTGATGGTGATGGCAGCGATGATCTGTCACAGTTGGGGGAACTGCTGGCGCTGCGGTCTGAGTATGACCTGATCTTGGGAAATCGACGGGGTAGTGCGAAAGGGCGATCGCACCTCACGCCTGCACAAAACTTCGGCAACTGGCTAGCGACTCAGCTGATCTGGTTAGGCTGGGGCTACCAGTATGAAGATCTCGGGCCGCTGCGGCTGATTCGTCGGAGCGCGATTGATCAGCTACATATGGCCGATCGTGGCTTCGGCTGGACGGTAGAAATGCAGGCAAAAGCAGCTGAGCAAAAGCTGAGGATCTGCGAGCTGCCAGTGAACTATTTCTCCAGACAGGGAGGCCGTTCAAAGATTTCGGGGACAGTGCTAGGCAGCCTTAGGGCAGGAGAAGTCATCTTGTTAACGCTAGCTAGGCTGTACGGACAAAAGCTGATGCAGCGGTACCGTCAGCCGAAGAATCAGCGGATTTTGCGGTGGGCGATCGCACTGCTGATGATTTTTGGAAGTGCGATCGCCACCCCTCACGGAGACTTTCTCAACCAGCCTGAGGCCGTGCCGTTGTTCTGGCGGGGCATGAGCCTGATGAGCTTAGGGTTTGTTCTAGCTTGGGGACTGGGCCAGATTAGCAGCGGCTGGTTTTGGCTGTTGGCTATTTTGCCGCGTCTGGTGATGCTAGCGATGTATCCTGGCGACGATATCTGGCGCTATCTATGGGAAGGCCATATCCAGAATTTAGGCTTCAATCCCTATCTGGTGCCGCCAAACGCAGACGTTCTAGCGCCCTTTCGCTTTGACTGGTGGACAGAAATCAACCACCCAGATCTAGCCGCAGTCTATCCACCGATTGCGCAGCTTTGGTTTCGGCTGTTAGCGGCGATCGCTCCGTCCGTCTTACTGTTCAAGTCAACCTTTGTCGCAGCCGATCTAGGCATCTGCTGGCTGCTGAGCCGTCGATTTGGCCATCTAGCGACGCTAAGCTATGCCTGGAATCCACTGGTAATCTACAGCTTCGCTGGCGGTGGCCACTACGACAGTTTGTTTTTGTTGCCACTGGTGGCGGCTTGGCTACTGTCTTCTAGCTTTAAGAAGGGTTCTAAGCAAAGTTCTACCCCAGTGAATGCGGGGCTCAGCGCGCTATCGATTGGCATCAGTATCGCGGTGAAGTGGATGTCTTTGCCGGTGCTAGCTCTAGTCGCTTGGCACAGGCGGTGGCTCGGGTGGTGGCGCGGACTGCTGTTGCTGATGCTGGGACTGTTGCCAATGGCGATCGCAGTGCTGCCGTTTTGTGATGGCACTAGCTGTCCGGTTGTTCCCCTATCTTCTCCATTTGTGAACTATGGACGCAGCGCGGCTTTAATTCCGCAGCTAGTCGGCGACATTTGGCCCGCTTCGACGCGGATGAACTGGATCTATACGCTGCCGCTGGTGGGTGTGGTGCTGTGGGGATTGGTGCGATCGCTCCCTGTTGGCAAATTCACAGAGCGATACTTCATTGCCCTGATGCTGCTCTCGCCCGTCATCCACGCCTGGTACTTCACTTGGCTAATGCCGTTCGGTGTGGCCAGCCGCAATTGGGGCACGCGGCTAGTGAGCCTGTCGGCCTTTGTCTATTTTGCCCTACCGTATGGGTTAGCAACTGGGTCGCAAAGTTGGATACTTAGCAGCACGCAGCGGTGGGCACTATGGGGACCGTTTGTTCTTGGTTTAGCCATCTCCGCCTGGGGTCGAAGCATATTGGACAAAAACGATTCTGAACCTAGCAGCGCCTAAACTAGCACAGCCCAATCTGACAGAACTTAGCTTTCTCTCAGCGATATTTCAGAAAGCAGCTAATTTTGACGACTATGCTGACGACAATTCCACCTCTTGCCGTCCTAGCGACTCAATCATCATGTCAAACAAACCATTAGAGACAGCGTTCAAGAAATCTCCTAGGACTTATCTGTTGGGGGCGCTCATTCCTACTTTGTTGCTGTTGGGAGGCTGTTTTGTTGCTGATTCTTTTCGCTCCGATCAGACGAGTGCAATCGCTCAAACAGAAGCTACAAACACCAAAACGACTAATACCCCAGCCCTAGCAACCGTCCTAGAACAGTACGTAGACGAACAGGGATTAGTAGACTACGAAAGCCTACAAGCCGACCGCCAGCAGCTAGACAGCTACAACGCTTCCATTCAGCGGCTCGACCAGTCTGCATACGACAGCATGAGCGACAGCGAGAAAATTGCCCTGCTGGTCAACGCCTACAATTCACTCACCCTAAAGTCGATTATTGACGAGTCGCCGATCAAAGCCAGTATCAAAGATATCACTGGCGTGTGGCGCTTCAATCGGCACGGATTCGTCGGCACAGAGCAAACGCTCAACAATATCGAGCACGATATCCTGCGAGCTGACTTTAACGAACCTCGCATCCATGCGGCTCTAGTCTGCGCGGCAATTAGCTGCCCTTATCTACGTCAAGAGCCGTTCACTGGTGAAGATCTAGATGCGCAGCTTGACGATCAGGTGCGCATTTTCTTGGCCAGACAGGAAGTCCTAGAAATCGACAAAGAACAAGGTGAAGTGCGACTCTCTGCTATTTTCGACTGGTTTGGAGAAGACTGGGTGCCAGACTTTGGCACAGATGAAGGGTTTGCGGGCAATGAAAATCAGCGGGCGGTGCTGAACTTTATTAGCGGATATTTGGAAGCAGGCGATCGCGATTATCTAAAGGCAGGCGATTACAATATCAGCTACAGCGACTACGACTGGTCTCTCAACGAACAGCCCTAAGACAAAATGCCCACATCCTTCCGTCTGTTGTTATTTCTTCGCTATCCCCAGCCAGGACGGACTAAAACCCGGCTAATTCCTGCATTAGGCGCAACAGGCGCGGCTCAGCTACAGCGTCAGATGGCTGAATATTTGCTGACTAAGATCAGTCATCCCGCATGGGAAATTCAGATTCACTTTAGCGGGGCTGGCCTGCAAGATATGCGAACTTGGCTAGGGGGGCACCGCATCTATCGGCCTCAGGCAGAAGGCGATCTAGGTGAGAAGCTGTGGTCTGGGTTTCAGTCGGCGTTTGTAGAGGGCGAGGCGCGATCGCTTCACCGATCACACAATCGGGTAATCGCCATTGGCGCAGACTGCCCCGACCTGAGCGTTCGGCATATCCATCAAGCCTTTGACCAGCTAGAGCGCTGCGATCTGGTGCTAGGTCCGGCCAAAGACGGCGGCTACTACCTGATTGGACTACGACAGATGACGAAACCACTGCCCAAAAGTCCCTATTTACAACATTAGCTGGAGCTCTGCTGCCGTATTGCAACAAACTATGGAAAAGGCTAGAAGGTTAAATCTCTCGACAGCACAGCTAGAAACCCTAGCCGACATCGATCGACCACAAGACCTGCCGATTTGGCATAGACTTCAAAGCGCAGCCTAAATGGAACTCTTGCTCTCTCAGATTTCTCAGCTCTCCCAATTCTCTCTATTCTCTCAGCGGCTAATACCACTGATACCGATTGTGTATCTCAGCGTATTGTCTGTGATTTCTCTCTACGGTTTTCACAAAGTGCTGATGATCTATCGCTTTTATAAGTACAAATCAGCGCGGATTAAGCCTGCCTATCAATTCGACCGCGATCAGCTACCAACCGTAACAGTACAGCTCCCGATCTTCAATGAGCTGTATGTGGTAGAGCGGCTGCTAGAGGCGATCGCCCAGCTCGACTATCCCAAAGACAAACTAGAAATTCAGGTCTTAGACGACTCGACCGATGAAACGCAGCAGCTATGTCGTGAGAAAGTCAAGGCGCTAAAGCAACAGAATTTCAACATTGTTCACTTAGGCGATCGCACCGAAAAGGCTTCAAAGCAGGGGCGCTAGCCTACGGCCTACAGCAGACAAACAGTGAGCTAATCCTAATCTTTGACGCCGACTTTGTCCCCAAACCAAACACGCTGTTGCAAATGGTGGACTATTTCTCTGATCCGGCAGTCGGTATGGTACAGGCCCGCTGGTCGCATATCAATCGGCAGTATTCTCCCCTCACGCAAATTCAGGCGCTGATGCTAGACGGTCATTTTGTGATCGAGCAAACCGCTCGCAACCGGTCCGGCTGTTTCTTTAACTTCAATGGGACGGCAGGCATTTGGCGGGCAAGTGCGATCGCCGATGCAGGCGGCTGGCAGCATACCACCGTCACCGAAGATCTCGATCTCTCCTACCGAGTTCAGCTCAAAGGCTGGCGCTGCATCTATCTACCTCATCTCTCCATTCCCGCTGAGCTGCCAGTAGAAATGAACTCATTCAAATCACAGCAGTTTCGCTGGGCAAAAGGCGCTAGCCAAGTCGCCAGAAAAATGCTTGGCACGGTCTGTCGGGCCAAGCTACCGCTACACGTAAAGTTTGAAGCCTTCTTACATCTCACCAACAACTTCAACTATCTGCTGCTGATGGTGCTGCTACTGCTGTCGCTGCCCTATCAGATCTACATTTCAGAGCATCAGTGGGAACATGGATTGATCATCTACCTTCCTATCTTTGTCGTCACCACGCTAAATCTGTTTGGATTCTACTGGGTCTCGCAACAAGAACAGTTCGAGAAGCTATCACTGTGGCAGTTTAGTACTCAGATTCTCCTGCTGCTAAGTACGGGCATTGGTATGAGCCTGAATCAGTCCGTAGCCGTTTGCGATGGACTGCTGCGAACCGGTACCGACTTCATCCGCACGCCAAAGCACGGCGTAGTCAAGCGTACAGAAACCTGGACAGCGAAGAAATATCGCGGAGCCAAAACCTGGGTACTGTGTCTAGAGTTCTCTGATGCTGGTGTACTTGGCCGTCACGATCGCCTTTGCCGCGCAGCACACCCACTATCTATCGCTGCCTTTCCTGCTGATGTTTTTCGCGGATATTCCTATGTTTTGGGGCTTGGCCTATTTCAGCGACGATAGCGCGACAAATCAATGCATCCTATTCTATCGGAGAGGAAGTAATCTTACTTGACCTTCCCACTCCCCCTCAAGACTGCACATCGCAATCAATATAATTTCTTCTATTGCTAGCCCAACCGAAACACGACGACCGACTTCAAACAATCCAGGCATGAATAGTCCTAATTGGATGCGTTCGTACGCGAAGCTAATCATCGTGGTAACATCGTGCGTTAGAACAACTCGGTCTTCTTGAGCTGCCCATGCCAATACAGTAGGATCGTCTGCCCCTGATAAGCCGGTATCCTGTACACGCACAACATTAATATCTGGATTCTGACGAAGAATACCTCGTACAATCTGATTATTGAAATTCTCGTCGAACAGGAATCGGATCACGTCTGATCTTGCCTAGCAAGTAAGCGATCACGTACTCCAACGGGATTAAACCGCTGCTCAGCTTCTCTTGAATTGCAGCTGCCTGATGTTGGCGTTCGGCGAGATAAGTATGAACTTCTTCTCGATGTCTAAGGTAATAGCCTATAACCAAGTAGATATCCGACAGTTGTAACGATGCATACTGCTCGCCTATTTCTTCTGGTGTGTATCCTTCAAGGAATGCAGACACGACAGTGTCTAAAGTAACGCGAGTTTTGGCGACTCGCACGACACCGCAATCATCAGTTTCTATAGGTGCTGGTTCGAGGGCGATTGTAAGAGCCATAGGCTTTAGTGGGTTTCTACTGTAATACTAGCAAGCGTTCAACCAATCGTGAATTATGAGTGACTATACCCCCATAAGCTGCGAGCTGTATGACAAGCTAGAGGCGATCGCAACCCTCCACCGCACTAGCCAAATTACCTACCAAAGCGAAGCAGACAAAGACGTCGAGGTAGAGACTAAGATTGTTGATGTCTATGCTAAAGACGGCGCGGACTATTGCAAATTTGAAGACGGAACCGTTGTTCGACTAGACAAGCTTCAGGCCATCGAAGCGGGCGGTGAAAAAGTCTTGTAGGCTCGCAGTAGGCTCAGCCTCGCCTATCCCTGGGGCGGATCAACTGACTCTTTTGGATCGATTGGAACGCGCCACTCGCTAGCCGTGTCTAGTTCTTGAATAGTTTCTTGGTGAGCCGCGTACAGACTAGCCACAATTTCGTTAAGCTGCTCTTCTGAGCAGACATCCATCAGCACGCCCAGCACCTCAGCAGCATTTGCCGCTCCCTGACCAAGGAATGGGCTTAGACCCCAGACATCTTCTACCCAGTCCTTGGCGCTTTCACTCTCGAACATGAAATCGTAGAGGAGTTTTTTGGCGGTTTTGCTGCTGACAGTCATTATGAACTATTAAGGGGAGAGCGAGTTGTAGCTGATAACGCTTTTAGCGTATCAACGAATGGCTATGTATAGCAAAGCGCGGACGCGTTCGCACTTTGCTATGACACTTTGCGCTATAGAACAAGAGGTGTAGCCTTTCTAGGTGTAGTAAGCAAAGTGCGGAAGGCTATAAGTTTACACAGCGGGAGAACAAGGTTGTGAGTAACGATTAAGAATAACGCAGGCGGTTTTGGCCATAGTAGCGAAACTGCCTGTACATTCATGAACAAGCGCCTTCAGACGTTTACGATTAGCGACCAGCGGCTAGCGATTGGCATTCGCCAGCCCATGCCAAAGGCGCGATCGGTGACTTTTAACACAGGCGGCGTTTGTCTGCGCTTAAACTCGGAGCGAGTGACGAGTCGAATGACTTTTTCAACGATGTCGGCTGGATGCCCGGCGGCAATGATGTCATCGGCAGACTGTTGCTTTTGCACCAGTCGTTCTAATATATCGTCTAATATTTCATAGTCTGGAAGGGAGTCTTTGTCCATCTGGCCGGGTTTTAGTTCGGCGCTAGGTGGTTTGGTGATGATGTTGTCAGGAATAATTTCTTGCTCGCGGTTGAGCCAGCGGCAGATAGAGTAAACGCGAGTTTTAGGAACATCTGCGATCACAGCTAGGCCACCGTTCATGTCACCGTAAAGCGTACAGTAGCCGACGGCCATCTCTGATTTGTTGCCTGTAGTCAGCAGCAGATGACCGAATTTGTTGCTCACCGCCATTAGCAGATTGCCGCGAATGCGAGACTGTAGATTCTCTTCGGTCACGTCACTTTCTGTTCCTTCAAACAGGCTATCTAATGTCTTGTCGTAGCCAGACATCAATGTACCAATCGGGATTTTTTGCGTAGTGATGCCCAGGTTTTGGGCGAGCTGCTCGGCGTCGCTGATGGAATGGTCAGAGCTGTAGGGAGAGGGCATAAGGATGCCGAGGACATTTTCGGGGCCGAGGGCTTCGGCGGCGATCGCACTCACCAAAGCAGAATCCACCCCGCCGCTTAGGCCAATCACCGCTTTGCTAAATCCGCACTTACGCGCATAGTCCCTCACCCCTAGCACTAGCGCTGCCCAGATTTCAGCCTCTGCTGTCGAGGGCTCTGGTTTGATCGTTGCCAGTCGAAAATCTGCTGTAGCACTATCAAAATCAACTATTTGCAAGTCTGTTGAAAAAGCCGCCGAGCGACTGACTAGCCCTCCCTCAGCGCTAAAAGCAACACTTCGACCATCAAAGATCAGATCGTCATTTCCCCCCACCTGATTAACGTACGCAATCGGCACTCTATACTGTTTGGCTTCGTGCGCAATCATCTTTTCTCGAAGCGTCTGTTTGCCGCAGACATACGGAGAAGCTGATAAATTGACGACCAGATCGACGCCTTGCTCGACTAGCTCTCGGGTCGGATCTATCGGATAGGCTCGCTTCCCCCAAAAAGTCTCATTGTTCCAAAGATCTTCGCAGATAGTCACGCCAATATGAACAGATCTGCCGTTTAGCTGAACCACAAAGCTACTAGCCGCTGAGCCTGATTCAAAATAGCGGTCTTCGTCAAACACATCGTAAGTTGGCAGCAGTCGCTTGCGAAAAATCTCTTGTACTTTGCCCTCTCGCAAAAGTGCCACACTGTTGAAGATCGGCTTTTCTCCCTGCTTAGCTGCGTTCGGATTGTCTTCGGCAACGCCGACTAGCGCCGATAGACGAGGCGGCAGCGCTTTGGCGAGGGCTTCTACTTGACTTTTCGTTTGAGTAATAAAGCTAGGCCGCATGAGTAAATCTCTAGGCGGATAGCCACACAGAGAAAGCTCGGGGGTCAGCAGCAGGTCTGCGCCCAGGTCAGCGGCCCCGTTGGCAACCTCGAGAATTCGCGCTGCGTTGCCAGAAAGATCGCCGACAGTAGGATTGATTTGTGCGATCGCAATCTTCATAAGAACACCATTGGTTTATCTTTTAGAGGTTCAAACGCTTCTGCATCAAATCGATAGAGACTTGCAGGTCTACCCGCGCCGCGAGAAGTCTTGATACCGGTATCTTTTAGCACTCTTAGCTTTAACAGCCGGGTCCGAAAGTTGGAATAGTCAGAAAAGTCTTCTCCTAATACTGTTGCATAGAGCTGATAGACATCTCCTAGCGTGAACATCTCAGGCAGCACGTCGAACGCCACCGGACTGTATTCGAGCTTGTTGCGCAGTCGCTGATAGCCATAGGTCAAAATCTGGTTGTGATCAAAGGCTAGCTGCGGCACTCTTGCCAGCGGATACCAGGCAATACCGCTAACGCCATCGGCAATTAGCGCTGTATCTTCAAAGCGAACTAGGGCAAAGTAGCTGACCGAAAGATAGCGTACATTGTAGGCAGCTTCAGCTTCGCGCGGGTCTCGGTTGGGTCCGCCAAAGGTGAAAAGCTGTTCTAGATAGAGATTGTTGACCCGAATCTTTTCGGTGAGTACGCGATCGGCAGCGTTTTCTAGTGATTCACCTTCTCTTACTAGCGTGCCAGGCAGACTCCAGTAGTCGCTAAAAGGATCTTGATGCCGCATCACTAGCAGCACCAACAGACGATGCTGCACCGTATCGACCGAAAAGATAACGGTATCGACGCCGACCTTAAAGTCTGCCAGCTTTGCAGGGTTAGCCGACTGGGTTGAGCGATCTGTAGACGGATTAACCGGCATTGCAGGCGCTAGCGACCGGTCGAGATTTGTGCGGTGGTTTGCTGTAGGCATGGGTAGAGATCGTGCTCGGTGATGTAGTCGCGGATGACGGGGGGAAGCGTAGCGAAGGAAGGGTCTAGCTGCCTGCCGCTATTGCAACGGGTTTGGCGGTAGGTGCTAGACGATACGTCGTACTGGATGGACGGATGGGCGATTTCTACGGTTGCTAGCGATCGCAAACGGGCCAGCGCTGATTCTTCGAGCGGATAGCCAGGGCGGGGAAAGACTAAGAGCTTCACCTGCTCAAAAATCGCTTCGGCCTGATACCAGTGAGGCAGTTGGGCTAGCAGGTCCGCGCCGACGACAAAGCTTAGCTCAGCTTCAGGCCAGATTTTACGAGTGCGGAGAATCGAACGGATGGAGTAGCGATCGCTGAGCTGCTGATTGACACTGATGTTATCTGTTGCGTTTGAGATCGGCGGGGTTTCGATCAAGAGCCGGAGCATTTGAGCGCGATCGCCAATTGGAGACTGTCTCTCTTTGTAGGGATTGTCCGCAGCCCAGACGACTACCTGGTCAAAATGAGCCGATAGCCAGAGCAGAATGCTCTGATGGCCTAGGTGTGGGGGGTCGGCGCTGGTGCCAAACAGGGCGATGCGGGGGGGACGATGCATGGGGAGAGGAGAAGAATGTGAGATTAGACAGACTGTTCTTAGGTGGATTTTTGAGTGGATTGGATCAGGTTTTCTAGACCCTGTGAGAGTTCGAGCGGTAGAGGGTCTGGATTTTCGAGGCGGCAAACGGATTCGGGTAGGGACTGGACGGTTTTGGCAGTGCGCTGGGCGATCGCATCTAGGCTATCGGTCTCAGCTATCTGGATGCCGTCGTGCATGACTCTTTTCAAAAGGGGCACTTCGTTTTGCTGGGCGCTTTCGATCGAGAGAGCAAGGCGATCGCTGACTATTTGGCCAGTTTCGTCATATTTACGAAAGATCTGCTTGCGACCGGGATAGGTGAGCTTGCCGCTAGATTCTTTCATCACGGGGATACTGTCGATTTCGACTAGTTTGTAGACGCCGTTGACAGGATCGCCAGTGACTAGCTTGGTACCGAGGCCGTAGCCGTCTATGCAGGCGTTTTCAGCCTGAAGCGCTGCGATCGCATGTTCGTCTAGATCGCCGCTGGCAAAGATAGGCGTGTCACGTAGATGCGATCGCACTTGCTTGGACACTTCGGCTAAATTACCAGAATCGATTCGCACGCCCTTTAAAGGCAGTCCGTCTGTCACTTTCTGTTTTAGTCGCTCGGCGGCGGCGGCAGTGTCGTAGGTATCTATCAACAGAGGCGCACCAGGGAAGTAGCGATGGAAAGCTTCAAAAGCGCTGTCCTCACTGCCTTCTAGGGCCGAGATTGCCATTACCAGCGAATGCGCCATCGTCCCCACCGGCTGACGGCCTAGCTTGAGCGCGGCTAGTACGTTAGAAGTCGCATCTATGCCACCTGCGATCGCAGCTCTTGCTGCCCATAGTGAAGCCTGGGGGCTAAACGCACGCCGCGTGCCAAATTCGTACAGCGTTGCCTCTGACCCCGCGACCTGTCGCAGCCTAGCGGCGCGCGTACCGATCAGCGTTTGATAGTTCAGCGCATTTAGGAGATAAGTCTCAGCGATCTGGGCCTGCCACAGCGGAGCTTCTACTCTCAGCATCGGTTCGTTGGCAAAAATAGCCGTTCCTTCTGGCACTGCCCAAACATCGCCCTCAAAGCGAAATTCTTCTAGCAGTCCCCAAAAGCTAGCTGGCGCATCGCTAAAGATGCCCGTCTTCTGTAGCGCCAAAATCTGCGAGGGACTGAATCTCAAGCTCTGTAGGTACTCTAGCGCCTGAGCTAGGCCCATCGCGATCAGGTAGCCGTAGCCTGCTGGCAGCCTACGCACGAACAGCTCAAAGCTCGCCGACTTGTTGGCAATGCCTTCGCCGATATAGCAAGCCGACATGGTTAGCTGATACAGATCGCTGAGCAAGCCGTACTCATCTGAAGAAATGGTCAGCGGCTGTAGCAGCAAATCTGCAGATTGCGATCGCGCTTGTCTAGCGTCTACACCGATATCAACATTTGTTCGAGTCGCGTTTGCCTGAGCCTGAAGTGCTTGAGCCTGAAGAGAACTATTCTGAAGAGGATTCATTTGCCTTTATTAACGTAAACGCTAGCAGCAACGATTATGGTCATTTTAACCATAACTATTTTGAATGCGCTACCCTTTCCTTACTCTTTTATTCAGGAGACGATCATTTTCTATGGTTAACCCTGTCCCGCATCTTCTCTATGCCTGTCCATAAAAACAAATTCTTAGGTCTATTTAGTAAAAAAGACCAAAATAGAAAGCAGCGCTTTTTAGCAGACAAATTCCTTCAGACGCCACCAAAGAACTATAGCTTTGGTCACTTGACTGAGGTGCGATCTTCAGGCTGTGAGCCCTGTACTGCACCGGCTCAAGTGACGCGCCTGTGCCGAATGCATCTGGTACAGGCTATAAAGTATCGTGAAAGATGGTCTTTCCCTTCCCTGCTAGCCCGTTCATCTATGAAACCCACCGCTCAGAAAGCTCCTCAGAACCTCCCAGACAGCCCTACCGAATCGACCTGGCGAGCGATCGTACGTCTGCTGCGGTGGGACAAACCGGCGGGCCGTCTGATCCTAATGATTCCAGCGCTGTGGGCTATTTTCTTGGCAGAGCGCGGCCTGCCCGATCTGCCGCTCATCGGCGTAATTGTCCTGGGTACGCTAGCCACCAGCGCCGGGGGCTGCGTTGTCAACGACCTATGGGACCGCGATATTGATCCGCAAGTAGAGCGCACCCGCACCCGCCCGTTAGCGGCCAAAGCACTCTCTGTCAAAGTCGGCATTGTTATTGCCCTCGTTGCTTTCTTCTGCGCCTGGGGACTCTCCTTCTATCTAAACCCGCTGAGCTTTTGGCTCTGCGTCGCTGCCGTTCCCGTAATCGTTCTGTATCCACTAGCCAAGCGCGTCTTTCCCGTTCCTCAGCTAGTACTCGCGATCGCCTGGGGCTTTGCCGTCCTAATTAGCTGGAGCGCCGTCACCAGCACACTCGAACTTGCTACCTGGCTGCTATGGGCTGCCACCGTCTTCTGGACTCTGGGCTTCGACACCGTCTACGCCATTCCAGATCGCGAATTTGATCGACAGCTCGGCATCAACTCCAGCGCCCTATTCTTCGGCTCTCGCGCCCCCCAGGCCGTCGGCCTCTTCTACGTCGGCACCGTTATCATGCTGCTTTGGCTTGGCCTTACCATGCCCCTCGGCCTCTTCTACTGGCTGTCCCTTCTAGTCGCCGCCTACCTCTGGTATCGCCAATACCGCCAGCTCACTCACTGGCCAAAATCTCCCAAAGTCTTCGGCAACCTATTTCGTCAAAACGTCACCATCGGCTTCATCCTCCTAGCTGGCATGGCCCTCTCTGCGCTTTAACCGACCTGCCCTCTCGCTCATCCTTTATTCGCACTTCATCATTCATCATTCATACTTCACACTTTCCCCATGTGGCTCTTCTTCGCCTCGCTCACCGCTTTCTTCGAGGCTTGTAAAGACGCTACTGGCAAGCAAAGCCTCAAGACCCTAGACGAATACTCGGTCCTCTTTAGCTTTATGGCCGTAGGCGTCGTGCTGATGCTGCCAATCCTTTGGATTCTCCGGCGGCATCCCCGACGCTGCGCCCCAACTTCTGGTGGGCACTACTCATCGGCGGGAGCCTCAATATCCTGGCCTTCACTCTCTACGTCCGCGCTATCAAAATCGCCGATCTCTCCCTCACTGTCCCCCTCGTCACCCTCACGCCCCTCTTTCTACTAGTCACCTCTCCGCTAATTGTCAACGAGCAACCCACCCTAGCCGACACTATCGGTGTCATCCTCCTAGTCATCGGCTCCTACGTACTGAACATCGTCTCCCCCAGAAGGGCGAGCGGAATCGCAGAGCTGCTCTTCTGACGGAGTCAAGTCCGTCAAAGTCCCT
Organism: uncultured cyanobacterium; assembly: GCA_963772185.1. Taxonomy (GTDB): domain Bacteria; phylum Cyanobacteriota; class Cyanobacteriia; order Phormidesmidales; family Phormidesmidaceae; genus Phormidesmis. The sequence goes on along the minus strand of CAVYWR010000034.1, from coordinate 40,334 downwards.
GGACGCCTTTACTATCAATGGCTCGCAATCCGGGCAGCCGCCTGATGCTCTGCGTTGCTTTTATCTGGAGCATCACCTCCAACTTCGACAAGATTGGCGTCCTAAATTCCTCGCCGCTGTTCTGGGCAACGTCGCTATTCACAGTGATTGCAGCGGGGATGGTGCCCTTCGTATTCTGGCGCAGATCTAGCGCTGGGCTAAAGCCGTTGCTGTTGCAGTGGCGGCTGTTAGGTGTGACGGGTGGGTTCAATGCGATCGCCATTACCTGCCAGATGCTAGCGCTGACGATGGCTCCTGTAGCCCAGGTAATCGCCGTCAAACGCACGAGCGCGCTGATATCTGTCCTATTCGGTCACTTTTGCTTTGGAGAAAAAGGGCTGCGGGCTCGGCTGCTAGGCGCTAGCATTATGGTCAGCGGCGTGGTGATTATGTCACTGAAGTAAGCAGACAGTAAGCTAAAGACGAGCCGAAGATTGTGATTTGTGACGATATTTGACATTGTCCCTGTGATCTAACTTCAGATTGGATATAAGATAAGGATGAAGAAATCGATATCGGCTACAGGTTTGCTTTTCTGTTTAAAAGGATTTTCCTCAATTTTTACAGGCTTCCGTCCGACTTATCATTCTCAATACCCTGTTTAATTTTTGGAGACTACTTGTATGGGCGTTTATGTAGGAAACCTTTCCTATGATGTCACCCAAGACGACCTTAACGGCTGTCTTTGGCGAGTACGGTACCGTCAAGCGTGTAACCCTGCCAACAGATCGCGAAACTGGTCGAGTGCGAGGCTTTGCCTTTGTCGACCTAGCCTCTGATGCTGAAGAAGACGCTGCCATCGAAGCCCTAGACGGCGCTGAATGGATGGGTCGCGATTTACGCGTCAACAAGGCAAAGCCACGCGAGCCACGTCGTTAAGAATTTTTCCATGTCTATTAAATGCTGAAGTAACTACGGAAGAAGCCTTGAACTCTGACGAGTTCGAGGCTCTTGTTGTCTTTCGGTCGTATCTATTTAGAATACTTTGCTCATAGCAATGATGTTCTAAATAGACGAATGCTGAGTTGCGTTTACTTACAGCTTTGATAGGTTTCACTTTTCACTTACTTTTCACTTTCACTTACTTTTTTTGGAGCTTAAGATTATGGGCGTTTATGTAGGGAATCTTTCCTATGATGTCACCCAAGATGACCTCAGCGGCGTTTTTGCCGAGTACGGTACTGTCAAGCGTGTAACGCTGCCAACAGACCGTGAAACTGGTCGCGTTCGCGGATTTGCCTTCGTCGACCTCGGCTCTGATGCTGAAGAAGATGCCGCAATTGAAGCGCTAGACGGCGCTGAATGGATGGGCCGCGACTTGCGCGTCAACAAAGCCAAGCCCCGCGAACCTCGCCGCTAGGGTTTAGAGTCAGTCAAGCAATTGATTGATTAAATAGATTAACGCTGAGCCCTGAACTTTTCTTTTGTTCGGGGCTTTTTGTGAGCGCATTCACATGATGTAGAAATAGGTATTACCTTTCTCTAGAGGCAACATCCTGAGGCGTTGATTTCGCAAGTCTGGTTCGATGCCCAAAGTTTCCATTGGAAGAACGCCGAGTAAGGGAATGTCAATTTCAGTTAGCTCGATACAGTCGAATATACTGCTGCGACCGTTGATATCAAGATGCGCGTGGCTCAAAAGTCGGGTTTCAATTGAACCTGCTGACGTATTTACAGCAATCTTCCCTTTGGTAGGTAATCCTAACTGGTCGACAATAGCGGTAGGTAAGCTCAATGTTGTTGCGCCTGTGTCTACCAGAACATTCTCCAGCCGAACTGATCGAACTTCTTCGGATTTGATGAATCCTCTATCCGCTAGCGTCTGGTCTATGTCGTTGGTAACAGTAATCGTCGCCGTTACTTTTCCCATCTGGTTTTTCTCAAAGACTGGTATGTTTAATTTTCCCAATTGCATGACGATATCCGAAGTTGTAGTAGGACTATCATAGCGAGAGCAACCCCTGGAAGCCGCCTGTTCTAGACAATGGTCTTTAGCGCTATGGTGCTTAGATAGGTTTCTATGAAGGCAACAGAATGAAAGGCGCAAACGCTGATAAGGCGCATCCGATGGAAGGGTTCCCTCAGATCTGCTTTATAAAAAACACAGTGACTAATCCCAACGTCATTGTTGGTGACTACACATATTATGACGATCCAGAGGATTCAGAAGACTTTGAGCGTAATGTTCTTTATCACTTTCCGTTTATTGGCGACAAGCTGATTATCGGTAAGTTTTGCGCGATTGCCCGCAATCCAAAATTTATCATGAACGGCGCAAACCATCAGCTAGATGGCTTCTCGACCTACCCTTTCTATATCTTCGGCAATGGTTGGGAAGAGGCCGCGCCCAAAGCAGGAGAACTGCCGTACAAGGGAGATACTGTGATTGGTAATGACGTATGGATTGGGTATGACGTGACTATAATGCCAGGTGTGAAAATTGGCGACGGAGCAATTGTTGCAGCTAAGTCTGTTGTTGTTTCAGATGTTGAACCCTACACAGTAGTCGGTGGCAATCCAGCGAAGTGTCTGCGACAAAGGTTTGATGATGAGACGGTGCGATCGCTTCTAAAGATCGCCTGGTGGAACTGGGATATCGACAAAATCACCCGAAACCTAAAGCACATTACCCAAGCTAACATCTCAGTGCTAGCTGCCGCCGCTTGAGGCTTCTCGCAGGTATTTCTGAGCCTAATTGAGAATGTGAAGCGTATCCAAATGGCATCAGGCGGCGCTATCGAGCCCAGACAGCAGCAGAGGATATGCATCTAATCACAGTTGTTGTCACGTCTGACGATCTACTCTCTAGCATCAACGTATCCCCATCGCCATAGCTGCTCGAACAGTTATCTGTACAGCAGCTATTTCCTTCTACTCCTCTGTGGTACTAGAACAATCCCCTTTCTGTTTCTATAGATGCGAATAGAATGCGACTTTGTAGAGAGGATTGAAACGTAAGAAGGCATGAGAATTGAAATAAGCCTTTCAAGAGATTGTTTCCTTGTGCTTTTTCAACAACATTCCGCGCATCTACAAGCCTCTTTGCTTCCCCGTTTAACCTCATCGGTAGCGCTCTCAAACTGCCGTGTCAGTGTAATTATTCCTGTGCGTAATGAAGCGGAAAATCTACCTGCTGTTATTAGCGCGATCGCAAATCAGGTTGATAGCAAAGGAAATAGGATTAGTCCAGATAGCTATGAGGTGTTACTTCTTGCCAACAACTGTACTGACAGGACAGCGGAGGTTGCTAGACGGCTTAGTCTCGTTTATCCGCTTTTACAGCTTCAGGTAATAGAGGTCTCTATTCCGAAAGAATTGGCTCACGTCGGCAAGGCTCGTCAGATGGTGATGAATGAAGCCTATCGTCGACTTTCTGCTCTTGGGCAAGAGCGGCGGATAATCGCCTCTACCGATGGCGATACAGAAGTAGCAGCCAACTGGATTAGCGCGTTGCTAAGCGAGTTTGATAAGGGCGTTGACGCAGTAGGAGGGCGAATTATTACTCAGCGATCGCAAGCACCAGAAATCAGCTCAAAAATCTCTCTTTACTACCTGCGCCAGATTGCCCATGCCTATATCTCTAACCAGATTGAGTGCTTTCTCGACCCGCAGACTCATGACTGCTGGCCGCGACACTACCAGTACTATGGTGCCAATATGGCCATATCGACACAGATGTACGGGCAAATTGGCGGACTGCCGCTGGTAAAGCAGGAAGAAGATGTCGCCCTGTATCGGCGGCTGCAGCAGGCAGATGCCAAAATTCGACACAGCTTAGCGGTGCGCGTTTTCACTAGCGCTAGACAGACGGGCAGAGCAACCGGAGGACTCTCCGAACTGCTTGAAACGCTGTCGCACGCTACTAGAGAAAATCGAATAGTGCTGGTAGAATCGCCCGCTGTAACCGAAGCTAGAATCCTATTGCGCAAACATCTTCGACAGGTCTGGTCTGTCTTACAAGGTAGCTGCGACTTTAAGATTGGTCACTACGCTAGAACAACAGAAGTTTTATCTAGAAGTCTTGGAGTTTCTACCAGCCAGCTACGACAGTCTCTAGAGACTTCGCCAACTTTTGGGGCGCTCATAGAAAATCTTTCTGTTCAGCAGGCCAAGTATATAGACCAGAGAGCGTTCGAGCCGATGACCGAGATTAGCGTCGCCAATATGCGTCTGCGTCAGCGGCTATGGGAAGTTCGAAAGCCGTCTGAGCATTTGCTGAGCCAAAAGAATCAGGTTTGGACTGAGCTACGCACTGTTCTAGAGGCGCTCCAGCAGGTCCAGGCGATACCGCTCTTCTCGTCTGCTTATCAGTGAGCAATAGCTTTTTCCAACCTGCTGTAGGAAAGCATCGTGGACTTCGTCGCCAGTGAGCGGATAGCTGTCGACGTACGGCGTCCAGTGAACTAGCAACAGATGACCGCCCGGTTCTAGATGCTCAGCAATCTTTTGCTGAGCTGTTTGCAAATCGGGCTTGCTCCAGTAGTAGCCCACCTCGGAGATAACCGTCAGATCAAAGGTGCGTGAGGGATAGTGATGCGGCACCTGCATAATCTCGAACTCGACGTGAGGCAGATGAGCGCAGCGCCTCTTGGCACGGGCCTGGGCACGGGTAGAGACATCTATGGACAAAAGCGACTGGCAGCGGGCGGCGAGCTTTTCTGTGAGTACGCCGATCGAGCCGCCAATTTCAAAGGCCGAGCGGTATTGCGATCGCGGCAACACCCCTACCGTATCCGCATACTTCTTAGCCTCATATGGACTCGTCTCAAATTCCCATGGATCTGGATTAGCCGCATACATTTCCTCGAAGTAGTCAGGCGGTAAAGAGGCAGACGCTTTCGGTGATGGGTCTTGAGGGGTTGAGGGCATTAGTTTTCTAGGTAGATTTCATAGGGTTGAATCAAGTTATCTAGCATTTCAGGCGTGAGCCGAAAGCCATCTGGGTCGTCGTCAATTAAGTTTGTGGTTTGAGACTTGTAGGCCATAGCTGCTTGATACTTGAGATCTTTGACTGCGCGGATATCTAGCCGCCAGCCCGTTTCGCCTTTTGGTAGTACCGCTAGGCCAGCGGTGCGATCGCCCCAAATCGAATAGACCAGCCGGCGAGGCGACTGCGGCCATGACCGTAAACAGCAATCAACAATCTGCCAAGCGGCCTTGTGATCGCAGTGACGGTCGTGCTGCCAAGGCAAAAAGATCACATCAGGTAGATGGGTTTGAAGGTAGCAATCACACTTTTCAACGGCTTTGGCAAAGCGTTCTTGGGCTGCGCTAGTTTCTCCTAGCGCAGGCACCGCAGTATCCGGCCAGCGGCAGAAAGTAATGCTATCAGCACAAACGCCTAGTATCTCTAGAGCAGCATACGCCTCTTGTTCTCTTATCTGTCTGAGCGTATCAGCAGGGAACCGTTTGGAATTGGGATGCGAGCCCGTGCCATCGCTCAAAATCAACACCTGAACTGGAATATTGTGCTGTCGAAGGTAGGCGATCGCACCCCCACAGCCCAAAGTCTCATCATCAGGATGCGGCGCAACTACAACCGCCTGGCGAAAAGAGAGCAGCGCATCTGCCGTTTTAATCGGTAACGATGTCGTTAAGACCACAGCTCTCTAGCGGGCTCCTGTCTGGATAGAACATACTCGCCAACACCGGTTAGCGAAGCGTCAAACGCAGGCTGTCTGAGGTATAAAGTCAAGTCTCGGATGATTCGTTCCATCGGATGCGGCGGCAACAGACCTTGAGTACCGATAGACCGCTCTGAAAGCTGCATTACTTCCATACAAATCTGTTCAATCGCGGTGCGAACCATGTTGCAGTAGCTGACGAGCTGAGCACTATCCGGTACGCGCTTTGTCTGGCATGTCTCCAAAAATGGGGGCGTATTTCTCTATTTGATTAGCGCTGCCCTCTAGCCAGAGATTACCTTGCTCTAGTGCGATCGCCATCTTCCCCAGCCTTGCCTGCTGATGCGGATGGCCCGTACGTCCCAAATCTTGCAAATACTGCCGAGTCGCATCAAATAATGCCTCAGCCCCTCCTAGCTGCACCGCCGCAAACCGAACCACGCCGCTGCTCAACCAAGGCTGACGAAAGTAATCACCCGGCGCACTTAGCAGCATATCAGGGCCAACTTCTACCCCGGTAAAATCTACTTTGTAGCTAGCTGAAGCCCGCATTCCTGGCGGCTGCCACCAGTCTGGGTCTACGTCTACTTTCACCTGCTCGATTGGCACTATGCACATCTGCCAGCTACCGTCCGCCAGCGCGCCGCTGACAAAAGGTCTCTCTACATAGCCACAGCCCGAGCAAAAGGTTTTACTCCCTTCTATTCGGTAGCGATCGCCCTCAATCGGATGTAGCTTTACCCCGTCTGTCGCCTCCGCATTCCAAACGCCAAACGATTTACGTTCGTGGGCATCGGCTGCAAACCTACGAATCTGTTCCTCCGTTCCAAAGGTTTGAATTAGCTGTAGCCCATTCACATGTCCCTCAAACACTCTGCCTAGAGACAGGTTTCCTCGGCCTATCTGCTTCAGAATCTGTAGCGTCAGGCTCATCTGACTAGACTCAAAGCCTAGCCCCACCCCACCAAGATCAGCGCGAAGCGGCGCGATCAGCAGACCAGCATCGGCAAGTCTGTCAAAATCACTAGCAGGAAAACCGCCTATGCGGTCCACTGAAGGTGCATTAGCGGCTGCCTGGTCCGCAATCTCTGTGGCTATCTTCAACAGATCTATCGACGCTAAATCTTCCGAACTATTGGTTTGAATGTCGAAGAATGAAGGCGGGCGATCGCTAGAGGGCTGCTGTCTAAAGTGGAGTGATGCGACAGTCATAGGTATATCCAGATAGCTGATAGAGATTAAGCGGCTTTCAATTAGATTATTACTCCAATCGGGAAAGCCTATTCAAGACAGTCAGACCCTCATGCCAAGCTAGGAAAAACCGTCTTGCCAATCTCTTTTAGTCGATTGAGGACAGGCTGCTGCTGATTGAGAAAAGTGCGAGCGCAGTTGCGTCCTGGCATACCAGAGATAGCACCGCCCGGATGAGTTCCTGCCCCCGTTAGATAGAGCCCTTCAATCGGCGTTGTGTAGTTGGCAATCTCTGGCAGCGGCCGGAAAAACACCATCTGATCGAGCGTCATGTCAACGTGGTAGTAGTTGCCTTTGTATGCGCCAAGGCGATCGCCCAGCTCAGCCGGACTCTCCACATTCCGCGCGATAATAGACTGCTTAATATTCGGTGCGTAGTCCGCAAACTTGTCAATTACGCGATCGGCCACCTGATTTTTGAGATCGTCGGTCCAGCCAGTGCCCGCAAACCCTGTACCCTCTAGCCCATCGATCTGATAGGGTGCAAAGAACTCTATCCACAGCGTATGCTGACCATCTGGGGCCATACTGGGGTCTCTCACTGTCGGCACTACCGCATAGAAAGATGGGTCAGCATCAGGAATATTGCCTATTGCGGGCTCCTGATGAGCAATCTCCACATGGCGAACCGAATCGGCAATTAGAACAGATCCAATTAGATATTCATCGCGGTGATTGTGATGCTCGAATCGAGGAATTTCAGATAGCGCGCAGTCAATTCGCAAAATTGTCTCGTTGTTGTTCACAATTCGCCTGTCTAGGCGTTCTCCTAGTTCCTGGTCGACCGCCGCTACCTCCGCTGGCTCTAGCATCTGCAAAAATACACGCTTAGCGTCGATATTAGAGATAACGCCTAGCTTCGCGCGATACGTCTTGCCTCCTTCTACCTCAACGCCGACCGCCCGCTTCCCGTCTAGAAGAATTCGCTTGACGTTCTGGTCAGTGAATATAGCACCGCCTTTTGCTTTCACCAGATTTACCAGAGACTGCACTAGCGCGCCAGTTCCCCCTCTAGGTCTAGCCATGCCTGGATCATGCCGCATCGACATCATCATCCCACCGACAGAGATAGTCTTTTGCGAAGGCGGCGCGCCAAACTCAGAGGCTAGTCTGGCTAGGGGCGCTCTGATAAACTCAGAATCAAAATATTCTTCTAAAAGGTCTTTTGGACTCGTTAGCATCGTGCGAATTAGATCCAGCGACTTGTGCGGTCCGCCTAAGATACTCAGCAGGTTCTGAATGCTTTTGATGTCGTAGTTGCCCAGAATATCGAAGATTGCCTGCGGTGGCGCATTGAATACAGGCTGAATTGCCTTAGTGAATCGCTGCCAGAAGTCAATAAACTCTCTGTACTTTTCTGCATCACGGCGGTTGAACTGCGCAATCTCGTCACAAGTTTTATCCAGGGACTTGTGCGATAGAAAATACTTGCCATCTGGGTGCGGGCAGAAAACAGTCGGATCGCAAAACAGATACTCTAGTCCATATTTCTTTAGCTCTAGCTCCTCGATTACCGGGCCTAAGTGAATGAACTCGTGGTCAATAGCACAGCGATTGAACATAAATCCAGGCGCTTCATCTGGCAGCAGTTCTTCGGTCGTAGCTGCGCCACCTGGAATTGATCGCTTTTCTAACAGAGCAACGCTGTACCCAGCCTTTAGCAAGTAGGCTGCGCAGACAAGACCGTTGTGGCCTGCACCAATGATAACAACGTCGTAGTTTTCCATACAAGCGGCTTTCCGAGAAGATAAAGACTATTGCTTTATCTCTAACAGAGATCTTTGATCGCTAAGCTCTGTCGAAGTGTGGAGATGCTGAGCATTCTTTTAGTTCTAAAGAGTCAGACAGCCGTAGGGGCATAGCATGTTATGCCCCTACGGCTACACAACAGAACGACGGGGATTGACGACTAGGCAGTCGCTAGATTAAGCGCAGCGCGCTTGCGAGGAGCTACCTGCCCGACTGGCTGCGGCTGCGGTTCACCAATTAGCACGACTGAGCCGTGAAGCTGTTGCAATAGAGGAGATGTATTCGCACCGATAGTCAAACCGCTGTTACCACGCTGACGACGCGATCGCACCACCACCAGATCATACTGTTTGGCCGCTTTGGCGATCGCCATCACCACGTTGTCTCTGGCCAACAGCTCAATCTCAATGGAACAATCAGCGGGCGGCAGTCGATCTAACAAAATTTCCATTTGCTTTCTAAGCCGGGCCTGACTGGTCTTAGGCGTACGCGGACTGTGCACATGGAGCAGCGTAATCTTAGCCTGGTTAGCAACCGCTAACACTTGCGCAAACCGCAGCACTCGCAGCGTCACTACAGAAGGGTTTTCAATTGGGAGCAAGATAGTTTTGATAGTAGACACAGGCTCTAGCAGCCGGGCTACCACCACTGGACAATGCGCTGTTTGCATCACCTCATCTTGAATGTTGCTAAATAGCTGCTTGCCATCGAGTTTGGTGTGCTTGTTCATGCCTAGAACAATCAAGTTGGCGTTCTTTTCACGACCTACGTGTGCGATCGTTTGAGCGACGTTGTAGTTGATCCTTAGCTCCGGCTCGGTAATAGCTTCAAATTCTTCACTAATCACTTGTGCGTCTTCTAGTAGCTGACGGCTGCGGGTCAGCGCTCTAGTAAGCTGAGGCGAATCCATTCGCGGCTGAGCTAATACTACCGCTAGTGGAATTAGTCGGCCATTGGCATATTGAGCCACCGCCGCAGCCAGTTCGATTAGCGATCGCTCATTCTCTGGATTGTAGACAGGCACCACCACAGAAAATGAGTCTGGAATCTCGCTAGGTGGCGGCAGCCAGTCCAGCTCATCGGTTTCATCAAAGCCCTTTTCCAAAGACAGCTTTGTCGCTGCGCTAGTAGTCACCAGCGGTCCAATAACAGCGGTCACCAGCATTAGCAAGATGACGCTATTGAACACATCTGAGCTGATAATTTCTGCCTGGTATCCCACTAGAGCCGCTGCCAGCGTAGCCGCTACCTGTGGCACCGACAAAGACCACATAGCAATGCCCTGTGTCCAGCTATAGCCGTAGAGCTGTTTGGCAACTAGCGCGGCGATTAGCTTGGTCACCAGCAGCACGCCGACAATTGCCAAAGGCAGTCCAACAGCAGCGAAAATATCAGCAAACGCGCTGAGATCTAGCAGCAGTCCCATATTCACAAAGAACATAGGAATAAAGATCACGCTGCCCATGAATTCTATTTTCTCTTTGACTGGGCCATTGCCCACGATACTGTTGATCGCTAAACCCGCCAGAAAGGCTCCAATAATGTCTTCTACCCCGATCAAGCGAGCAACCACCGCCGATAGAAAGACAGCCAGTAAAACAAACAGAACTCTGTTTCCTTCATCTCTTCCCACCTTGCGAAAGAAGAGTTTACCCAGCCGATTTAGACCCACCAACACGGTGAATGCATACAGCCCTAAAGACCCCAACAGTATCAACAGCTTGACTGCGGTAAAATCACCTTTGCTAATGCCCAAACACACTGCCAACACGGTTAACGAAGCAATATCTGTGAAGATGGTCGCCCCCACTGTGATCGTGATTGCCTCATCGTTGACGACCCCTAGCCGTTGAATAATCGGGTATGCCAGTAGCGTATGCGAAGCGAGCAACGAGCCAATCAGCACAGCGGGCAGCAGGCCAAAGCCGAAATAAAGACCGACTGCAATCCCGCCCAGCAGAGGAATCGCAAACGTCATAAACCCAAAGCCCATCGAGCGGCTGCGCGTCTTCTGAAACAAAATAAGATCGATTTCGAGTCCAGCGACAAACATCAGGTAGATTTTGCCAATATCTGAAAACAGCTTCATCGTGTCATCTTGGGCATCTAGCCAGCCCAGTCCGCTGCTGCCAAACAGCACACCAGCGACAATCAGGCCAATTAGTCCCGGTAGCTTAAAGCGCTCAAACACAGGCGGCACTGCTAGCACGATTGCTAAAAGCAGTACAAAGGTCGTCACTGGCGCTTGCAAGGCTTCAGACGCAGGCTCTACCAAGAATAAATACATAGCCGCTTTCCCCGTAGGATTAGGACAAGACCAGTAGTCGGTAAGAAGATGGCCAGAAGCTCAAGAGAGTCTCTGGCCGCAAGCAAATCTAAATTGTTAATTAAGAAAAACTGTGATAGCTAAGCATCATCTAGCCTTTTTCATAAATTTTTCTCTATCTCTAGAAAGAGTTCACTGCTCAAGGTCGTAGCCTTATGGATATTATTTGGCTGCTGCTTCGATCGTCCTGGATCAGCGTGGCGATCGCAACGGTTTCGGGTCTAGTGAGTGGGATAGGTAGTGCGGCTTTGATTGCGCTGATCAATACCGCTATAGAGCAGGAAACGCCGCGATCGCTCATCCTTCCCTTTGCAGGGCTAGCTCTGCTCGCGCTTGTCACTGGCGCAATCTCTCAATTCTTACTGATAGACCTTGCGCAGGATTCGGTCTATCAGCTCCGCATGCGACTCAGCCAGCGAATTCTCTCCTCGCCTCTACAGCAGTTAGAAGCCATTGGACCTAGCAAGCTACTGGCCGTGCTGACAGAAGACGTACAGTCTATCTCTAATTCTGTCTTTGTTCTTCCCTTTCTTTGCGTTGATATCGCGGTTATTTGCGGCTGTCTGATCTATCTGGGAACGCTTTCTGGTTGGGGAGTGACTATCGTTGTTGCGTTTTTTGTAGTGGCGATCGCGCTAGTCCAATGTGGTGTAGTTGGCAATCTCTGGCAGCGGCCGGAAGAACACCATCTGATCGAGCGTCATATCGACATGGTAGTAGTTGCCTTTGTATGCGCCGAGGCGATCGCCCAGCTCAGCCGGACTCTCTACATTTCTTGCAATGATGGACTGCTTGATATTCGGTGCGTAGTCCGCAAACTTATCAATGACGCGATCGGCCACCTGATTTTTTAGATCATCGGTCCAGCCAGTACCCGCAAAGCCCGTGCCCTCTAGCCCATCGATCTGATAGGGTGCAAAGAACTCTATCCACAGCGTATGCTGACCAGCCGGAGCCATACTCGGGTCTCTGACTGTCGGCACCACCGCGTAGAAAGAAGGATCCGCATCAGGAATGTTGCCTATCGCTGCCTCCTGGTGAGCAATCTCGACATGACGAACCGAATCCGCAATTAGGACAGATCCGATTAGATATTCATCACGGTGATTGTGATGCTCAAATCGAGGAATTTCAGACAGCGCGCAGTCAATCCGCAGAATTGTCTCGTTGTTATTGACGATTCGCCTATCTAAGCGTTCTCCCAGTTCCTGATCGACTGCCGCTACCTCCGCTGGCTCTAGCATCTGCAAGAACACACGCTTAGCATCAATATTAGAGATAACGCCTAGCTTCGCTCGATACGTCTTACCGCCTTCGACTTCTACACCAACCGCCCGCTTTCCATCTAGAAGAATTCGCTTGACGTTCTGATCAGTGAATATAGCCCCGCCTTTTGCTTTCACCAGATTTACCAGAGACTGCACCAGCGCACCAGTGCCGCCTCTAGGTCTAGCCATGCCTGGGTCATGCCGCATGGACATCATCATCCCACCGACAGAGATAGTCTTTTGCGAAGGCGGCGCGCCAAATTCGGAAGCTAGTCTAGCTAGGGGCGCTCTAATAAATTCAGAGTCAAAATACTCTTCTAAGAGGTCTTTTGGACTCGTTAGCATCGTGCGAATTAGATCAAGCGACTTGTGCGGTCCGCCCAGGATGCTCAGCAGGTTTTGAATGCTTTTGATGTCGTAGTTGCCCAGAATGTCGAAAATTGCCTGCGGTGGCGCATTGAATACAGGCTGAATTGCCTTTGTGAATCGCTGCCAGAAGTCGATGAACTCTCTGTACTTTTCAGCATCACGGCGGTTGAACTGAGCGATCTCGTCACAGGTTTTGTCCAGGGACTTGTGCGATAGAAAGTACTTGCCGTCTGGGTGCGGACAGAAAACAGTCGGGTCGCAAAACAGATACTCTAGTCCATATTTCTTTAGCTCTAGCTCTTCGATCACTGGGCCCAAGTGGATAAACTCGTGGTCAATAGCACAGCGATTGAACATAAATCCGGGCGCTTCATCTGGCAGCAGTTCTTCGGTCGTAGCTGCGCCGCCTGGAATCGATCGCTTTTCTAATAGAGCAACGCTGTATCCAGCCTTTAGCAAGTAAGCCGCGCAGACAAGACCGTTGTGGCCTGCACCAATGATGACAACGTCGTAGTTTTCCATACAAGCGGCTTTCCGAGAAGATAAGGACTATTGCTTTATCTCTAACAGAGATCTTTGATCGCTAAGCTCTGTCGAAGTGTGGAGATGCTGAGCATTCTTTTAGTTCTAAAGAGTCAGACAGCCGTAGGGGCATAACATGCTATGCCCCTACGGCTACACAACAGAACGGCGGGGATTGACGACTAGGCAGTCGCTAGATTAAGCGCAGCGCGCTTGCGAGGAGCTACCTGCCCGACTGGCTGCGGCTGCGGTTCACCAATTAGCACGACTGAGCCGTGAAGCTGTTGCAATAGAGGAGATGTGTTCGCACCGATAGTCAAACCGCTGCTGCCACGCTGACGACGCGATCGCACCACCACCAGATCATACTGTTTGGCCGCTTTGGCGATCGCCATCACCACGTTGTCTCTGGCCAACAGCTCAATCTCAATGGAACAATCAGCGGGCGGCAGTCGATCTAACAAAATTTCCATTTGCTTTCTAAGCCGGGCCTGACTGGTCTTAGGCGTACGCGGACTGTGCACATGGAGCAGCGTAATCTTAGCCTGGTTAGCAACCGCCAGCACTTGCGCAAACCGCAGCACTCGCAGCGTCACTACAGAAGGGTTTTCAATTGGGAGCAAGATAGTTTTGATAGTAGACACAGGCTCTAGCAGCCGGGCTACCACCACCGGACAATGCGCTGTTTGCATCACCTCATCTTGAATGTTGCTAAATAGCTGCTTGCCATCGAGTTTGGTGTGCTTGTTCATGCCTAGAACAATCAAGTTGGCGTTCTTTTCACGACCTACATGTGCGATCGTTTGAGCGACGTTGTAGTTAATCCTTAGCTCCGGCTCGGTAATAGCTTCGAATTCTTCACTAATAACCTGTGCGTCTTCTAGTAGCTGACGGCTGCGGGTCAGCGCTCTAGTAAGCTGAGGCGAATCCATTCGCGGCTGAGCCAACACTACCGCCAGTGGAATTAGTCGCCCGTTAGCATATTGAGCCACCGCCGCTGCCAGTTCGATGAGCGATCGCTCATTCTCCGGATTGTACACAGGCACCACCACAGAAAAAGAGTCTGGAATCTCGCTAGGTGGCGGCAGCCAGTCCAGCTCATCGGTTTCATCAAAGCCCTTCTCCAAAGACAGCTTTGTCGCTGCGCTAGTCGTTACCAGCGGTCCGACAACAGAAGTCACCAGCATTAGCAAGATGACGCTATTGAACACATCTGAGCTGATAATTTCTGCCTGGTATCCCACCAGAGCGGCTGCCAGCGTAGCGGCGACCTGTGGCACCGACAAAGACCACATAGCAATGCCCTGTGTCCAGCTATAGCCGTAGAGCTGTTTGGCAACTAGCGCGGCGATTAGCTTGGTCACCAGCAGCACGCCGACAATTGCCAAAGGCAGTCCAACAGCAGCAAAAATATCAGCAAACGCACTGAGATCTAGCAGCAGTCCCATATTCACAAAGAACATAGGAATAAAGATCACGCTGCCCATGAATTCTATTTTCTCTTTGACTGGGCCATTGCCCACGATACTATTGATCGCTAAACCCGCCAGAAAAGCTCCAATAATATCTTCTACCCCAATCAAGCGAGCGACCACCGCCGATAGAAAAACAGCAAGTAAAACAAACAGAACTCGGTTGCCTTCGTCTCTTCCCACCTTGCGAAAAAAGAGTTTGCCCAGCCGATTTAGACCCACCAACACGGTGAATGCATACAGCCCTAAAGACCCCAACAGCATTAGCAGCTTGACTGCGGTAAAGTCGCCCTTGCTAATGCCCAAACACACTGCTAATACAGTTAGCGAAGCAACATCTGTGAAGATGGTCGCACCCACCGTGATTGTGACCGCCTCATCATTGACGACCCCTAGCCGCTGAATAATTGGATATGCCAGCAGCGTATGCGAAGCGAGCAATGAGCCAATCAGCACAGCGGCTAGCCAGCCAAACCCGAAATAAAGACCGACTGCAATACCGCCTAGCAGAGGAATCGCAAACGTCATAAACCCAAAGCCCATCGAGCGGCTGCGCGTCTTCTGAAACAAGATAAGATCGATTTCGAGTCCAGCGACAAACATCAGGTAGATTTTGCCAATATCTGAAAACAGCTTCATCGTGTCATCTTTGGCATCTAGCCAGCCCAGTCCGCTGCTGCCAAACAGCACACCAGCGACAATCAGTCCGATCAGTCCTGGTAGCTTAAATCGCTCAAACACAGGCGGCACTGCTAACACGATGGCAAGGAGCAGTACAAAGGTCGTAACTGGCGCTTGCAAGGCTTCAGACGCAGGCTCTACCAAGAACAAAAACATAGCCGCTTTCCCCGTAGGATTAGGATAAAACCAGTAGTCGGTAAGAAGATGGCCAGAAGCTCAAGAGAGTTTCTGGCCGCAAGCAAATCTAAATTGTTAATTAAGAAAAACTGTGATAGCTAAGCATCATCTAGCCTTTTTCATAATTTTTTCTCTATCTCTAGAAAGAGTTCACTGCTCAAGGTCGTAGCCTTATGGATATTATTTGGCTGCTGCTTCGATCTTCCTGGGTCAGCGTGGCGATCGCAACGGTTTCGGGTCTAGTGAGTGGGATAGGTAGTGCGGCTTTGATTGCGCTGATCAATACCGCTATAGAGCAGGAAACGCCGCGATCGCTCATCCTTCCCTTTGCGGGCTAGCGCTGCTTGCCCTGATTACTGGCGCAATCTCTCAATTCTTACTGATAGACCTTGCGCAGGATTCGGTCTATCAGCTCCGGATGCGGCTCAGCCAGCGAATTCTCTCCTCGCCTCTACAGCAGTTAGAAGCCATTGGACCTAGCAAGCTACTGGCCGTGCTAACAGAAGACGTACAGTCTATCTCTAATTCTGTCTTTGTTCTTCCCTTTCTTTGCGTTGATATTGCGGTTATTTGCGGCTGCTTGATCTATCTGGGAACGCTTTCTGGTTGGGGAGTGACTATCGTTGTTGCGTTTTTTGTAGTGGCGATCGCAGCTATCAAAGTCCATTTTCTGATGCGTTAGTGCCTACCCTAGACTCTCTACGAATGGCTATCTACAAATCTCTGCCTACAAGTCTCCGATTGCGACTATCTAGAAATGCTAGCTGCTGCTGTAGCATCGTCATGGTTGGCACTTTGATTCCTAGTGCGTGTGCCGCATCGACAGGATTAGACAAGATGGCTTCTATCTCTAGCGGACGCTTTTCGTCGTAGTCTATTTTCATACTGGTGCGATAGGGTGTCATCGCTTCTGTCTGGGCCAGCATGTGGTCGATAATGTCTGTAGGAAGATGGCGATCGCACCCTGGAGAAACAGCCTCGCCCCAAGCATTCGCAGTCGCGACCACTTCTTGCATCAGGGTCGTGATTAGCGATCGCACTCCCCGATCTGCCATCATCTCCGCTGTCGTTGCATCTAGCACTACCGACAGCCCGTTGTAGGGCACATTCCACACCAGCTTTTGCCACCTAGCCATTGGCAGATCGTCTGTTGTATCTACCTGTACGTTCGCCTGGGCAAAGTCAGCGGCAATCTCTTTTAGTAGAGCAGTCGGTTCGCAGGGTTGATTCTGCTGATTATGCATGCCTAATAGGATACGTCCATACTCCATATGCCGAAAATGACCCGGCGCTATCTGGTTAGAACAGATAAAACACAGCCCACCCAAGATAGAAGCTGAAATATCTTTCTGTTCTAGCTGGCGGACAATTGCGGCTTCTACACCAAACCCATTTTGCAAAGAGAGAATTGCGCCGCCCTCATTCAACGCTGGCAGCAGTTCGAGCAGATGAATATTCTGAGTAGTTTTTAGCGCCACTACTACAACATCAACTGGCGGCATATCTGCCGGATCGTTGTACGCATTGACCTGAGGCAGATCGAAGTCGCCCTGCAACAGACTCTATTCGTAAGCCATGCGCTTTGACATGGTCGTAGCTACTGCGCAGCAGAAAGTGAACATCACAGCCAGACTGCTGGAGCCGAGCGCCGTAATAGCCGCCGATTGCCCCAGTTCCGATGATTGCGTAGCGAAGTAAGGACATGGAAGAGAGATAGCTAGGCGAGGAGAAGTCGCTGACCTCTAAGCCAGTGACTGAATTTGTGAAAGAGCCCACTGGGCGCGGGCCTGTACTGCTAGGGTATCGTCTTTTTCGATGCGTTCTTGCAACCCGTTCACAATTGGAGCGCGCAGACCTACAAAGTCTTCCTTAGCTGCGGCAGTGGCGACCCCCTGCAAGCCGACAACAGCGCCATAGCGGACGATCCATTCGGTGTCTTTCACCACGCCTAGCAGGGTCTGGGCAGCACGCGTTTGTCCTTGCTGGCGCTCGTCTCTCGGCAGCTTCTCCCACTGAATTGAGCCTAGACCTCTCGCGGCGGCGCGTCTCACACTCAGCGAAAAATCTTCTACCGCTGTTTCTAGAATTAGGTCTAGGCCACGCGGATCGCCAATGCCAGAGAGCACTCGCAGTGCCCACGCGCGCGCACCGTAGTTATAGCCATCTATTTGAGACAGCAGTGCCGACGCTGCCGGGGTGCCGATTTTGATTAGGCCATCGACTGCCGCGACTGCCGCACCGGGATTGTTGTATCCCAGCACTTTTATCAGCGTATCGACTGCGCCTGGATTGACTAATTCTGCTAGCGCCTCTACCGAATCGAGCAGTCCTTGGGCGGAGTCGGCCGACTCTACGGCTTGTAGTCTTTCCTGTAGAAGCGAATCAGGCTCTGTCATGGGTCAACTTAAATTACAACAAAGAGTCCATCAGTTCCATCACTTTGCGACCTTGCGCCGAAACCAGCGCGCCAGAAGAAGAAATTTCTTTTTCTAACAGTCCTTTTAAGGCAATTAATTTAATACTGTTTTCTGCTAGCGTTTGGGCGATCGCACCCGCCGCAGGCAGATATCCAATCTCTCCTAAATCCAGTAGCGCCGATCGCCTTAGCTGCAAATCATCACACCGCAGGGTATCCAACTAGTGTTTCAGCGTAGCTACCTTGCCCTGTTAGCTGATACATCGCTCTAGCGGCTGCATTCTTGACCTGCACCGTCTCGTGATTCAAAAAAGGAGAGATTACAGGTATCACCGAATCGTCTTTTAGACCGCCCAACGCTTCTAAAATTGCGTTGTAGGGCTGGACTAGATGTGGCTTTCCAGGCACTGCTACAGCAGCGTCCACACCGCCTGCGAGCAGAGAGACTAGCTTTTCGACACTTTCGGTAGCATTCAGCGCTTCCAACGACTGAGTCGCAGCTTCGCGAACGTAATAGTCCGAGCAGTCTAGCGTCTCTATCAAAGCAGGCACGACGGACGAATTGCCAATTTTTCCCAGCGCTCTAGCCGCGTTTCGGCGCAGCGGAAACCCACCATCGGAAGCGCGATTCTCTTGGTCTTCTAAAGCACTTAGTAGCAATGAGATGACTTCAGGGGTGCCCGTGCCAAATCGACCCAGCCACCAAGCAGCGTAGTATCGATCGCCAATGTCTTCTGTTTGTCTAAGGTTTGCGATCGCCTGCTCTAATGTAATTTCTGGCGCTGCTTGCAGCTCACTCTGATTATCTGTCAACCTATCAGCCACAGCCATGATCTCTTTTCAAATATCTCTTTTCAAGATTTTCTTAATCGCCTTCAGCTCCGCCTACACGCGTCTACATACAGCAAACCCAGAGAAACAAACAACCACTAGAACATCTCTAGTAATCGCATATCTCTCTGGGTGAAAAATTGAAGTCTAACCGCCCGCACTACCGACTAGAAGGAGTCAGCTCAGAGGCTAGAGGTCAATTCGGCTAATTAGCTAAGCGCGTTGATAGCGTAGTTGATGTAGTTGTTGGCTTCAGTCGCAGGCACGCCAGACAAACCGTGGTTTGCTTGAATGTGCTTGAGCGCTTCTACATACCAGCTAGGAGCAAGGTCAAACGTCTTGTTGATTTCAGCAAGACCAGAGACCAAGTAGTCGTCCATTGGACCAGTACCACCGACGATTAGGCAGTAGGTGATCATCCGCAGGTAGTAGCCAATATCACGAACGCACTTGTCCTTACCGCGCTGGTCAGCAGCGTACTGAGGACCCTGCATCTGAGTGGTGTAAGGGTACTTGTTGTAAACAGCTTGAGCAGCCCCTTGAGCTAGACTGTCGGACTTTTGAGTCAAAGCGCGAGCAGCTTCAAGACTAGCTTTTGCCTGACCAAAGCGACCAAATGCAACCTGCATTTCAGTCGAGCTGAGGAAACGACCTTGAGAATCAGCAGTAGATACTGCTTCAGTCAAAGGAGTTTTCATCTTTTAAGATCTCCCAATTGAGTTTTAGACGGTTTAATTATTCATAGGGTGCGCATCAGGTACAAAGACTTTTGTACATAAAACACAGCCATCATCAAGCGAAAGACTACGCTACAGCAGAAGCTGCACGATCAAAGTAGCCACCTAGCTCAGAAAGCAGGCTGCTGCAGTCACCGTTGGTAACGTTGCTGTTGTCGCCTGCGATCGCAAGTGCAGCAGCTTTCATCTTCTCAACGCCAGTCGCAACAGACCCACCAGGTGTGCCTAGAGCAACATAAGTCTCACGCAGACCGTTGAGGCAACGATCGTCTAGGACGCTGGCATCGCCAGAGAACATTGCGTAAGTGACATAGCGCAAGATGATTTCCATATCGCGCAGGCAAGCAGCCATGCGACGAGACGTGTAAGCGTTACCACCGGGCTGGATTAGCTGGGGCTGCTCAGCGAATAGCGAGCGAGCGGCATTGGCAACAATGGAAGATGCATTGTTAGTGATACCGTTAACCACATCCATTCTCTTGTTGCCATTAGCAACCATTTGATCTAGCGCGTCTAGCTGAGACGCACTGATGAACTCACCGCGAGTGTCAGCTTGTGAAACAACCTTAGCAAAGGCATCAAACATAGATCCTAATTCTCCTTATATCTGGCTACGAAACAGAGTCTATAGCCGGGTTCTTTTTGAAAAGCCCGTTACGTCACTATCTTTCTTTAGATAGTTTCGTTCGGGTTGAGCAAATGCTCCGGATAATATTTTAGAACCTTTGAGAGATGATTTACACCCTTTCAAAAGCGATCTAAGAGATATTTGCCATCAGCAATTTGCGTCTCCCGTAATAAAAGATTAGGACGGATAGGGCGCAAATCTAAGAAAGTTTAGGAAAGTTCATAAACACCTAATTCATCCAGACGACAGGCGTAGCAGGCGTTTGCACCTTAATCACAAAGTATGGCCAAGCATTAGTTCAGCGCTTTGTCTCTAATGATATAAATCTTGTTACAAAAATACGCTCAAGTGGCAGTGGAAGAACCAGGCAGAAAAAATGGACCGTAGGAAATAAGACTAGTATGACCCCCTATGCGGCGATTCGAGAGTCTTTCTCTAAGTCGAACAGGAAGCCGTGAATGTATGCTTCTGTCCACTCCGGGCCATAAAAGCGAGTCAGCATTCCTCTAGCCGGATCTTTCTCGGCCCGGTAGCGTGCATAGCGTAGCTGCGACTCTTTAATTGCGTTCAGTCGGTCCGGGTCGCTAACCGGCTCAGCCGCCTGGACAAACGCTATGTATGTCTCTAGATAGTCAGAAAAAGCGTCGAACACATTGGTCTCTACAGTCTCTGTTTCAGCCGGACGCGTCCATAGAAAAGCAGGGGAAAAGAACGCCTGCGCCTCTTCTGGAAAATCTCCCCCCCAAGGCAAATCAGCCTGATGGCGATGAAAGATCTCCATAATCGGCTGCGAGTACTTTGCCTGATAGTCCTCAGTTTGAAACAGCGGCTGCATATCAATAGCGATCAGATGACCGCCGGGCAGCGTCACCAGATCAGCTCCAAAAAAAGGCAGATCGTAGTTTAGCTCTGGAAAAATCACAAAGTTTAGAACTTGCAGGGCTGCGCCCCCTTGAACATGCGCCGCGCGAATCTGTCGGAGTTTGGGCGCTTTGGATCCATAGCTGGTAGTGGTCACGGTGGCTTCGCGTTTGCCTTTACCAGTGACGGCACTTTTAGATTCAAATCCTGGTGGAATCGGGTAGGCGCTAATGTCTAAGTTCTCTTCTAGTAGTGCGATCGCCTTTGCCAAAAAAGGCTCGTAGATAGTAGCCATCGCCTAACCTGCACCAACAGGCGCAGCGCTAGCCACCGGCACCGCATCCTCAAACAAGAACCCGTATAGAAACCGCTCAGACCACTCGTGGCCAAAGTAGCTGCCAAACAGGCCCGAAGCAGGATCTCTCTCGGCGCTGTACTGGTCATAGTCTCTTTGCGCTTTGGCGACTCGGGCCATCGCCGTCCTGTCGGTATTGGGCGCAGCCGCATCTAGCATCTGCCAGTAGAGCTGAAGGTAGTCTTTAAAGGCTTCTAGCACTCTAGTCTTGACCGTTTCAGGATCGGTCTTCGCAAAGAGCAAGTACTTAGAAAAATACTGATTGGCATCGTAGAACTTCATCTCTAAGTTCTGCGCCAGATCGGGATACTTATCGTGCAGTGCCTTCAGCGGCTCGATGTACTTTTGCTGATAGGCTTCGTCTTGAAACAGCGGCTGAAAGTCCATCACAATCAAATTTTTGACCGAGCCAAAGGATAGAAAATCAATGCCTAATAGCGGCAGATCGTATTGGTGCGCTGGATAGATCACGCTATTAAAGATCTGAGCGCTGACTCCAGCATCAATATAGGTATAGCGAGCTTTACGAAGCTGATCGCACTGATAGCACCAGCTGTGAATCGTAGCTGGATTGCGCCCCCTTTCACTGATATTGCACTCTAGACCGGCTGGGATGGCCCTCTTAGTCAGATTGAACCTTTGAGAAAGAGAACTCTCTAGATGCTCTTGAAAAGGGCGATACATTATCTAACCGTGTTTTATATGAAGGACGCTATGCCCTCCCAGAATATGGGACTGCAGTCAGCGACTGGCTAACTATGAAAAACAAAGACACATTCCTTAACACGTGTGTCTAGCGGCTAGCGCAGTGACCTCTTCGGGGGTAACAAAGCGCTTTTCGGAGCAGTAGGTCATCAGGCTAACGCCGTCCATCATGCGGGCGGTGCTGACCCTGACACGAAAGTCGTCGGTGAGAAACCAGCAGCGTTCTTGGCCTTGATTAGTTTCGTAGTCGGTATCAATAGTGAGGATACCGTCTTGGCCAAACCAGTAGCGACTGACGACTGGCATAGTCTCTACGTAGCCGCGATCGCGCACCAATTTTCCCGATCGCCCGCTTTCATCATCAGGCACATCCACCAGCACCGCCGCCGAAGAGCTAGGCGCACTATCCGACAGATTCGCCTGCCAAGCAAAGCTCGCCCCACCCGCCGCCAGATTCGGATCGATATTCTGGGACTTACAGATATCAATCACCCGCTGATCGCGTGCAGCCACTAACCCCACAATCAAATTAGACTCACCCGACTCATCCGCCACCACATCAAAATGATGCACCGTCCGTTGCGTAAACCACACGCCCTCGCTCTTGTGGAAGAACGCCATCATCGACATTGGGGGATTTAGAAGCATGACTTTAGAACAGAGTGATCGATAGAGTATCTAGTCTCTATCACGATAGACATCTTTGCGATGCCGACATTGCAAAATTCTGACAACGGCTTGCTCATCATCAATGTCATATCTGATCCGGTAGCTACCAACCCGAATGCGGTACTCGCTATCGTAGCCCTTCAGCTTTTTGACACCTTCGGGCCGAGGATTGGTCTTTAGTCGTTGAATTTTTTTGTCTACACGAGATTGAACATCAGCTGGCAGTTTATTAATTTGCTTCTGTATAGCTCTAACAATAACGATTTGATATGCCATTTAGAGCCGTCGAACCTCGGTGCGGGCTTCTGAATGATTTTAGGGTTTGAATAATTTTGGGTAGAGCCATCTTCGTAATGGATTAGCTTGACTCATTTTTAGACTTTACCTGCTGCCGATTTTCCATATATACATCGTAGGTATCGTAGTCACCTGCTTCGTAAGCAGCTTTTATAGCCTTGATCTCTGCTTTAGTATCCTCATCTTCTTCGTAGCTATCTTCTTCGGCTTCAAATATCTGCTGCTCTAGGATATCTAGCAGCTTTTGTTTGTCCGTCAGCGTAAGGGTACTGATAGCTTGCACTAAAGCTTCTATTGAATCGGACGAATCAACCGCTACAGTCATGGCTAGAAGGCTCGACTAGTGTTCTCTACTTTGATGATAGGATCGTTTTTCTTTGACGTCCCTATGGCGATGCCTAATTCAATGGACTCGTTGCACTTACTACCTAGAGCCGACCTAGCAAATGCGGACCTGACTAGCGCCGACCTAGCAGGCAGAGATCTGTACAAAGCGAACCTAGCGGGCGCGAACCTAGCAGACGCGAATCTTCGAGAGACCGCGCTAATTGGCGCGAACCTCACAGGTGCAAACCTCACGGGCGCAAACTTGCAGTCAGCAGATCTTAGAGGCGCAACTTTGCGAGGGGCCAATCTAACGAATGCTGATCTGACCGGGGCGTATCTATTCCGCAGCGATTTGCAAGGCGCAATATTGGCAGGCGCGACTTTGACGGACGCAGCGATGAAGCTATCGCTGTATGACCAGAAAACGCAGTGGCCAGAGGGCTTCTATTACAAAAGCTGCGGTGCGGTTGGACCGGGCGCAGCGCTAAACGGGGCGTATCTGAATACGGCGAACTTAAAAGATGCCGACCTAAGTGGTGCAATGCTGCTAGGGGCTTATCTAAGTGGTGCGAACCTAGCGGGTGCAAACCTAGCGGGTGCGGGGCTAGCAGGCGCGAACTTGCAGAAGGCTTTTCTAACCGGTGCCAACCTAGCGGGTGCGAGCTTGTCAGGCGCTGAGCTACAGCGGTCTGACTTTCGGGCAACGAATTTGACCGATGTTGATATGACCGGGGTTGGCAGCATTGCCGGGGCGGACTTTAGTGGTGCAGTCGGCCTGAGCGAGACGGGGCGTTCGAAGCTGCTTAGTCACGCTCAAGCCGAGCTGAATGAATGGAATGCGTATACGCGGAAGACAACTTTGCAGAGCTTAGAAGACGTAGGAGACCTACACCCGTTTTTCTAGATACTGACCGATCATGATCTCCTCGCCAGCGCGGGAAATAATTGTCTGCCGGGTTCGGTAGTTTTCACCGATTAGCTTCAGCTCTTCTTCGAAGGAGGAGCCGCCGTATTCGGTACGTAGAGTCATAGTGCGGTTATCTTTGAACTGATACTGCGCAGTCACCGGTTTAGGCGTAGCAAAGCCGCGATCGCGATACATCACATTACCTCGAATGCCAAATACCGTCTCGCCGACAGAAGGCTTCTTACTCGGGCTGATGTAGGTGCTCTCCCAGGTGACTTTTGCACCGCAGATCATTGGCACGCTAAGCTCGTGGCGCTTGCCTAGCTCAATGAGTTCTGGGCAGTCGCTTTCTAAAAAGGCAATGCTGATGTCGCTGACGACTTCCTGGGTTTGATCGCTCGCTAGGGTGTAGTAGCGACGGCGAGACTGCCAGTTGCCAACAGAATGTTTGAAGAAGGCGATCGCCTGCGCTTCTATCTTCGACGCTCTTTGCGTAGACATTACCATCAAGATCTTTCCTCAATTTTTGTGCCTGCATATACAGGCTTGATAGCGGACAAACTTTTACATTTGTTTACATCGATTAGGATAAGCGATCTTGAATGAAAGGATCAATTCGTCTAAAGGAATGCTTTGACATTCGCGGCATTAGCTCGGCAATAGCCCTTCCAACGACGCCGCCACAACTTTATGGTGCTCGTCTTGCCGCAGCTGAATAAGCGCGTCCCTAGCGGCTAGCTGATCGAAGGCTTTGAGGGCGTGGGCTAGGGCTAAGCGCGATCGCCAATTTTTGTCTTGTAGCGTTGGCAGCATCGCCTCTAGTGCCGCTTGCGATTGAGCGGTATCGGAAAAGAGCCCTAATGTCGTCATCCCCGCCTGAGCAGTCGTTTCATCTGAATCGGCTAGAGCGATGACCGCGATTTCCAATAGCTGCTCGGGGCACTCCATCTCCGGCATAATTGCCAAAATGCTGCGGCGCACTAGCCAGTTACTGCTCTCCTTGAACAGTTGAACCAAGCACTCAACCGATCGATTGCCATACAGTCCCAAAGAATTGGCAATCTCAGCTTTGACATTTTGATCAGACTCGGCTGGCAGCATTTCTAGCAAAGCGGCATACGCAGAGTCGTTACGCTTGCGGCCTAGCCCCATCGCGACAAAAGATCGGACTAGAAAAGCCTTGTCCTGTCGCTGATCTATCAGCAGCGGCACCGCCGCCGCAGCGTCATAGTCTTTAAGCGCGACTAGTCCGCGCAGTCTTAGCTGAGGATCTTCGTCAGCCAGCAGAGTTTTGATTTCAGAAATTTCCATCGAGGCGCATTCCGGTGAAACACACAGAGAGCTAATTTGATCGGCGGTTTTGTTTTACGCTACTAAATACAATAGTCAAAAATAGTATTAGAAGAATTAAGAGGTCATTCGCTGTGTCAGAAAGCGCCCAGGTCAGTGAACAAACCAACAACAGTTCGGCAGCAGCGCCATCTCAACAAGAAGTCGCCGACGTGATTGCAGAGTTGGAGCAGTACAAAGTTCGCCTGATTGAAGACTTTACAGCAACGGCAAAAAAGGCAAAATTGCCGAAGTCAATGGTGATGTCACAGCTAGAGAATCACCCAGAAATTCTAAAGATTGACGCCTCGCTAGCACGGCTACGGAAAGAAGCAGATGCCTCGCTGACAGCCTAGGTCATAGACTCTTTTCATTCATTAAACGATTTGGCCAACCCCAACAGCTCAGAAGACAATCAGGCGCAGATCAATCCGGTCTCTACCACGATCCAAACGCAGACAGACCAGCTCATTGACTATGTGAATGAGCAAATTGAGCTGCTAGCATTCGACAAACCCGATCCACAACTGCTGCAACGCATGATCGACGGGCTGAGCGATCCTAGACGGGAGGCGCGGCTACGGTTAATCAGTGCATTTAGCGAAATCGGCGAGCCCGCGACGCCTTTTTTGCTAGAAGGATTAGAGACGCACCCCGATCCAGTAGTGCGGCGAGCCTGCTGCAATGCGATGACGAATTTAGGCGATGACGCGGCAGTCCCAGGACTGGCAGCGGCGCTAGTGCAAGACCCAGAGATGAGTGTGAAGAGCGCCGCGGCAGGTGCTTTGGCCAAAATTGGCGCGCCTGCTTTTGAGGCGGTGCGAGCCGTGCTAGCATCTCCTTCGGCAGACGAGAGCTGCAAAGGGCACGCAGCTTGGGCGATCGCAACCATGAGCGCAGAAATCTCCAGACCAGCTCTACCAGAGCCTTTGCGACCCATCACCGAGCGTCAGAATTGCTGTTGTTGGTGCGATCGCTCAACTGGCTCAAACGCAGCTAGCCCAGACTCAACTGGCCCAAGCCCAATCGGCCCAAATACACTCCAATCCCGTCGCCCAGCCAGACCCAGACAATCTTCGACTGCTAATCGAAGCGCTACAGGATCCTGCGAGTGACGTTCGCATTGAGGCGATCGCCCACCTAGCCAGACTCAGCTATCAGCCTGCCTATCAGCCCCTGCTAGCCCGTTTACAAGACACAGAGCCAGACGTGCGCAAAGCAGCAATTTTAGCGCTAGGCAAGCTAGGCAAAAGTAGTGCAATCGAGGCAATCACACCACTACAGCAAGACCCTTTTCCCGCTGTCAAAAGAGTAGCCACACTAGTGATTGAACAGCTTCAAGCGTAGTTCGAGCGTGGGCAAGGAACTGCAAAGAGCACAAGCCGTTCTAAACTAGAGAAGCCAGCATTAACGGTATATAAAAACAAGAATTATGGACGGACTAAGTGATCGCGCCAAAGCGCTTATTCCTAAAGCAAAGATCATGGACTTTGCCGGGTTGACCGGGGTCAATCAGGATGCGATCGCCTACTTTCAAACGGCAGATAATGAGAGCCGATATCTCACAGACGAAGAGCTTGGCGCGATCGCATCGCTAGCAAAGACGTCTGATCTAGCGATGGCAGCAGCCGGACTCAATGCAACAGAAGTCGTCAGAACTTTGCGTACAGAGGCAGCGGACATTGTCGATGAAGCTAGAGCCGTCGTCCTCACGACCTTTCCCAAAATTCTAGAGCCCGGCGGAGGCCTCTTTCCACCGCAGCGAGCAGAAGCCTGCTGGCGAGACTTTTGGCAGTTCCTACGCTGCATTACCTACGGCATCGCTAGCCAGCAGCACCACTACACCAGTACAACCGGGCTAGCCGCAATGGAACAGCTCTACGAAGAGCTGCAAGTCCCGCTTCCGGCGATGGTAGCGGGCCTAATCGGCGTCAAAAGAGCCAGCCTAAGACGATTCCCCATTCATACGTATCCAGCGCTTTCGCCTTACTTCGACCATCTGATTGCCAGACTTTCAACCTTCGTCAAGGTCGAGGCTGAAGTCTAAAGATGAGTTCATGGGCTTTAATCGAATAGTCAACGCACCTGTTTGTGACGAAAGATAACAGAATACAAAGCGATCTTGGTCCGGCTAATCTCTCAAAAGAAAGTAATTCTCTTAATAGCCAAACCCCCTTCAGCCAAATCATCTCAGCGCTTTTTCATGAATTCAAAACGCCCAGAACGCTACTGCTGCTGTTCACAAAACTTGACAAGAACAGGCCCCCTCCACCCCAATAATGAGAATACGCAATCAACCGTTATAAGGAGATAGCATTCATGTCTTTTGGCGCTTTCGGACCAGCCTCACGCTTGGGCGTCAGTCTGTTCGAGGAAACTCCCGCAGTGGAGTGGGTTCCCGGTCTGTCATCCGAGGAATTAGAAGGAATTATTAGTGCCGTCTACCGTCAGGTGTTGGGCAACGCCTATGTGATGGAAAGCGAGCGCCTCACCGTTCCCGAGTCTCAGTTCAAGCTCGGTGAATACAGCGTGCGTGAGTTTGTCAGGGCCGTTGCCAAGTCTGATCTATATCGGACTCGCTTCTTCGAAGACTGCCCTCGCTATCGCTACACAGAGCTAAACTTCCGTC
Source organism: uncultured cyanobacterium (assembly GCA_963772185.1). Lineage (GTDB taxonomy): Bacteria > Cyanobacteriota > Cyanobacteriia > Phormidesmidales > Phormidesmidaceae > Phormidesmis. Next base: position 12,165 of record CAVYWR010000034.1, on the reverse strand, counting down.
ATCTGCTAGGCCGCGCCCCCAATGACTATGACGAGATGAAGTTTCACAGCGGCATCCTAGATGAGCAAGGCTTTGAAGCCGACATCGATTCCTATATCGACAGCGACGAGTACCAGAACACTTTCGGTGAGAACCTAGTGCCCTACATCCGAGGCTACCAAAGCGCGGCTGCGGGTACGATGGTCGGATTTACTCATCTGTTTGAGCTGGTTCGCGGTGCGTCTAGCAGCTCGCTCAAAGGCAACGTTTCTGGCAAAGAGCCTCGCTTGAACAAGCTAGTAATCAACGCAATTCCTACTGCTGTGAAGGCACCCTCGGGGGGTTCTGAAGGCTGGGCATTTAGCGAGCCACCGACCTCTGCGGCCACTCGTTCTGGAACGGGTGTGGGCGATCGCGGCAAGGTCTACCGGATCGAAGTCACCTCTATTCGTGCCAACACCGTTCGCAAAGCGTCTTCACGCTTCCGCAGAGCCAATCAGGTCTACATCGTGCCCTACGAGAAGCTCTCGCAAGAATACCAGCGCATTCACAAGGCTGGCGGCGTGATCGCTAGCATCACTGAAGTTAGCTAGAGAATACGACTAGGTGCGCCTGATACTGGGCACCGCCGATACGTCTTAGGGGCATAGCGTATGCGCGTTTAGCGTCCTGCTATGAGATATCGATGGGTAGCGCATGTTACCGACCCACCCCGACCTCCGCTCCGCTCCAGCCACCCCTCCCGAGAGGGGATCTGTCTCTGGCTGTGATGATCGAGGTTGCTATGTTGCCTTGGACTTCGCTTCCTGAAGTAAATCCCCTCTCGGGAGGGGTGGCACGTAGTGACGGGGTGGGTCTCGGTGTATACGCTAAACAGATACGCGCCGTGCCTACACATTTTCCCAAACGCTGTTGTTGACTGTTTTTATTTCCCTTTTATCAAAACATCTTTAGGAGAACCCTCATGTCAGACACCTATACCTACGAACTGTGGCCCACTAGCACCAAAGAAGAAACCGAAACCATTATCCGCGCTGTTTACAAGCAGGTTCTAGGCAACCCTCACGTGATGGAGAGTGAACGCCTGGTTACTGCTGAATCGCAGCTATTCGACAAGTCGATGTCCGTGCGCGAGTTCGTCCGCGCCGTCGCCAAATCCGACTTCTACAAGTCTCGCCACTTCGAGAACTGTGGACCCTACCGCTCTACCGAGCTAAACTTTCAGCATATTCTTGGGCCGTGCCCCTGAGTCCCAAGCAGAAGCTTCCGAGCACATTCGCCGCTGCGCTGAAGAAGGCTTTGATGCCGATATCGATTCCTATGTCGATAGCGAAGAATATCAACAAGCCTTCGGCGAGAACCTCGTTCCTTTCCAGAGAGAAAAGAGCGAAGTTGGTCGCAAGCAAGTCGTGTATAACCGCAACTTTGCCGTCAATCGCGGTCCGGCTCAAGTCAGCAGCGCCGTTACCGACTCTCAGCTCGTATACGCTGTCGCCACTAACAGCGCCAACAAAATCACCACGGCCAAAGCCACCCCAGGGTCGGTCACCGAGAAGCGCTTCAAAATCAAAACCACGGGTGCCAAATTCGATCGGCCGCGCCGCGTCAGCGTCGATGAGTACATCGTTTCTGCGACCAAGATGACCCCGCAGATTCAGCGTATTCAGCGCAGCGGTGCCAAGATTGTCAGTATTACTGAAATCTAATAGTGGTGAACCGCTCCGCTCAAAGTAGATAGGCAACTCAAAGTAGATAGGCAAAAGCGCCAAAGACCTAAATCACCATCCGAAGAAAAAGCTAGAAACAAAGCAAGAATAGCTAGAAGAATATTGTTCTTTCCTAAATAGAACGTCCTTCAGTTGCCATTTATAGCAAAGCGCGGATGCATTCGCACTTTGCTATGGCACTTTGCGCTATAGAACAAGAGGTGTAGTCTTTCGTGGTGTAGTAAGCAAAGTGCGGAAGGCTATATCGCTAGCTTCTAGCTTTTTTCTTGAGGGGCGATCGCTTCCATCTACAGAGGAGACATTTGACTCTTGTTTTGTGCAAGGTTGGGTACTTGAAATAGGGTTGGATTATGGATATAGATACTTTTGTCGTGCGATCGCTAGGCCGATGGAAATCGCAGCGTAGCGCTCACCACCTAGCTTTTGCCCATTTTGAAGAGATCCGCTCAATGATTGATATTGAGGGACTAGAAAAAGCCGACCCGGCAGTAATCGCCTTGTGTAAGAGCCAAGGCGTCGATCCAAAAAAGATTGCTACGCCTTTCAAGATGAGTTGGGAAGGGGAAACAGACTGGAACGAAGACGATGTTTTGAAAGGGCAAACGATCTTAGTGCCCGTACCTAACTTAGACGGAAGCAATAGCGGTCAGCTACTGCGCGATCAGGGCTATGCCGAGACAATTCCGGCAGCAGGACAGTATGTGATCGGCCCAGATGGAACCTTCGTGCTAACGACCCAATACGATCGCGCTGCTGCCGAAGAAAAAATCTGGTTCGCCAGTGACAATCTCCGCTTTCGCGTATCGCTGATCAAAACTAGCAATGGCAAAGGCGTCACTACAGCCTCTCTTTCCTCAGAAGTCCGACTACCCGTTCAAGAGTGAGAAAAGCATCACGGATAGAGAGTTGGACGAAGAAGATCGTAACGTTTTGAATATTGTTTTCTACAATCTCGCCAGGGTATTCAGTCATTTAGGTACTCAGTTATCTATTAGCTATCTAGTTAAGCTATTCGTCTTCCAATTAAGCTATTCACCTTCACATCTACTATTTATTTCAGCCATCAGCCATGACTGCGCCTATCGCCACACCAACCTCAGCGAGTTCAGATCTAGTGACCCTCTCCACCTGGATAGCTGGAGATTTTAGCAACTTCAAACAGGCTGATGCTGCCCTAACTGACTTTGCACACATCCGCATCTTCTTTCGACCCTTGCCCTACGAATTCTTTGAAGGGTTAGGACTGCTAGGAGGAATTGGCTTCTACTCCGAACAGGTTTACGACTACGACCTTTGGAGCCCTTATCGTCAGGGACTGCACCGGGTGGTGGAGAGAGAAGGGGAAGTCTACATCGAAAATTACGGATTCAAAGACGGCGTTCCCTACGCAGGATCTGGCCACAATCCCGACATCTTGAAAACAATTCCAGTAGATTGCGCAATTCGTCGGCAGGGGTGTTCGATGGTCTTTCGTCGCGAGGGTGACATGTTCGTCGGGGGTGTAGAGCCAGGGAACAACTGTCAAATTCCCCGCAAAGGAAAGTGGACTTATCTAGTCAGTCGAGTCGAGCTGACAGAGCGCACCTGGGTCAGCCTAGATCAGGGCATGGATATAGAAACAGGTGAACACGTTTGGGGTTCGACAGAAGGAGCACTCAGATTCGAAAAGCGAGAAAGCTTTGCGCACGAGCTTCCGTTGGGACGTTTGTAATGCTGCCACCGCCCGCCTCCCAAAAGATGAAGGCTTGGATTCGCAGCCGCCATTTGATTTGTTCTGGCAACTTTTTTATTTTCGAGACGGTTGAAGCGTCGACCGTCGACAAGTTTGAAGCCTGCGTAGAAGCGCTAGGCGGAACATTGATCTCAGTAGAGCCCTTGAAAAAGATTTGGATCGGGACGCATCGCCGGGTAGTGCTGTTTCAGGCAAAAGCTAGCCTACACACGCCGCACCACGATCTCAATCAGTACTGGATCAAATACGGCAGTTTTCGCACTCGCTTCGATGAGAGAGAATAGAACTAACGCTTTTCGATCTCATTTAATACCATGACCCACTCTACCGACGTAGCAACCCTGACTCAGTGGATGGCCGCAGAATTCAGCAATCAGGCCCAAGCCATTGAGAATCCACCCTTCTTTGCCCATATCAAAGTCTGCATGCGTCCACTACCTAAAGGGTTTCAATCGGGAGTGAGCCTCTATCTAGAACAGGCATACAACTTTCAGCTCAATAAGCCTTACCGAGTGCGGGTACTGCACTTCATCCAGCGCGAAAATGACGTGCTGCTAGAGAACTATAAAGTCAAAGACGAAGAAAAGTATCACGGCGCAGCTCGCGATTTAGGAAAGCTCGCGACTTTGAGCGTTGAGGATTTAGAGCCGATGGACGGCTGTGACATCCTCGTAGAATGGACTGGCAGCAGCTTTCGCGGCAAAGTCGAACCTGGCAAAAAGTGTATGGTCGTCCGCAAAGGAGCCAACACCTATCTCGATAACGAGTTCATCGTCACCGAAAGCCACATGACTAGCTATGATCGAGGCCGCGACCCAGAAACGGACGAGCTAGTCTGGGGATCAGTTGCAGGCCCGTTTGAGTTTGAGAAAGTAGCCAGGTTTGCCCACGAAGTCCAAGTGTAGGAAGAAACTACCAGCCAAAAGAAGAATACTGCGACCCGATCGCAAACGCTTCGCGAGCCGCCGCATCATCCTTTTCTGTTTCAGGAACAGTTTCTACCCGCGACTCAGCACAAAAAGATGCCGTGCTCAGTCCGCCGAATCTCTTGACTACGCTAGTGCGCATCCGCAAGTCGGGGTTGGGGAACCAGAAGCGCTCAATCGAACTCATCGTTTCGTACTCAGTCGTCAGGACTAGCCCGTTCTCGCTGTCCATCTCAAAGCGACCAATTACGGGAACAATTTCAGCGTAACCACGTTCTCGGAGCAAATCTCCCTGCTGTGGATTGTCAGCATCAGGCACTAGCGCAAAGACAGTAGATCCCTGGTGGTTCTCGTCTTCTTTGTCCCACGCCATCTCGCCATTCCACTGCACATAAGCGCCACCCACTGCGCTGCTAGGATCAACGTCGTGCAGCTTGCAGATCTCTACGACCTTTTCGTTGTCAGCAGGTAGCGCTTCTACAGAGATATTAGAGCCCCCTAGCTCAGCCCGGCGAAACGGCAAGTGATGTGTCGTCCGCTGAGATTGCCACTGTCCAGCGCTCTGCTGAAAAAACTCCATTACGTTCATAAAGGCCGTCTACCCGTTAGTCCTAATATATCTACTCAATAATATAGCGCTGTCACAGCATAGGCAGAAAGCCAGCCCATAGAACGGATTTCCGCTTGCCTTTTAGCTTTCCTTTTCAGTCTTATGGACGGTCAGCGAATGGACAAAACTAGCCTTCTGGATGAACACGACCTGAGAAGTAAATAGTTAACATAACTACATGATTCAAGACTGATCAGCTTTGGTGAAATTATCCGCAAATTTACGGATAGATCCCTTAGTTCATCAGGTTTTCAGCTAGTTTTCATTCGTACATCTTATGTACGCCCAGAAACTGAAAAGCAGGTTAAAAACTTTAAAGAATTAATTTAGGTAACTCTTGCTACCGAATCTCATTTACAATTTGACGATAGTGTGCAGCGAGGTTAGAATTCCATTAATCAAATTTGGTTAGACCCCTTAACCAGCCGAATAGTTGAATTCAAAGCCGCTTCTGGAGTCTATTGATTCGTTCACTGAGTTTTTATCTTGAGTGACCAAATCAATGACTCGTTCAAGGATCTATCTAGATTAGTCAGATCTGTTCAACCTTTTGAGGAAAAGTAATCGTTATGAGTACATCAGGTGACACAATGCCCGGCAGCCTAAGCATGGAACAGCAGTTCAAGCTAAAGGTTGTAAAGGATCAGGTAAAAGGATTGAGTCTAGAGCAGGCTCAGGAGTACGTCGTCGAAGTGATGAGGCAAATGATGGTAAAGGATAATTTGGTTAAGCATCTCTTGAAGAATGCCTGAAGCCGATTGCAAGTCTTTCCATCTACTGTGTGAATCAACCAACTGCAAAACCAAACAGATAGGTCGAACTGGCGTGTATAGCTAGTTCGGCTTTTTTTGTGCTGTTCTGAAGCGAGGGCATTAGAGAAGGACTGGCTTTGTGTCAGAATGTTAAGCGTGTGGATTACTTCTTCGCCTCAATCGGCAAAAGTGCCGACAAATATAGCGCTAGGTAATTTTGACGGCGTACATCTTGGGCATCGACAGGTGATGGCCCACTTTTTGGTAGCCCTACGACTTCAACTGTTCAATCAACTCTGAACGCTCAGTCAATTGCGAGCTTGCACAGCGAGATCCTTGCTAGCGGCAGCAGCCACTGGCCGGACCAGCCCCCGGCACTATCAGGGACAGAATTGCAAGCGGTTGAGCTGCTTCGCGCGCCCTCCTCAGAAAGCATCGCTGAGCCAAAAGCGGCCGTTACTTCAGAGGCTCACCCGCTTGCTACAGTCGTTACCTTTTCTCCTCATCCCCGCGAATATTTTTCGGGCATTTCGCGATCGCTCCTCACCCCCCTCGCCGAAAAAATCTGGCAGCTATCCCAGCTAGGCATTGAGCAGTTAGTCCTGCTGCCGTTCAATCAGGCACTCTCTGAGCTGAGTCCAGAGGAATTTGTTGAGCAGATTTTGATTAAAGGACTGGGCGCACAGCAGATTAGCGTGGGTAGTGACTTTCGCTTTGGGAAAGGGCGCAGTGGTAATTCTGATGGTTTGAAGGCAATCGCAGCTCGCCACAACATCCCAGTTACACAAGTTTCGCTAAAGTACGACGAGCAGGGCGATCGCATTAGCAGCTCCCGCATCCGCACCGCTCTAGACACTGGTCATCCAGACGTTGCCGCTCGGCTACTGGGGCGGCCCTACACACTCACTGGCAAAGTCGTCAAAGGCAAGCAGCTAGGGCGGACCATCGGCTTTCCGACGGCAAATCTACAGGTGCCCAGCAATAAATATTTGCCTTGCAGCGGCGTCTACAGTGTTCGAGTTTATGGCGCTCGAAGTGACCAAGCCATTAAGGGTGTGATGAACATTGGTAATCGACCGACTGTCGGTGGTCAGTCGTTGAGTATTGAAGTGCATTTACTGGACTGGGCGGGAGATTTGTACGACCAGATGCTGACGGTGAGTTTGGCAGGGTTCGTCCGAGCTGAGCAAAAGTTTGAGTCACTAGATCAGCTAAAAAGGCAAATTACAGAAGATTGCGGCATTGCGATCGCAACGCTTCAGTAAGAACAGCCATCTAGACAAGACTGTCCAGGTATAGCAAAGCGCGGATGCATTCGCACTTTGCTATGGCACTTTGCGTTATGGAATAAGAGGTGTAGCCTTTCGTGGTGTAGCAAGCAAAGTGCGGAAAGCTATACGTCCCTTCAGACACGTTCATCTTGTCTTAACCTAACCTGCGTAGTATGCCTGATCAAAGTCCTCAAACTCTTCAGGATGCACGTATCACAATGAGCATAAAGCGTCGGCAATTTTTACTATTTATCGGAGCAGCCGCAGGCACTACAGCAATCGGAACAGTCGCTCAACCGGGGAACCGGGCCGTAGCCGCAGGCACTCTGAGCCCAGCTAAAGGAGCTAGAACGGCTAACGCGATCGCTGCCACTCCAGCGACACCTTTTCAGCCGCTCAAAAGCCCGATGCCCTACGGCGCTGTCAAAATCAGCCCCGACCAACAGCCTGCTGAGTATGCCGAGTACGCCATCCAAGATGAGCTGGTTCTACCCGATGGCTTCACTTACGATGTGATTGCTGCTTGGGGCGACCCGGTCGGCGACTCGCGCTTTGGCTACAACAACGACTATCTGTCTTTTGTACCAACCGGCCCAGACGAGGGCTATCTCACTGTCAATTTTGAATACATCAGCAGCGATACCTGGGCGGCAACCTACAACACCGTCCTTGGCAAATCACTACCCTTTGCAGAAGTCAAACAGGCGCTAGACGGCTTGGAAGATAAGCAAATCGACGCTTTCGGCCTGCCAGAGGGCGACCCGCTAAAAGCCCAGATTATGCAGATTTCAAAAGAAGCCCTAGTCGATCAAGGTATGGGTGTAATCTTTGTCAAACGTGACCTAGACGGCAAATGGACAAAGATCAGCCATGAAAACGAGCGACGAATTACCGGAATCTCGGGACTAGAAGATGGCAACTATCTAAAGTCCACAGGACCGGCGATCGCAATCTTTAATAAAGCAGCCGTCAAAGGCTACACCGATGGGCTCGGCGACAAAATCATCGGCACGTTCGGCAACTGTTCAGGCGGGACGACGCCCTGGGGAACAGTGCTTAGCGCCGAAGAAAATATTCAGTCTCAAGTACCAGAAGCGGTCTACAGCGACGGATCTTCGTTCGAGCCTAGCCAGCAGGCTTTTCTATCTGATCTAGACGGACAGGGCAATGTCCTGGGGCTCTCCGGCAACAAATACGGCTGGATTGTAGAAGTCGATCCTAGCAATCCCGATGACTACGGCACCAAGCACACCTGGATGGGCCGCTACCGACACGAGGCCGTTGGTGTACGAGCAGAGGCCGGAAAGCAGCTAGCGTTTTATTCAGGGTGCGATCGCCGAGGCGGACATGTCTACAAGTTCATCAGCACAGGCATCATCCAAGACCCTACCGACAAAGCCAACTCAAAATTGCTCGCTGATGGCATGCTCTACGCTGCTGTTTTTAATCCCGATGGGACTGGCAGCTGGCTGCCGCTCTCTCCCGAGACTGCCGTCAACCCGGTCTTGCCGAGTAGCGTAGTCGGTGGCATGGTGCCTTTGCCCAATCGCCTCAATGGCCAGGATGCCGGTGGATTTGTCAAAGTTGAAGAAGATGCGATCGCGCAGCAGCTCAAATCCAGCTTCTCGACCCTAGGCGATCTTTACGAGGGATCCAATCCCGTCGAAAAACAAGGCGCAATCCTAATCGACGCTCACTTCGCCGCCAATGCTGCTGGAGCCACAGCGACAGCCCGCCCCGAAGATACTGACGTCGCCAAAGACGGCACCCTATTCATCGCCTTCACCTCTGGCGCAGCGGGTGGCGACGGCGGTCCCGACAAAGCCATCTTCGTCGGGCCTAATGGCGAAACCGACTACGAAGACGGCTGGATTATGAAACTCATTGAAGACAACGCCGATCCCGCTGCCCTCACCTTTAGCTGGGAGATGATCGCCATCGGCGGCGAACCGGCTGAAGGTGGCAGCGGATTTGCCAATCCAGACAACCTAGCCCTAGATAACAAAGGCAACCTGTGGACCGTCACCGACATGTCCACTAGCACCCACAACAAATCAGTCCCCACCAGCCGCAAAGACGAATCTGGCGAACCCATCACCGGATCAGGGCTGCTAGGCATCTACGGCAACAACTCTCTCTGGCAAATTCCCCTAGGTGAAAATGCCGCCGGAGACACTCCCGGAGAACCCAAGATGTTTGCCTATGGCCCAATGGAATGCGAGCTTACCGGGCCCTTCTTCACAGAAGATGGCACCACGCTGTTCATCGCCGCTCAGCATCCCGGCGAAACCAACGGTATCCGTCAGAATATGGCCACCGAGCTCCGCGACTTTGCGATGCAGACAACAGACGGGGAAGCTTTCTTGCAGCAGCGAGCGGTGCCAGTCGGCTCTAACTGGCCAGAAAAAACTGAAAACGCCCCGCCAAAGCCTGCTGTCGTTGCCATTCGTAGACTTGAAGCGGGCACTAGCCTTGTCTAGTAGGCTGTAGTAGTGAATTTCAACCTTGCTACTTCACTGCCTTTTCTACTTCACTACGATGTCCCTATCCCAAACTCTTTGGCTAGCCAATCAGGACCTAGCCGACGCCGCTTTGAACAATCCCTTTGTTAAAGGCATCGGCGACGGTTCTTTGGCCAAAGAGAAGTTTGCCTACTATGTCGGTCAAGACGCTTTCTTTCTAGAAGCGTTTGCCAGAGCCTACAGCATTGCCGCCGCTAAAGCTCCTGACTGGGAAGGCTTTCAAAGCTTTCACAGTTTGGCTGGCGGTGTCTTGCAAGAGCTGACCCTGCATCAAAGCTACGCCCAGTCTTGGCACGTCGATATTCAAAGCATAGAACCTGGCAGTGCCACCCGGCAGTACACAGACTTTCTCCTTTCAACTGCCTGGAGCCAGCCTATCGGCATCACAGCCGTAGCGATGTCGCCCTGCATGCGGCTGTATGCTTACCTCGGTCAACAGCTAGCCAGTCAGCTACAAGCAAAAGGTGGTAATCCATCCCATGATTACCAGGATTGGATTACCACCTACAGCAGTGACGATTTTGAACCTTTGGCCAAGCAGTTAGAGAGTCTAGTCGATCGCTATTCTCCGGACACAGACGTCACTCGCTCTACCTATCGGTATGCAATGGTCTGCGAGCGAGATTTTTTTCAGGCTGCTTGGCAAAGGTAAGCTTATTCTCGGGTCTATTCTTCGACGTACATTTCAGGCTCTATAGCGAAGTTGTTCATCCGACCTGAATCATCAACGACATAGCCGTCTGTCGTCTTCAGATCGGTGTCTGATTCGCTCTCTTCTGCCCTGGCAATATCTTCTTTATTACCTTCTACGTCGCCACCGGGCATAGTTCTAGTGCCTTCTGGCTGCACCGCTTCGCCGACCGGCTGCGCAACTTGCACAGCCTGCTGGTTGCCTGCCGCACCTTTGCCGGGTTCAGCACTTGTTTTTATATTTTCGTTTTCGTTAGTCGCCATCATCAGGCTCCCTTTACTTAATTTATGACATCATCAAGTGTAGATGTCGGTAGCCTGCTGCCAAGTCTGTCATCAGTTAAGTATTCGCGCCTCTGTTGCCTCTCAATAGAGCGAAATTAGAGCGAAGTTGGAATTGAAGTAGAGCGATCGCAATCTATGAATCTAACCACCACCAAAGAGTCTGTTCAGCTTTCGCCCGGTGCAGATATCGTGCTGCGCAAACAGAGCTGGGCAGACTACGAGGCGCTGCTAGCGAGTAGGAAAAATCAGTCTGCGCTCAAAATCTACTTCAACGCAGCTAACCAAGAAATTCGACTGATGGCCCCTTCGCCCAAGCACAGCAATCGTTCTGACGCGCTCTCAGATTTGGTCAAAAGCTTACTGTATCAGCAGGAAACAGACTTCCAGAGCTTCGATCCAATCACACTCAAGAAATTTGACGAGGCGGGCGTCGAGCCGGATGCCTGCTTCTACATAGCCAATCGACAGGCCATTCTACGAAAAGAGAAGATTGATCTAGCGGTCGATCCACCGCCGGACCTGGCGTTAGAAGTAGATCTCACCTCACTCACTAATCCCCAAGATTATGAAAGCATCGCCGTCCCTGAGCTATGGATATACAAAGGCAATACCCTCAACATCTATCTGCTAGAAGATGGTCAGTATGTGGCCAACGATCGCAGTCCACTGTTTCCTGAATTTGATCTAAAAACGCAGATACCACAATATATAGAATTGGCTTGGGCAGAAGGGGTTAGCGTCGCAGTTCGAGCATTTGAGCAGGCGATCGCATCCCCACCCTCTCACCAACCAATCAGCAAAGAACAGGAATCTGACTAATGGCGTGGTTCGTCAAAATAGAAAAAGGAATCGTCGACAAACCCAGATTCGATCAGTTCGTCGGCGCGCACGTTGCCTATGTCAAACAGCTAATCGATGATGGGCACCAGGCCAAAAGCGGCTACTGGGCAGAGCGCGGGGGCGGTATGCTAGTCTTTACAGCCGAGTCAATGGCACAGGCAAAAGCCATCGTCGAAGCCGATCCGCTCATCGCTAACAACTGTGTAGAATACGAACTCCACGAATGGTGTCTTGTGGCACATCCTTCTTCGAACTGATAGAGACCCATGGCTAACCCAGACAATAAAGCTAGCAAAGGCGGCGGCGTAAAGATCGTCGCCGACAATCGGCAGGCCCGCTATCAATACGAAATTCTCGATACCTACGAAGCAGGCGTCGTATTGACTGGCACAGAGGTCAAGTCTATCCGCGAAGGCAAAGTCAATCTAGCGCGATGGGTTTGCCAACGTCAAACGCGGCGAAGTCTGGCTACACAACGTGCATATTTCGCCTCACAGCATGACCAACCTAGCCTACAACCACGAGCCTCGCCGGGTGCGTAAGCTGCTGTTACACAGACAGGAAATCCGTAAGCTAATTGGTCAGGTAGAGCAAAAAGGTCTGACGCTAGTACCGCTAAAGATGTATCTAAAAGGCGGCAAAGTCAAAGTCAGCTTCGCGCTCGGCCGAGGTAAAAAGCTCCACGACAAACGCGATAGCCTGAAGAAAAAGCAGGATAAGCGCGATATAGCTAGGGCGATGAAAGCGGCTAATCAATAAGTGCTGATTGCGGGCCAATCATGACCTATGCCTTTGCTGTCTATGTGGGTGGTGGTGCGATCGCCCACAACT
>CAVYWR010000033.1:0-26460 GCA_963772185.1 uncultured cyanobacterium | reverse complement strand
CCTGACGCAGCGCTTTCCTATCGGACTTTAGCACCCGTCCCATCCGCTCAATAGCGAGTTCCCTAGAGGTCTTAGGACCAGCTTATCTGCTTAGAGGCTGTTTGTTTTGGCGGCGCTTCACCGACAGTAGGAGACTTTTCTACAGGCTCTCCACAGAGGGCATACTCCTCACCGACTACGGGTCTATCACTCTAGTAAGGTAGTCACGCTTTTTCGTCTGTTCGATTGGCAAAAAGAATCTAAGAGATTGCTACCAGTCGAAGCGCTAGCATAAACAGAACAGTGATTTTCTAGTTTCTGTAGTGGTACTCTCCTGAGAGGTAGTTTGCGTATCTGCTGTATCCATGTCTATACTTTTTATTCAAAAGTTTCTATAGCGGTCTATAACGGACTGAGGCGACAGGTGATCGTTTCAGTTATGGGTAGATTTGTATGCACGTATACTAGATGACTGGCTGATTTTTCTATAGTTCCAGTGAAAATACCACTATGAAGAACATCAGATAGCATTGTAAAGAAGTCTGATCTTTCTGGGGCGATCGCACTGCTATCAGACCATTTTCTGTGCGGTGTCTGTGCGCTGCTGGAGCAGGCTCTATCTGACAATTTTTACGAATTCCCTCTTGACTTCCCGTCTACAAATTCCTGTCCACGATCTCCGATTGTGACTATCTAGAAATGCTAGCTGCTGCTGTAGCATCGTCATGGTCGGCACGTTGATGCCTAGCGCGTATGCCGCCTCAACAGGATTAGACAAGATGGCTTCTATCTCTAGCGGCCGCTGTTCGTCGTAGTCTATTTTCATACTGGTGCGATAGGGTGTCATCGCGTCTGTCTGGGCCAGCATACGATCGATAATGTCTGTAGGCAGATGGCGATCGCACCCTGGAGAAACCGCCTCGCCCCAAGCATTCGCAGTGGTCACCACTTCTTGCATCAGAGTTATGATCAGCGATCGCACTCCCTTGTCGGCCATCATTTCTGCTGTCGTTGCATTTAGCACTACAGACAGCCCGTTATAGGGCACATTCCACACTAGCTTTTGCCATCTAGCCATTGACAAATCATCTGTTGTATCTGCCTGTACGTTCGCCTGGGTAAAGTCAGCGGCAATCTCTTTGAGTAGAGCAGTCGGTTGACAGGGTTGATGCTGCTGATTGTGCACGCCCAGTAAGACACGTCCGTACTCCATATGCCGGAAGTGACCTGGCGCTATCTGGTTAGAACAGATAAAGCAAAGCCCGCCAAAAATAGAAGCTGAAATGTTTTGCTGTTCTATCTGGCGAACAATTGCGGCTTCTACACCAAACCCGTTCTGCAAAGAAAGAATCGCGCCGCCCTCATTCAATGCTGGTAGCAGTTCGGGCAGGTTACGGTTCTGAGTAGTTTTTAGCGCCACCACTACAACGTCGACTGGCGGCATATCCGCCGGATCGTTGTACGCATTCACCTGGGGTAGCTCGAAGTCGCCCGCAACAGACTCTATGCGCAGACCGTATGCTTTGACATGGTCGTAGCTACTGCGTAGCAGAAAGTGAACATCGCAGCCCGACTGCTGAAGCCGAGCGCCGTAATAGCCGCCGATTGCCCCGGTTCCAATAATTGCATAGCGAAGTGAGGACATAGAAGAGAAATAATCAGGCTAGGCGAATTCGCCAAACTCTAAACTAGTGACTGAATTTGCGAGAGAGCCCACTGAGCGCGAGCCTGTACTGCCAGGGTATCGTCTTTTTCGATGCGCTCTTGCAACCCGTTCATAATCGGGGCGTGCAGATTTGCAAAGTCCTCTTTGGCGGCGGCAGTGGCAACCCCTTGCAAGCCGACAACAGCGCCATAGCGGACGATCCATTCGGTGTCTTTCACCACGCCTAGTAGGGTCTCAGCAGCGCGCGTTTGTCCCTGCTGGCGCTCGTCTGTTGGCAGCTTCTCCCACTGAATTGAGCCCAGACCTCTAGCGGCGGCGCGTCTCACGCTCAGCGAGAAATCCTCTACCGCTGTTTCTAGAATTAGGTCCAGGCCACGCGGATCGCCAATGCCAGAGAGCACCCGCAGTGCCCACGCCCTCGCGCCGTAGTTATAGCCGTCTATTTGAGTTAGTAGCGCTGTCGCAGCCGGTGTCCCGATCTTGATTAGGCCATCGACTGCCGCAACGGCCGCACCGGGGTTGTTGTATCCCAGCACTTTTATCAGCGTATCGACTGCGCCTGGGTTGGCTAATTCTGCTAGCGCCTCTACCGAATCGAGCAGCCCTTGGGCGGAGTCGGCAGAGTCTACTGCTTGAAGTCTCTCTTGTAAAAGCGGATCAGGCTCTGTCATAGGTCGATTCAAATTACAACAAAGAGTCCATCAGTTCCATTACCTTGAGCCCTTGCGCCGAAACTAGTGCGCCAGAAGCGAAGATTTCTTTTTCTAGCAGTCCTTTGAGTGCAATCAGTTTGATACTATTTTCGGCTAGCGTTTGGGCGATCGCACCCGCCGCTGGCAAATAGCCAATCTCACCTAAATCCAGCAGCGCCGAGCGTCTAAGCTGTAAATCATCGCATCGTAGGGTATCGACTAGCGTTTCAGCATAGCTGCCTTGGCCTGTTAGCTGATACATCGCTCTAGCGGCTGCATTCTTGACCTGCACCGTCTCATGATTCAAAAAGGGAGAGATTACAGGTATCACCGAATCATCCTTTAGACCACCCAACGCTTCTAGAATTGCGTTGTAGGGCTGGACTAGATGAGGCTTTCCAGGGACTGCTACGGCAGCATCCACGCCGCCTGCTAGCAAAGAAACTAGCTTTTCAACACCTTCAGTAGCGTTTAGCGCTTCCAATGACTGAGTCGCAGCTTCGCGAACGTAATAGTCCGAGCAGTCTAACGCCTCTATCAAAGCAGGCACTACAGACGGATTACCAAGTTTCCCCAGCGCTCTAGCTGCGTTTCGGCGTAGCGGGTACCCGCCGTCTGAAGCGCGATTTTCATTATCTTCTAGAGCACTTAGCAATAGTGAAATGATTTCAGAAGTGCCCGTACCGTAACGCCCTAGCCACCAGGCAGCGTAGTAGCGGTCGCCAATATCTTCTGTTTGTCTGAGGTTTGCGATCGCCTGCTCTAGCGTAATTTCTGGTGCAAGTTCTGACGCTGATTGCAACTCGCCCTGATTATCCTTCAACCCATCAGCCACAGCCACTTTCTCTTTTCAGACATCTCTTCTCACACGTCTCTCAAGTATCTCTTTTCAAGCTCTCTCAATCGCCGCCAGTGTTGCCTACACATAGCAAACCCAGAGAAACAAACAACCACTAGACGTTTCCAGTAATCGCATATCTCTCTGGGTAAAAAATTGAAGTCTAACCACCTGCACTGCCGACTAGAAGGAGTCAGCTCAGAGGCTAGAGGTCAATTCGGCTAATTAGCTAAGTGCGTTGATCGCGTAGTTGATGTAGTTGTTCGCTTCAGTTGCAGGAACGCCGGATAGACCGTGGTTCGAGCGGATGTACTTGAGCGCTTCGATATACCAGCTAGGCGCAAGGTCAAACGTCTTGTTGATTTCAGCAAGACCAGAAACCAAGTAGTCGTCCATTGGACCTGTACCACCGACGATTAGGCAGTAAGTGATCATCCGCAGGTAGTAGCCGATGTCACGAACACACTTGTCCTTACCGCGCTGGTCAGCAGCGTACTGAGGCCCCTGCATCTGAGTGGTGTAAGGGTACTTGTTGTAAACAGCTTGAGCAGCCCCTTGAGATAGGCTGTCAGCCTTTTCAGTCAAAGCGCGAGCCGCTTGAAGGCTAGCTTGTGCCTGACCAAAGCGACCGAATGCAACCTGCATTTCAGTCGAGCTGAGGAAACGACCTTGAGAATCAGCAGCGGAGACTGCTTCAGTCAAAGGAGTTTTCATCTTTTAAGATCTCCCAATTGAGTTTTAGACGGTTTAATTATTCATAGGATGCGCATCAGGTACAAACGCTTTTGTACATAAAACACAGCCATCATCAAGCGGTCGACTACGCTACAGCAGAAGCTGCACGGTCAAAGTAGCCACTTAGCTCAGAAAGCAAGCTGCTGCAGTCGCCGTCAGTAACGTTGCTGTTGTCGCCTGCGATCGCAAGTGCAGCAGCTTTCATCTTTTCCACGCCAGTCGCAACAGACCCACCGGGTGTGCCTAGAGCAACATAAGTCTCACGCAGACCGTTGAGGCAACGATCGTCTAGTACGCTGGCATCGCCAGAGAACATTGCGTAAGTGACATAGCGCAGGATAATTTCCATATCGCGCAAGCAAGCAGCCATGCGACGAGACGTATAAGCGTTACCACCGGGCTGGATTAGCTGTGGCTGCTCAGCGAACAGTGAGCGAGCGGCATTAGCAACAATGGAAGACGCATTGTTAGTGATACCGTTAACCACATCCATTCTCTTGTTGCCATTAGCAACCATTTGATCTAGCGCATCTAGCTGAGACGCACTGATGAACTCACCGCGAGTGTCAGCTTGTGAAACGACCTTAGCAAAGGCATCAAACATAGATCCTAATTCTCCTTATATCTGGCTACGAAACAAAGTTTCTAGCCGGGTTCTTTTTGAAAAGCCCGTTACGTCACCATCTTCCTTTAGATAGTTCCGTTCGGGTCGAGCAAATGCTCCGGATCATATTTTAGAGCTTTTGAGAGATGATTTACACCCTTTCAAAAGCAAGCTAAGAGATATTGACCAGCGGCAATTTGCGTCTCCCGTAATAAAAGATTAGGACGGATAGGGCGCAAATCTAAGAAAGTTTAGGAAAGTTCATAAATCGCAGATTCACCTAGACAGCAGGCGCAGCAAGCGTTCTCACCTCAATCACAAAGCCTGACAAAGCATTGGTTCAACGCTTTGTCTCTGATGATATAGGTTTTGTTACAAAAAGCTGGCGTGCCCCTATGCGGCTATTCGAGAGTCTTTCTCCAAGTCGAACAAGAAGCCATGAATATAGGCTTCTGTCCACTCCGGTCCATAAAAGCGAGTCAGCATTCCTCTAGCCGGATCTTTCTCAGCCCGGTAGCGCGCATAGCGTAGCTGTGACTCTTTTATCGCATTCAGCCGACCTGGATCGCTGATCGGCTCAGCCGCCTGAACAAACTCTATATATGCCTTTAGATAGTCAGAGAAAGCATCGAACACATTGGTCTCTACAGTCTCTGTTACAGCCGGACGCGTCCATAAAAAGGCAGGGGAAAAGAATGCCTGCGCTTCTTCTGGAAAATCTCCGCCCCAGGGCAAGTCAGCCTGATGACGACGAAAAGTCTCCATAATCGGCTGTGAGTACTTAGCCTGATAGTCCTCAGTTTGAAACAGCGGCTGCATATCGATAGCAATCAGGTGACCGCCGGGCAGCGTCACCAGATCAGCGCCGAAGAAAGGCAGATCGTAGTTTAGCTCTGGGAAGATCACAAAGTTTAGAACTTGCAGCGCTGCGCCACCTTGAACATGCGCCGCGCGAATCTGCCGAAGTTTGGGCGCTTTGGCTCCATAGCTAGTAGTGGTCACGGTGGCTTCGCGCTTGCCTTTGCCCGTGACAGCGCTTTTGGATTCAAATCCTGGTGGAATTGGGTAGGCACTGATGTCTAGGTGCTCTTCTAGGAGTGCGATCGCCTTTGCCAAAAAAGGCTCATAGATAGTAGCCATCGCCTAACCTGCACCGACAGGAGTAGCCACAACAGGCGCAGCGCTAGCGGCTGGCACCGCATCTTCAAACAAAAAACCATACAGAAACCGCTCAGACCACTCATGGCCAAAGTAGCTGCCAAACAATCCAGAGGCCGGATCTCTCTCCGCACTGTACTGGTCATAGTCCCTTTGCGCCTGGGCGACTCTGGCCATCGCCGCACTATCGGTATTAGGTGCAGCCGCATCCAGCATCTGCCAGTAGAGCTGAAGGTAATCTTTAAAGGCTTCTAGCACCCTAGTCTTGACCGTTTCAGGGTCGGTCTTCGCAAAGAGCAGATACTTTGAAAAATACTGATTGGCATCATAGAACTTCATCTCTAAGTTCTGCGACAGATCTGGATACTTGTCATGTAGCGCCTTCAGCGGCTTGATGTACTTTTGCTGGTAGGCATCGTCTTGGAACAGCGGCTGAAAGTCCATTACGATCAAATTTTTGACCGAGCCAAAGGATAGAAAATCGATGCCCAATAGTGGCAAATCGTATTGGTGAGCCGGATAGATAACGCTGTTGAAGATCTGAGCGCTAGCGCCTGCATCAATGTAGGTATAGCGAGCCTTACGAAGCTGATCGCACTGATAGCACCAGCTATGAATCGTCGCTGGATTGCGCCCCCGTTCGCTGATATTACACTCTAGACCTTCTGGGATGGCCCTTTTAGTCAGATTGAACCTTTGAGAAAGCGAACTCTCTAGATGCTCTTGGAAAGGGCGATACATTATTTATCTGTGTTTTATATGAAGGACGCTATGCTCTCTCAGAATACGGGAGTGTAGCCAGCGATTAGCTGATTATGAAAGACAAAGACACATTCCTTTACCTGAAGTGTTTGGCGGCTAGGGCAGTGACATCTTCGGGAGTAACGAAGCGTTTTTCAGAGCAGTAGGTCATCAGATTAACGCCGTCCATCATCCGAGCGGTACTGACCCTAACGCGAAAGTCATCAGTGAGAAACCAACAGCGTTCTTGGCCCTGATTAGTTTCGTAGTCGGTATCGATGGTGAGGATGCCATCTTGGCCAAACCAGTAGCGGCTGACAACTGGAATGGTCTCTACATAGCCGCGATCGCGCACCAATTTTCCCGATCGCCCGCTTTCATCATCAGGCACATCCACCAGCACCGCCGCCGAAGAGCTAGGCGCACTATCCGACAGATTCGCCTGCCAAGCAAAGCTCGCCCCACCCGCCGCTAAATTCGGATCAATATTCTGGGACTTACAGATATCAATCACCCGCTGGTCCCGCGCCGCCACCACACCCACAATCAAATTCGACTCACCCGACTCATCCGCCACCACATCAAAATGATGCACCGTCCGCTGCGTAAACCACACGCCCTCGCTCTTGTGGAAGAACGCCATCATCGACATTGGGGGATTTAGAAGCATGACTTTAAAACAGAGTGATCGATAGAGTATCTAGTCTCTATCACGATAGACATCTTTGCGATGCCGACATTGCAAAATTCTGACAACGGCTTGCTCATCATCAATGTCATATCTGATCCGGTAGCTACCAACCCGAATGCGGTACTCGCTATCGTAGCCCTTCAGCTTTTTGACACCTTCGGACCGAGGATTGGTCTTTAGTCGTTGAATTTTTTCGTCTACACGAGATTGAACATCAGCTGGCAGTTTATTAATTTGCTTCTGTATAGCTCTAACAATAACGATTTGATATGCCATTTAGAGCCGTCGAACCTCGGTGCGGGCTTCTGAATGATTTTAGGGTTTGAATAATTTTGGGTAGAGCCATCTTCGTAATGGATTAGCTTGACTCATTTTTAGACTTTACCTGCTGCCGATTTTCCATATATACATCGTAGGTATCGTAGTCACCTGCTTCGTAAGCAGCTTTTATAGCCTTGATCTCTGCTTTAGTATCCTCATCTTCTTCGTAGCTATCTTCTTCGGCTTCAAATATCTGCTGCTCTAGGATATCTAGCAGCTTTTGTTTGTCCGTCAGCGTAAGGGTACTGATAGCTTGCACTAAAGCTTCTATTGAATCGGACGAATCAACCGCTACAGTCATGGCTAGAAGGCTCGACTAGTGTTCTCTACTTTGATGATAGGATCGTTTTTCTTTGACGTCCCTATGGCGATGCCTAATTCAATGGACTCGTTGCACTTACTACCTAGAGCCGACCTAGCAAATGCGGACCTGACTAGCGCCGACCTAGCAGGCAGAGATCTGTACAAAGCGAACCTAGCGGGCGCGAACCTATCAGGCGCAAATCTTCAGGAGACTGGGCTAGTTGGCGCGAACCTTACAGGCGCAAACCTCACAGGCGCAAACTTGCAGGCGGCGGACCTAAGAGGCGCAACTTTGCGAGGGGCCAATCTGACGAATACTAACCTGACCGGGGCGTACCTATTCCGCAGCGATTTGCAGGGCGCGATACTGACGGACGCGACTTTGACAGACGCAGCGATGAAGCTAGCGCTGTATGACCAGAAAACGCAGTGGCCAGAGGGCTTCTATTACAAAAGCTGCGGTGCGGTTGGACCGGGCGCAGCGCTAAACGGGGCGTATCTGAATACGGCGAACTTAAAAGATGCCGACCTAAGTGGTGCAATGCTGCTAGGGGCTTACCTAAGCGGGGCAAACCTAGCGGGTGCAAACCTGGCGGGTGCAGGGCTAGCGGGCGCGAACTTGCAGAAGGCTTTCCTAACGGGTGCCAACTTAGCGGGCGCGAGTCTGTCAGGGGCTGAGCTACAGCGGTCTGATTTTCGCGCAACGAATTTGACTGATGTTGATATGACTGGGGTCGGCAGCATTGCCGGGGCGGATTTTAGTGGTGCAGTCGGCCTAAGCGAGACGGGGCGCTCGAAGCTGCTTAGTCACGCTCAAGCCGAGCTGAATGAGTGGAATGCGTATACGCGGAAGACGACTTTGCAGAGCCTGGAGGAGTAGGAGAACTACACCCTTTTTTCTAGGTACTGACCGATCATAATCTCCTCACCAGCGCGGGAGATGATCGTCTGCCGGGTCCGGTAGTTTTCACCGATTAGCTTCAGCTCTTCTTCGAAAGAGGAGCCGCCGTATTCGGTGCGTAGGGTCATGGTGCGGCTATCTTTGAATCGATACTGCGCAGTCACTGGTTTGGGCGTAGCAAAGCCGCGATCGCGATACATCACATCGCCACGGATACCGAATACCGTCTCGCCGACAGAAGGCTTCTTGCTGGGGCTAATGTAGGTGCTCTCCCAAGTGACCTTTGCACCGCAGATCATTGGCACGCTAAGCTCGTGGCGCTTGCCTAGCTCGATGAGTTCGGGGCAGTCGCTTTCTAGAAAGGCAATGCTGATGTCGCTAACGACTTCCTGGGTTTGATCGCTCGCTAGGGTGTAGTAGCGACGACGAGACTGCCAGTTGCCAACAGAATGTTTGAAGAAGGCGATCGCCTGCGCTTCTATCTTCGACGCTCTCTGCGTAGACATTACCATCAAGATCTTTCCTCAATTTTGTGCCTGCATATACAGGCTTGATAGCAAGCAAACTTTCACATTTGTTTACATTTATTAGGATACGCGATCTTGAATAAAAGGATCAATGCATCTAAAGGAATGCTTTGCTATTCGCGGCTTTAGGCTGGCAATAGCCCTTCCAATGCTGCTGCGACAACTTTATGATGCTTGTCTTGACGGAGCTGAGTAAGCGCGTCCTTAGCGGCTGGCTGGTCAAAGGCTTTGAGTGCATAGGCTAGGGATAAGCGCGATCGCCAGTTCTCATCTTGCAGCGTTGGCAGCATTGCCTCCAGTGCCGCCTGCGATTGAGAGGTGTCTGCCAAAAGCCCTAATGTCGTAATCCCAGCTTGAGCAATCGTTTCGTCTGAATCATCTAGGGCGATGAGCGCAACCTCGAATAGCTGCTTGGGGCACTCCATCTCCGGCATGATTGCTAGAATACTACGGCGCACTAGCCAGTTATCGCTATCCTTGAACAGTCGAACCAGGCACTCAACCGATCGATTGCCATACAGTCCTAGAGAATTGGCAATTTCGGCTTTGACATTCTGATCGGACTCGGCTGGCAGCATTTCGAGTAAAGCGGCGTAGGCAGAATCATTACGCTTGCGACCTAGACCCATCGCGACAAAGGATCGGACTAGAAAAGCTTTGTCTTGCCGCTGATCTATCAGCAGTGGCACCGCCGCCGCCGCGTCATAGTCTTTGAGAGCGACTAGTCCGCGCAGTCTGAGCTGAGGATCTTCGTCAGCCAGCAGAGTTTTGATTTCAGAAATTTCCATTGAGACGCATTCTGTTGAAATACACAGAGCTAATTTGATCGGCGGTTTTGTTTTACGCTACTAAATACAATAGTCAAAAATAGTATTAGAGAAATCAAGAGGTCATTCGCTGTGTCAGAAAGCGCCCAGGTCAGTGAACAAACCGAAGAAAGTCCAGCGGCAGCGCCGTCTAGTCAAGAGGTTGCCGACGTGATTGCAGAGCTAGAGCAGTACAAAGCTCGCCTGATTGAAGACTTTACAGCAACAGCAAAAAAGGCAAAATTGCCAAAGTCAATGGTGATGTCACAGCTAGAGAACCACCCGGAAATCCTCAAGATCAATGCCTCGCTGGCACGGCTCCGAGGAGAAGTAGATGCCTTGCCCACAGACTAGGTCACAGACTCTTTTCAAAGCTGATTAAACGATTTGGCCAACCTCGACAGTCTAAAAAACAATCAAGTGCAGACAGACCAGCTCATTGACTATGTAAATGAGCAGATTGAGCTGCTAGCCCTTGACGAACCCAATCCACAACTGCTTCAACGCATGATCGATGGGCTTAGCGATCCTAGACGGGAGACTCGGTTACGTTTGATCAGTGCGTTTAGCGAAATCGGAGAGCCCGCGACGCCTTTTTTGCTAGAAGGATTAGCGATGCATCCAGATCCAATGGTGCGGCGGGCCTGCTGTAATGCAATGACGAATTTGGGTGACGACGCGGCAGTCCCAGGTCTAGCAGCGGCACTGGTGCAAGATCCAGAGATGAGCGTCAAGAGCGCAGCGGCTGGTGCCTTGGCAAAAATTGGTGCGCCCGCTTTTGAGGCGGTGCGAGCAGTGCTGGTATCCCCTGCGGCAGATGAGAGCTGTAAGGGGCACGCAGCTTGGGCGATCGCAACTATGAGCGCAGAAGTCCCAGATCAGCTCTACCAGAGCCTTAGCGACCCGTCGCCGAGCGTCAGAATCGCCGTTGTCGGTGCGATCGCTCAGCTAGCTCAAACGCAACTAGCTCAAGCCTCATCAGCCCAACCGCAATCCAATCCAGTCACCCAGTCCGAACCAAACAACCTTCGCCTGCTGATCGAGGCGCTACAAGACAATTCAGGTGACGTTCGCATTGAGGCGATCGCGCACCTAGCTAGACTCAGCTATCAACCCGCCTATCAGCCCCTGCTAGCCCGTTTAAAGGACACAGAGCCAGACGTACGCAAAGCAGCGATTTTAGCGTTAGGCAAGCTAGGCAAGAGCAGCGCGATTAAGGAAATCACGCCACTACAGCAAGACCCTTCTCCTGCCGTTAAAAGAGTAGCTGCGCTAGTCATTGAACAGCTTCAGTCACAAATTCAAGCATAGGTTCGAGAATGGGCAAGGAACTGCAAAGAGCACGGGGCGTTCTAAACTAGAGAAGTCAACACCAGCGGTAGATAACAAACAAGAATTATGGACGGACTCAGTGATCGCGCCAAAGCGCTCATTCCTAAAGCGAAGATTATGGACTTTGCTGGATGGACTGAGATTAATCAAGAGGCGATCGCCTACTTTCAAACGGCAGATAACGAGAGTCGATATCTCACAGACGAAGAGCTTGGCGCGATCGCCTCACTAGCAAAAACTTCTGATCTCGCGATGGCAACAGCCGGACTCAATGCAGCAGAGGTCGTCAGGACTTTGCGTACAGAGGCAGCGGACATCGTCGATGAAGCTAGAGCCGTCGTCCTCACCACCTTTCCTAAGATTCTAGAGCCAGGCGGTGGCCTCTTTCCGCCCCAGAGAGCAGAAGCCTGCTGGCGAGACTTTTGGCAGTTCTTACGCTGCATTACCTATGGCATTGCAAGCCAGCAGCACCACTACACCAGCACGACCGGACTCGCCGCAATGGAACAGCTCTACGAAGAGTTGCAGGTACCGCTGCCAGCGATGGTGGCGGGCCTAATTGGCGTCAAAAGAGCCAGCCTGAGACGATTCCCCATCCAAACCTACCCAGCGCTTTCACCCTACTTCGATCATCTGATTGCCAGACTTTCAACCTTCGTCAAGGTCGAGGCTGAGGTCTAAAGATGAGTTCACGGACTTTAACCGAATAGCAATCGCATCTGTTTGTGACGAAAGATAACAGAATGAGAAGCGATTTTGGTCCGGCAAATCCTTCCGGAGAAAGTGATTTTCTCAATAGCTAAATCCCTTTCAGCAAAATCATCTCAGCGCTTTTTTATGAGCTAAAAACGTCCAGAATGCTGCTGCTGCTGTTCACAAAAATTGACAAGAATGGACTCCCTTTACCCTCAATAATGAGAATACGCAATCAACCGTTATAAGGAGATAGCATCCATGTCTTTTGGCGCTTTCGGACCCGCCTCGCGCTTAGGCGTCAGTCTGTTTGAGGAAACTCCCGCAGTGGAGTGGGTTCCCGGTCTGTCATCCGAGGAATTAGAAGGAATTATCAGCGCTGTCTACCGTCAGGTGCTGGGCAACGCTTACGTAATGGAAAGCGAGCGACTCTCCGTTCCCGAGTCTCAGTTCAAGCTCGGTGAATACAGCGTGCGTGAATTTGTCAGGGCCATTGCCAAGTCGGATCTGTATCGGACTCGCTTCTTTGAAGACTGCCCTCGCTATCGCTACACAGAGCTAAACTTCCGTCATCTGCTAGGCCGCGCGCCCAATGACTATGAAGAGATGAAGTTTCACAGCGGCATCCTAGATGCGCAGGGCTTCGAAGCTGACATCGATTCCTATATCGATAGCGACGAGTACCAGAACACATTTGGTGAGAACCTAGTGCCGTACATCCGAGGCTACCAAAGCACGGCTGCGGATACGATGGTCGGATTTACTCACCTGTTTGAGCTGGTTCGCGGCGCGTCTAGCAGCTCGCTCAAAGGCAACATCTCTGGCAAAGAGCCGCGCTTGAACAAGCTAGTGATCAACGCCATTCCTACTGCTGTGAAGGCACCCTCGGGTGGGTCTGACGGCTGGGCATTTAGCGAGCCACCGACCTCTGCGGCAACTCGATCTGGCACGGGTGTGGGCGATCGCGGCAAAGTCTACCGGATCGAAGTCACCTCTATTCGCGCTAACACCGTTCGCAAAGCGTCTTCACGCTTCCGCAGAGCCAATCAGGTCTATATAGTGCCTTACGAGAAGCTCTCGCAAGAATACCAGCGCATCCACAAATCTGGCGGCGTGATCGCTAGCATCACTGAAGTTAGCTAGAGAATGCGACTAGGTGCGCCTGATACTGGGCACCACCGATACGCTGTAGGGGCATAGCATGCTGTGCCCCTACGGCGACGTTTTTCCCCGAACGCTGTTGTTGACTGTTTTTATTTCCCTTTTTATCAAAACATCCTTAGGAGAACCCTCATGTTAGACACCTACACCTACGAGCTGTGGCCCACTAGCACCAAAGAAGAAACTGAAACCATTATCCGCGCTGTCTACAAGCAGGTTCTAGGCAACCCGCATGTAATGGAGAGCGAACGCCTCACCACTGCCGAATCGCAGCTATTTGATAAGTCTTTGTCCGTGCGCGAGTTCGTCCGCGCCGTCGCCAAATCCGACTTCTACAAGTCTCGCCACTTCGAGAACTGTGGACCCTACCGCTCCACCGAGCTAAACTTTCAGCATATTCTAGGCCGTGCCCCCGAGTCCCAAGCAGAAGCTTCCGAGCATATTCGCCGCTGCGCTGAAGCAGGCTTTGATGCTGATATCGATTCCTACATCGATAGCGAAGAATATCAAGAAGCCTTCGGCGAAAACATTGTTCCTTTCCAGCGCGAAAAGAGTGAAGTCGGTCGCAAGCAGGTCGTATACAACCGCAACTTTGCCGTCAATCGCGGTCCTGCTCAAGTCAGCAGCGCCGTTACTGATTCTCAGCTGGTGTACGCCGTCGCCACCAACAGCGCCAACAAAATCACCACTGCCAAAGCCACCCCAGGATCGCTCACCGAGAAGCGCTTCAAAATCAAAACCACTGGTGCTAAATTCGATCGCCCTCGCCGCGTCAGCGTCGATGAGTACATCGTCTCTGCGACTAAGATGACGCCTCAGATTCAGCGAATTCAGCGCAGCGGTGCCAGGATTGTCAGTATTACTGAAATCAAATAGTAGCCAGTCGGTCCATTCAGAATAGGGAAGCAAAAGCGCTAAATACCTGAAGCGATCTAAAAGAGAAGAGCTAGCAGCAAAGCGAGAATAGCAAGAAGATTGTTCTTTCTCAAATAGAACATCCTTCAATTGCCGTTTATAGCTAACTTCTAGCTTGCTGCGAAGCCAGGTAGCTGGGATAGGGTTAGATTATGGATATAGATACCTTTGTCGTGCGATCGCTAGGCCGATGGAAATCGCAGCGTAGCGCTCACCACCTGGCTTTCGCCCATTTTGAAGAGATTCGCTCGATGATTGATATCGAGGGATTAGACAAAGCCGATCCAGCAGTCATCGCCCTATGCGAGAGTCAAGGCGTTGATCCACAAACGATTGCCACGCCTTTCAAAATGAGTTGGGAAGGGGAAACAGACTGGAACGAAGACGATATTCTAAAAGGCCAGACAATTTTAGTGCCTGTCCCCAGCTCGAACGGCAGCAACAGCGGTCAGCTGCTGCGCGATCAAGGCTATGCCGAAACGATTCCGGCAGCGGGGCAATATGTCATCGGCCCAGATGACACCTTCGTGCTCACCACTCAATATGATCGCGCTGCTGCCGAAGAAAAAATCTGGTTTGCTAACGACAATCTCCGCTTTCGCGTATCGCTGATTAAAACTAGCAACGGTAAAGGCGTCACCACAGCCTCTCTTTCCTCAGAAGTCCGGCTACCCACCCAAAAGTAAGGAAAGCATCGCGGCTAGAGAGTCAAGCAAAGAAGACCGTAACGTTTCGAATATTGTTTTCTACAATTTCACCAGGGGCACTTAGTCGTCTATCAGCTATCTAATTAAGCTGTGCGTCCTCTAATTAAGCTACTCACCTTCA
The DNA here is from genome assembly GCA_963772185.1 of uncultured cyanobacterium. Lineage (GTDB taxonomy): Bacteria > Cyanobacteriota > Cyanobacteriia > Phormidesmidales > Phormidesmidaceae > Phormidesmis. The sequence goes on along the minus strand of CAVYWR010000033.1, from coordinate 11,569 downwards.
TCTCTGCTAATTATCTCAGCCAGCCATGACTGTTCCTATCGCCGCGCCAACCTCAGCGAGTTCAGATTTAGTGACGCTCTCCACCTGGATGGCTGGAGATTTTAGCAACTTCAAACAGGCTGACGCTGCCCTAACTGACTTTGCGCATATCCGCATCTTCTTTCGGCCCTTGCCTTACGAGTTCTTTGAGAAATTAGGGCTACCAGGCGGAATTGGTTTCTATTCCGAACAGGTCTACGACTACGATCTCTGGAGCCCTTATCGCCAGGGCCTGCACCGGGTGATAGACAAAGAAGAGCAAGTCTACATCGAAAACTACGGATTCCAGGATGGCGTTCCCTACGCAGGATCTGGTCATAATCCAGATATCTTAAAGACGATTTCATCCGAGGTAGCAATCCGGCGTGAAGGCTGTTCGATGGTCTTTCATCGCAAAGGAGATATGTTCGTCGGAGTTGTAGAGCCGGGAAACAACTGTCGAATTCCTCGCAAGGGAAAGTGGACTTATCTGGTGAGCCGAGTAGAGCTGACAGAGCACACCTGGATCAGCCTAGACCAAGGCATGGACATAGAGACGGGCGAACATGTTTGGGGTTCGACAGAAGGAGCACTCAGATTCGAAAAGCGAGAAAGCTTTGCACATGAACTTCCGCTAGGACGTTTGTAATGTTGCCGCCGCCCGCTTCTCAAAAGATGAAGGCTTGGATTCGCAGTCGCCATTTGATTTGTTCTGGCAATTTTTTTATCTTCGAGACGGTTGAAGCCTCAACCGTCGACAAATTTGAGTCCTGTGTAGAAGCGCTAGGCGGAACGCTAATCTCAGTCGAGCCCTTAAAAAAGATTTGGATCGGGACGCATCGCCGGGTAGTACTGTTCCAAGCAAAGGCTAGCCTACACACACCGCATCACGATCTCAATCAGTACTGGATCAAATATGGCAGCTTTCGCACTCGCTTTGATGAGAGACAATAGAGCTAACGCTTTTCGATTTTTCTTTTTCGATTTCCCTCTAACATCATGACCCACTCTACCGACGTAGCCACCCTGACTCAGTGGATGGCCGCAGATTTTAGCAATCAGGCGCAAGCAATTGAGAATCCACCCTTCTTTGCTCATATCAAAGTCTGCATGCGTCCGCTACCCAAGGGGTTTCAGTCTGGGGTGAGCCTTTATCTAGAACAGGCGTATGACTTTCAGCTTCATAAGCCTTACCGAGTAAGAGTGCTGCACTTTATCCAACGCGAAAATGACGTGTTGCTAGAGAACTACAAAGTCAAAGATGAGGAAAAATACTACGGTGCAGCTCGCGATCTAGAAAAGCTAGCGACCTTGCGCGTTGAGGATTTAGAGCCAATGGACGGCTGCGACATCCTTGTAGAATGGACCGGTAGCAGCTTTCGCGGCAAAGTCGAACCGGGCAAAAAGTGTATGGTCGTCCGCAAAGGAGCCAACACCTATCTCGATAACGAGTTCATCGTCACCGAGAGCCACATGACTAGCTACGATAGAGGCCGCGACCCTAAAACGGATGAGCTAGTCTGGGGGTCAGTGGCAGGCCCATTTGAGTTTGAGAAAGTGGCCCGATTTGCCCACGAAGTACAGGTGTAGGAAGAAATTACCAGCCAAAAGAAGAATACTGCGAACCGACCGCAAACGCCTCACGAGCCGCCGCATCATCTTTTTCTGTGTCAGGAACAGTTTCTACTCGCGACTCAGCACAGAAAGACGCCGTGCTCAGTCCGCCAAATCTCTTGACGACGCTAGTGCGCATCCGCAAGTCGGGATTAGGGAACCAGAAGCGCTCAATCGAACTCATCGTTTCGTACTCAGTTGTCAGGACTAGCCCATTCTCGCTATCCATCTCAAAGCGACCAATTACGGGAACAATTTCAGCGTAGCCACGTTCTCGGAGCAAATTTCCCTGCTGTGGGTTATCAGCATCAGGCACTAGCGCAAAGACAGTAGATCCTTTGTGGTTCTCGTCTTCTTTGTCCCAGGCCATTTCGCCATTCCACTGCACATAAGCGCCACCCACTGCGCTGCTAGGATCAACGTCGTGCAGCTTACAGATCTCTATGACCTTTTCGTTGTCAGCAGGCAGCGCTTCTACAGAGATGTTAGAGCCCCCTAGCTCAGCCCGCCGAAATGGCAAATGATGTGTCGTCCGCTGAGATTGCCACTGCCCAGCACTCTGCTGGAAAAACTCCATTACGTTCATAAAGGCTGTCTACCCACTGATCCTATATATCTACTCAATAATATAGCGCTGTCACAGCATAGGCAGAAAAGCCAGCCCATAGAAAGGATCTCCGCCCCTTTTACTTTCCTTAGCGTCTTGCGGATAGGTCAGTCTTATGGATAGGTCACCCAATAGACAAGATTAGCCTTCTGGATGAACACAGTCCAGAAGCGATTAGTTAACATAACTACATGATTCGAGACTTGGTCAACTCCGAGGAACTATCCGCGAATCTACTGATAGATTCCTTGATTTATCAGGTTTCTAGCTGGTTTTCATCCGTATATCTTATATGCGTCCAAAGTCTGGAAAAACAAGTTAAAAGCCTTGAATAGTTAATTTAGGTAACTCTTGCTACCGAATCTATTTACAATTTGACGATAGTGTGCAGCGAGGTTAGAATTCCATTAATCAAATTTGGTTAGATCCTTTAACCAGCTGAATGATTGAATTCAAAGCCGCCTCTGGAGTCTGTTGATTTGTTCGTTGAGTTTTTATCTTCGATGGCCCAATCAATGACCTGTTCAAGGATCTATCTAGATTAGTCAGATCTGTTCAACCTTTTGAGGAAAAGTAATCGTTATGAGTACATCAGGTGACACAATGCCCGGCAGCCTAAGCATGGAACAGCAGTTCAAGCTAAAGGTTGTCAAGGATCAGGTAAAAGGCTTGAGTCTAGAGCAGGCTCAGGAATATGTTGTAGAAGTGATGAGGCAAATGATGGTGAAGGACAATTTGGTCAAGCATCTATTGAAGAATGCCTAAAGCCGATTGGAAGTCTTTCTATCTACTGTGTGAATCAACCAACTGCGAAACAACCAAACAGATAGGCCGAACTGGCGCATGTAGCTAGTTCGGCTTTTTTTGTGCTGTTCTGAAGCGAGTGGCGTGAGAGAAGGACTGGCTTTGTGTCAGAATGTTAAGCGTGTGGATTACTTCTTCGCCTCAATCGGCAAAGGTGCCGACAAATATAGCGCTAGGCAATTTTGACGGCGTACATCTTGGGCATCGGCAGGTGATGGCTCAGATTTTTGCTAGCTCCATACTTTCATCTACGCCTTCAACTGTTCAGCCAGTCCAATCAACTTTGAGCGCCCAATCAATTGCAACCCTGCATGGCGAAATTCTCGCTAGCGGCAGCAGCCACTGGCCGGATCAACCCCCAGCAATATTGGGGACAGAATCGCAAGAGGCTCTGCTTCCTAACTCTTCAGAAAGCATTGCTAAATCGGAAGCGGCGGTATCTTCAGATGCTCACCCGCTGGCTACAGTCGTCACCTTTTCTCCGCATCCGCGCGAATATTTTTCGGGTGTTTCGCGATCGCTCCTCACCCCCATCGCCGAAAAAACCTGGCAGCTCTCCCAGCTAGGCATCGAGCAGCTAGTCCTGCTGCCGTTCAATCAGGCGCTGTCTGAACTGAGTCCACAAGACTTCGTGGAGCAGATTTTGATCAAAGAACTGGGCGCGCGGCAGATCAGCGTGGGCAGTGACTTTCGGTTTGGTAAAGGGCGTAGCGGTAATGCGGATGGGTTGAAGGAAATTGCAGCCCGCCACAATATCCCAGTCACCCAAGTTTCGTTAAAGTACGACGAGCAGGGCGATCGCATCAGCAGCTCGCGCATCCGCACCGCCCTAGACATCGGCCAGCCAGACATTGCCGCTCAGCTACTGGGGCGACCCTACACACTTACGGGCAAAGTCGTCCAAGGTAAGCAGCTAGGCCGCACCATCGGCTTTCCGACTGCTAATTTGCGCGTGCCCAGTAATAAGTATCTGCCTAGAACCGGGGTCTACAGCGTTCGAGTGTATGGCGTACAGACTTCCGAAGGTCCTTTTCCAAATAACGGGCTGAAGGGCGTTATGAATATTGGCAATCGACCTACAGTTGATGGTCAGTCACTCAGCGTTGAAGTACATCTGCTGGACTGGAGCGGCAATCTGTACGGCAAAATCCTAACGGTGAGCTTAGAGGGATTCATTCGACCCGAGCAGAAGTTCAATTCTTTGGACCAGCTAAAAGAGCAAATCGCGACAGACTGCAAGCGTGTTCACCTATTCTTAACCTAATTTATATAGACTGCCGAACGGTACTTTTTGCATCACCATTCGCATCGCCATGAGTCTAAACCGTCGGCAGCTTCTGCTATTTCTAGGAGCGACTGTAGGATCGTCAGCATTTGGTCCAATGGGCTGCGGCTCAAACTCCAATACATCGGAGTCAGGTACCGCTACTAGCTCAGCTCCAGATTCGGTCGCTAGCACAGTTGAGAAAGCGAAAACTGCGGCTAAGCCGTTCGAGCCGGTTAGAAGCCCGATGCCGTACGACGCGGTCAAGGTCAGCACCGACAGGCAGCCACTCGAATTTGCACAATACGCAATCCAAGACGACATCGTTCTACCCGATGGCTTTACCTACGATGTGATTGCCGCCTGGGGCGATCCGGTAGGCGACTCCCGGTTTGGCTACAACAATGATTATCTATCGTTTGTTGCTACTGGGCCAGACGAAGGCTATCTCACCGTCAACTTTGAATACATTAGCGGCAGCACCTGGCAGGAAACCTTCGAGACGGTGATTGGTAAGTCGCTGCCGTTCGCAGAAGTGCAGCAGGTGATGGATGGGTTGGAAGATAAGCAAATTGACGCGTTTGCCTTGTCTGATGACGACCCACTCAAGGCACAGATCAAGCAGCTGTCAGAAGAAGCCTTGCTAGACCAAGGGCTCGGCGTGATTTTCGTAAAGCGCGGGCCGGATGGTCAGTGGGCAAGAGCAAAAAATGAGAGCGAACGACGGATTTCTGGCATCTCTGGATTAACAGACGGCAACTACCTGGAGTCTACTGGGCCTGCGATCGCCATCTTCAATAAAACCGACGTACAAGGCTACACCGACGGCCTCGGTAGCCAGATCATCGGCACCTTCGGCAACTGCGCAGGCGGCACAACCCCTTGGGGAACAGTACTCAGCGCTGAGGAAAATATTCAATCACAGGTGCCAGAAGCTGTCTACAGCGACGGGTCTTCGTTTGAACCCGCACAGAAAGCGTTCGATGCTGGCCTCAGCGGACAGGGGAACGTGCTGGGCCTATCGGGCAACAAATACGGCTGGATTGTGGAAGTTGACCCCAGCGATCCTAGCGACTATGGCACTAAGCACACCTGGATAGGACGCTATCGGCACGAGGCGGTCGGCGTCAGAGCAGAAGCAGGGAAGAAGCTGGCGTTTTATTCGGGGTGCGATCGCCGAGGCGGACATGTCTATAAGTTCGTTAGTGCAGGCACCGTTCAAGACCCAACTGACAAAGCCAACTCTGCGCTGCTTTCAGACGGGATGCTCTACGCTGCTGTCTTTAGCCCGGATGGTACGGGCCGCTGGCTGCCGCTTTCTCCTGATACGGCTGTCGCTCCGGTACTGCCTAGCAGCGTAGTCGGCGGTATGGTGACCCTACCAAGCCGACCCGATGGCGGGTTTGTGAAAGTGGAAGAGGATGCGATCGCCAACCAGCTAAAATCCGACTTTGCCACACTAGGCGACCTCTACGAAGGCGCTACCGCAGAAGAAAAACAGGGCGCAATCCTGATCGACGCCCACTTCGCTGCGAACGCTGCGGGCGCGACTGCCACCGCTCGCCCCGAAGACACCGACGTTTCCAAAGACGGCACGCTATTTATCGCCTTCACCTCTGGCTCAGCAGGCGGCGACGGCGGTCCAGACAAAGCCATATTCGTCGGTCCCAAAGGCGAAGCCGACTACGAAGCAGGCTGGATCATGAAGCTAAAAGAATCTGACAACGACCCGGCGGCGCTCTCGTTTGACTGGGAAATGATCGCGATTGGCGGCGAACCCACCGACGGCGGCATCGGATTTGCCAATCCAGACAACCTAGAATTCGACAGCCAGGGGAATCTTTGGGTCGTTACCGACATGTCCACCAGCAAGCACAACAACCCAGTCCCCATTGGTCGTAAGGATGAATCCGGCGAACCGATCACCGGACCTGGACTGCTTGGAGTCTATGGCAACAACTCCCTGTGGAAGATTCCTCTTACTGACACCACTGAGGAAAAAGCCGGAGAAGCCAAAATGTTTGCCTACGGACCAATGGAATGCGAGCTGACCGGACCGTTTTTCACCGAAGATAGCAGCACGCTATTCGTCGCAGCTCAGCACCCTGGAGAGCGTAACGGCATCCGCAAAGGTATGGCAGTAGAGACCCGTGACTTCGAGATGAAAACTACCGACGGCAAAACCTTCTTACAGCAGCGAGCAGTCCCCATCGGATCTAACTGGCCTGATATGACTGAGAATGCACCGCCGAAGCCTGCTGTTGTTGCTATCCGTCGGGTGGAGGCTGGTGCTAGCATCGTTTAGCTGGCATGCTGAGTAGGCTAGAGTACGTCCTACTATTGCAAATCACTGTGTCGCCCTCATCCTCAATCCTTCTCCCTAGGGAGAAGGACTTTGAGTCCGGTTCCCCTTCTCCCTGGGGAGAAGGGGTTAGGGGATGAGGGCTCGATGACTTTGTATAGATGGGACACACTCAGTAGGCTACGCCTGCCCTTCTACTTCCCACTTTTACCGTGTCTCTTTCTCAAACCCTGTGGCAAGCCAACCAAGACCTAGCCACAGCCTCTCTAAGCAGTCCTTTCGTCCAAGGAATTGGCGATGGTTCCTTGGCGAAGGCAAAGTTTGCCTACTACGTGGGTCAAGACGCCTTCTTCCTAGAAGCCTTTGCCAGGGCATACAGTATCGCAGCGGCCAAAGCGCCAGACTGGGACAGCTTTCAAACCTTTCATGCGCTAGCTGACGGCGTTTTGCAAGAGCTGAACCTGCATCAAAGTTACGCTCAGTCTTGGAACGTTGATATCAAGACGGTAGAACCGGGCACTGCCACCAGACAGTACACAGACTTTCTACTTTCCACCGCCTGGAGCCAGCCGATTGGCATCACTGCCGTAGCAATGTCGCCTTGTATGCGGCTATATGCCTACCTGGGTCAACAGCTCGCCAGTCAGTCCGCTAGCCAAAAAGCAAAAGATGGTAACCCATCCCACGATTACCAGGATTGGATTACCACCTATAGCAGTGACGATTTTGAACCTTTGGCCAAGCAGTTAGAGAGCCTAGTCGATCGATACTCCTCTGACACAGAAATCACTCGCTCTACCTATCGATATGCAATGGTCTGCGAGCGAGATTTCTTTCAGGCTGCTTGGCAAAGATAAGCTTATTCGCGGGTCTATTCTTCGACGTACATTTCAGGCTCTATAGCGAAGTTGTTCATCCGACCTGAATCATCAACGACATAGCCGTCTGTCGTCTTCATATCAGTGCCAGCTTCACTCTCTTCTGCCCTGGCAATATCTTCTTTATTGCCTTCTACGTCGCCACCGGGCATAGTCCTAGTGCCTTCAGGCTGAACCGCTTTGCCCACTGCCTGCGCAACCTGGACAGCCTGCTGGTTACCCGCCGCGCCTTTACCAGGCTCCGCGCTTGTTTTTATAGTTTCGTTTTCGTTAGTCGCCATCATTAGGCTCCCTTTACTTAATTTATGACATCATCAAGTGTAGATGTCGGTAGCCTGCTGCCAAGTCTGTCATCAGTTAAGTATTCGCGCCTCTGTTACCTCTCAATAGAGCGAAATTAGAGCGAAGTTGGAATTGAAGTAGAGCGATCGCAATCTATGAATCTAACCACCACCAAAGAGTCTGTTCAGCTTTCGCCCGGTGCAGATATCGTGCTGCGCAAACAGAGCTGGGCAGACTACGAGGCGCTACTAGCGAGTAGGAAAAATCAGTCTGCGCTCAAAATCTACTTCAACGCAGCTAACCAAGAAATTCGACTGATGGCCCCTTCGCCCAAGCACAGCAATCGTTCTGACGCGCTCTCAGATTTGGTCAAAAGCTTACTGTATCAGCAGGAAACAGACTTCCAGAGCTTCGATCCAATCACACTCAAGAAATTTGACGAGGCGGGCGTCGAGCCGGATGCTTGCTTCTACATAGCCAATCGACGGAACATTCTACGAAAAGAGAAGATTGATCTAGCAGTTGATCCGCCGCCGGACCTGGCGTTGGAAGTAGATCTCACTTCACTCACTAATCCCCAAGATTATGAAAGTATCGCCGTCCCTGAGCTATGGATATACAAGGGCAATACCCTCAACATCTATCTGCTAGAAGAGGGTCAGTATGTGGCCAGCGATCGCAGTCCGCTGTTTCCTGAATTTGATCTAAAAACGCAGATACCACAATATATAGAATTGGCTTGGGCAGAAGGGGTTAGCGTCGCGGTTCGAGCATTTGAGCAGGCGATCTCATCCCTCAACCTCTCACCAACAAACAGCAAAGAACAGGAATCTAGCTAATGGCGTGGTTCGTCAAAATAGAAAAAGGCATCGTCGACAAACCCAGATTCGATCAGTTCGTCGGTGCGCACGTCGCCTATGTCAAACAGCTAATTGATGGCGGGCACCAAGCCAAAAGCGGCTACTGGGCAGAGCGCGGCGGCGGTATGCTAATCTTTACAGCCGAGTCGATGACCGAGGCAAAAGCTATCATCGAAGCGGATCCGCTAATCGCTAACGACTGTGTAGAATACGAACTCCACGAATGGTGCCTTGTGGCACATCCTTCTTCGAACTGATAGAGACCCATGGCTAACCCAGACAATAAAGCTAGCAAAGGTGGTGGCGTCAAGATTGTCGCCGATAATCGGCAGGCCCGCTATCAATACGAAATTCTAGACACCTACGAAGCAGGCGTTGTATTGACTGGCACAGAGGTGAAGTCTATCCGTGAAGGCAAAGTCAACCTGCGCGATGGATTTGCCAACGTCAAACGCGGCGAAGTCTGGCTACACAACGTGCATATTTCGCCTCACAGTATGACCAACCTAGCCTACAACCACGAGCCGCGCCGCGTCCGAAAGCTGCTGCTACACAGACAGGAAATCCGTAAGCTAATCGGTCAGGTAGAGCAGAAAGGTCTGACGCTAGTACCACTAAAGATGTATCTAAAAGGCGGCAAAGTCAAAGTCAGCTTCGCGCTTGGCCGAGGTAAAAAGCTCCACGACAAACGCGACAGCCTGAAGAAAAAGCAGGATAAGCGCGATATAGCCAGGGTGATGAAAGCGGCTAATCAATAAGTGCTGATTGCGGCTGATCATGACCTACGGCTTTGCTGTCTGTGTGTGTGGTGGTGCGATCGCCCACAGCTATGGTTCCAGTAAGAAGACCGTCCTCAAAACTCGTCACGGTCATTGTTTCTGACACATCGTACAAAGCCGCAAAGATAGAGCCTGCTTTCATTTGCTCGCCCTACACCGACTTTGAAGTCAAATGTATCTTTAACGAAGATTTTCGGAACGATCACATGTACTGCTTTGGAGTTTGCTGATGGTGTCCCACCTTTTTTCTATCAGCAATTGGCTAACGATTCATACCTCTATCTGGATCAATTCCACAACCAATAGCATTTAGTGCGGATAATCCCATTCATGTGTAGTGGAGAAGCATGGCACTTATCTACGTCTACTATCTGAAAGTCCTGTGCGGCCTAGATTGACGGACTAGAATTAGGCAGTACAATTCTCAAGCTCCAACTAGATGTCAGGGAAGAATCAGCATTTCATACCACAGTTCCTACAGAGAGGCTTCGCTGTCTTGAGCCTTGAGAATGGCGGGTTTAGCAACACCAAGAAGAAGACAAAGAAAAAGAAGGAAACTCAAGTCTGGATCTTCCCTAGCGGGAAAAGTCCGTATCGCACTAGTACAAGAAATAAAGGCGCTGAACGATTCTTCTATGGTTTAGAGGATTCTGTAGTTGATACAACGATCACAGACGCTGAGCCAAAGTATGCCGAGATAGTGAACCAACTTAAGCAACACATATCAGATACACCTGTAGATATAGAAGAGCTTGCAGTTGCAGAGCTAGTGGCTCATTTATTTGTAAGGACTAAACACGCTAGAAGATCTGGTGAAGAAGCGCTATGCCTAGCTCTAGATATGTTTAGAGACCTCTTCAAAAGTCCATCGGATTTTGAGAGTTTTTTACGAAATAGTCTCTACAAAAAACAAAAAACAATCGAAGAAAATCTTGAAAGAAAAATAGGAGAAGCGACTTTATCTCAACAAAAAATCGTACGGAAAAGGCTAGAAGAAAACCCAAGCATCATTGCAGAGGCAACCGATAAATTTGTGAAGGAAGCAGTGTTGTCAAATCCTTTTACAAGCGGTTTTTTTGAATCCATGCAAGGTGAATCGGCAGACACGGCTCGAAATACGCATATAAAGATTTTGGCCGAGTCTATTTTCCCAAAAGAAAGAACCGAAGGGTTCAAAACCTTAAACTGGTTTTTATACGTTAGAGAACAAGGTAGTTTCATTCTGGGAGATGCGGTTTCACTCTGCCAGATGCCTAATAATCAATATAGATCTCATATTGGAGTAGGCAAAGAGTTTCAACGCATTTTATTACCTATATCTAGTCAGCATCTCTTGATTGGGTCGGTAGACACTCCTCTAGAAGAAATTGATATAGAAAGTATCAACCAAGCGAGTGCCGCTGTGAGTCAGGAGTTTTTTATAGCTAGCCAGAACACACAGAAGGAAAAGGATTATGCTTCAAAGATAGGTACAGACTATTCTATCGCCTCGGAAGATGAGCTGAAGAATATCAAGGATGCCGTTCGCAAAGAGTGGCTGCTTTAGGAAATGGCCCCCGTCTAGTTGCCGGCGGCGCAACCAGTCATACACGACTCTGTAGCTCTAAATACTGCTAACCATATACTTAAGCAGATTGATTCAACTCAACTGTCTGCTGGAGAATTATCATTGTGCCTGAAGAACTTGTCCCGATCTTTCGCGTTGCGAATGCCTGTGAAACTGCAAAATGGTACGCGCGGCTTGGGTTTATCACGGAAGGAGAGCACCGCTTCGCTCCGGAGTTTCCTCTATATCTATTTCTTCGTCGTGGTTCAAACGCACTCCATCTGTCAGAGCATGATGGCGATGCTCGACCTAACACACTCGTCTATCTATACGTCAATAATGTGGATGAGATCGCTGCCGAGTTCAGCACTGAAATTGAGGATCAGCCGTGGGCACGCGAAGTGCATCTGACTGATCCTGATGGCAACCGATTACGCATTGGACAGCGGAAGGACTGATGGACGAAAGGTGGAACAACAACTCAAAAAGTAGAGACATCTTTCAACAGAACATAGTCTCGAAATTTAGAGATTTCGATACCGTATGGAAAGAGTGTCTCAAAGCATGTATCAAAATGGCCTTATCAGAAGGCTTTAGACTTTTCGAGACAACGGT
>CAVYWR010000032.1:0-79975 GCA_963772185.1 uncultured cyanobacterium | reverse complement strand
ATGAGTCTCGACTAAGAATCGTTAGAGCGGTCTTCAAACTGCTGACGACGACGGGGCTGGCGGCGACGCGGTTGAGCCTTTGATTCTTCGGGCTGGTTCTCTTGGCCAGGAATCACCTCACCTTTGAAGACCCAAGTTTTGACGCCCAAGATGCCGTAAGTCGTCTGAGCGGTTCTATAGGCGTAGTCAATGTTTGCTCTAAGCGTGTGTAGCGGTACTCGCCCTTCTCTAGTCCATTCAGTTCGAGCGATTTCAGCGCCGTTCAAGCGGCCGCTGACCTGAATCTTGATGCCTTCGACGCCCGCTCTTTGGGCTCTTTGAATCGCTTGACGAACAACCCGGCGAAACGAAACCCGTCGCTCTAGCTGCTGCGTGATGTACTCACAAATTAGCCCAGCATCCGCATCGACTTTGGAAACTTCTACGACATTGATGCGAATTTGGCGGCTGTCGTCTTTGATCTGCTTTTGCAGCCCAGCTCGAAGTGTCTCAATCCCTGCGCCGCCTCTTCCGACGACAACGCCAGGACGGGCGGTGCGAACTTCTAGATCGATCTGATCGGCTTTTCGCTCAATATGGACATCGGAAATGCCTGCATTGGCCAGGTTCTTGATGACGTATTCGCGAATCTGATGATCTTCTTCGAGCAGCGCTGGATAACGGTTCTTGTCGGCATACCAGCGGGAGCGATGCTCCTGAGTGATGCCAAGGCGAAGACCGATTGGATGAATCTTCTGTCCCACTGATGTACTCCTTAGAAAAAACGGGTGAGAGGGCGTGAATTAGACGATTGAAAGAGAGGGTCTATGCCTCAGCGCCAGGTGCAACTGCGATCGCAATGTGACAGGTCGGCTTACGAATCTGATAAGCCCGGCCCTGAGCGCGAGGTCTAAATCGCTTTAGTACTGGGCCCTGATCCGCATACGCCTCGCTGATATACAGGCTGACGGGATCTAGACCGTTATTATGCTCGGCGTTAGCAACTGCTGAGCGCAAAACCTTCAAAATAGGCTCGCAGGATTTATAGGGCATGAATTCGAGCATGATCAGCGCTTCGCGGTAGGAGCGGCCTCGAATCTGGTCGAGCACACGACGAACCTTGCGAGGAGACATCCGAACGAACTTAGCCGTTGCCTTTACTTGAGAATCTGAGTCAATATCAATCATTTTTTGTGTCTATCTCCTGCCTGGGTCTATCTCCAAAGGGGCTCTAAAAGGCTCTATCGCCGGGCCTTTTTATCACTTTTAGCGTGGCCTCTAAAAGTTCGAGTCGGTGCAAATTCGCCTAGCTTGTGTCCCACCATCTGCTCGTTGATAAAGACGGGTACGTGCTGGCGACCGTTATGAACAGCTACCGTATGACCGATGAACTGAGGAATAATTGTCGACGCCCGAGACCAGGTCTTGACGACCTGCTTTTCGTTTTTGGCGTTGAGCTTTTCAATTTTTGTAAGAAGGTGGTCTGCGACAAAGGGCCCCTTCTTTAGGGAACGAGACATATTGTTTACCTAAGAAATAGAACTGTAGTTATGCGTTACGACCACCGCGACCACGCTTAGAAGAACGGCGGCGACGACGGACAATCAGGGCATCGCTACCTTTTTTCTTCTTCCGAGTCTTGTATCCTAGCGCTGGCTTACCCCACGGCGTGACCGGACCGCTGCGACCAATCGGCGCTCGCCCTTCACCACCACCATGTGGGTGATCTACCGGGTTCATCACACTGCCTCGAACTTCAGGGCGACGACCCGCCCAGCGCTTACGACCCGCTTTACCCAGTGATAGGTTGCGATGCTCTACGTTCCCGACCTGTCCGATGGTGGCGTAGCAGTCGCGTCGAACCATGCGAACCTCGCTAGAAGGTAACTTGAGGGTGACATAGCCACCTTCTTTTGCTACTAGCTGAGCCCCCGCACCAGCGGCGCGAACCATCTGACCACCGCGACCCGGAACGAGTTCCACGTTATGAACGGTTGTACCCAGCGGAATGCGGTGTAGCGGCAACGCGTTTCCTACTTCAAAAGGAGCGTCTTCACCAGAGATAATCGTGGTGCCTACTTCTAGCCCGATTGGGTGCAGAATGTAGCGCTTCTCGCCATCTTCGTAGTGAACCAAAGCGATGCGCGCGTTGCGGTTCGGATCGTATTCGACCGTCGCTACTTTAGCTGGAATGTTGAACTTATTGCGTCTGAAGTCAACCTCACGGTATAGACGCTTGTGCCCACCGCCACGATGACGACAGGTGATAACGCCGCGATTGTTACGTCCTTTAGGACGATGGACCGAGTATGTAAGAGACTTTTCAGGTTTGTCAGCAGTGACAGTAGAAAAGTCTGAAACGGTACGCTCGCGCGTTCCTGGTGTGAGTGGTCGATAGGAGCGAATGCCCATAGCTGTAAGTAGGTTGCGGTTGGCGGGTTTTGTTTAGAGGTCAGTCGCTAGTTGACGACTAGACGTCTGGGAATAGCGTGATGGTGTCGTCTGGAGCGAGCGTGACAACTGCCCTTTTGTAGGCGGCGCGATGCCCAATGAACTGACCGACACGGCGCTTCTTACGCGGCGGGTTTTGGGTGCTAATCCCAACTACTGTGACGTCAAAGAGCTGTTCGATAGCACTTTTTATCTGCGGCTTTGTCGCTTTCGGGGCAACCTCAAAGGTGTATTGGTTGTTTTCTAACGCAATGGTTGCCTTCTCTGTTATTAGAGGTTTGCGAATGATGTCTGGAATTTCGCGCTCGTCGTATCGTTTACTCACCGTATACCTCCTGAATCTTTTCGAGGGCAGACTCTGTCACGACTAAACTATCTGCATGCAAGATGTCGTAGATATTTAGGTTGGTCGCGTCGATCATGCGAACGTTTTGCACGTTACGTAAAGAGCGATAGATGATGTCGTTTTTCTCGCTGAAGACCATGAGAATCTTATCGGCGGGCTCAATTCCCCATCTACCTAGCGCTGCTAGCACTTCTTTGGTTTTAGGCTGAGTTAACTCGGTGCCAAAATCTTTGACTACGGTCATTTCTTCAACGCGGCTTTGAAACGCGGTGCGCAGGGCCAGACGCCGCTCCTTACGGTTCATCTTGGTTGTGTAGTCGCGGGGCTTGGGGCCGAAGATGACACCGCCACCTCTCCACAGCGGAGAGCGAATTGAGCCAGCGCGAGCACGGCCTGTTCCTTTCTGTCTCCATGGCTTGCGACCACCACCACGCACCTCAGCGCGAGTTTTGCTAGAAGCAGTCCCTTGACGACCGTTGTTGATCTGCCTAACTAGCGCCCGGTGGACGATGTGTGAGGCATTCTCTTCGTTGGCGACTTTTAAGTCCAGGGTGGCTGAGCCTGCCTCTTCGCCTTGCCAATCTTTAACTGCACAATCAACCATGATGTTCCTTTAGCCTTTCGAGTCCTGAGACCTTACCGTTCTGTGTCTTTTGGTCCTAATCGACCACTGCCTGTTACCTGTTTCGGATGTCCGACTTTTTATTGCTGCTTGGCTTTACTGCTGCTTGGCTTTACTGCTGTCCGACGATGGTTGCAGGTGTGATGTTGAGCAGTGTACCGGCTTTGCCAGGTACGCCGCCTTTTACTAGAAGGAGGTTGCGATCGCTATCCACTCGGACCACGCTGAGCTTACGAACAGTGACCTTCTCGTTTCCCATCCGGCCAGCCATCTTCTTGCCTGGGTAGACGCGGCCTGGCGTAGTACCTGCGCCAGTCGAACCAGGGGCACGGTGGTTTTTAGAACCGTGGGACATCGGGCCTCGGCGGAAGTTGTTTCGCTTTTGGTTGCCAGCAAATCCTTTACCGATGCTGATGCCGCTAACGTCAATTAGCTGACCTGCTTCAAACTGATCGGCCGCTAGAGCTTGGCCTAGTTCAAATTCGCCCGTGTTACTAACGCGATATTCACGTAGGTGACGAACCGGAGTCGCTCCTGACTTCTGGAGATGACCAAGCTTAGGCCGATTCAAAGCCTTTTCTTTGACTTCTCCATAGCCAATCTGCACAGACGAATAGCCGTCTGTCTGTTCTGTTTTTATCTGCGTAATGACGCAGGGGCCAGCTTGAATGACGGTGACTGGAATTGCATTTCCAGTTTCATCAAACACCTGGGTCATACCAAGTTTGGTACCAAGAATACCGACAGACACTAATCCCGTCTCCGCTTCACGTTGACACAACACAACCAGGCTTTAGCAGCACGCGCACAGCTTGCTCAGTCTCTTGCAACTACAAAAAACTAAGAGCTAACTATTACGTCTGCTCAACCACACTGGAAAACAGTCGATAGGCGTTTGTTCGCTAGAGACTTTGTTGTTGAGGTCTCTAACTTGCCTTATCTTTTCGCCTTGGACTTGGAGAATTCAGTACAGCTTTCAAGCAGTGTACAAAGACCTTTCCTAAGGTGCTATCAGTACAAATTGCTTCGTAGGCGGTAGCTTTCCTCTAGTATCCACTTTTTTGGCGACAGCTTCTAACTATTACACGCTTTTCATTCTATGTCTAGCGTTTCGCGTAAATTTACTTTCGGTGTTGATAAAACAGTCCCGAGAAGCTTATTCATTAGTTAGGCAATCCGTATTATATCGCACCGCACTGCCTATGACTACACAATTATTGATGCAATGGAGCTGCGATATTAATATCGCGATCGCCTTTCCCACGTCTCCTAAGGTCTATTCTCTGGAACTCTAGTTATGAAGTAATATATCTGTGGCTTATTTATTTCTCTGTAACCCTATGGCACTCATCGCGTTTAATAAGTTCACAAGCGATCTTGAAAAGGCTGGCGCGTTGGGTGTGCGGATGCCGCTAGAGGGTGGACACGAGGGCCGCTATCGGCGACGGGTTCGCTCGGCTGGCTATGAATGCGTCCATATGTCAGTGAGGGGGTTAGGCGATCTGTCGGCTTTTTTGCTGGATGTGCATGGCGTACGCCCTCCCCATCTTGGCAAGAAGAATTTAGATGACTCGGCGACAGGCGATCGCTACTACCTTCCTCCCATCGTGAGCTATCGCCTTCAAGCGATGTCTGCCAAGTCAAAGGGCCTGTTGCTTTGGCTAATAGAAGGGCACATTCTCTCCGAGCAGGAGATTGAGTTTTTAGTCACGCTGCCTACTCTAGAGCCTCGGGTGAAGGTGGTTCTAGAAATCGGTGGTGAACGGCAGATGAGCTGGTTCCCACTGAAGCAGGCGATCGCTGCCTGATTGCTTCTGCCTAGTGACGCTCAGGCCTAGTAGCTTGGTGGATACTCGACCGGGTACATCCAAGTGAAGATTTTAGACTCTAGTAAAAAGACTACTCCTGTTCAGTCGCTGCTTTCCGGCCGCTGGTTCAAGCTGATTTGCGGTGCTAGCTATCAAGACTTGCCTGCGGTTAGAAGCTTGGCGCTGGCTTATGCTCTAGCTGGAGCTGACTGTATAGATGTAGCTGCCGATCTCGCCGTTGTTTCAGCGGTGAAATCGGGCCTAGCTGTGGCTGAACGGTTGGCAAATCAGACAGGTGGCCAATGGCAAAGACCTCACTACAAACGGCCTCTGCTGATGGTGAGCATGAGTGCTGGCGAAGACCCGCACTTTCGTAAAGCGTGGTTTGATCCGGCAGTGTGTCCGGCTGATTGTGCGCGGCCCTGTGAGGAGATTTGTCCGGCGGCGGCGATCGCATTTGATCCCAACCGACTCCGGTGTCATTCACGATCGCTGCTACGGCTGTGGGCGCTGTCTGCCAATCTGTCCGTATGGCTTAATCGAGGCGAGGTCTCAGCCGACTTCTTTGGATGCGATCGCCCACCAGGTCCTATCCCAAGCAAACGCGCTAGAAATTCATACTCAAGTAGGCCAGCTCTCTGCGTTCACTCATCTTTGGCAAACTATTGAGCCTCAAGCCAGTCAGCTTCAGCTTGTCTCAATTAGCTGCCCTGACGACAAGAACCTCATTCCTTATCTAAAAGAGCTACAGCGAATCATGGGTGCTAGCGCTAGCACCTTCAAACCTGCGCTGGTCTGGCAGACAGACGGGCGACCGATGAGTGGAGATATTGGCAAGGGGACAACCCATGCTGCGATTCGAATAGCACAAAAGGTATTAGCAGCCGACCTACCAGGCTATGTACAGCTAGCAGGGTGGAACCAACCAGTACACGCTTACAAAACTTAACGAGCTAGGTCTGATGTCGCCAGACCCAAGTTCTGCGACCGCTTTACCTACTGTCTCTGGGATCGCTTACGGTAGCTACGCTAGGCGTCTGTTAATGCCAGTTATAGAACAAAACTATTATCTTGAAGAAGTACCCCGTGCATTGCAGACAGCTGTGACGCTTGCTGAATCTTTGGTACTGCCCCTAAAGCAAGCGGCTATCGGTCCACAAAAGACTCAATAGTTCAACGTCTCTATCAATACATCTTGTTAGGCCATTGACTGATGAAATGTAACGAAGAGCGCTCCGTCAGCTGCTGCGTTTGTCTTTTGTTTGAAAGTTCTATATGGCGAGTCTTAACGAAAATTTGTTTGAAAGTAGCGCGTCAGTAGAGCCTGCTGACTCTTCTCGAAGTGCCTCACCTAACAAGCGCCTCCAGTCTGTCCAGGTAAAGTCGCAAGCGGTCACAGACGATCTGCCTCAACTGCTAGAGATTTTGCCAGCATACATTCGAGAGCAGCTAGAGGAGCATCCTCAGAGGGATCAGCTCATTGAAGTCGTTCTAGACCTGGGTCGTCAGCCTGAAGCTCGTTTCTCAGACTCAGTAGAGTACCTGGCGGATGCGCCTGTCTCAAAAGCTGATTTGCAGCACTGCGTGGATCGCGTCGGTCATTTTGGCGGCGATAACCGAGCGGGTTTAGAGAAGACGCTGCACCGTATCAGCGCTATGCGTAACCGCAAAGGCGAAGTGATCGGATTGACTTGCCGGGTGGGAAGAGCTGTCTTTGGCACGATCACGATGATTCGCGATCTGGTTGAGACTGGCAACTCAATCTTGATGCTAGGCAGACCAGGGGTTGGCAAAACAACTGCGCTCAGAGAGATTGCGCGGGTCTTGGCCGATGACCTAATGAAGCGAGTGGTGATTATCGATACCTCTAATGAGATTGCGGGGGACGGCGATATTCCTCATCCGGCTATTGGCCGAGCTCGGCGGATGCAGGTCTCTCATCCTGACAAGCAACATCAGGTGATGATCGAGGCGGTGGAGAATCACATGCCTGAAGTGATTGTCATTGATGAGATTGGGACGGAGCTAGAAGCGCTAGCTGCTAGAACGATTGCAGAGCGTGGCGTACAGCTAGTCGGGACTGCTCACGGCAACAGACTAGAGAATTTGATTAAGAATCCGACACTTTCCGATTTGGTGGGCGGCATTCAGTCTGTAACGCTAGGAGACGACGAGGCGCGTAGGCGGGGCAGTCAAAAGAGCGTGCTGGAGCGTAAGGCTCCGCCTACCTTTGACATTGCCGTAGAAATGCTAGAGCGCCAGCGTTGGGTGGTGCATGAAGATGTATCCGCTACAGTAGACTTCCTGCTAAGAGGCCGGGTGCCGGGTCAGCAGGTTAGGTCAGTCAACGCTGAAAACCAGGTTGTAATCACTGATGAGACTCCGAGCGAGTCGTCTTTGGCAACGGCAGCGCTGAAATCTGATCGACGTGGCAGATTGAAAGCAGGAAGTCTGCGGGCTCAACCGAGTCCTGGCGGCTGGCGAACAACCGGAAAGATGCCGCCAGTAGAACCATTGGGTTCCGATGTCTTTGGTAAGCGGGCCAGCTATGTGCCCACTTCTCAGTCAGTCGCCAAGCCGATGGTCGATGGTCGGATTGACGGGCGAATCGACGAGCAGCGCCGATTCCAGTCTTTGTTAGACGATTCTCTACATCAGCTGCCAGTTTCTTCGGATCGGTTGGCGCAGGTCGCCGGAGACGATTTCTACGAGAGCAATGATGAGAATATTACTCGTATCTATGCGTATGGAATTAGCCGTCAGCAGCTAGACCACGTCGTGAGAACTTTGGACTTGCCAGTGAAGTTCACCAAAGAGCTGGCGTCAGCTGATGCGGTGCTGGCACTGCGATCGCACATCCGCAACCATTCCAAACTCAAGCAGGTCGCCAAAGCGCGTCAGCTACCTGTATACACGGTAAAGTCGAATAGCATTCCACAGATCACGCGATCGCTTCGTCGCCTGCTCGATCTCGATGACGAGGGCGAAATGGCAGAAGGGATCAATCTCGATCTATTTGCTCACAACGGCGCGGACGATGAGCTAGAAGCGTTAGAAGAAGCCAGACTAGCGGTAGAGCAGATTGTGATTCCCAAAAGTCAGCCGGTTGAGCTACTGCCGCGATCGCCCAAAATTCGCAAAATGCAGCACGAACTCGCTGAACACTATCGGCTAAAATCGCTGAGCTTTGGAGATGAGCCCAACCGTCGTCTGCGAATCTATCCAGCGTGATCCCCATCTGCTGAAGCTCTGCCTTTGGGACTATCCTCGCCGCACCCCATCAGATAAGATGTCACGTATGTTTATCTTTTCAGCGGGTGTGGTTTTGCGATCGCGTTACCTCGCTGTGACTGCTCATCCCACAACAACCTTATGAGAAACCTACTGTCCCGAGTATTTGCCTTGATGCTGGTGGCTGTCATCGGACTAACTGGCTGTAGCGCTGTCGGCCCTAGCGATGGCCTCACTGGCAACTACACCGAAGATACCACCGCGCTAATCGAGACCCTTAGAGAATCAATCACGCTACCCAAAGACGACCCTAATAAAGTCCAGTTCCAAGACGAGGCTAAAGCCAAAATCAACGGGTTTGCTTCTCGCTATCGTCGTAACGGTTCTGTCTCGAACCTCAGCTCGTTTGCCACTATGCGTACTGCGTTGAATGCGCTAGCTGGGCACTACAGCTCGTATCCCAACCGCCCTGTTCCTCAGAAGCTACAAGATCGCCTAGAGCAAGAATTTCGTCAGGTAGAAGCAGCTCTACGCAGAGGTGCATAAGCGGTATTCGACGCTCGCAGAGTCAACGCTCACAATAGAGTCACCGTAGAAATCGTGTAGTGGCTCAATATTTTCTGAAGACACCTTGAACTGTTAGCCAACGGTTTAGGGTGTCTTTTTTGTCATAGAGAAATTTCCGTAGAAAGAGCAGTAAGCGCAAAGCATGTGTTGTCGGATGCCGTTTTCTCTGATAGGATTGCAAATCTGTAGTAAATAAGAAAATTGGACATGAAAGTCCGCGCATCTGTTCGAAAAATGTGTGAAAAGTGCCGAGTTATTCGCCGTCGTGGTCGAGTAATGGTCATTTGCCCTAACCCCAAGCACAAGCAGCGTCAAGGTTAGGCTTAGCGTAGGCACCTCCGATACCCAGGGCATTTACGCTTAGGGTCGGTGATTTGTGAATCTATTGGCTATATCCGTTAGCATCAGCTTGTTAACGTCAAAATAGCTAGTAGGTTTTTTATTGGTTTTGCTAAGTACGATTTATTCCTAGCCTTCTGCATGCGTAGAGACTAGTGAATATGTAAACAAGGGAGAAATAATCGGTGGCACGGATTGCGGGCGTTGACCTGCCAAGAGACAAACGAATTGAAATCGGGTTGACCTATATCTATGGTGTTGGTCTTAGCCGTTCTCAAGAAATTCTCGAAAAAACGGGCGTGGACCCCGACATTCGAGTCAAGGATTTAGCAGATGCAGACATCATCAAGCTAAGAGAGACCGTCGAAGGCGACTACCTGATAGAGGGAGATCTTCGCCGTCAAGTGAATATGAACATCAAGCGATTGATGGACATTGGCTGCTATCGCGGTCGCCGTCATCGAGTGGGTTTGCCCGTACGAGGTCAGCGTACACGTACGAACAGCCGTACTCGCCGTTCTGGTAAGCGGACAATTGCTGGCAAGAAAAAGCCGCCTCGCAAGTAGATCGTCAATTGATCAGCTAGTTGGTCAATTCAGCAGAGCAGGACATAGCTGCTGCGATCGCGCACTGAGCCTATACAAAGCTGTTTTCAGTCTGCGCTTTCAAGTGAAATTACATAGCGAATATCTCGTCAGATTGGAAAAGCGAGTATTCAGAAATTGTCAGACACTGTCTTTGAGCGGCTCTTGTCAATGAAGCTAATTAGACAAAGTGCTAGTTAGACAAGATCAGCTTGTAGCTTCACTAGCAAACCTCCTGCGCACCTATTTCATTCCAAAGAACACCTCAGCTTTAAGCTAGATAAACATGGCAAAACCTATTCGAAAGACCGGGCCCCGTAAGCAGAAAAAGAACATTCCTAACGGCGTCGCCCATATTCAATCCACCTTCAACAACACGATTGTGACTATCACTGACGCGAGCGGGAACGCAGTTTCCTGGGCGTCGGCAGGCTCTAGTGGCTTCAAGGGGGCAAAGAAAGGTACCCCTTTTGCAGCGCAGACCGCCGCCGATGGCGCTGCTCGTCGGGCAATTGATCAAGGCATGCGTCAGTGCGAAGTGCAAGTCAGCGGCCCTGGATCGGGTCGTGAAACGGCGATTCGAGCCCTGCAAGGCGCTGGTTTAGAAATTACCTTGATCCGCGATGTGACTCCTATTCCTCACAACGGCTGTCGCCCTCCCAAGCGTCGTCGCGTCTAGTCCGCAACTGCGCGGGTCGTTTTAGTAAGGCGCTGTTCTTACCTAGAACGTCACATTGTTGGAACGTTGCTCTCAAGAGATATTGTGTAGGAAAGCGTTCCAAACAGGGTGAAATATTTAAGTTTGGCGAGTTTAGCAGCCATCGATATTATGTTTAGCCCAAAGGCCGTTTACGCAGGCCAATGTCCGGCTATTAAAGTCCACCAGAGGTTATGAATGGCACAGTTTCAAGTTAATTGTGTAGAGTCGATTGTTGAAGATGACCAGAGCCAGTTTAGTCGGTTCGTGATTGAGCCTTTGGGGCGCAGTCAGGGTACGACAGTAGGTAACGCCCTTCGTCGTGTCCTGCTTTCCAATCTAGAAGGGACAGCCGTTACATCTGTGCGAATTGCAGGTGCTAGCCACGAATTTTCTACTATTCCTGGCGTACGCGAAGATGTCTTGGATATCTTATTGAACATGAAAGAGACTGTACTGAAGAGCTATTCAGCGCAGCCTCAGATTGGTCGTCTGGTGGTTCAAGGTCCGGCAAAAGTAACCGCCGCGAATTTTGATCTGCCTTCTGAGGTAGAGCTAATTAGTACAGATCGCTACATTGCCTCTGTTTCAGCTGGTCACAAACTAGAGATGGAATTTCGGATTGAGCGCGGCAAAGGCTACAAAGCAATTGACCGTAGCCGCGAAGAAACCGGTGGCGTTGAATTCATGCAGATCGACGCCGTGTTCATGCCTGTGCGCAAAGTGAACTACAGCGTCGAGAATTTTATCGATCCTGAAGGACTGCCCAAGGACCGTCTGATGATGGAAATCTGGACAAACGGCAGTTTGACGGCACAGCAGGCGATGAGTGAAGCGGCGGCTTTGCTAGTCGATATGTTCAATCCGCTCAAGGATGTCACGCTTGAGCCTAAGCGCGATGAGGATACGAAGGAAGAAGATCCAACGTATCAGATTCCTATTGAAGAGCTACAGCTTTCAGTTCGCGCGTACAACTGTTTAAAGCGTGCGCAAATCAATGCGGTTTCCGATCTGCTCGACTACAGCCAAGAAGATCTCCTAGAGATCAAGAATTTTGGTCAAAAGTCAGCTGAGGAAGTCGTTGAGGCACTTCAAATTCACTTAGGTATCATGCTGCCTTTGGAGAAACCGGCTAAGTCTGTCTAGTCCAAGTCTGTTTGATTGGCGGCGGGAGCATGCAAACTGCAATTCCGCTGCTGCGCTCATTTTTTCATAGTTTAAAAGAAAGAGGATAAACCAATGCGACACGGTCGTCGTGTACCAAAGCTGGGTAAGGCTGCTGACCAGCGTAAGGCGCTTTTGCGATCGCTCACCACAGAGCTGATCCGCAATGGCCGAATCAAAACCACCGAAACAAGAGCAAAAGCAGTTCGCTCAGAAGCTGAGAGAATGGTCACCCTAGCCAAAGACGGCACTTTGTCTGCGCGTCGTAGAGCGATGGGCTACATGTACGATAAGCAGCTCGTACACGCTTTGTTTGAGCAGGCCCCGACCGCTACGCCGATCGCGATGGTGGCTATACTCGGATTGTGCGTACAGTTACTCGTCGTGGTGACAACGCTCGCATGGCGATCATTGAGCTTACCTAGATGGCTCTCTGTCTGTTGCTGAGCTGCTCAGCGGGACGCTAACAGATAGGCTGAGAGGATGAGTTCAGCTGATAGCCGAAATTTAAAGGTCTCCCGGCAATTGCAGAGGTTGCCACCTGATAAAAGAGCTACTCAGCGAGTAGCTTTGGTGATCCAGTATCAGGGAACCCATTTTCACGGTTGGCAGCGGCAAGCTAATGCAGAGCGGACGGTGCAGGCTGAAATTGAGCGGGCGATCGCATCTGTCACTGGTCGCAGCTCAACCTTAGTCGGTGCGGGTAGAACCGATGCAGGGGTCCATGCTGCTGCTCAGATTGCTCACTTCGCCGCGCCCGCTGTCATCCCAGCAGAGCGGTGGGCAGACTATCTTGAACGACCGACTCGGTGATGATATTGCCATTCGAGCTTCAGCCGCCGTCGCTAGCGACTGGCATGCTCAGTTCTCTGCTGACTGGCGGCGCTATCGATATATCTTCTACACCAGTCGGTATCCAAATCTGTTCGTTCGACCTTACGTGTGGCACTACTACCATCGGCCATTAGATGAAAGCCTAATGCTGAAGGCGCTTCGGCCCATGTTGGGTTATCATAATTTGGCCGCGTTTCATCGCGCTGGCTCTGATCGAACTCACTCTTGGGTAGAGCTGCAAGACGCGCAGTGCTCCCGCTCGGTGATTTTGTTCAGATCGAGCTACAGGCAAAAGGCTTTCTGTACGGGATGGTTCGTCTGGTCATGGGCTTGATTGTCCAAGTCGGCGAGCAAACGCTATCACCAGACGAATTTGCAACCATCTGGAGAAATCAGCGCCGCGATTTGGTAAGATATAGTGCTCCACCTCAGGGCCTTTGCCTGCTGCGGGTCGGCTATGCGGATTTTCCCTTTGAATCTAAGGTTTGGGTCGATACCCAACCTCAATTTCACTTCCCTTCGTAATTCTCATCAACTTTCCACTTAACTAACTTTTCACTCAACTAAAGACCTAAAACGCCCACGGTACACGCTATGTCTACGAAAACTACCCTTACTCCTGTCAAAGAAATCGAGCGCGATTGGTATGTGGTAGATGCCGCTGATCAGCGTTTGGGTCGACTGGCTACTGAGATTGCGCAAGTGCTGCGCGGTAAGAAAAAGCCAAACTACGCTCCGCATATGGATACAGGCGACTTTGTCGTTGTTGTCAACGCCGACAAAGTCATCGTAACTGGTAGAAAGAGCGAGCAAAAGCTGTATCGCCGTCACTCCGGCCGTCCTGGCGGAATGAAGACAGAGACATTCAACCAGTTGCAAGTGCGTATTCCCGAGCGGATTGTTGAAAAAGCAGTCAAAGGCATGCTGCCAAAGAATGCCTTAGGCCGTCAGCTATTCACGAAGCTCAAGGTCTATGCTGGCCCTGATCATCCCCATGCTGCGCAGAGCCCACAAACCCTAACCGTTAACACTACTGGAGCTAACTAAATCATGGCAGACCAATCTGATCGCGCTGTATATTGGGGCACTGGCCGCCGCAAATCGTCAGTTGCAAGGGTTCGCCTAGTTCCTGGTAATGGCACCTTAACCGTTAACAAAAAGCCTGGTGAAGAATACTTGCAGGCAAACCCTGCCTATCTCACCGCTGCAAAGGCACCTCTGGAGACGTTAGGCTTAGAAGGTGAGTACGATATCCTTGTAAATGTGCGCGGTGGCGGCCTCACTGGACAGGCAGATTCTATCAAGTTAGGCGTTGCTCGTGCCCTATGTGTACTAGATCCTGACAACCGGATGCCTTTGAAAACTGAAGGCTATCTCACCCGCGATCCTCGTCAGAAGGAGCGGAAGAAGTACGGCTTGAAGAAAGCTCGTAAAGCAGGTCAGTTTTCGAAGCGCTAAGCGCATAAACGAAAAGGTGTGCCTTCGATTGCGCTCAGACACCTGGCTGGTTTTATATTTATTGACTCATACCCGTGGGCTGAGCGCAGTCGAATCCCAATTTCTCAACTACATTCCTCTAGAACAATGCCAAAAGCTGATATCCATCCCCAGTGGTACCCCGAAGCAAAAGTATTTTGCAACGGTAAAGAAGTCATGACCGTGGGCTCTACCAAACCCGAGTTGAACATTGACGTTTGGTCTGGTAATCATCCTTTCTACACAGGTACTCAAAAGATTATTGACACCGAGGGCCGAGTAGAGCGGTTCTTGCGTAAGTACGGTATGTCGACCGAAAGTGACACCTACAGAAACAACTGAAGAGACAGCTGAAGGCGACGCTAAAGCTTAGCGTCCTCAAGTTTTTACAATTCCGAGCGATCAATTCTCAGCTAGGTTCTGAGTTTAGGTTGCTCGGAAATTTTTTTGTTTTCTTTTTAAGAATCTATTCTGTGGAGAATAGATTCGCTAAACCTATTTAAAGCCCCTCTCGAATTTACTCCGTTCTGGCTAACTGCTATGGCTGAATCCTATCTACTGCAAAAATTAGCGTCCGTAGAACAGACATTCGGCGAACTGACTCAGCGGATGGCCGACCCGGATGTGGCCAAAGACCCAGATGAGTTTCAGAAGATTGCTAAGATGCGAGCTTCTTTGGAAGAAACGGTGCAGACCTATCATCAGTGGCAAGAGACTGACCAAGAGTTAATAGGTGCTAGAGAAGTTTACAAAGAGGCTGCTAGCGACTCCGAAATGAAGGAAATGGCGGCGATGGAAGTCAGCGAGCTGGAGGAGTCATTAGAGTCTTTAGAGAATCGTTTGAAGATTCTTTTGCTGCCGCGCGACCCGAATGATGATAAGAACATCATGCTAGAGATTCGAGCGGGTACCGGTGGGGATGAAGCGGGCATCTGGGCCGGAGATTTGCTGCGCTTGTATAGCCGATACGCCGAAGGTCAGGGCTGGAGGGCGAACTTATTGAGTGAATCGCGGGCCGACATGGGTGGCGTGAAGGAAGCCATTATGGAGATACAGGGCGATCAGGTTTATAGCAAGCTGAAGTTTGAGTCGGGTGTGCACAGGGTGCAGCGAGTGCCCCTAACGGAGTCGGGCGGACGAGTGCATACGTCTACGGCGACGGTGGCGGTGATGCCAGAGGTGGATGATGTGGAGATTCATATCGATCCAAAAGAGATCGTGATGACGACGGCCAGATCTGGTGGTGCGGGTGGTCAGAATGTGAACAAGGTAGAGACGGCCGTGGATTTGATTCACAAGCCGACGGGGATTCGGGTGTTTTGTACTGAGGAGCGATCGCAGCTTCAAAACCGAGAGCGCGCCATGCAAATTCTGCGCGCCAAACTGTACGAAATGAAGCTACAGGAGCAAAAAGACGAAATCAGCTCCATGAGAAAGTCTCAAGTCGGCTCTGGTTCACGCTCCGAAAAGATTCGCACCTATAACTACAAAGACAACCGTGTCACCGACCATCGACTAAATCAGAACTTCTCACTCCCTGCGGTTCTAGAAGGCGACATCGAAACCGTCAGTCCAAACCTGCATCTCGCAAGATCAGCAGGAGCGCCTAGAGGAATTAGCGGCTTCGACCACAGAAGCAGTGTAGCGGCAGCACTATTCTATATTCTGCGAGTGCGTCGAATTAGCATGACCACCTGTTCTATGAGGGCACTGCGCGAGTATTAGATGTGCCTATCTGATTAGGTATTATGCTGGTGTCTTGAGTTTCTGCATCCACCGATTCGTTCCATATCGCCCTAATAGAAGATTATCAATACCAACCGAAGCATCTAGCTGTGGCCAGTGTAGAGATTCGCCGCCAGCTCTAATAACAACGTCTGCAAGCTGATCTTCTGTAGGTTGGTGGGTCTCTAACGTAACTTCTTGGATATGCAGAGGATCAAATTGATAGCTCGAACCGTTCTCGAATGTGATGATTGCTTTGCCTATCTCAGATAGATATCGGACGTCTGTGGGTGCAATGCGGTAGTTTTTCTGCTGGTTCCACTGTTCAATTGCTTCGTCGATATCTCTATCTTCATCAAGACCACGAGCTGCATTAGTTAGTTCTGAGACATTCATAAGCTGTGAGAATGATCATTACAGCCATGATACTTATTCCAAAGCTGAAGTAGTTCTTTTCGATGTTCCTAGCTGCATTGATACCTTCTTGATAGTGGCTTGTCTAGTCTCCGATATTGGAGACTTGCTTCGCATCAGATACAGAATGGCGTCATTGTCGTAAGCCTAATTTTCAGTTCCCCATCGCACAAACCGCATGGCAGTGTGCTGGATTGTGATCGTCTAGCCGGATCTCAAGACGAAACATGCCTTCGTTTATTTTGGGCATTTCTTGTGTGTATGGTTTAGAGTCTCGACGGTACAGCTCAGCCGTTCTACAATAAACGCTCTACGCTAGAGTACTGGGCTTTTTAAGTCATGGCAAAGTTTCTACACATTTCTGATATTCATCTCGGCTTTGATCGCTATGACAGCAAGCCGCGAACGCTGGATTTTTTCTATGCGCTGAAGGACGTTTTGGAGAAATATGCAGTCGCCGAACGGGTGGATTTTGTCATTATCGGCGGCGATCTATTTGAGCATCGAAATATCAAGCCCGCTATCCTTAATCACGCTCAGTACTGCCTGAAGATATTGAAGGAGTCGAACATTCCCGTACTCGCTATCGAGGGCAATCATGACAATGCGCCCTACGGAACGAAGTCGAGCTGGCTACGCTACCTGTCTGATGAGAAAATGCTGAAGCTGCTGGAACCAGGGGACACCAACTCGGGAGAGCCGTTTTATTCTGCCTGGGATGAAGAAAACAATAGGGGCGGATATATTGATCTAGACTGCGGTGTGCGGGTGTTGGGCTCTAACTGGTATGGAGCGGCAGCGCCGAGGGCGATAGAGCAGATTGCGGCGGCGATGGGTGAGTTGCCGGAAGCACCAGGCCCCTCTATATTGCTGTTTCATCATGGGCTAGAGGGACAGATTGCTCGATATTCAGGTGCTTTGCGCTATTCGGAAGTGCTGCCGCTGAAGAAGGCAGGCGTGGACTATCTAGCGCTAGGTCATATTCACAAGAATTATTCAGAAGATAATTGGATTTTTAATCCGGGGTCGATTGAGGCGAACAATGTAGAAGAAAGCCAATTTGATCGAGGGGCGTATCTAGTCGAGATCGATCAGCAAGGGACAATTAAGGCAGAGCTGAAGACGGACTATCAGCAAAGGCCAATTGTGCGATTGCAGCAGAAGCTGCGGAGTCAGGACGCGATTGAATCGGTAGGAGAAGGGGCGATCGCACTCATCGAAAAAGCGATCAAATCAAAGAAAATCATTCCTGACCAGCAGCCAATTGTAGAACTGCGTATAACTGGTACTGTCGGCTTTGACCGACTAGAGCTAGATACGCGTCAGCTACAAAAGCAGCTACAAGAACTCTGCAACGCGCTCATATTTCTGCTGCGATACGACGTAGAAGAAGACGGCTACAGCTCTCATATTTCAGAAGAAGCTAGTCGTCTAGAAGTAGAGCAAGAAGTTTTTACAGATTTGCTGTCGGCCAATGCGCGCTACAAAAAGCAAGCCGAGACCTTGGCCCACGGTCTGATCGATCTAAAAGATCGGCAGATGGACGGTGAGAGTGAGGAAAGCCTGTACGCGCTAGTTGAAACTATCCTGGGCGTGGCTGATTAGCTCAGTGTCGAGATGGGCACTGAGAATCAGGGCTTCGATGCTGGGAAGGCGAGTAGGGAGAACAGAGAGCCGTTATATCTTGCGAGCACCTGCGTACTCTAGCGTCATCGCTACCCGCAAAGCTCCTCATGACAATCTCTGCAACCAATTTAGAGAAAGCATTCAAGGCGGGTGTTACTGCTTATCAAGCGGGTGACTATGAGCGGGCGATCGCATCATTTAATCGGCTGACTCAATTAGGTAGTCGAACCTACTGGCTAAAGGCAAGTATGGGCCTAGCGCAAGCTTATATCGCTCAGAAGCAATGGGCTGAAGCTAGAGCGCAGTGCCAAAAAATCTTGCAAAAGACTTCTATGCCAGCCCCTCAACAGTGGGCAGAGACGGCTTTGACCAATATTGATCGTCAACTGGCTAAATCAGCTGCTGCTACTGACAGTGCTGCTAATAGAGACAAGAGTGGTTTCCGGCCACTTGAACCTACCTTACAAAGCAACAGGCCAAAACCTCAGCCGGTAAAGACGCCTATTAATGACTTCCGGGCTGTTGATCCGCTGACAGAGTCTCATCGTGTTTCAAAAGAGTCCGATGTCCTAGAAGCTCCTGATGAAAAGCCTGGATCGCAGGTATCTATGTTTCACTACGCCTATCTCAACAACGCGGTTGAAGAAACAACCGTTACAGCCGAAGCCGTAGCTGAACCAGCGGATGAGAGTGAGGGCTATCTATGGATCTGTGGCGATCGCCTACAGAAAGCCCGATCGCTAGGACGAGTCAAGCGTGGGCCACTGCGGATAGCTCAGCTAGGCAGTGCGATCGCCCTCTATCTGCTTCTACGCTTTTTGATTCATCGTCTTGTAGCAATTATCAACAGCTGCCTAGCTTTTCTAGATAGAATTTTGCCTTTCTGGGTCCACTCACTACCCGGCTCGTTTAGAAACGTGACTTGGCCGCTGCTAGCTGTTCTACTAATGATC
This sequence comes from uncultured cyanobacterium, assembly GCA_963772185.1. Taxonomy (GTDB): domain Bacteria; phylum Cyanobacteriota; class Cyanobacteriia; order Phormidesmidales; family Phormidesmidaceae; genus Phormidesmis. Next base: position 61,159 of record CAVYWR010000032.1, on the reverse strand, counting down.
ACAATCGCCTCACCCTGGCTGTGGGACTTGATGCTTCGGCTTGCAGACCGCCAGAATTTTTCGATTAGCCAGCTACGCACTCACTCTCCAGAATCTGCCAGCGTCATCAGTCGCTACTGCCGCGATCGCCGATGGAATATGCCCACCTTGTGGAAGCTACCGAGTGATGTGCCGATACTTTTTTCCTATGGCTGGCTCCCTCGCAATGCCAGGTTAGTCGTTTCAGATGGATTGCTGTTTGAACTCAAAGAAGACGAAGTAGCGGCTCTGCTTGCTTATGAGCTATCACACTGGAGTAGCTGGCACTGGCCGCTGCTTTGCGTTCACGGTCTGTTGCTTCAGGGATTGCATCAGATCTATTGGCAGCTAGCACTGTGGGGCAATAAACAAAAGCCACTACTGAAGTGGCCAGTAGGAATAGTTGCCAGTCTTAGCTACGGACTCTTTTGGCTGATGCGACTGCCGGGGCTCTGGGTGGCTCGGGTCCGGACTTATTATGGCGATCGCGCCGCTACCGAAATTACTGGCAATCCCAACGCTCTGATTCGAGGACTTACCAAACTTTCTTTTGGTTTAGCTGCCAGCGTAGAACGCCAAGGATACACTCCTAATTGGGCTGAGAGTTTGAGTCTGCTAATGCCTGCGCGTGCCGATCTTGCTAGACAAAACCTCTATGGCCAATTGTCCCTAACAGAGCTATTCGCCTGGGATAGTAAGAACCCGCTGCGAAACTGGATGGACTTTCTAGATCCTCAGCCTCCCCTGGGCGATCGGCTGTGTGCGATCGCCGCCTATGCAAAGCACTGGCAGCTCACCCCGGAAATTGCATTCGCCACGTCTTCTCGAAGAAGTGGACTGTCCAGGCAAAACTGGCAGCGGCTGATCGCTCAGGGAACGCCGTACTTTGGGCTGCTGATAGGCGCGATGGTCGGGGCTGTGCTGTGGGGGTTAGGGGCGATCGCCCTCTTCTTCAAATGGCCTGCGCTCGACTGGATGTATAGAGATAATGGTCTGCTTCAGTGCTGCATATTACTAGGAGCTGGCATCGGTAGCCTCTTACGAATCAATCACTTCTTTCCTGACTTATCTTTTTCCATGCCGCCTTCTCAGGCGCTACCGGAGTGGACTTGCCGTAGCGATCTTTTACCTGTGGACAGCTTGCCTACAAAGCTTACAGGCACAATATCTGGTAGGCCAGGGGTTGCTAACTGGCTAGGTCAAGACTTGTATTTGCGATCGCCTTTCGGCCTGATCAAGCTGCATTTCTTTTCCATGGTTGGACCGTTAGGCAACCTGTTCAACCGGTCAAAAACGCCTCGCCTGCTTCAAGGTGAATCAGTCCAGGTTCTTGGTTGGTTTCGCCGAGGCGCTCAGCCCTGGGTTGATATCGATAAGATTCGGCTAAGCAACGGAACGCTGCTCGCAGCTAGTCATCCTCTTTACTCGCTTGTCTTTGCGATCGCTGCCACCGGGTTGGGGTTATGGCTGCTACTAAGCGCGTGACATATAGCCTTCCGCACTTTGCTTGCTACACATAGCAAGGCTACACCCCTTGTTCTATAGCGCAAAGTGCCATAGCAAAGTGCGAATGCATCCGCGCTTTGCTATACAAGCTGATACGTACAAAAAACGACCACCAAAAATAGAGAAACTACATCCGGTTAATATGAAGAAATATTGCAGGCATCAGTCAAAGAGTGCTACATTCTTTCGCAAGAGCTTTTGTCTATTGTCTGGATGAGCTGGCAATCTACAGGTTGTACTTATCTAGCGTTGGGCACGGGTTCTCCTACTCTCAACACAGCATCTGAGCCAGTCACTTTATAGCGGCTGGCTTTTTATTGCCTTGTATTATTGATTTGTGGTTGGCTGGTGATTGCAATGGTGGAATGTATTGCACTTGAACGAGAATATGGCAACCCACTCGCTTAGTTTTATCAAGGTTTACTAGTTACTTCGATAACTTGGTTGGGCACCTGACATCGTGATATTTTATTAGTGGCTGAGTGAGAAACCAGCTGTACAGCTTACATGCTAGCTCTGCTGTTGAAGACAGATGCTGAAAAGCAAGAGACGAGCAGCGAAGGTTTACGCCGAATCAAAAGCAAAACTTTGGCAGGTTCTGTCTGGTCGCGACGGCGTTATTGCATAGGCGCAGGTTTGTTCCTTCGCCTGTTGCACTCAATCGTTTTATGTGGGCTCATCACCGCGGTCAAGACTTATATGGTTCTATGACACTCTAGAAGCATTTGTTTCTAAGTGGCTTTAGAAGCTCCGAATTGTCTAATAGAAGGTGTTACCAACCTTTCAAGAGAAAACATTGTGAAAAAAAGTTTTTCCATATTCTGATGGGCTGAGCATGTCTGTGTACTGCTTATGAGTAGGCGCTTTATAGACCGACTTATGGGTAGGCGCTGGTGCTTGTTCTATCAGGAATTTAAGAAAGTTAGAAAGATTTAGAGGTTATACTCACATGTCAGTTCGTTTGTACTTTGGCAACCTGCCACGGAATCTTGAGCGTGAAGAGTTTGAGGCTATTTTTACTGAAGATAATGACAATCTAGTCTCAGTTAAGCTGATTTCAGATCGTAAAACCGGCAAGTGTCGAGGCTTTGGCTTTGTGACTGCTAAAGACGATGCGATCGCCGATGCCCTAGTCGAAAAGTACAACGGCTTCACTTTACAAGATGCTGTCTTGAAGGTAGAAAAAGCGACGCCTCGAACCGAGAAAGAGAATGAATCTCCTCGCAGTGAGAGCAGCGGTCAACGTCGCAGCAAGAAGAGCGGTAGCAAACGCAGTGGCAACAACGTCGTTGTAGCAGAAAGTCAGACCGCTGATGCTGGCCCGGACCCTCGCTGGGCGCAAGATCTAGCAAAGCTAAAAGAAATGCTAGCGGCGCAGACAACCCCTTCTTAAGAGTACAGCCGCTAGAACCGGTGCGTTGCTTAAAAGGCAGACTTACGAGAAGTATCGTAGGTCTGCCTTTTTTTGTCTACAAATATCTTGTCTACGAAACCTGCGCTCTAATTAGTGCTTGAGGCAGATAGAGTAGCTTGCGTGCTTTGGGTACATACGCACGCTGATTGAAAACGTCATAATCGTTCTCAACGATTACATCTAGAATTTTTCTGTACAGCATTAGCGCTGTCCATACGGGCCAGCGTGCGTCTGGGTGCAGTCGGCTAATTCCAGCTTCTGCTTCTCGGTAGTATTTGAACGCTCTTTGAATTTGGAAACGCATCAACGCACGCCAGCGGTCATCTATTACCCCTTTCATTAGCTCTGCTTCGGTGTAGTCGAATAGCTCCAAATCTTCTAACGGCAGATATATTCTTCCTCTTCTAGCGTCTTCGCCGACATCTCTAAGAATGTTGGTGAGCTGGTTGGCAATGCCGAGCGAGATGGCTTCAGGAATTGGAGCAGCCGCTGGGTTTGAGCGCATCCAAGGAGAAGTATTGATCTCGCTGTCCATGCCCATCACTACCGTTGACATGAGCCCAACGGTACCAGCTACCCGGTAGCAGTACAGCTTTAGCTCTTCAAAGGTGTTGTAGCGAGAGCGGTGCAAGTCCATTCTCTGCCCAGAGATCATGTCTCTAAAAGGCTGAATATCTAGCTCGTAGCGTTCTAGCGTATCAACCATCGCCACGTCCAAATTGTCTTTTGGACTGCCAGAAAACAGACACTCTAGCGTAGACTCCCAGTGGTCTAGTGTGCTTTCGGTTGTGAACTTTGCCTGCGGACCGTCTACTAGTTCGTCGGTTCGACGGCACCAGACATAGATCGCCCAGATCGCTCTACGTTTGGCTTCTGGCATGAGTAGCGTGCCCATGTAGAACGTCTTGGAGCACTCTGCCGTAATCTGACGACACTGTTCGTAGGACTCTTGGAGCGATACAAACTTAGGCGTAAGGGTCGTTGAAGGATGGGTCAGTTGCAGCATCAATGCCTCAAACTGGAAAAATGAACAATAGTCGTCGGACGAGTCAGCCAGGCGCGCCCTGCGATCGCAAAAACCAGCAGAAAATCGTCGTTTTCTCGCACGGCTAGACGATGCGTAATTTCCTTATTATATGTTTCAAAGCGTTACATTTTGAGGCGGACCTTAATTTCTCTTGTAGCTAGCGCATTCGAAGTCGTCACAAAATACAAAACAGACTGGCCCCCTTCCCTTTGCCACTCTAGCGATTCGCTAGGCAATCTATTCACGCTACCCATCACCTTTTATTCTCTTTTCTCATAGAATTTCTTTGCGATTTGTTGGTCTTCTGGCGTTTGTAGCGAGCTATCATAAAGCCTTTCAAAGTGACTTGAAAGCAAATTGATGAGACAGTCTAACGTAGATTTTTTGCAGCAGAGCGACCCAGAACTAGCTGCCATTATTGATGGGGAGCTGAACCGTCAGCAAACTCATCTGGAGCTAATTGCCAGTGAAAACTTTACCTCCCCGGCGGTGATGGCAGCTCAGGGCTCTGTGCTCACAAACAAATACGCAGAAGGGTTGCCAAACAAGCGCTACTACGGCGGCTGCGAGTTCGTTGACCAGGCGGAACATCTCGCGATTGAACGAGTGAAGACGCTGTTTGGGGCGGCTCATGCGAATGTACAGCCGCACTCTGGCGCTCAGGCAAACTTTGCTGTGTTCTTGGCGCTGCTAAAGCCGGGTGACACAATCTTAGGAATGGATTTGTCTCACGGTGGACACCTGACGCATGGTTCGCCTGTGAACTATTCGGGGAAGTGGTTCAACGTCGTGCAGTACGGGGTGAGCCAGGAGAGCGAGCAGCTCGATTTTGATGAGATTCGTCGGATAGCGGTAGAGCACCAGCCGAAGCTGATTATCTGCGGATATTCGGCTTACCCTCGGACAATTCACTTTGATCAGTTCAGAGCGATCGCAGACGAAGTCGGTGCGTATCTGATGGCAGATATTGCTCACATCGCTGGATTGGTCGCGACAGGTCATCATCCCAACCCCTTGCCGCACTGTGATGTTGTCACCACTACGACGCACAAAACCCTACGCGGACCTCGAGGCGGGCTGATTATGACTCGCGATGCCGAGCTCGGTAAGAAGTTTGATAAGGCCGTTTTCCCTGGCAGTCAGGGTGGTCCGCTAGAACATGTCGTCGCGGCTAAAGCAGTTGCTTTTGGTGAGGCGCTAAAGCCTGAATTCAAAACTTACTGCGCCCAGGTGATCAAGAACGCTCAAGCGCTGGCCGCTCAGCTTCAGGAAAGAGGGATTAAAGTCGTCTCTGACGGTACAGACAACCATCTGGTGCTAGTTGATCTTCGCTCTATTGGCATGACAGGCAAGATTGCAGATGCCCTGGTCAGTGAAGTTCACATCACGGCCAACAAAAATACGGTGCCTTTTGATCCAGAATCTCCTTTTGTGACTAGCGGTTTGCGTCTAGGGACGCCTGCGATGACAACTAGGGGTATGGGCGAGACAGAATTTGTAGAGATTGCTAATATTATTGCGGATAGGTTGCTGAGCCCGGAAGACAGCGGTGTGGAGGCAGACTGTAAGCGGCGCGTGAGTGCTCTGTGCGATCGCTTCCCGCTATATCCTCACTTGCGATCGCCCGAACCGGCGCTGGTGTAGCAAAGCGATATAAGCATCGTCAATAGCGGCTATACGAACCCCCCAAGTGATCTCACGACTGCTTGGGGGTTTTATATAGGAAAATCTACGTAGTCGTCGAAAACTAGTGTTCGTCAGCAGATTCAACGAAGATATTCGACAGCAGCGATCTCTACTATCTATATAAAGTTGACTGGGTGCTATTTCTCCTTTAGACAGTAGGCAAAGGCTATACTGTCGCCGAACGGTGATAAATTTACAGAAATTGATGCTGTCTGCATCCGATTTTCTCTAAGTACAGCTACCCTGATCGATTTGGCTGTCATTTTTCCATAGCAGGAGGTGTCTTCGAGCCTCTATTCCTGAAAGTATCTATCTTTAATTTTTGCCCACCCTATCTCAACTCTTCCGATGGCATTCCCGTTTTACCATCTATTCGCTTTTATTCTCTCCGCTGTCGTTGTCCTGTGTCTAACGCCACTAGTGAGAAAGGCTGGTCTTGCCAGCGGGAGGGTAGATATGCCCGGCACCCGAAAAGTTCATAGCCAGCCGATGGTGCGTTTGGGTGGGGTATCTATCTTTATTGGCGTGCTAGTGGCGTTGCTATCAGTTTGGGCGGCTGGCGGCTTTTTAGGAAGTGATGGTGAGCCGCTAGAACGGGTTGCTGAGTATTCGGTCTGGGGCGTCACGCTAGGTGGCTTAGCCTTTTTCTTGATTGGGTTGATTGACGATCTGTTTGGTCTATCGCCGATTAGCCGATTGATTATGCAGTCGGCGGTAGCCTCAGTTGCCTGGTGGGTCGGCGTAGATATTCGCTTTTTGACGATTCCGTTTATGGGGATTACTCAGCTGCCAGCCTGGTTGAGTTTGCTAGTCACGATATTTTGGCTAGTGGGGATGGCGAATGCGATCAACTGGATTGATGGTTTGGACGGGCTAGCCGCCGGTGTCTCTGGAATTGCGGCGGCGGTGATGGTGGTGGTAAGCCTGTACATGGGTCAGCCTGCGGCGGCGCTGATTGCAGCGGCATTGGCTGGGGGGTCTCTGGCCTTTTTGCGCTACAACTTCAACCCGGCTCAGATATTTATGGGCGATGGCGGGGCTTATTTCATTGGCTTTACGCTGGCTGGCGTGGGCGTAATTGGTTTGGTAAAAGGGGTGACGACCGTTGCGGTGCTGCTACCTTCTTTGACTTTGGCAGTCCCGATTTTGGATATGTCTGCGGTGATTTTGCTGCGGATGCGGCAGGGGCTATCGCCCTTTGTAGCGGACAAGCGTCATCTGCATCACCGCTTGCTCAATGCTGGATTTTCTCATCGGTTCACGGTGATGTTTATCTATGTGCTGGCGCTGTGGGTTGGTAGCTTGGCGATGGCTTTTTCTGGTTTGAGAGCGGGTATTCCTTTTGTCTGTGCGTCGACAGCGCTGTTGAGCTTTACGGGTTGGAAGGCCGTGCATCTAGCTAAGTAGTCTGTGTGGCCGAGTGATTAGGTTCAGGTGATCAGGCTCAGTAGGGATAGAGATAGGGCCGCTGGAGATTTTCGGCTTTGTAGAGGTAGAAAGTCTCAGAGACTTCACCGCCGCGTTTAGTAGCGATTTGTGTGAGCGGCGTGATGGTTTCAAAGTAGGGAGCGATCGCACCCACTTCTTCTATTCGAGTCTCCCTATCCAAGCTAATAAGCAAAGCATCTTTGCCAATCCACTGCTGCGGATTGAACCAGAAAGCATGACCGCGCGGGTCAGTTGTAAAGCTGCTGACGGGTAAAGCGATATCTTCTGGCATTGCTAGCGCTACATATCCGCTTAGCCAGTATTTCGATGTGATTACAAAGCTAGTGGTGTTTATAGCCGATGTGAATTCCTCGGACTGCTCAAAGCGCGATCGCAACTGCATCACATCTATCAGCTCTGTCGATGGGTCTGCTTCGATCGGAATGATGCCACCAAAAAGCGCGCGATCGCCTGACTTTTGCAGCGTGCCTAGCGTGATATGAGTGAGCGTAAACATCAGCACTATGCCGATTGTCCAAGCTGAAACCGTCAGCCAGCGGCGTATTCCTTTTTTTCGGCCAGAGAGTAGCAGCATAGCCCAGCAAAATAACCAGGCTCCACAGCCCTGGTGCAGGCCAAGCCGGGAAAGTATGAGTTGCACCGCCCACTAACGTAAAGCCAAGTGCCGTGGGCAGTCCGCTCCAAAGTAGAAAATTGATCTTGCTCGCAGTCTGCTGATCGCGATCGCTTGATCTATCGAGACGATTTGCCAGTTAGCTGATTGAGCAAAGCTTTTGCGCTGGTCCACCACAGCGGTAGCGCAATGCTAGGAAACAGGTAGCCAAACTGAGCGAGGATGACCCCTAGCAATGAACTAAACGAGTAGCCGCTGCTATCGTCGCCATATTCGGCAAAGCGATCGCCGAGCTGAAATCGCAGCGAAATCCAATCGTGAGTTGCATTCCAATACAGCAGCGGAAAGAGCGTCATTCCGAATATCAGCAGTCCCCATCCCAACCATTTCGATTGGAAGACGGTTCTGTGTGGTTTGCTAGTTGCACAAAAAGCCACAACGCTTAGCGCTAGCAGAAAGCCGTGGTACTTGCTGAGACAGGCCAATCCAATCGCCAGAGAAATAAAAACGATTCGAGCGGTGGGACGATACTGATAGAGGGTGCTTTTTGCTGTGCTAGGTGGAAAGAATTCGCGAGCGCAAAGATAAAGCGTGAGGCTCCAGAAGAAGATGAGCGCGTTATCGGGTGCGGTTAGCACGCCAAAGCTGAGGAAAAATAGCGGAGTGAGTGAGGCGATCACGCTGCTAATCAATCCCGCCCGCGACCCGAACAGCCATTTTCCCGTTGCATAGAGTAGCCATAAACTGGCCGTAAACAGAATGAGCGCGCCTAGTCGCAGTGTAAAGGGCGTCGCCGTTCCGGTCAGCCAAACTCCCAGCCCTGCTGTAATTGCCACGGCAGGCGGGTGGTCAAAATAGCTCCAGTCGAGATTCTGAACATAGAGAAAATAGTAGGCTTCATCAAATCCCAAGGGCAAAAAGTAGGCAATAATGCTGCGAAAGAGCAGTCCACCAATCAATAGCTGCCATTCAATACCCATCATGAACAAAAGTGCTGAGATTATATGTGTAGGGACAGAGCTACTGCTTGGCGATATTTTGAATAGCAATGTTCAGTATCTAGCCCAGCAGCTAGCGAGTCTAGGAATTGCTCATCACTACCAGAGCGTGGTCGGCGACAATCCGACTCGGATCAAACAGGCCGTAGCCATTGCTTGCGATCGCGCCCGCCTGATCATTCTCACAGGTGGCCTTGGCCCTACCCCTGACGATCTCACCCTAGCCTCCCTTGCCGACTTCTTCTCCACGCCGCTGGTCGAACGCCCTGAGATCGTTGCTGACCTCGAAGAAAAATTTGCTAAACGCGGTCGAACGCTCACCCAAACGAGTCGTAGACAGGCGCTGCTGCCAGAAGGCGCAGAAATCTTGCCCAATCCGGTTGGCTCTGCTCCTGGCGTGATCTGGATGCCTAGACCCGGTCTGACGATTATGACGTTTCCAGGAGTGCCCTGGGAGATGAAGGCGATGTGGGAGGCGACTGCGATCGCCTATCTACAGGCGAATGACTGGGCAGACGGTGTGATCCACAGCCGAACGCTGAAATTTTGGGGGATTGGTGAATCGACGCTGTCCCAGAAAGTCGCTTCCTTGCTAGAGGCAGAGAATCCGACGGTGGCCCCCTATGCACTGGGTGGCAAGGTAATCCTGCGAATTTCGGCCAGAGCGGAGTCGATAGCAGCGGCGAATCAGCTGATCGATCCTGTCGCTACGAAGGTGCGTGAGATTACCGGAGAAGCTTACTTCGGTCAAGATGACGAAACGCTGGCGGATGCGGTAGGTTCGCTTTTGAAGTCGCGATCGCAAACCCTCAGCGTTGCTGAATCATGTACTGGCGGCAGTTTAGGCGGACTGATCACGGCAGTTCCTGGTAGCTCTAGCTATTTCTGGGGCGGCGTGATCTCCTATGACAATCGGGTGAAGCAGCAGGTGCTAGGCGTAGATAAAGCAGTACTAGATCGCTGTGGCGCAGTCAGCGCGGAAGTGGCAGCAGCGATGGCGTCGGGAGTGCGTGATCGTCTAGAAACAGATTGGGCCCTTAGCATCACAGGTATTGCCGGACCGGGCGGCGGTAGCGCAGAAAAGCCAGTCGGGCTAGTCTATATCGGATTGGCTTCAGCGCATGGGATCAAAACGGAGAAACACTTATTTGGTCAAGAGTCATCGCGCGATCGCATTCGTCAGCAAAGTGCGCTGAGCGCGTTAAACCTGCTGAGACTAGAGCTGTTGGCGCAGGTAAGCTAGTTGACTATGGTGATGACTCCGAATTCTACTTCTAAAGAAATAAGGGAAATTATGTAAATCCTCTCATTGGTCTTCTTGATCATTGCTCAGGATTGGTTATCATAAGTACACAGATAAGGGCGATCCCGTCGCTATTTGCTTATAGCTGTTTCCTTACAGCGGTGCTTGTAGCGATAGTTTACGTCGGCGTCTGCTTCCAATGCCCTGTGATTACAATTGCAGGAAACGGAAATGCTAAGAAGATGAGAGGGAGCAATCTAGCTCATGGACTATATCGATCAGGCACTTGACAAGCTCAGAGAGTGGGTAGACAAGGTTATCGAGGCTTTATTTGGCCCTCAAGCTCAGCCTGAGCTTGAGCCAATTCCGATCCCGGTAGATGACCACAGATCTAGACGTCGTTAGTCTGACGACGTTTCTGGGATGACACAGACTGCTCTGGTCATACCTGGGTTTTGTCGTACCGAGTTTCGTAATACTGAGTCTTACATTGCTGAGTATCTTGATATTGAACGGTCCCAACCTAAACATGTTGGGAAAGCGTGAGCCTGAAATCTACGGCTTTCAAACACTTGAAGATATCAACTCCGAGCTTAAACAGACCGCAAAGGGGTTAGGGGTTGCTCTAGCCTTCTTTCAATCAAATCATGAAGGTGCCTTGGTGGACACGATTCAGACTGCTCTGAACGTTCATCAGGGCATTTTAATTAATCCAGGTGCCTACACCCACACGAGTGTGGCGATTCGTGATGCGATCGCCGCTGTTGCTTTGCCCACGGTCGAAGTCCACCTCAGCAATATTCACCAGCGCGAAGCCTTTCGTCATCACTCATATATTGCGCCCGTTGCCGTCGCTCAGATCAGCGGCTTTGGCGCAAACAGCTATCATCTAGGACTAGAGGGATTGGTCAAGCATCTGCGAGCAAAGCAGTCAGCCCAAGCAACCAACCCAAGCGATAGCCTAAGTAAGACATCATGATTGCTGCTAGCCCGGTCCAGTCCAAAGCCAACCAGTCCAAAGCTAATCAGCCCAGGATCAAGTTCCTGAAGACCCCGACTTCTCAGGCATGGATCGATCAGGCGATCGCAAATATGGATACGATTCTGCTCGACCACGCCCAGTGTGAGCGTAAAGCAGCGGGCACGGCGATTCAGATGATGTCGCGCTATCCGTCAAGCGTTGAGCTAGTCAGAGAGCTAACGGCGATCGCCCAAGAAGAACTCAGCCACTACGACCAAGTCAATAACTGGTTAGAGAAGCGCGGTATTCCTTTGCAGCCTGTCTCGCCACCCCCCTACGGTGCAGGTCTAAAGAAGTGCGTTCGCCGTCAAGAGCCGGATCGGATGCTGGATCTGCTGCTGGTGTCCGCTTTGATCGAAGCTCGCAGCCACGAGCGATTGGGGCTTTTAGGGGAGCATTGCCCTGACCGCCCGCTAGCAAAGTTTTACCGATCTTTGATGGCTTCGGAGGCCAGGCATTACGGCAGCTATTGGCTGCTGGCAACCACCTACTTTCATACGGACCTAGTGAACGAGCGACTAGATGAGCTGGCTGAAGCGGAAAGTGATATTTTGAGTACGCTACATCTTGAACCTCGAATACATAGCTGATGGAATAGGGCTGATTGGGTAGTGCTAATGGACGCGAAGTTCAAGAATTTTTGGATACGGGACTGGCAGGCAGGCGATCGCGACGAAGCTGCCACTGTCGTGAAAACGGTTCTCGAAGAATACGGGCTGGGCTGGGAAGTCAACTGTAGTGGCTGTAGCGACCAGGACGTGGTGGAAGTCGAAAAGTACTACCAGCGCTCCGGGGGTGAATTTTGGGTGGTGGAATGTGATCGCAAGATCGTAGGAACCGGTGGCTACTACCCAATCGAGCACAGCCAAAAAGCCGTTGAAATTCGCAAAATGTATCTGCTGCCTGACGCTAGAGGGCACGGACTAGGTCGATTCTTGCTAGCGCAGCTAGAGCAAGCGGCGGCTGAAAAAGGCTTTTTAGAAGTCTGGGTAGAGACTGCTACCGCCCTCGACGCGGCCGTTCGACTGTACGAACGAAACGGATATCAGCCTGCCAGCGGCGTAGAAACGGAACGCTGCGATAGGGTCTATCGAAAGCCAATCTTGTAAGGTCGCTTATGTACAGGTTTGTTTTCTGTTCTATGGTATTGAGAAAGCTATCAAGCTAGAGACCAGGAACTGAATTTATGAGCTCGATTAATGCCTCTCCCACCAAGAATTTCTTTGTGGACATGCTGACTAGAGACATCGATTTAAAAGACGCCATTCTAGATCTGCTCGATAACTGCATAGATGGTATTCAGCGAGTGACAAGGGGCAAGGAACTGACGGATAGACCGTATGAGGGATTTTGGGCAAACATTCAGCTGTCTGACTCTGCTTTTTTGATCGAGGATAACTGTGGCGGTATTCCTCTAGAGGTTGCTGAGCGCTATGCCTTTCGGATGGGTAAGCCAAAGGATATTGACGACGATGACGATATTTTTACCATCGGTACCTATGGTATCGGCATGAAGCGGGCCATCTTTAAGATGGGGCGTTCTGCGGAAGTGTTTTCTCAGACGGACGCTGATGCTTTTAAGGTGCTAATTCGGCCAGACTGGCTGGCGAGTGATGACAGCTGGGATCTGCCAGTCGAGACGACCGACCCGGCTGACGAAGAACCTGGCACCTCGATTGAGATTCTAGAGCTGCGGGATGAGGCGGCAAGGCAGCTAGGAGATGAGTCTTTTGCGAATGAGCTGGCTAGCGAGATTGAGGGGCTGTACAGCTACATTCTGGCGAAGGGCTTCGAGATTGTAGTGAATGGTGAGCGGATTGAGCCAAGGCCGATTGTGCTGCAGTGGGAGGGGCTTAGTAAGCTGAAGAATCGAGATAAGGAGGCGATCGCACCCTACCTGTACGAGGCCACCAGAGCCGATGTCGATATTAAGCTCGCCGTTGGCCTGCGCCGAAAGCTACCTACCGCCCAAGAAGTTGATAGAGCCTCTGAACGCAAACGCACCAAAAGAGACGACGCTGGCTGGACCATCGTCTGCAACGATCGCGTTGTCGTCGCCAATGACAAAACCATCCTAACTGGCTGGGGAGAAACGGGCATCCCTCGCTATCATCCTCAATTCATTTCTATCTCTGGCATCGTCGAATTCAAGAGCAAAGACGCCAGACAGCTCCCAATCACAACGACTAAACGGGGCATTGATGCGTCGTCCGAGCTGTATCTGTACGTGAAAGAGCGTATGAGAGAGGGACTAAGGCTATTCACCACTCACACCAACAAATGGAAGCAGGTAACAAAAGCCAAAGCAGAAGAGCAGTCTCAAGAAAAGACCAAGAATGCTCGCACTAAGCTAGAAACGCCTACTGCCATGTTTGATCAGGTCAAGGCCATAGAGGAGAGCGCATCACCAAGTGCGCCAAAGATTTGGAAATCAGTGAAGTCTGATCAGTTCGAGATAGAGCGGCGATACATTCCCAATCTGCCCTCGCCGCCTGTTATGGACCAGACTAAAAGAATTAGTTTTTCTAAGCCGATTGAAGACATTCGTACCATTGGCGAGTTCCTGCTAGATGATCCAGACAGCTCCCCGTCAGCAGTCGGCGAGGCTTGCTTTCAGATGATTTTGGATCAGGCAATGGAAGAAGAGATCTGAGAAGGTGGTGTCTGAGAAAGTATGTCTACGAAACTGAGATCTAGACAAGCGCAGTGATCACAGGACTCATCTCGGCGTCCTGCAAGCTGTTGGGTTTGCTCCAGGTGAACGGAGCCTGCTTGGCAGCAGATATCCACAGCAACCTTTTGGCCCTAGTCATGGCGACGTAGAGCAGGCGAAATTCTTCAGCTCGCTTGAGGTTGGTGGCCTGCTGCCAGGCGTCTTCGATATTGGGAATAGGGGCGGGCTTGCGGTCTTGGGTGTAGACAGCGTGAGTATGGGCGCGTAGCTGAGCGCGCGCCACTTCGTCTAGAGAAAACTTGCCGAGGAACTGTATTTGAGGAGGAACCCAGGACTCGCCAGGCAGGTTGCGCTTGTGTAGGAAGGGTAAGCAAACGATGTCCCAGTCGAGTCCTTTGGCCTTGTGCATGGTCATAATGGTGAGCTGACCGGGCTGGGCGTACTGCGATTCGGTATTTTCGGCTTCGACCGCGCGAAATCTTTCGCTGCTAAGGAGTTCTTGCAGCGCGCCTAGCATGGCGGTGAGGGTGCTGTCTTCGAGGGTCTGCTGGGCGATGCGAGCGGCCAGTTTATCGGCGGTGGCCAGTTCGCTTTGGTTGTACTGCAAAGTAAGGCCCAGAAAGGGAATCAGATGATAGGCGGGCAGTTCGAGTCTGGCGCGGATTAAGGCGGCGCAGTATCGCCGCGCCTGACGGGCGGCAGGCTCTGTGAGCGGTTCGTCGAGCGGGCCAGGATAGAGGAACTGCTCTGGATTGGTAGCAAGGGGATTGAGATCTTGGGTGGGGATGAGCTGACGAGAGACAAAAACGCGAAGGGCGGCTTTGATATTGTCTGGGGAGTGGGGGCGTTCGATGAACTGCAATAAAGTGAGCATTTCGCTGGGTACGTGGCTTTTGCGATCGCGCTCCCCCACGTCATAGATTTCAATCCCCGTCTCGCGAAAGTCAAACCCCAGCCGCTGCGGATCTTCTAGAATCTCGCGAACAAACTTTCCCTGTCGGCTTTCTCGGACCAGCACAGCGATACTAACCGCTTCGTTTTCCGCGTAGGCAGCGGCGACACGTGCGGCTAGCTGTTGAACCGACTCAACCGTTGTCTGTGGCCGGACAATCTCAAGCCCGCCGCCGATCTGTGGCGGGTTGGCATGAGGCTGCGGATCGTTTGGTCCGACCGGTAGGATCTCCTGGTTGCGAAAAGGATCGCCCGGACTGTTGCGGTTGACCCAGCGTAGGACCGAGTTAGCGGCGTTCATAATGCGATCGCAGCTTCTCCCCGCCTGCTCAATGGTCGCTAGTTTCCCACCAGCTTCTCCCTCGCTACAGGCATCACAAAACTGATTGAAAAAGACCGGATCAGCGGGTGTAAACGTCGAATTAATCGCCTGATTTGGATCGCCTACCCGCACCAGATTCAACGGCTTAGCTGGATCGTCTGGATCGCCTGCTAGTATCTCCAAAAGCCGGGTTTGCAGCGGCGAAGAATCTTGCGCTTCATCCTCGAAGATGGCAAACACCCGGCTTTGCCACAGTTTGCGAATGTCCGGC
The DNA here is from genome assembly GCA_963772185.1 of uncultured cyanobacterium. Taxonomy (GTDB): domain Bacteria; phylum Cyanobacteriota; class Cyanobacteriia; order Phormidesmidales; family Phormidesmidaceae; genus Phormidesmis. The sequence continues at coordinate 45,966 of CAVYWR010000032.1, read as the reverse complement.
TCTGCCAACGTTCTTAGCGCCGCTAGAATCATATCGTCATAATCGATTAGTCCTTGCGCAGCCAGCAGCGCCTGATAGTGCGCGTAGAGCCCGGCGGCGATCACAACAACCGCGTAGTCGCTTGCACCTTCCTCTATAGCAAAGGTCATCCCCTGCGCAATTTCTGTTAGCGCGTCAGGTAGCAGACCAGAACTCTTGGCTTCGTGGATGACGGTGTAGGCCAAGGCCGGTAAGACTTCGGTGCGCAGTACGGTCAGCCGTCTGAGTCGCTCAGCCTCTTCCCCATCAAAGCCTTGCCCTTCGATTAGCTGCTGGTACATCAGCGGATTTTCTTCTATCCACCGTTCGACTGCCATCCGGATCAGTCGATGGCTCTGAGTGGGCGAAACCAGCGTGGTGCCTTCTGAGTCCAGACTTGATAGATTGATGCCCGAAATTTCGGCATGGCGCGTAGCAATGTTCAACGCTAGTCCATGCAGGGTATGAACAACAAAGCTATTTTGCGGCAGTGAGAGATCTTTGAGGTGCTGGCGGACCTTTGCTTTGAGGTTGGCAGCAGCGGATCGGGTGAAGGTGACTAGGACAAGCTGCTTGCGAGCGTGAAGCTGATGGTGGGCGATCGCGATCGCGGCTCCTGCTGCCATCCCAGTCGACTTGCCAGAGCCGGGCACTGCCGAAACTGCCAACGGACCCGTTCGCCACAGGGCCAGCGCCTTTTGTCCGGGGCGCAGACTGTCGATTAGCGCCTGAATCTGACGCTCTCTTTCGGCTTCGATCTCAGATTGACTAGACAGTATTGCAACCATAGATTCAGCTGGTACAAACGAACGTCTGACGAAAATTCTAGCGGATTCTTATCGTCTGCACGGGTAAAACTAGGCTATTGCCTTGTAGATGGGGAAGACTCTATTTTTGTCATCTTGTCGAGGGTCTAGCGCTTTGATGAAGTATCAATGCTGCTTTGACCTACTTTGGACCCATAGACACAGCCGTTCGCTAAAGTGCCTAGAATAGGAGTACCTGAAATAGACGTGGTGACAGAATCCTATCAATACTTGTTGATAGCGCAAGTATTGGCGGTAAAAGTACTGGTGGTAAAAGTCGGGGGATAAGCGCAACTGTGATTCAGGAATTCGGACTATCCATTACTGCAGTCGGTGGCGATCAATACTGGGTCCGCACCGAGAGGGTTGCAAAAGGAGTGCAGCTAGCAGAAGAGAAGGTGCGCTGGCCAGTCGCAAGCTGGCTAAAGCAGGTCAAATCGCTCATGCACGACCCGCTGTTAGGTCTGCTAAAAGGAGAGCAAAATCGCGTTGTAGCTGCTCACTCTGAGGACAGTCCTTTTCTAACCGCCGCCAGGGATACGAACCTTACGACCCTAGTTCATCTGGGCCAGACGCTTCACAACGAACTTTTTAGAGGCCAGCTTCACGATAGCTGGGTGACCGCACAAGGCGTCGCTCACAACCGGCAGGATCTGCTGCGTCTACGCATCGGTATTAAAGACAGTCGCCTTCAGCAGCTACCCTGGGAAGCGCTACATGCGGGGACTAGACCGCTGGCCACTGGTACTGACGTTATCTTTTCCCGCTATATTCTCAATCGCCGTCAGGTGCATTCCAATCCAGCGGTACACTCTAGCGCTGCTGGCCAGACGCTGCGAATTTTGATGGTCATTGCTGCGCCTAATGACCAAGAGCGTCTAGAGCTAAAGCAAGAAGTCCATCATCTTCAGCTAGAGCTTCATCCCTCTATTGCAGATGCGAGTGATTCGTCTGTAGATGTGCAGCTAACGATACTAGAGCAGCCAGGCCGTGCAGAACTGACCCAAGAGCTAGAGCGCGGTAGCTATCAGGCGCTGCACTATGCAGGTCATAGCAACCTAGGTAATGCAGGCGGCGACCTATACCTGGTCAGCCGTCAAACGGGTCTGACCGAGCGGTTGAGCGGTGAAGATTTGGCTGGTTTGCTGGTGAATAACGGTGTTAAGCTGGCCGTCTTCAATTCCTGTCGGGGGGGCTATAGTTCTGGCTCTGACGAGGGCTGGCAAGAGCGCAACCTGGCTCAGGCGCTGGTCAATCGGGGTATGCCTGCTGTAATCGCGATGACGGAGCGCATTCCTGATCACGTTGCGATTACGTTTACTCAGCTGCTATACCGCAATCTTAAGAAAGGACTGGCGATTGATCTGAGCTTAAATAGAACGCGGCAAGGCCTGATCTCTGCGTACGGCTCTCACCAGTTTTACTGGGTGCTGCCAACGCTCTATATGCATCCTTTGTTTGATGGCTATCTGGTCAAGCCCAAGGCCGAGCTAGAGAGTCCCGATTTGCTAGAAGAGGTTACCGATCCCTTTGGTGATATATTCTCAGACCCAGGACTCTCAGATAGAGATCTATCTATTCGAGCGGCTCAAAAGATGCCGATGACCCAAAAGGTGCCAATAGCCCAGGGTGTGGCAACTACAATGCGTTCAACCTCTCCGGCTGAGCCGATGGATGCTGCTAATACCAGTGCATCGGATATGACCAACCCTAATAGAAATAATCAACTAAGTGCAGAAGACTCATCTGCTCGGATCTCATCCGTAGAAGATTCGTCAGCTTTGCCAAACGAGACCGTAGTTAGAGAGGTCTCTACATCTATGACTGCTGAAGGTGCAGGCAGCAAAGGATCTGGCGCGCCAGCAAGTCGCAGACATCCTGACAGCTTTTACGGTGAACCCGCAAGCAGTCATTCAGTAACGGCTTCACCTCAAGACCTGACAAATTCTCCCAAGCGTAATGTGCCTGAGCTAGTAGGTGAGCGGCTACCTCGTAGTCATACGCTACATACGAAAGTTTTGACGGTTCCTGGCGCTATCATGCTTGCCCTGATTGCTTTGTTCGGGGTGACGGCGGTGACCTGGCTACAGAGAGATCGCTCTGGACTCGGTCCGGTAGAAAGCACCAGCGGATTGAGTTTGCCAACTCGGGTCGATATTGCCTTTCAGCAAAATGATCTAGACGAGGCGACGGTTGCGGTAAAGGCACTGATCGATCAAAAACAGTTTCCTGAGGCGATCGCAGCCCTTCAATCGGCTAACCAAACTCAGCAGCAAGACGCAGTCATCGCATTCTTGAAAGGACGAGCGCAGTGGGGACTCGTCAAACAGAGCAGCCGTGACTATTCGGTCGATGATGTCAAACGATCTTGGACGACCGCTTTAGAGAATGAATCTGACTGGATGGAGATTGTGATGGCGTTGGGCTTTGCTCAATATGCATCTGGTCTAGACCAAGCGGCGTTAGATTCCTGGCAGCGAGCAGTCGAACTTGCGAGCAAACAGTCGACCGATAAGGGAGCCTATTTTTCCGATCAGACCTTTGGTGAGTATGCGCTTAATGCCCAGGCAGGAATTGCGATCGCCACGCTATCCTTAGCTGAAATCGAAACCGACCCAGCCCAAAAAGAGCTGCTAATCGAACAGGCGGCCTCTGCTTATCGAAAGGTAATTACCGAAGCGCCCGCTGAGTTTAATGCCAATACGCTAGGTGCAAACTGGCTATGGCTAGAAGGGGCGATCGCCGACTGGGAATCCGCCAAAGCCACACTTAGCGACACCATCCAAGTTGAATAGTGCCAAATTTGAATAGTATCCAAGTCGAATCAGTTTCTACAGCGTCCGACCTTCGGGCACATAGGACATTACCCAGCAGCGCTCAATGTGGCGTAGCTTACTTTGTCGCCAGAATTTGCGCGGATTGACAATCAAAGTGTGGTCAGCTCGACCGATAGGCTGGCCTAGGTATTGCCAGATTGGAAATTTAGCATTGGGGTTAGCAGCAGGTGTCATAAGCGGATTCAAAAAGTTTGTAGGAGAAGCATCGTTAGAATATGCAGCTAACGCGATCGCTTTGCCTACTAATAGTTGGCAATTTACGCCTACTTTTCACTCCGTATAACCACTTTACTTGATGCCACTTTATGCAATAGGTCAAGACGCGTCGGTTCGTCTACTGAGCACCTCTTCCGCTAGGATGCGCGTGCTTTCGGCAGTACGAATAATTGCTATAAAGCTTTCTAAAGAGATCCTGATAAAGATGGTGTAGATCAACAGCAGAATCAGGCTGAAGACGAGCGTCCCAATACCGGCTGCAAAGCCAGCAAAATTAAAAGCGCTAAGCACCACCCTTAGCGTGAAAAAAGCGCCGCTGATCAAACCCAAGATATAGAGAACGCCTACAATCTGAGGCGCGACAAAAGAAGAGAAGGAAAGATCAAACAGCTTCTCGAAAAAGCTTTTATTAGTCTGCACTACTGATTTCCTCTAAATAATTTTTCTGGTCGCTTGAAATATAAACTGGCTTCAAGCCTACGGAACGATCTTCGATAGATAGATTAAAGTGAATGACCTTTAATTCTGTTATCCACCGTCCTCTTTCAACCTTTCTAGTCATGACCTCCTCAGCCCATCGTTCTTCTGCAAGTACTTTGCCCACTGTTCCTTCTTCAGGAAACCCTGCTGAGACAAGGTCAGTTGACTGGCAACAGTTTGCCCAGTCCCTTAGCCCAATCGAAACGCTGATAGAGCCTGCTCAATTGAGTAAGCTATCGAAAGATTACTATTACTTCAGCCCTATCCTGGCAGAGCAGCTCAAAGATAAAGTCGGCGATCTGGTTGTGCGACCCAAAAACGAAGCTGAGGTCTTAAAAGTAGCTAAGACCTGTGTAGATGCCAAAGTGCCACTGACTGTACGCGGTGCTGGTACTGGCAACTATGGCCAAGCAATTCCTTTGGCAGGCGGTGTGATTCTAGACTTGAGCGCGATGAACGCTGTGAAATGGGTAGAGCCTGGCCGAGCTTGCGTAGAACCGGGTGCCAAGCTAGCGGCAATTGATCGCGTGGCGCGTCCACAGGGTTGGGAAATTCGCATGGCACCTTCCACCTATCGGACTGCGACGATTGGTGGATTTGTGGGTGGTGGCAGTGGCGGTATTGGATCAGTGCTGTATGGTCAGCTAGCTGATCGCGGCAGCATCCAAGCGGTTCGAGTGGTCACGATGGAGGAGTCGCCACAGGTGATCGAATTACGTGGCGATGCTGTTCATCAGGTGAGCCATGCCTATGGCACGAATGGCATTATTACCGAGCTTGAAATTCCGCTTGCGCCTGTCTATCCGTGGGTAGAGGTGATTGTCAGCTTCGATGAGTTTATGAGCGCTGCCCGTTTTGGTCAGGTGCTAGGCGATGCTGATGGCATTATCAAGAAGCTGGTTAGTATTCATGCTTGGCCAATTCCTAGCTACTTCAATGCGCTAAAAGACTTTCTTCCTGACGGGAAAGCAGCCGCGTTGCTAATTGTTTCGACAGCCGATCTAGAGGCGCTAGGCGCGTTGGTTAGAGACTGGGGTGGGCAGATGACCTATCAGAAGAATGCTCAAAAAAGTGAAGGGGGCACTAGTAAGGGTGCGGCGATCGCAGAGTTCACCTGGAATCACACAACCCTACATGCCCGCAACGTAGATGAGAGCTTGACCTATCTACAAACGGTCTTTCCGTACGACCCGGATCTAACGCTTTTGCAGCACATGTATGAGCACTTTGGTGAGGAAGTGATTATGCATTTGGAGTATGTGCGATCGCAAGGAAAGATCCTGCCGACTGCCCTACAGCTTGTTCGCTACACTACCCCAGAACGACTAGCCGAGATTATTCGCTATCACGAAGAGAAAGGTGCTTTTATCGCCAATCCGCACACTTATGTATTAGAAGATGGTGGGCGCAAAACTATTGATGAAAGTCAGCTCAAATTCAAAGAAAGAGTTGATCCATATGGACTATTAAATCCTGGAAAAATGCGCGGTTGGCTAGAGCGACATGCTCTCTAACGGCTGTTCATTTCATAGAGCAAGTCTTCTAGCACATTTGCGACTCTTACTTTTGCCTACAATCGCAGCTTGACCAGTTAGAAACGGCTAGTCGTAAGCCTAACTAGCTATATATTTGGGCACCCTGACGTGTGAGCGTTTTAAGTTGCTTTTGTATGTACGATTTAACTCGAGTTAGCTTGCAGGATGTTACTGAAATTGGGGTGGCGCTGCGCAGTATTGGCAAAGAGTCGAACAGTCTAGAAAGCGTTGCTGACAGATGTGTTCAGCATCTCTACCACAGCTTATTAGACCCAATCACTAACGAGCCTGCATGCACCCTCGTGCGCTTCTTTAAAACGGTGCCTTATGCTCTACTGCCAGCAGATCTACAGACTTCTGTGCAGGCGGCGATCGCCCAACCCCCAGAATCAATCCCAGCTGATTTGAAATGTTTAACGCTGTTGGGCACTGTGGGAGATAGACCAGAATGGTGCGATCGCCTAGCGTCTACAGGCCATCAGGTAATTCCACTGACCAGTGAGCAGTCCGTCAGCCAGATTCCGATGATCTCACAGCTAATCAAAGCCTTCGGTTTAGAAATTAGCTGCGTGTTGTCGCCAGCGCCCAATCTGCTAATGGAATTAGAGCGCAAAACCTGCAACGTCTTTCACGTTCCTGTAGCGGCTGGCAGTGAGTTTATTCCTGCCCAGGACCAGTTCGTCAAACCCTACGGTATCAAGTCAGTTGTTGGCTTTGGGGGAATGCTTTCCTCTGGCGATTTGTTCTGCACCATTCTATTTTCAAAAGTCGAGATTTTAGAGCCCTCAGCGCATCTATTCAAAACGCTGCCACTCAATATCAAGATGTCGCTTACCCCTTTCAATCGCAGTCAGCTTTTTAGAACTCTACAGTCTGTCTAAGGTCTGATACTTCTGAATAGATTGAGGATGAATGCTTGTGGTTAGTTCGATACAAAAGACCGATAAAGACGAGATAGTTCTCCAACAGAACGAGAAAATTGCTCAGCTCCAAGATCAGGTCGATACGCTAGAAGAATTGCTATTGACCTACGAGCAGTCTGCTACCGAAAGAGAAAGCTATCTGCAAGATGTTCTGCGTAAGTCAGAAGAAAAAGCGCTACAGCTACAGCATTCTCGCTCTGCGCTGCAAACAGTCAAGGCAATTCTCGATAGTATGGGCGATGCTGTCGTTGTTATAGATGGTGATGGTCATACGCTATTTAGCAATCCAGCAGCGGCAAAGTTACTAAAGACCAAACTGTTGGATAGTACTTTGCCTGGCAGCTGCCCCCTAGACAGTGACCTCAGCGGTCAGGCTCACAGCGAGACTCAATGTGAGCAGGCAGCTAGCGAAAATTGCTTTCCTACTTCAAAAGTATTGTCTTTGAGAGCCGCTATTCTAGGCAAATCTGTCGATAATTTGGAGATCTACATACACAAGCAACGTCGCTGGCTAAGTATCAACGCTAGACCGCTCGAATCTGAAGGTGAAGCGGCTGGCGCGGTGACTGTTTTTAGAGATGTGACCTCTGCTAAAGAGGCTGCGCAAACGCTACGTCGTTCGAATGAAGAATTTCGTCAGCAGTCTGAGGTCTTAGCTGATACATTAGCAGCGCTAAAGCAAACCCAGGCAATGCTGATCCATGAGGAGAAGATGTCGAGCTTGGGCCAGACCGTTGCTGGCATCGCGCATGAAATTAACAATCCCCTTAGCTTCATTCATGGCAATCTAGAGCTAACAAAGCAGGTATTCCAGGAGCTGCTAGGACTTGTCTGTTTATTTCAGCGAACCTACCCCGATTCTACTCCGGCGATTGATCAGGCGATTGATCAGATCGACTTGGATTTCATTAGCGAAGACGTTCCTAGGATGATGTCTTCTATGACAGTAGGAGCCGAGCGTATCAAAGAGATTGTAAAATCGCTACGCGTCTTTTCTCATCTAGATGAATCAGCGGTAAAAGCTGTCGATATTCATGCGGGCATTGATAGCGCCTGCCTAGTTGTGAAAGCGCAGCTAGAGGATCGAACAGAAGGGGAGGCGATCGCGATTCGCAAAGACTATGGCCGCCTGCCACTGTTAGAATGTCATGCCAGCCAGCTCAATCAGGTCTTTGTTCACCTACTTACTAATGCGATCTACGCGCTTCGTTCATCAAAGGAGCAGTCAAGCCCACCTGAAATCGTGATCTGTACCGAAGTCTGCGAAGGGAAAATCCTCATCCGTATTTCAGACAACGGCATCGGTATTCCTGAGTCGATTCAGTCCAAGATCTTTGACCCTTTTTTCACCACCAAACCCGTTGGTAAAGGAACTGGACTAGGTTTGTCTGTCTGCTATCAAATTATTGTAGGTATTCATCAAGGTGCGATCGCCTGCACCTCTCAACCTGGCATCGGAACTGAATTTGAGATTGCGTTGCCCTACACCAACAGTATTTAAGTGAACGCTAAGAAGATGCGCTAAGACAGCAACTCGTCAATCGCAACGCTAAAGCCCGGAAGTGCGATCTGTGTTCTAGCTATCCCACCGGACTTGAAGGTTTGTTCATCATCAGCAGTGATCACCACTACCCGCCGAGTATCTGGAAAAACGATCCAAACTTCTTCGCTACCAGACGCCAGATATTCATCAGCCTTTGCGTATACATCCTCGGCTAAATCTGTCGGTGAAACGACTTCGGCACACAGAGGAAAGCTCTGTGGAAGGCTCTTCAGCTCACTATACTGTTCCAATAAATCCTGCGTCAGGTAGGCCACGTCCGGCTTACGCCCTTGTTGCTTAGTCTTGCAGGGTGCCTCTGTGTACACTTCTCCTCCTAACTGCTGCTCCATCTGGTAAACAGCCCAAGCGGTGCTCAGCCTTCTTTGAATCTTACTGTGGGTTAGCGTCATACCATTCTCTGTCGCGCTATTCTTCTCGGTTAGCCGACCGTTTACCCACTCCGTTCCTTCTGGAGGATTTTCTAGCCATTCTTCCAGCGAGCCTGGCTGTGGTTGATCAGGTTGCTGAATATCTGGTTTTCGAGTAGTGGTAACCATACCTATGTCGCCGCTTGCCTAGCTTTCAGTATAAGTTCTAGCTCTTTAGAAAAGTCACTAGCTGCTCTAGCTTGTCCCAGGCTGCGCCGCTTTGAATGATTTCCTGAGCTTGGCTGACGCCGCTTGCACAGGCCGCCTCAAAGCTATCGCCCTCTGCCAATCCACCCACTTTTAGCGCGAGCGCTGCGTTCAGTGCTACAGCATCCGTTTGCGCCTGGGTGCCTTTGCCTTGCAGCACATTGCGTAAAATGGCGGTGTTCTCCTCTAGCTCGCCCCCTTTCAATGCTGACAAAGGCGCAGGTGCTAAACCAAAGGCTTCAGGATTTAAAACTTCTTGGGTGACCTGGCCGTTGCTGACGACCGAAACGTCTGTGGGTTTGCCTAGTCCTGCTTCATCCAAAGTCTCTCTGCCGTGAAGGACCATTGCCTGCTGCATCCCGAGCTGCCTGAGTGCTTCTGCCATTGGCTCAATCACTGAAGGATGATAGACGCCGATAATTTGACCTGTCGGCCGTAGCGGATTGACCAACGGCCCGAGCAGGTTGAAGACTGTACGGACTTTGAGCTCACCTCGCAAAGGAGCAACGGCTTTCATGGCAGGATGCCAGCCTCTGGCAAAGAGGAAGGTGACGCCGACCTCTTTTAGGGCAGCTTTGGATTTTTCGATGGGGGCGGCAAGATTCACTCCTAAGCCTTCGAGCACATCGGCTGAGCCAACTTTGCTAGAGGCGGAGCGGTTGCCGTGTTTGGCGACGGCAATCCCAGCAGCGGCGGCAACAAAGGTGACGGCGGTAGAAATATTAAAGGTGGAAGAGCCATCACCGCCTGTGCCACAGGTATCGATACGAGGAGAAGGAAGATCTGGATCTACGAGCATACCGCCGAGGGACTGACCTTGTAGGACGCGGGCCATGCCTGCTAGCTCATCTCCGGTGACGCCTTTACTTTGGATAGCGGTGAGGATGGCACTAGAAAGGATAGGTGAGAGGCTTTCGGTCAGCCAGCTATCCATCAGAGCTTCGGCTTGGGCTTGGGTGAGCGATCGCTTTTCAATCAGCTGCTGCAATAGCTGTGGACCGTTGAACTCAGTGTGCTTTGTAGTGACCATCGGGGGGGGTTTTGATATGTTCGAGAGTGCTTTGATTATCGGATGTCAGGCTTCGGTTCTCAAGTCGGCTCTGCCAGAAACTTTTGTTAGGAACTGACCGACTGATTGTGTTGGCTAGCACTATCTGGTCGATTCTATTGGCCCAGCATTTGTAGCTTGTACAAGCTGGCATAGAGTCCGTTTTGCTGTAGCAACTCGTCGTGACTACCTTGCTCGATTAGCTGACCTTGCTTCAGTACTAAGATACGGTCCACGTTGCGAATGGTAGAAAGGCGATGGGCAATGATGATTGCAGTGCGGTTTTCGAGCAGTTTGTCCAAGGCGGTTTGAATGGTGGCTTCGGTGCCAACGTCTAGATTGGCGGTGGCTTCGTCTAGGACTAGGATGCCAGGATTGCGAATGGCAGCGCGGGCGAAGGCGAGTAGCTGCTTTTGCCCGCCGGATAGATTCGTCCCGCGTTCGCGCAGGGCGGTGCTATATCCCTGAGGAAGCGCCTCAATAAAGGAGGCGACGTTGGTTTGTTCGGCGGCGCGCTGAACCTGTTCAAAGCTGTAGTCTTCGCCGAGGGTGATATTGCGAGTGACATCGCCAGAGAAGAGGAAGCCGTCTTGCAAGATGATGGCCATGCGATCGCGCAAATCCTGCTGCGCAATATCTCGAATATCCACGTTATCCAGCAAAATCTGTCCGTCACTGACTTCGTACAAACGGCAGAGCAAGCGGATAATCGAACTTTTGCCTGCGCCAGTCGGACCTACCAGCGCTACTTTTTCACCCGGCTTAATAATGAAATCAAGGTCTTTTAGGACGTAATCGTCTGCCTTGTAGCCAAAAGAGACATGGTTGAACCGAATCTCACCTGGAATAACAACATCGCTGTTCTTCAGGGTCTGAGCAGGTAGCTCAACTGGGTTCTGAGCGTCGCGAATCGCAATCGGTTCGCTCATAATGTCGTTCAGTCGCTCTACCGCAGTAAAGCCCGCCTGGATAGCGGTGAACTTATCAGCAAACTGCCTAAGCGGATCGAATAGTTTTTGGGCGAAGAGGATGAAGGCGGTAAGGGTGCCGATTTCGATGACGCTGCCAGTGACGAGATAGCCGCCGAGGGCAAGGACGCCTGCGATCGCCGCCAAAGCGATCCACTCCAGCGTCGCGGATACTGCCGAATCATAAAAAATCGTCGTATCAATCGCATTCACATAGCGCTGATTGATCGTACGAAACAGCTCACTGTTAAATCGCTCACGACGAAATAGCTGCACCACATCAATGCCGCTGATGTTCTCTTGCAAGTTGGAGTTCAAGGCTGAAAGTTCTTCTCTAGCGATGTAGTTAGCCTTCCGGTACTGCTGCTGAAAATAAATAATCAGCGCGGTAATCGGCAACAGCATGGCAATTAGCATCAGCCCTAGCCGCCACTCTTGCTGAAGCATCGTGCCCATCAGCACCAAAATCAAGAATAGATCGCTGATAATCCCAATAGCGCCAGTTGCAAAGACATCGCCGAGCGCATTGACATCACTAGTCAAACGGGTAATCAATCGGCCCACAGGCGTGCGATCAAAAAAGCCCATAGATAGATTAGTGACGTGCTCGAATAGATCGCTACGCACAGAGGCCGTAATCTTTTCGCCGACCTTCTGAATCTGGTAGCTTTGCCAGCCGTCGAAGCAGAGGCGAATTGCGATCGCCACCAGCAATCCAACAATGATCCAATTGAGTCCTGTCCGCAGGCTCATCGTCGAAAAGATGTCCCAGGCCGCATCCTCTTGATTGATCAGCGAAATTGCCTGACCAATCAAAACTGGCTGTAGCGCCTGTGCCAGCGACAGCGGCACCAGCAGCAGTAGCGGCAGGACTAGCTGCGATCGATTGCGGGTAATATATGGCAGCAACCGCAAGAACAATCGCCAGTCCCCTTTCGCGGTGCGTTCTTCTCCGAATGTGACACCCGATTTGGACCCATTTGTAGAAGCAGATGCCATGAAATACTCTCAAGGAAAAATTGAATGAATCAGCCTAGAGCAGCCGCTTAGTCCAGAATCGCGATTTAGATTAAAGCAAGAACTTAAGTGACAACGCCCGATGTAGACGCTGCTCTCAACCGCTCAATGATCGTCCCTAAACCGTCTTGATTTAAACGGTAGCTCAGAGGATGTGCAATCAGCCGCGCTGTGCTGTAGTAGAGCACTTCTAACTCAGTTAGATTGTTTTCCTTTAGCGTACGTCCGGTAGAGACCAAATCGACAATCGCTTCAGACATTCCGGTAATCGGACCTAGCTCTACCGAACCCGATAGAGGCACAATCTCTACCGCTAGATCTAGAGACTGAAAATACTGCCGGGCGCTGTTAACGAAGGTAGAAGCTACCCGGCAGTGAGGGGGCAAATCCACCGCCGACTGATAGCCACTATCCGCAGAAACCGCAACGGATAAATGACAGCCGCCAAATCCCAAATCCGCGATCTGAGCAACCCGAGGCTGACGCTCTTTAATCACGTCGTAGCCGACGATGCCAATTTGCGCTTGACCATACTCCACGTACACAGGCACATCTTTTGCTCGTACCAGTAGCCCTCTTGCTTGCCCGCTGCTATCCATTAGCTGTAGCTGCCGAGTTCCTGCCTCTAGAAACCCGCTAAAATCCAAGCCTGCGGCCTTTAGCAGCTGGATACTCTCCTTTAACAAAGAGCCTTTTGGTAGCGCGACGGTAATCATGAAGAGGCAAGCAAATAGGATGAGTGATTGAAACTGGGTATAGAAGCTGGGTACAGAAAATTGACGCGAGCCGTCACATCCGTAGACGTTACATATTACCAAGTCAAAGGAATGAGCGGGTTAAGACCAAAATGTAACGAACAGTGTACGTAAGTGCCGTTCGTGAGCGAGATCACACTGGAATTTCGATGGTCTGCGTATACATGTAGGTGGAGTTCCTGAATCGTAAGTCAATCTCATAAGCAATCGAATCACGTCTATGCAGGTCCAACAGCAGCAGCAGCGGCTTCTATCGCGATCGCCACATGCGTCCAATGCGTCCCGCCCTGGCAATACACCACATAGGGTTCTCGTAGAGGCCCGTCTGCCGATAGCTCGGACGTACTGCCATCTATAAACGATCCTCCTGCCATTACTAGTCGATCGTCATATCCGGGCATTTCAGACGGTACCGGACTGACGTAGGACTCAACTGGAGAGCACTTTTGAATTGCCTGACAAAAGGCAACTAGTTTCTCTTGTGTTCCTAGCTTAATCGCCTGAATGACCTCACGCTGCGGCGCTGAGACTAGCGGCTGTACTTCGTAGCCAAGGGCTGCAAACGTCTTTGCTATCAGGTAGTTTCCTTTCATCGCCTCTCCTACCATCTGCGGTGCTAGGAATAACCCCTGATACATCAAACGACCCTCCCCCAAGGTCGCTCCACCACTGCTGCCGATACCGGGTGCGGTCAGCCGACAGGTCGCTGCTTCTACCAGATCGGCTCTACCAGCGACATAGCCACCAGTTGTAGCAATCGTACCGCCTGGATTCTTGATCAATGAGCCTGCCATCAGGTCTGCGCCAACCGCTGTTGGCTCTTGCAGCTCAGTGAATTCTCCGTAGCAATTATCTACAAAGCAAATTGTATTTATGTTTTGTTGCTTAACTAAATGTATAATTTTATGAATATTATGAATGCTAAGACTAGGACGCCAGCTATAGCCGCAAGATCGCTGAATTAGAACAAGCTTGGTTTTTTCATTAACTGAAGTCGCAACCTTGTCAAAATCTAATTCACCTTTTGGCGTTAGCGACAGTTCTCGGTAGCAGATGCCAAACTCCTTAAGAGATCCTTGTCCGCTTCCCCTAGTCCCAATGACTTCTTCTAGAGTGTCATAGGGCGAGCCTGCGATCGCCAGCATCTCATCCCCTGGCCTGAGAACGCCAAATAGCGCACAGGCAATAGCATGCGTTCCAGAGACAAACTGGACTCTGACTGCTGCTGCTTGCGCGCCTACGATCTGGGCGAATACCCGATCGAGCGTATCTCTACCTAGATCGTCGTGACCGTAGCCTGACACGCTGGCAAAGTGATGAGCCCCTACTCGGTGCGCCCTAAACGCCGCCAGCACCTTCCCTAAGTTCTGCTTGACCTGCGTGTCAATTTTGTAGAACGTCTCTAGCGAAGCAGGTTCCGATTGCAGCGTTGATAAGTCTAAGGTGAGTAGTTGAGAGTCGTCCAAGTGATTTCAGTCCAATGATTCATCCGTGTTGTTCCAAAAGGCTCTAAACAAAACCAATCCGGTTTGATCTATATTTTGGTTGTCTAAAACCTAGGCTCAAACTAGAGCTAGAACTAGGCCCAAACTCTAGAGCGCTACGAAGAGCGTCCGAGCCTTTGACCTATTGCCTTGAGATTCTAAATGACTATTGCAAGATCCGCCGACCGTCCGCTCAACTGGCCTATCATCCTCTTTATGGTGGCTATTCATTTTGGCGCTCTGTTTGCGCTACTGCCGTCTAACTTCAGCTGGGATGCGCTTGGCGTAGCGTTCCTACTCTACTTTATTACTGGATGCCTTGGTATTACATTAGGATGGCACCGATTGATTGCCCACCGCAGCTTTCGGGTGCCTCAGTGGCTAGAGTATTTCTTTCTCTTTTGCGGCTCACTCTCATGCCAAAGTGGTGCGATCGAATGGATTGGCCTGCACCGTCATCACCACGCATTTTCTGACCAAGAAGCTGACCATCACAACTCCGGTCGCGGCTTTTGGTGGAGCCATATGGGCTGGCTACTGCATGATGTCCCAGCTAAGTCTGAAATTCGCAAGTTCACAAAAGACATCAATGAAGACCCTGTCTATATCCTGATCGACAAATACTTCTTGGTTCTACAAATTGCTTTGGGGGCGCTGCTCTATGCGCTAGGCGGCTGGTCTTTTGTCGTCTGGGGTATTTTTGTCCGATTGGTTGTGGTCTATCACTTTACCTGGTTTGTCAACAGCGCCACACACAAGTTCGGCTATCGCACTTACGAGTCTGGCGATCGCTCAACTAACTGCTGGTGGGTAGCGCTCTGCACCTTTGGTGAAGGCTGGCACAACAACCATCATGCCTACCAGTACTCTGCTCGTCATGGTCTCCAGTGGTGGGAGATCGATGTGACTTGGATGGTTATTCGCGCTCTGCAAGCGGTTGGCCTGGCTGACAAAATAAAGCTTGTCAAGTCATAGAAAGACAAAGCAAAGCCGATTGAGTTGATGTCAAATTCCCTGGTAGGTTGCCTACTGCAATCTGCCAGGGAATTTTTGGCTATTTACCGGGGAAAATTCGTTGACGCGATCGCATCATGTTCATCCCGATCAACCCACCCGTCACGCCTTTTCGATCAGAGATACCCAGCGCAATCTCACCTGGATGATTGGTATTGCGAACAAACTGCGGCGAGGTATTGATATACAAAGCGGCACTGCGGCACTGAGCGGTGAAGAAACAGCTGTCGGCATAGTCGGCAGTGGCAATACTGTCGGCATGACCGCTGGTGTGCGTGTTGATCAACTCGAGGGCGTCGCCAATGTTCTTGACTGAGCAAAAGGCAACGGTTCGCCTGAGATAGGCAGATCCCCAATCGAGCGGTTCTGCAACCGGAAGGTTATGGATTTTTGCGATCGCAGCCTCTGCCTTTAGCTCAAAGCCTTCTTCTCTTAGCCGAGCCCATAGAAGGCTTAGGGTCGTAGCGCTGTGTGATTCATGAAATACCACTTTCTCAATTCGATTGATCGCATCCGGCGTGCCCTTGTGACTGCTGACAATCATATGATAGACCTGGTCAACTGTCCCACTTGCTGCCCAGTAGAGATAGCAGTTGCCCATCCTAGAGGGCGCAACTGGAACGGTCGCTGTCTCGACCACCTGTTCTACTAGGCTAGGTCGGCCATGTGGAATAATTAGATCAATGCCTGGACACTGGGCTATCTCTAGTCGAGACACGTTAGTCGGTTCGATTGGGAAGATGAGTGTTTCGGGTAGGCCCACCTCAGCGAGACTACTCTGCAAAAGCTGGGCAATTATCTGGTTAGTGCGGCTAGCTTCGCTGCCTCCTCGTAAGACCACGGCGTTGCCTGTACGAATACAAAGACCAGCGACAATTGCCGCCAAGTCGGGCAGCGCTTCGTAGATAAAGCCCACCACACCCAAAGGTCGAACCTGACCATAGCTACTACAGCCGATAAACTCTGTAGATGTAGCGGGTGCCGCGCCCATAGCCGCTAGCCGATGACAAATGCTGGCCGCAGTTTTAACCCGCTCTGGAGTCAGCTTTAGCCATTCAGCAACGAGATCAGGTACTGCCATATCCCGGCTGATCTCTAAATCTAGAGTATTGGCTTCAAGGATATCGTCTAGTCCCTCGTCTATGGCATCGCCCATAGCGACTAACGCCCGAGAGCACTGTTCGTCAGATCCTATCTGGTCGGTAGCATGCCGAACAGCTATCAGCGCTGATGTCAGATCAAAAGAAGACTGAGTCATTAAGCTAGCGTCGCAACACCAACCAAAACATTACTACCAAAGCCAGTAGGATCAAAGCGCTCTTGAACAGAACCGAGAGTCCTGTCCACGACAGCAGTGTCCAGCTCATCCAAAATAAAGCAGGCAGCAGCAGCACCCTAGCCCATACGGCTAGTGCCGTAAACATCGCTTTTAAGAGGTTGCTTTTGAGTACCCACTGTTTGCCGGTCCACTGCCAGATTTGCTGGCGTGGGTACGGGGTAGTCAGCTTTTCAATCGTATTAGGCTCAGGGCGCAGCTCAAAGATTTGCTTGCAGCGATCGCACCCCCAAGCCTCAGTCAGCGTGATGGGCACCAGCGAACCCTGCCGACAAGAAGGGCAAGGATAAACCCGATTGAGATCTAGTAGCTGTGTCTCTTTGGAATGCACTAGCAGTCTTACCAGATGAAAACGATAGCATTGGCCGCTTAGCTGAGCTCCAGCTTATAAACTAAAACCCATACGTAGCAACAGTCTAAGCGACTTTCGTTGCTCGAATGCATCAGAGCCATGCTACATACGGGAGATAGCTATAAAAGCGTCGGTACGAAGATGCTAAGGCAACCCAGAATGAGCATCGCGGGCTATAGCCACCCTAGTTACTGATTCTAGTCTAGCCAATTTTAGCCTGGCCAAATATAACTCGACTATCAATTTAATAAGCGGGTGAAGAGATTCGAACTCTCGACATCAACCTTGGCAAGGTTGCGCTCTACCACTGAGCTACACCCGCAGTTGCCTTTTTTCGACTTTTACTAACTTCTCAAATTAAAGCGCATTTGTCAATGAGAAATTTGTTTCTTCTGACTCCCGATTCTAACTAACTTCCGTAGCAGTCGATTCTGTGGCTGTTGGCAGTGCGGATACTTGCGCGCCCGTTATCATTCCATTTGTCGATGGACGCCCACTTTTTACCTGTGTCATCAGGCTAGCCATCTCTAGTGCGCTCATGGCATAGCTCCAGCCCAGGTTGCTTTTGATGCCCGCTCTCTCCAGGGCTTGCTGCATCGTATCGGTTGTCAGTACGCCAAAAACAACGGGTACCCCAGTTTGAAAACTAGTCGCTGCGACGCCTTTGGCTACCTCAGCTGCGACGTAGTCGAAGTGTGGCGTGCTGCCGCGAATAACCGCGCCAATACAGATAATGGCGTCGTAGCTACCGCTAATTGCGAGCTGTCTAGCTAGCGGTGGGATCTCAAAACATCCAGGAGCCCAGATGTAGTCTACTTGGGTGCCGTGCGGGTCGACATTGACGCCGTGACGCTTCAGACAGTCCTGGGCTCCTGCTAGCAGCTTTGTGGTGACGAGATCATTAAATCTACCAATCACAAAGGCAAACTTCATTGCGCCTGACTGGGTGAAATTGCCTTCAAAAACTGCCATATAATTCCAAAGATGAAAATGAGAAAAGCGCTAGCGATCTTAGCCTGGTGATCTTAGCCTAGTGATCTCAGCTAAAAGGTCTAAACGACGAGGTAGTTCAATCCGCCGACTAGAACAACCAAGACACCCCAAACAATAGACCCTAGGAAGATCAGGCGCTTTGACTGGTCCCAGTTACTCGGTGAAGCGTACGCAACCGGTACGCCAACGATCATGACAAAAGACCAAAGCACCAAAACGAACAGAGCTAGCTGGAAGATAACAGACATGATCTTTGTACTCTCAAAACACTATTTATGCAGGATCAACAGAACTTGTAGCCAATGATCCTATATAGCTAAGCTATCAAAAATTAGGACGCTAAGCTATCAAAAATTAGGACCTGTGCAAAAGTTCCTATGGAAAAATATGACTTCAGATATGTCTTCTACGGATCTAGACAGGCGAGATGCCGACGCTAGCCTGCAACCAGACAGGCTATATCAACAGATAGCAGAGCGTGTGCCGGAGATTTGGCCTGCGCTGAGGCTGATCGCTAAGGCCGCTGAGCAAAGAGGATGGTCTCTCTACATTGTCGGCGGTGCCGTTCGAGACCTGCTGCTAGACCTGCTAGGCGACACATGGCCGCTGACCGATATCGATCTGGTGGTAGAGGGTCTTCAGTCTGAAGGGCAATCTGGAGCCCAGTCTGAGGACGCAGTAGCCGCTACAAAAGCCGCAGAGGGGGCGGGTGTAGTCTTAGCAGAAGCAATTCAGTCTGAATATGCAGATGCGCAGGTACAGGTGCATGGTCAGTTCCAGACAGCGGTGCTGAGCTGGCAATCTTGGCAAATCGATATCGCCACTGCCAGAACGGAGTCTTATCCTTACCCGGCGGCCAATCCTGAGGTGCGCTCTAGCGACATTCGGCAGGATCTCTATCGGCGTGATTTTACGATTAATGCGATCGCCCTAAAGCTAACAGGCGCTAACCCAGGCCAACTGATCGATCTATTTGGCGGCTGGCTAGATCTACAGCGGCGCACTGTGCGAGTACTGCACGAAGATAGCTTTATAGAAGATCCCACTCGCATCTTCCGAGCGGTCCGGTTTGCCGTGCGTTTGGGGTTCACTCTAGAGACTGAGACAGAGCGGTGCATTCGGACGGCTGTAAGTAGTGGAGCGTATGCTCGCTCGCGTACTCAGCACAAAAAAGTCCCGGCCTTACAATCCCGACTACAGGCGGAGCTGAAGTATTTACTAGAAGAGGCAGGATGGGAAAAGTCTTTGGTTCAGCTCAATGATCTTGGTGCGCTAGCTGCCTGCCTAGATTCACAGTTGACTCTCACGCCCGATCTGCTGCGACAGATGCGGCGGATGGATCGGTGGCTACGCAAGTTTGAGGCAGACCCGCCTCGGTGGCTGCTGATGTTAGAACTGATACTCACGCAGCTAACTTCAAGTAGCGGTAAACAGGTTGCCCGCAGGCTCAATCTCAGTAGCCAAAGTCAGCACCGCATTCACAATATCCACGCTTGGGAAGCGCACTTGAAGGGTCGTTTAGATTTTAGTATGACCGATCATGTGCGGCAGGCTGTACGCCCTAGTCAAGTGTATGAGCTATTGCGATCGCACTCACGCGCCGAACTGTTGCTGATGGCCGCTCGCCATCCCCGTACGATAGGTCCAGCTATCTGGCAATACATAACTTGCCTAGCAGATGTTCCCACTTTGATCAACGGTGCTACCCTGAAGCGACTCGGTTATCCTCCTGGTCCCCAGTTCAAAGAGATTCTGGCAGACATCCACCGGCAGCAGCTAGACGGTAACCTTGCTACGGTAACGTCCGCAGAGCAGTATGTCCTGGCTTCCCATCCTCTGCTAGATCCTTGAAAACTAGCGTCACACTCAGCAACTCAACTCACGGCATTTCTATGTCTACATCGCCTTTAAAGTCCGGTGACAGAACGCGATCACAGCAGCAGAAAAAGGTCAAGAAGCAACCAGACGACCAGCCTCTGACGCTCTCGCAGGCGCTGACCATCACCGCAGGAATGGCCGGATTGATCGGACTAGTGAGTGGTGTGTTTATTCGCTTTTCTCTAGCTCATTCATCGAATGCTCGCTTTCTTAGCCCGCTGCAGACGTTCCCCACACTGTCGAACTGGACATCTGATGTGCCACTGAGTTCTCCAGAATCGAATACTTCAGAATCTAACGCTTCAGAATTAGACCCAGACAGCCCTGCTCCATCGGTCGATAGCAGTAGTTTCGACGACAGCCAAGGCCCGGTTGACTATCTTGATAGCAGCTCTTCTAATAGCGACTATCCAGGCGGCTTTGATGAGTTTGCCAATAGGTCGAACTCGGCTGCTCAATCTACTCAAGACTCTGCTCAAGACCCTTTAGAAGTCCTTCGTAGCGGTCCGCTGCTGCGCGAATCTGAAAGCCTCGACTCCGATGGTATGGATGCGATTATGCCGGAGCTAGAAGATCCTGCCTTTGAGCCTTATTTCGCCCCGGAGGCAGAAACAGAGCGGTTCTATCAATAGTTGCTCTTGGCTTTGCTGCTATCTTCTAAAAGGATGATTTTGGCCCCTTTGGTCTGCGAGAAAGCCACAGGGATGCTTATAATTGCAAAGGTAGATTAAAGACAACCATTTATTTGAGTGAATCAATGCTGCAAGCTTTTTTTGTAGGACGTGCGCTGGCAGCGGCTGTGAGTGAAAGAGCCGAACACCTAGTCAGTGACGGCCTCAGCAAACTAGGAAAATTTGACGCTGAGCAGCGTGAATACTTTCGCCAGTTCACTGAAGAGGTTATGACGAGAGCCGAGCAGGAGCAGTCAGCCGCAGGTGCCACTCAGCCCGGTGGCGTAGCGGTTCCTAGGATGCCCGCTTCTGGAGTCTCTACCTCCGGGAGCGAGGTTGAAGATTTGCAGGCAACAATTGACAACTTGAGAGCTGAGATTGCGCAAGCTAGAGCAGCTATTCAGCAGTACCGTCAAAACTGAATCCTCTGAACTGATCTTTTTGAGCGTATTTGTTAGATTAAGTTTGCTCTCTTGTAGAAGCTGCAAACTGCTCTCTGACGCCGTACGTGTTCTAACACCATCGCGCAAGGAAGATTGACTGGTCCTTACGCAGCTTTAAAAAACATTCTTCTAACTTCTTTTTAGCCCAGGCAAACTGAGTGAGTGCTGTTCCCAGAGAAAGTGATCCCCGCCCAGCGACAGAGTCGCCGCAGGCTGCTTCGCCTATTGAGGCGGTTAATGCATACAAGGTCGATGCACATTCCAATGCCAACGGACGTAAAAAGTTAGAGACAAACGGTACAAAAGTCGGCTCTAGTGAGTCTGACGCTCTAGCTACTGGCAATGGCCATCTTGGCGAAGATAGCGAGCACTCGGTACCTGCCGATAGTCACACTGCTCATAGTATTTCAAATATTCCGGTTGCAGAGGCGATCGCGTCGCAGCCAGCTGCCGTCAAGTCCGTTCCAGTACCCGTAGATCCGACTGCTAAGCAACACTTCTCAATCGAACGGGGCATTTCAACTGACAATTCCTCTGTAGAAGCAGCGCCCAAATCTGCACCAACTTCTGTAAACGCTACCGACTACGCAGGTAGTACCTACCGGGACGGCGATTACCGCTGGAATAAGGGCACCTACTCCCGCCCTCAGCGATTTATCGATATTTGGTCGTTTGTCCTAAAGCTTTTATCAAAGCGCTGGCTCTATGGAAAGGCGTGGTCCTACGCCGGAGAAATCACTCCAGAGAAGCAAACAAAACGTCGCCAGGATATGGCGGTTTGGATTAGAGAAACCTGTCTGAGCTTGGGTCCAACCTTTATTAAGATTGGTCAGCTGTTTTCAACTAGGGCCGATCTGTTCCCAATTGAGTACGTTGAAGAGCTATCGAAGCTACAAGACCGGGTGCCGGCTTTTAGCTACGAGAAGGTTAAAAGCACGATAGAAGACGATTTTGGCCGTCCGCTGGCCGAGCTGTACAAAAGCTTTGAGCCTGTACCCATTGCCGCTGCCAGCTTGGGGCAGGTGCATTGTGCTCAGCTTCACTCCGGGGAAGAAGTCGTCGTTAAAATTCAGCGCCCAGGGCTGTCGAGACTCTTTGCAATTGACCTTTCTATCTTGAAAGGCATCGCTCAGTATTTTCAAAACCACAAAGAATGGGGTCGTGGCCGTGACTGGATGGGCATCTACGCAGAATGCTGTCGCTTGCTGTGGCTAGAGATCGATTTTCTACACGAAGGCCGTAATGGCGATAAGTTCCGGCGGAATTTTCGAGGCGTCGACTGGGTGAAGGTGCCTCGCATCTACTGGCGATATACTTCGCCTAGAGTCCTGACGATGGAATACATGCCAGGCATCAAGATTAGTCACTACGAGGCGCTTGAATCGGCGGGGCTAGACCGTAAGCGCTTGGCTAGGCTAGGCGCTGAGGCTTACCTGCGACAGCTGCTGACGGATGGATTTTTCCACGCGGATCCTCATCCGGGCAATATTGCAGTGGATACAGATGGCGCTCTGATTTTCTATGACTTTGGCATGATGGGTCAGATTCCGGCGGTCACGCGCAGTCGGCTGATGGATACCTTTGTCGGAATTGCGCAGCGGAACGCCGGACTGGTGATGGATTCGCTAGTAGAGCTGGGTGCTTTGGCCAGATTGATGATATGGGTCCGGTGCGGCGCTCGATTCAGTACATCCTAGACAATATGATGGACAAGCCGTTCGAGGAGCAGTCGGTAACGGCAATCAGCGATGATCTGTACGCGGTTGCCTACGATCAGCCCTTCCGCTTTCCAGCGACGTTTACATTCGTGATGCGAGCTTTCTCCACCTTAGAAGGGGTTGGTAAGGGGCTTGATCCAGAGTTTAACTTTATGGAGGCCGCTAAACCCTACGCGACAGAACTTATGACAAACGGTACGCCAGGTGAGCCTAACGGTCTTTTGGGTGAAATTAGTCGACAGGCAGCGCAGGTCGGCAGTTCGGCGCTGAGCTTGCCAAGACGCATAGAAGATACCCTAGATCGTCTAGATCGAGGTGATATTAGGGTGCGGGTCCGCTCTATTGAAACCGACCGTATTTTACGGCGCAGTGGTGATTTATCTTTGGCGCTTAGCTACACGCTGCTAGTTGGCGCATTTACGCTATCGGCGACGCTGCTGCTGGTCTTTGAGTTTATAGTGGCGGCAGTAGTATTAGGTGCGATCGCCACCTTGGCTGGAATCGCCCTAATCCGTTTGCTAATGCGAATTGCGAAAGCTGATAGGATGCCCTAGATTCTCTTCTATGAAGATCTAGCTACCGTGAGGGTTTCTCTCTGCTATGAACGATTTCCCGAACGGGTTTACCTTTGCTGGTCTTACAGACGTTGGTTTACAGCGTGCGGCTAACCAGGACAGCTACTATATTTCAGCGCAGGGCGATCTATTCATTGTGGCTGATGGTATGGGTGGACACGTTGGCGGGCAAGAAGCTAGTCGGCTCTCGACCATTGCAATTCAGGACTATCTAGCCACCTACAAAGATAGCGATGTGGCCTCTCCCGACTTGCTGAGGCAGGCCATTGAGGCGGCTAACGCGGCAGTGATAGCCGATCAGTGCCATCACCCAGAACGTGCCGATATGGGCACAACCGTTGTAGTCGTGATGCTGCGAGATCAGCGGCTTTGGTGCGCGCATGTGGGTGATTCGAGGCTATATTTGCTCAGAGAAAATCAGCTAGTGCAGATTACCAAAGACCATACTTGGGTAGCTCAGGCGATGCTATCAGGTGAATTGAGCGCAGAGGCGTCGTCAACTCACCCTTGGCGGCATGTTCTTTCTCAGTGCGTAGGCCGAGAAGATCTCAGTGCAATCGAGACCCAAAGGCTAGAGATAGAAGCGGGCGATCGCCTTTTACTCTGTAGTGACGGTCTGACCGAAGAGCTCTCTAATGATGATATTGTCGCCTGTTTGCAGGCAGCCTCTACCTGTGAGGCGGCTACTGCTAAGCTGATTGCCGCCGCTAAAGCGCAAGGAGGCCGCGACAACATCACAGCGATAGTGATTGCTGTGCCTACAGCCGACATGGCGGTGCCTACCATTAATCTGCTTTGAAAGCCTAGCCTAATTTGAAAGACCAACTTAATTTGAAAGATCTGTCTTAGTTTCTGTCCATTTATCTGTCTTAATAGAGAGATAGGTTCGAGCGATATCAGGTTTGAGCAGAATGGGGTTTATTCTGAGTAGTGAATGATGCTGTTCTAAAATTTCGTTAGCGCTATTTTCCCAGGCTTCTGCCAGGCATTTTATTCGAGACATTTACTAAAGACAGATTATCGGGGCGGTTTTATGTTCAAGCGTGCGCTCATTTGTACTGATTTTTCAGATAGTCTTCAGCGCTTTGCCAGTTTTGTGCCAGATTTGGCAAAAGGCGGCATGACCCATATCGTGTTTTTTCACAATGTGCCGCTGATGACCTCTAGAGAAATTCCCTGTGTGGACGAAGAACGGGTGATCGAGGCCCGTCAGCGGCTAGCAGTTGCTCAATCCGCTGTGCCAAAAGGGACGACAGTTGAGATTGAAGTGGCTTCTGGACGAGCCTCTGACAACATCATGCGAGCAGTTAAAGAGTACCAGCCAGACATTATTTTCTCTGGGATGCCGACTCGCTCAGTATTAAATGAGCGACTGTTTGGCAGTACGACGATGACACTGGCTGAAAAAACCAACATTCCACTGCTGATTTTGCGTCCGCAGCTGATATCTACCTACCGCGAAAGCGAGCTAGCTCAGCGCTGTCAGCATATGTTTGATTACTTCTTGGTCCCGTATGACGGCAGCGAGAGCGCGAATAAGATAGTTGACGAGATCAAAACTAGAATCGAAGCTGACCCAAAGTGCGCGCTAGGAACTTGCCTATTGAGCTGGGTGATAGATGGCGGCGGGCGGATCTCTAGTAGCGATCTGACTGCGCAAGCCCAAGTGAAGCTAGATGCAGCTGCGAAGAAGTTGGAAGGTCTGGGCACTCAAATCGAGACTGAAGTGCGTGAGGGCGATCCGGTTGAGGAGATTCTGAAGTCAGGTGAGGTGCACGATATCAGTGCGATCGCAGTCTGTACTGGCAAAAGCAAAGGACTGCTACAGCTCACGGTTCCTAGCTTCACTAGCGCGATGCTAAGAGCCTCCTGGCATCCGATCATCCATTTTCCTCGCTACGTGAAATAGCATGTGAAATAGCATGTGAAATAGTCGCCTACTTCAGAAAGCCTAGAGATGCGTCCATAGCAGGCTGGTGTTCTGAGTGCATCGCCTCAAAATTCATCGTGATCTTGGGTTTTAGATTGTTATCTAGCTCACGCTTTAGTAGCGCTTTGCTTTCGTTTGGGCTGCCTACAGCGGCTATGTGACGTGCGCTAGTTGCCCACTCTTGCAAAAGCTTGAGCTGAGTAGTGGCAACGTTGAGCGTTTTGACCCGAGAGCAGTGATGCGGTGCTTCCTTGGTGAAAAAGAGAATTTGATATTGCTGCGTTTGGGTAAGCTGCCACAAAATAGCCTGCGACTTTGTGTCTTTAAGATCTAGGTAGCAGGGCATCCAGCGGGGGCCGTCGTTTCTGTTGTAGAAGGCAGTGAGCCACAGCACCATAGGGTAGGGCCGCATGGTGCACATGAAGTTGTTGTAGCGGGTGTTACGAATGCGCTTTTCGATTTCAGCATCTGGCATCATTGCCCACAGGGTCGGCGCAGTCGCACGTGACTGAGTGAGAAGACGTGGAAAGACAATCTGCGCAATTGGCATCTCTGCGGGCCACTTTTGCGATAGATAGAATCGGTCTTGGTCGGATAGGTCACTATCTAATGGGTCGTTAGAAGAAGCGCTACGGGCAGATAATGCTTTTGATTGAGCCTTTAGTGTGTTGTTCGCCGCTACCTTATTCTGGTTTAGACTGTCTCCTGGCAATTGTCGGTCTTCTGGCAGTCGGTCTTCTGGCAGTCGGTCTTCTGGCGACTGGTTTGCTGCCTGTGGGGGGGCTACTTTGCGTAAGGCTGTTTGACCTTTGGAGAGCGGCGTAGCGATAGTTTCTTTTGGAGATGATAGTGATTTGATCTCCTGCGGTACAGGAATCTTAGAAAGAGTGGTGCTAATTCTTTGAGAAATCTGGAACCCAGAGCCGAAGCGCTTCTCTAGCGGGGCGATCGCTTCTATGATGTCGCTGACTGTGGCGGGTCTGTCTTCTCGCTGCTTTGAAAGACAGGCCATTACCATGTTGTTTAGATCTTTTGGCACCTTATGTGTTTCAATCAGCGACAAGGGCTCTTCTAGCCGATGCGCCTTGTACCAACTGCCAAAGGTGTTGTTAGCGGGCTTGACTGGTAGCCTACTGGAGAGCATCTGGTACATCATGACGCCCAGACTGTAGATATCAGAGCGGCTGTCTAGCTCTCTACCTTCCATTTGCTCTGGGGAGGCATACGCCAACGTACCCATGAATGTGCTGGTCTGCTCGCTGCCTTCTTGCAGCAGTTTGGCGATGCCAAAGTCCAATATCTTCACCAGCTCGCCCACTGAGGGGTCGGCGGTGACCAGAATATTGCTGGGCTTGATATCGCGATGGATGATCGGCACGACTTTACCATCGACTAGAATGCCTCTGTGCGCCGTTTTCAGGCCCAGCAGCACCTGACGAATGAGTCCTAGAAAACGCGGAACTGGCAAAGGCTTTCTTTGGACCATCTGGCCCACATTATCGCCTTTTAGATACTCCATCACGTAGAAAGGCACTTCGTCTTCGTTGACGCCGTAGTCAGTGACTCGAACGACATGGATACTTTGTTGTCCTAGCTGCGCGCAGGTCATTGCCTCACGCAAGAACCGCTCGCGCATATTTTCGTTTAGCAGCGTCTGCGATAGAAACTTGACGGCGACCGGAACGCCGCCTAGCAGCGAATCGCTGGCCAGGTAAACTCGACCCATCGACCCTTGGCCAATTGTTTCTATCAGCTCGTAGCGATCGCAGACCTTGCGTCCAGTGTTGGGATCTATCATGACGACTGGCGAATGAGTTCTGCCTCCATTGTGCTGCTGAGGTAGTGCCCCGACATCACTCCAGTTGAAAAGTAGTATTTGTCTGGTCCAATTTGCCGCAGCGTTTCGAATCCTGTTCGGCGCTGCTTATCGCTAGTGGCCCAGTAGCGCTGTACGATCGATTCTGGGGCTATCCAGCCTTCACCTTCTGCCTGTCCTAGCTCACTGTGCTGGACAACAAAGGTGTACTGCCGATCTTGAATGGTGATGCGTCCACGCGACTGCACTACGATATCGGCAGGCAGCTCTTCTAAAAAATCAGTTTCAAGAAAGGAAATCTTGGTCGCAACCATGAAGCAGTCTGCCTGTTTCCAGGCGACTAAAATTTTGCCTTTGACCGGGATGGGCAGGGTGTCTCTTGTCAGCCAGGTTCCCTGTAATTTCCACCGACCGGGCTCTAGTAAAAAGCTGTGGGACACAGCGCAGTTCCTTTCATCGGGTAATACCACCGGCTGTATCGCCAGTAGTCTAAGATGCCCAGCTAGATAGTGACAAAAGCTATAGTCGGCTCCTAGATGATCAGGTGGTAGTCAGCCTAAGGTGTCCAGATTTCACCGAGCAGACAGGGTCTGTCAGCGCCAGTGACGCTAGGTAGATTGCTAGGGAGGCTGTGCCAGCGCCAGTAGGCCAATATTGCGAACGCGATCGCTTCCTTGTAGTTTGCGTCTATTTGTCTCTTATCTGCTACGCTCTCTTCTGCGGGCACATGATCGGTTGACTGTACGCGGCATTCTGGCAGTCGCTGCTGCAGGCATCTCATCAGATACTGATTCTGGCTGCCACCACCACCGATCAGAACTTCCCTAGGCAGACTCGGCAAGAATTGGCGATAGCTCAGCTCAATGGTCGCAGCGGTGAAATCGGTCAGCGTTGCCAAGAAATCTTCAGGACTCAATCCCTCAGCGTCTGCCGTTTGCCAGCAGCGTTCTGCATACGCTACGCCGAACAATTCGCGGCCTGTAGACTTTGGCGGCGATGTCTGAAAAAAGGGGTGTTCTAACCACTGCTTGATCAGATGCTGATGGGGTATTCCTGTTACAGCCCAGCTCCCATTCTCATCGTAGGACTTTTGCCCTTTAGAAAATTTGGTGATTGCCCAGTCAATTAGCGCATTTCCTGGCCCAGTATCCCAGCCCTTAATTCCGCCAAGGGCAGAGAGACTATCTTCGCTATCTGTGGCAGTGCCCATCTTCCAAGCCGGTAGATAGGTGACGTTGCCAATACCACCGATGTTTTGAACGGCGAGATCGCGGTCCGGCTGAGCGAGTAAGCAGGCATCAATAATGGGTACGAGCGGTGCGCCTTGGCCCCCTAGAGCGATATCGGCAACGCGAAAGTTGCTGATGGTGGTGCAGCCTGTGATCCGAGCAATGAGATCGCCACGCCCAAGCTGTTGGGTGTAGCCAAGTCGCTGGGCGCTGGGCGGTCGGTGGTACAAGGTTTGACCGTGAGAGCCTATCAGATCGACGGTTGTTAGGTCGGTGTCTAATGCTTTGACAGCTTCGATGAAGTGGTGGGCGATCGCGTCGTCTAAATCGGCAAGCTCTGCTAGGGTGATGGGCTGGTTGTCGCAGAGGGCTAGGATACGCGATCGCACCTCCTCAGCATAAGGATGCACCACTCCTTTAATCAGCTCTGCGCTGACCGCGTAGCCTTTTCCTGTCACCTCAGTCAGTGCCGCATCAATGCCATCAACCGACGTGCCGCTCATCAGCCCAATAATTCTCATACCTTTCGTTCTAGATTCACCCCGTCCCCTGTACCCAACCTGCTGTCGAGATCCTGCTTACGTAGACCTTACATAGGTAGCTGGTCGATACCAGAATTCTCACCAATCACCACCATCAGACTCCCCCCTCGTAGCCGCGTCACCGGGCTGGGGTTAATCGTGAACTTATCGTTGTCATCCTCTTTCATATCGTCCTTGCTAATCGCCATTAGCGTGAGACCGTAGTGATTGCGCAAATCGACTTCCATGATAGTTTTGCCATCAAAGCTTTGAGGCACCACGACTTCTACAATGCTGTGGTCAGGGTCAAGCTCGAATCGATCCAAGATGCCAGGCCGCGTTAGCGATCTAGCCAATTCGCAGCCCATCTCGTGCTCTGGAAAAACCACATGGTCTGCGCCTACTCTGATCAGCAGCTTGCCGTGAATTGCCGAAGATGCCTTTGCCACTACATTAGGAACGCCTGCCTCTTTGACGTTAAGCGTCGTAATGATACTCTCTTGAACGTAGTTGCCAATTGCGATAATCACCGTGTCAAAATCAGGTATGCCAGCTTCTACTAGCGCCGATGGCTGAGTGGAGTCTAGTTGGACCGCGTGGGCAGCAATTTGATCAGTCAGAACCTGTGCAACTCTACTTTCATTCGAGTCGATTCCCATCACCTCGTAGCCCATACCATGTAGCGTCAGGCAAACGGCCCGACCAAAGCGTCCTAGTCCAATTACTGCAAACTGGCGGTTGGTCGCTCTTAGATTCTTGAAAAACTTGAGGGACGAAATATTCACAAAATTTGGCTACAGCGAACGAAGAGTATCCCATGCATTCTACTGGTTTATCCTACTAGCCTAGCTATCTCTAAATTGATAGAACCGTCGAACACTCGTGCGCAATCCATTTCTTTCTTTGATAGGCTAGCTAGATGCTTCCTAGGGACAAGTACGGACGTGGATATTCAGATTGGTCGTGGTAAAACAGCGCGTCGCGCATACGGAATTGATGAGATTGCTCTGGTACCTGGGGGAAGAACCCTAGATCCGCAGCTAGCAGATACTAGCTGGCAAATTGGTGGCATCAATAGAGAGATCCCGATTATTGCCAGTGCAATGGACGGTGTTGTGGATGTCAAAATGGCGGTAGAACTCTCTGATTTGGGCGCAATGGGCGTACTCAACCTAGAGGGCATTCAGACCCGGTACGACGATCCTAATCCGATTCTCGATCGGATCGCCTCTGTCGGCAAAACGGAGTTCGTGCCGCTGATGCAAGAACTCTATGCGCAGCCAGTTAGCCCTGATCTAATCAAAAAGCGCATCCAAGAGATCAAATCGCAAGGGGGCATTGCTGCGGTCAGTCTGACGCCAGCAGGCGCAGTTAAGTTTGGCCAGACTGTTGCTGATGCGGGTGCAGACCTTGTGTTTGTCCAGGCAACGGTGGTCTCTACTGACCATCTATCCCCAGAGGCAATAACGCCGCTTGATCTGGCACAGTTCTGCGAGGAGATGCCGATGCCGGTACTGCTAGGAAACTGTGTGACCTATGAAGTCACGCTGAAGCTGTTGAACGCTGGTGCTGCGGGCGTGCTGGTGGGAATTGGACCGGGCGCGGCCTGTACCTCTAGAGGGGTACTGGGTGTAGGGGTACCGCAGGCGACTGCTGTAGCTGACTGCGCCGCTGCAAGAGACGACTATCAAAAAGAGTCAGGTCGCTATGTGCCTATTATTGCGGACGGTGGCTTAGTGACGGGGGGCGATATCTGCAAATGTATTGCGTCTGGTGCGGATGGGGTGATGATCGGTTCTCCGTTTGCGCGGGCTAAAGAAGCGCCCGGACGTGGATTTCACTGGGGGATGGCAACGCCAAGTCCAGTTTTGCCACGAGGTACCCGGATCGAGGTGGGTACGACAGGTTCCTTAAAGCAGATTTTGCGTGGTCCGGCTCAGCTAGATGATGGAACGCACAACTTTTTAGGTGCATTGCAAACTAGCATGGGTACGCTGGGCGCGAAGAACATTAAGGAAATGCAGGAAGTAGAAGTAGTGATTGCTCCATCTTTGCTGACTGAAGGCAAGGTCTATCAAAAAGCGCAACAGTTAGGCATGGGTAAGTAATTGCCAGTGTGCTAGCCAGTCAGTGAGCCAGTACGCGAGATTAGTCAGTAAGGTCAGTATGCAAGATGTGTTCTGGGAATGAAGATATCCTGACAATCTATGGGTAACTACGGTTAAATATGGCCTAGGGATGAGGCAATTTGGACAAGTTTTAAGACTTGTCTCTGATATCTCACAACGTCAGTCGCAAATCCATAGGATTCTCTTACAATTAAGGGGAAGCGGAGACGCAAGTTTCCGTTCACTCCTCACACCACATCCCGCTTGGATCTTTGGATCCAGGCGGTTTCTTATATTGGTTTTATTATCACCTGTATAGGTCCGTAGCGCGAAGGTGAATTGAACGCTTTTTGGTCGCCTTTGCGCAGTTGCCTACTTGTGTAAACAGACTATCTATGCAGACCGATAATCTATGTAATCGGTAAGAAATCTGTAGCAGACAAAAAAAGGGGACGGGTTTTGGCTATGGTAATATCAGATTACATGAGTGCCTAAGGATTTTAAGAATGTCAGCCGCACAGGTCACAGATTCGACATTTAAGCAAGAAGTTTTGGAAAATGAAGCGCCGGTATTAGTGGACTTTTGGGCACCTTGGTGCGGTCCTTGCCGAATGGTAGCGCCCGTTGTTGATGAAATTTCTGAACAGTACGATGGTCAAGTTAAGGTTGTGAAGGTCAACACGGATGAGAATCCTAGTGTTGCTAGCCAATACGGTATTCGCAGCATTCCAACACTAATGATTTTCAAAGGCGGTCAGCGCGTGGATATGGTGGTTGGTGCGGTTCCTAAGACAACGCTGGCTAACACATTAGAAAAGTATCTTTAATTCACTGCTTTGAGGTTTGGGGTAGGCTTGGATTGTAGGACAGGTTTGATTTCAAAGCGTGTTCAGTTCTATGTCTACTTCTAGATGTGTTTGATTCTAAGCACGCTTAACTTAAAGCGTTAGGTGCCGAACATTTTTGACTAAATGAATTCTGCATTTTTAGAGGTTCTGGCGTTTGCTAGAGCCTCTTTTTGATCGGGAATGCTTGTGCATTTGAATTGCTATATTCTCCTTCTGGTTAATCAATGACTAATTCTGCTTCGCATAGGTTAGGTGATTCTTTTTCAAAGCGTTATCGACAGCCCAACCAAACGCTTCGTTCAGACATTTTGAAAGCTTTGGACCGACTGCCGGAGTTGGAAAATGGGGCACTGATAGAAGAGATTTTTGAGACGCTAGTGCGGATGACTCAGCAGGAGGCGGAGCGGCTAGACTGGAAAATTTTGAGTCGTTCTTTGCTAGATATGGAGGGTGGGTTTCAGGCTTTCTATCCCTATCGGCATACGCGCAAGGTGACGGTTTTTGGTTCGGCAAGAACGCCGAGCGATCGCCCGGAGTATCAAATGGCGGTTGAATTTTCTCGTCGAATCGCCCAGGAGGGATTCATGGTGATGACTGGAGCGGGCGGCGGCATTATGCAAGCCGGCAATGAGGGCGCGGGACGCGATCGCTCTTTTGGTCTAAACATTCAGCTTCCCTTTGAGCAAGGCGCGAATCCGGCTATCAAGGGTGATGACAAGCTAGTGGACTTTAGATATTTCTTTACTCGCA
The DNA here is from genome assembly GCA_963772185.1 of uncultured cyanobacterium. GTDB lineage: Bacteria > Cyanobacteriota > Cyanobacteriia > Phormidesmidales > Phormidesmidaceae > Phormidesmis. Next base: position 13,519 of record CAVYWR010000032.1, on the reverse strand, counting down.
AGCTGTTCTTTTTGAAAGAAAGTGATGCGATCGCCCTTTTCCCTGGCGGCTTTGGCACCCAAGATGAAGCGTTTGAAACGCTGACTTTAATTCAAACGGGTAAGGCGACTCCGCTGCCTATCGTGCTGATTGACAGACCAGGCGGCGACTACTGGAAAAGCTGGGACTTTTACCTGCGCAATCGACTGCTCGATCGAGGCTTGATTAGTCCTGATGATACTAGCCTTTATCATCTAACTGAGAGCATTGACGATGCGATCGCCTCGATTGAGGACTTTTACCGTATGTATCACTCTAGCCGCTATGTAGAGGGTCAACTCGTCTTGCGCCTGAAGGCTCCGCTGTGCGCTGGTGGCATTGACCAGTTGAACGACGAATTTCAAGACATTCTCACTAAAGGCATCATTCGCGAAGTCTCAGCTTTTCCGACGGAGAAAGATGACGAAACCGCATCACTGCCGCGCCTTGCTTTATATTTCAATCAACGTAGCCAAGGCCGACTGCATCAAATGATTCGTCGTCTTGGCAAGCTAGGCACTCTCTGCGATGCGGAGCAGCATCCTGAACAAAAGTAAGTCCGAAGAAGTAAGACTAGAGCCCACGCTGTAGGTGAAGCAAAATACCTCTGGCAATGGCAACAGATATCCGCTCGCGCCAAACTGGATCGGCTAGGTTTGGGGCGTCTTCTGCGCCCGTAACAAATCCAGTTTCAATCAAGATAGCGGGCATAGAGGTATTGCGAATTACGTAGAACCGGGCGCTGCGAACTCGGCGATCGCGCATTCCCATCTCTGCTAGCACGCTGGCATGAACGGTATTTGCTAGGCGCTGACCTGCCGCTGAAGCATAGAACGTCTCTAGGCCATTCACGTCAGGGCGACTCATGCTGATCGCGTTGGCATGGATACTGACAAAAATAGACGCATTTGCCCTTTCGGCAATTTGGACTCGAGGGGATAGATCTAGCTCGTAGTCGCTGTCTCTAGTGAGGACGACATTTACGCCTTGCGATCGCAAGATAGCAGCGACCTGCGGCGTGACATCATTGACGACCTGCTTTTCTTGTAGTCCACCAATTCCGACCGCGCCTGGGTCGCGGCCACCGTGCCCTGGATCTAGTACGACAGTGAACCGCCCATTAGGAACTGTTGGCAGCGCACTGGGATCGGCTGGCTCTGCCTGCCGATTTGCTGTTGCTAGCCTGGATGCGTAGGCTTCGGTGGTTCCTGCCGGATTGCCAGTATCTGGCACGCTAGTAATGGCAACGTCTTTTGGCAGTATGACAATGCCACCTTCATGGGCAGTAATAGTCCAGTCGGGACTACCTTCACCCAACGCCAGAGTGATTCTAGCCTTCGCTGGCTGTGCGGATGTTTGATCAACCTGCCAGCTATCGATGCTGTAGCGCTCGACTGGCAGCCGAGCCGCCGTCAGCCCTAGCGATACGGCGGCTTGGTCTAGCTCTAGCGTGATATAGTTCTGTCCATTTTCAGAAAACCGACTGACCTCTAATTGAGCACTTTCTCCAGCCGTGCGGATAAAAAAGCCGTCTACTGTAGCGACAATGCCCTGAATGCGAGTACGAGCACCTTGGACAGGACGGTTGCTGACTGCGTTGCTCGCTAGCTCTGTTAATTCTGGCGTGGCATTTTCTGCGTCACCAGTCGAGGCCAGACGCGTCGCTTCCGGTAGCTGTACTGTCCACTGACGAGAGCTTTCGCCGCGTACCTGGACCTGGCTAGGATTAACGGTGTATCCAGGTTCATATTCCACCACCAATCTGGCGGTTTCATTGTCTAGTCGGATAGCGCGAACTTCTTTGATCGTCGGATCTGCGATCGCCTGGTTCTGCGCTTCTTCGAGCGTGGTCCCTGGCATGTCAATCACCAGGCGAGTTGGATTAGACAGCAGCTGAGCGGTCGGCTGAATATTGTCGTCAGTTGTAAAGGTCAGCTGATTCTCTTGCGGACTAAACTGCCAGGACTGTAGCCTAGCCGCTTCCGATGGGAGAGCTATCATCAGCGCCCCCACTAGAGACAGCCCAGATAGTAGACGATTCAATCGCACAGTCTAGATCCTCAATACCGAATAAATTCGTTAATGGTGTTTTTGTGGAGTTAGCGGGTGAACGCCGTCGATGTCACGATCACAGAAATGAACCGTAGGAAGGGACGAACAAAGCTATAGATACTGTGAAGGTTTATTAGCATTTTGTAAATCTAGCGCCTCGTAAATCTGAGACTCGTCTAACCTTCTAAGCTTCAGACCTTAAGCTGCCCGATTTTCTAATCCATACAACAATTTGAGTTGTTCTACGAGTGGTTCTTCAAGTCGCTCCTTTGGGCGGCTACTAGATATGCATTGCTGAAGCAGGCGCAATATTTTCGTATCCTACTGCGTAGTTCAACGGATCAAGAAAAGCATCCGTAAAGTTGTGCCAATCTTCAAACTTCAGCTCTCAGCTTTCGCTTCGAACTGTAGCGCTTCTTTACAAGGTCTCTATAAGGACTCTACAAGGACATGGTCGGGCAGTGATTTGGGCACTGCTGCTGTGAGTATTTCATGGCCAGTTTCGGTGACTAGAACGTCGTCTTCTATCCGGATGCCAATGCCTTTCCACCGGTCCTCGATTTGAGGCTGCGGATATTTCACCTCTTCGCCTTCTTCTTTAGGTTCGTTGTCAGGTTCGTAATCGGGTGGAATGTAGATACCAGGTTCTACGGTGACGATGTTTCCAGGGACAAATGGCTGCCAGGTTTTGTCAGGATTGCGCAAGATACCTGCATCATGCACATCTAGCCCTAGAAAATGTCCGGTGCCGTGCATGAAGAAGGCTTTGTGCTTTTTGGCTTCGATTAGCTCATCGACATCGCCTGCTAGCAATCCTAGTTTGACGAGTCCGGCTGTGATGATTTTGGTGGCGGCGTCGTGAAAGGCGTTAAAGGGGAGTCCCGGCTGGACTTGTTCAATGGCGGCGAGCTGAGCTTCTAGGACAAGGTCATAGAGGATTTTTTGCTCTTTGGAGATGCGATCGCCCACCGGAAACGTCCGAGTAATATCCGCGTTGTAATAGTCATAAGCGCAGCCCGCGTCGATCAGCAGAAAATCACCCTCTTCAAGTACCTGGTCATTCTCGACGTAGTGCAAAATACAGGCGTTCTTTCCACCCGCCACAATCGAAGGATAGGCAGGGCCAAGTGCGCCTCGCTTGCGAAAGACGTTTTCAATCGCGGCCTGCACTTCGTACTCGTATACGCCAGGACGCGCCATGTCTTTGGCGACCTGATGCGCTTCTGCGCTAATGGCGATCGCCTGTCGAATTTTGTCGATCTCAGCGGGCGTTTTCACCCGGCGAAACTGCTGCATCAATAGCTTGGAGTCTGCGATCGCTGCCGGACCTTTGCCTTTCTTGACCATCTTTCTTAGCAGCAACTGCCAAAGGCTGATGATGCGATTGTTGAAAGCCTGGTCGTTGCCAAAGTGGTAATAGAGCTGGGGTGCAGATTGGACGTACTCAATTAGCTTGGTGTCTAGCTCTGCAATTGAGTAAGCCGCATCAGCGCCGTATTTTTCTTTGGCTAGCTCTACGCCTGTGCGATAGCCGCTCCAGGTTTCGGCTTCTTTATCTTTGGGTCTGACAAAGAGAATGAACTTATGCTCTTCGTGGGAAGGGGCGAGTATGGCGATCGCATCGGGTTCATTAAAGCCCGTTAGGTAGAAAAAATCGCTGTCCTGCCGGAACAGATGATCCACATCATTGTGCATGACAGCAGTCGGCGCACTACAAAAAATAGCCGTGCCCTGACCGATGGCTTCAGCCACCGCCTGCCGACGCTGATGATACTCGTTCTGCATAGATTCGTAACGCTCTAGAGTGCTAGACAAACTCTAAAAAGCATAGCTCATAACCTCAATCCGCATGCCGCTGCTAGGCAGAGCGCTAGAGCTGATCGAAAAGGTGTTGTCGCCTCTAGTGACTGGTGTATCGGGCATCAGCGCGATGAAGTCCTCTACGCCGACGATATCGCAAGCATCGGCGTCGGCTGCCTGAGTGCGGTAGTGAGTTGGAATAATGATTTTGGGATTGAGCGATTCGATGGCTGCAACCGCTTCTTCTGGGCCGTAGGCTTTGGGACCACCGCCAACTGGCAACAGCAGTACATCCGGGCGACCCAGCAAAATTTTATCTTCGATGGTGATTGGCGCAGCCGCCCCACCCAAATGGACTATGTTGATACCTGCTTGAGTCCATGCCCAGGCAGTATTCATCCCGAATCGCCGTCCGCCCATGCGGTCATGAGGCATACTGACGCCCTGTATCTCTAGAGTGCCAACAGAGAAATCTCCTGGTTCTTCGATGAGCAGCGTATTGTTATAGCGATCGCTGACGAACCCCTCATCAAACATAGTGCTACTGACAAGTACCACATCAGTATCTACTTTGGGTTCGGCGTACCGAGCCGTGCAACCGATGGACCTGAATGGATTGACCAAGACTCGCTTGCCACTGCCTGCAAACAAGAAGGCAGTGTGGCCGAGCGCCGTAATTGTTAGCGCTCCAGTTTGAGCCTGATAAGACTGATGCTTTGAAGCTAGCCCCAATCCTACGGTACTCAAGAAGCCTGCGCCTGCGTACTTTAGAAGATTCCGCCGATTCATCATTTTTTATCAATTTTCAAGACTGTCTTTTATCCTGCCGTATGTTGTGACCAAGCGCACAGAATCGTTGGGACAGTTTGTCAGAGTGGATAGAATATCCAGCCCGAACTCAGACGCCCGCCAATCCCTCAGCTAATGTCCTTTAAAAAATTCCTGAGCAGGTCTTTTCCTGACTCTGTCAGGACGCTCTCGGGATGAAACTGCACCCCTTGGATATGTGGGTAGTCGCGATGACGAACGCCCATAATGGTGCCATCTTCTACCCAAGCAGTGACTTCTAGCACGTCAGGGCAGGTGGCTGGATCGATGACAAGACTGTGATAGCGAGTTGCAATGAGCGGATCTGATAGTCCAGCAAAAACGCCCGTGTTGTTGTGGCGAACCGGAGAGGTTTTCCCGTGCATCAGCTCTGGTGCGCCAATCACATCACCGCCGTAAACTTGGCCAATGCTCTGATGACCAAGACACACACCGAGAATAGGAAGCTTGGGCCCGAGCTGTTCGATAATTTGTAAAGAGATGCCCGCGTCGTCTGGAGTGCCGGGTCCAGGAGAGATAACGATGCCATCCGGCCCTTTGGCAACGATCTCTTCTAGAGTGATTTGGTCGTTGCGAAAGACTTCTATCTCACTAGCAATCTCTAAAGTGTGACCAAGCTCGCCTAGATACTGGACTAGGTTGTATGTAAAGCTGTCGTAGTTATCAATGACAAGAATCATAGATTATATAGAAGAGATAGAAGGGCCTAGAATAGCCCAAAGCGGCGGGGCAAAGATTAGCACGGCAATCAACAGGGCAACAATCGCTGCCATCAAGACAGCTCCGGCTGCGCAGTCCTTGGCAATCTTGGCCAGATCGTGATAGGTCTGACCGACAGTGAGATCTACTAAAGATTCTAGGGCAGTGTTAAGAATTTCCATTACCAGGACAGCGCCAATCGTCAGACAAACCACAGCAATCTCTAGGTTAGTAACGCTAAGCGCCCAACAGAGAATCATTGCTAGAGAGCCGACGGCAGTATGAACTCTAAAGTTGCGCTGGGTGCGAAAAGCGTAGCTGATGCCTGCCCAGGCGTATCGGAAGCTGGAGAAAAGGTTAGGAGCAATTTGCCAGGATTGCGATCGCTTGGTTTCTTCTAGCTCTACTCCTTTTATCTGACTATCACGTGAGAACATATGTAAAAGGAGCCAAACGGCGTCTTTGTGAATGATACGAGCAGCGACAACTAACGTTGCCCAAGTCTTAGATCAGCATAACTTGATGAGCTTCGCTGTCAGCCACCTTACAGACAGGGCACTCAGCAGCAGTTCTGAAGCTTTGCTCTTGCTATTGGTTCTGGCAATGTCGTTATAGAATGCATTCAATCCTATATCAAGACTTATATCAAGATATATTGGTCCAATTTAGAACATCATGCTTGAGCTATCAGGCTTAGCAGATGACTTTGTTGGTCAAGCATTCGCATCAAGCTATCCTCATCCGGATGGTCCCAGCCTAGCAGGTGAAGCAGTCCGTGAGCTGAGAGCCAAGCCAGTTCTTTCTCTAGAGAGTGCTGACTAGCTACTGCCTGACGAGTCGCTGTCTCGACTGAGATAATAATGTCCCCTAGATAGACGGGCTGCTCTTGATAGATGCTGTCTGCCTGGGGAAGCTCTGTTTCTAGCGCTGCGAAAGAAAGGACATCAGTTGGCTTATTCTGCTGGCGAAAGTCGGCGTTGAGCTGTTGGATTTCTACATCGGAGGTCAGTCGCAGACTTAGCTCGTAGGCGTTGAGCGGCGATAGCTGTGGGTCTATATCGGTTAGCCAGCGCTCGAACCAGTCTGCGTATTGCGCGATCGCAACTCCAGTATTAGCCGTCACCTCAGCCAAGGCACTGCCGTCTACAAAAGTCTCAACCTGTATAGTCTGTGCCACTTTCCCTTACTTTACCCACCGTCTTCCTACTCCCGTTTAGCTGCGCCCTAACGAGTCAAGTAAGCCAGGCCAATCAAAAGCCCCAACAGTCCCACAAAAGAAAGAAAGAAGTGATAGAGCGATGTTCCGCCTTTCTTGACCATGTTGCGCATGGCCAGCTTGATAAAGCTAGGTGCTGGCTCGTCTAGTGAAGCAGCAGACTTGCCTGGAGACGGCTGGTCTGAAACGGTGACTGCGGCTAATTTGTCTGTACTCATAATGTTGATAGCTGAGTTTACATTTCAGCTTAACGGTTTATCGACCTGTCTAGATTGCGATCGCCAACTGTGATAACGGCCTCTAATGATGCCTGTAGCAGCGATAGATACGCTAGACGGTGCTTTCTTCTAGCATCTGATTTTCTTGTCGCAGGTATGCCTGAGTAAAGGCTTCGAGATCGCCATTCATCACATCGTCAACGGCGGTCGTCTCTACGTTAGTGCGCAGGTCTTTGACCATCTGGTAGGGGTGGAAAACGTAGTTGCGAATCTGGTTGCCCCAGGCGGCTTCTACCATGTCGCCACGAATGTCGGCGATCGCCTGAGTTCGCTGCTCTTGGGCGATGACGAGTAGCTTGGAAGTGAGTAGCGCCATTGCTTTTTCTTTGTTTTGGAGCTGCGATCGCTCCTGAGTACAGCGCACCGAAATACCCGTCGGTAAGTGCGTAATCCGCACCGCTGTCTCTACCTTGTTCACGTTCTGTCCGCCCGCACCGCCCGAGCGCGACGTTTTAACCTCCAAGTCCTTATCAGGAATATCCAGCTCTACCTTTTCGTTGAGAATTGGCATCACTTCAACCCCTGCAAAGCTCGTCTGCCGCTTGCCGTTCGCATTAAAAGGAGAAATCCTCACCAGTCTGTGAGTGCCCTTCTCTCCTTTGAGATAGCCGTAGGCATAGCGACCACTAATCTCCATTGTGGCGGACTTGAGTCCGGCCTCATCGCCGTCCGATTTTTCAACTAGCTTGAAAGTGTACCCGTTTTGCTCACTCCACCGGGTGTACATCCGCAGCAGCATTTCGGCCCAGTCTTGAGCATCGGTCCCGCCTGCGCCTGCGTTGATAGATAAGACAGCGCCCTCCTTATCGTAGGGTCCAGAAAGCAGCTGCTGTAGCTCCCACAGGTCGAGCTCTTTACCCAGTCTATTGACAGTGGATTCGGCCTCTGCGAGCAAAGAATCGTCTTGGTCAAGCTCCAGCAACTCTAGAATCGCAGCGGAATCTCCAAGGCTCGTTGACCAGCCCTTGACCTGATCGAGGTTTGATTTGTAGTCGTTTAATTCTTGAAGGCTCTTCTGGGCACTTTCTTGCTCGTCCCAAAAGTCTGGCTGAGCCGATAGCTGCTCTAGATCTTTGATCTTTGCGCTTAGAGCAGGAATGTCAAAGATATTCCTGAGCTTTGCCCAGGCGCTCAGAGAGCGTTTCTAGCTCTCGCTTTAGCGTAACGGTATCAAACATAATTACAGGATCATTGAATCGAGGTTTCATTCTCGCCCGGTTGTTTTGATAATGAACAACCGGGCAAGAACAAGACAGTTTTGGTAGTTTAGTCTCTACCGTTGATAGCAATCAACAGTCTAAGGATGAAAACAAACAGGTTGATGTAAGTCAGATACATCGATAGCGCCGCAGGTATTGCCTGCTCATCTTTGTAAGTGCGCGGTAGCACAAAGAAGTCAACAACCGCTGCGCCAACAAAAAGCAGAACGCCAATGGCCGAAATGGCAATTTCTAAAAAGTTGGGCGCGTAGACACCAAAGAAGCTGAGAACAAACTGACCAACAATCACCACTAGCAGTGCCATGATGCCGAGCTGGACAGTCTTCGTCAGCGCCATACCGTCTTCTTCAGACAGATTAGAGCCAATCGGACGAGCGGCGATGAAGGTCAGACCGCAGGCCAATGCTGCAAAGCCAACGCCCTGAATGCCGACGCCACTGCTCTGCAAAGCCACTGAGACCAGGCCGCTAAGGGTATAGCCAGAAAGCAGACTGTAGGTCGCAAGTAACGGCAGTGCGACGCCGTTGTTCCCTTTCATTGCCACGCTTCTGGCAACGAAGAACAGAACTAGCTCGGCGACTATCGCCACTAGGAAGGTAGGCATAAACAAACCGGGGTTTGTTCTAAGGACCGTTAGGCCACCGAAGGTTCCGGCAGCTGTCAAGATCAGTCCGCCGCCAACATAAGGAAGTGCGTTGGCAATTACGTTGGGGCCGACTATCGACTGGCTTTTGGCCTCGCGAATCGCCTGACGGAAGTTGCTAGTGTTGCTCATAAAGGATTTTCCGAAGTTTCTACATGCATTTCTACATATAAAAGTGTACTGAATTCCTCAAAATCTGGCGATTACGGATTTCTTCCTAATAGTTTGAACGGCTATTTTATTGAGCGGTGTGTGGTAATCACCGCAGCTAAAAGAACATTAAAAAAAGGCACTATTTCCGTACAAATCCGGGGAAGGAAATGTGCGTTTCTAAAGACATCGGGGAAATGTTCTTGATGTTGTACACAAAGCGAAACATCAGCGTGATTATTCGTAGAGCTTTTTTTGAAACCTTGAAATGCTTGTATACCAATGACTTTACTGCTTGAAAACAGTTTAGTTGTCAGTTGTTTTGCGTGTATCTGCCTACGGCTAGATGCGATGGTTTGTTCGACTACCGTGTTTCAACGATGGTTTGAAATCAGTCGCTTCCCGAGAATGAATTCAATTCACGCAATCTGCTTCGACGCGGTTAATTACTGCATTAAATATGGCTTCTTCTAAATCTGCACAACTTCGATCTCGCGGTATGGAATTGCTTATGCAATACAAGGTGGATCGTTCGGTTAAGCTTCGCAATCAGTTGGTCAGACTTAATGCTGGCCTAGTTCGTAAAATCGCTCACCGGGTCAGCCATCAGTGTGCTGAACCCTATGAGGATCTTGAGCAAATTGGTTACATTGGTCTGATTCGTTCGATTGAGCGGTTTGATCCGGGTCAAGGCTGTGCGTTTAGCTCCTTTGCGGTGCCTTATATTCGCGGTGAGATGCTGCACTTTTTGCGCGATCGCGGCACCACAGTTAAAATTCCCCGCCGCTGGCAAGACTTGCAAAAAGAAGGCCAAAAACGTCAGGCGGATCTGATTCGTCAGTATGGACGCCAGCCTTCTGATATTGAGATGGCCGCAGCGCTAGAGGTGTCTGTTCAAGAATGGCGTCAGGTCAAGCTAGCGAACAAAAACCGGATGCCGCTAAGCTTGGATGCAACGGTCTGCCATCAGATCGATTCAAGTATCACGCTAGGCGACACACTTCCCGATGTTCACTATCAGCTATTGCAGATACTAGAAGAGGACCGTCAGCAGATTCAGCGGGCAATGGCCCAGCTAGAAGAGAAGACTCGTTCTGCTATTGAGTTTGTATTCTTTAAAGGACTCTCTCGTAAAGAAGTGGCTGAGCGAATTGGCGTGAGCCCGATGACGGTGACCCGTCGCATTCAGCGTGGCGTAGAGCAGATGATTGCCTACCTACAGCCGCAGCAGGATTTGCAAACCGATCCTTAGATCGATATTCGTCCTTGCTAGCCACATAAGTTGATCTCCTAAGTAAACGCAATCGATGTAGTCAGTTCCTGGCTATATCGATTTTTTTTGACTCTAGAAGACCATAGGCGCACGAGAGCATACTAAGCTTTGAGTATGAGCGGCAGATGGCTAAGGAGTTTGCTATGGGCGGGGTCGAAGCTGTGTTGGGATTGCCCAAAGAAGGACAGAATCTGGGGAGTGGTGCGGCAGATAAGCGCGATCGCTTTCATCAGTTGCAGGCTCAGCTAGCCGATCGCTGGCGGTCGATTGATGCCTTTGATCGGCGGCCTCGGCAGATCTTGGTGGTGCCTTCTTTGAGCCTAGATCAGGCCGAGCTTAGAAAAGTAAAGGGCGTTCACCATTACGAAGAGCGCCTGCTGTTTGCGCTGATCCGACTGCGCAACCCTGAGACGAGGCTGATCTATGTGACTTCTCAGCCTTTGCATCCGAGCATTGTGGACTATTATCTAGAGCTGCTGCCGGGTATTCCTAGTTCTCATGCGCGCGATCGCCTCGATCTATTCTCAACCTACGATTCTTCCTTGCGCCCGCTGACTCAAAAGATCCTCGACCGCCCTCGCCTGATTCGCCGTATCAAGGACAAGCTGCGTCACGACCAAGCCTACATGACCTGCTACAACTCCACCGAGTGTGAGCGGGAACTATCGCTAAAGCTAGATTTGCCTTTACTCGCAGTCGATCCAGACTTGCTCTATTGGGGAACCAAGGGGGGAAGCCGTCAAATTTTCACTGAGTGTGGGATTCCGCTGCCGGATGGGAGTGAGCTGACCCACAGTACCAGTACCTTGGCAAAAGATGCCGCTGAGCTCTGGGAGAGGCATCCCGAGCTGAAGCGGATAGTGATCAAGCTGAATGAAGGCTTTTCAGGTGAGGGCAACGCGCTATTTTCTTTGACAGATCTAGCGGCGGTGGCTCCTGGGAAAGCGAGTCATGAGGAGCGGGCGGCAGCGATCGAGGCGGCTTGGCCCGGATTGGGATTCCAGTGTGATAGTGAGGACTGGCCGTCTTTTGCGCAGAAGATTGGGGAGTTGGGTGCGATCGCCGAAGCATTCATCGAAGGGGAAGAAAAGTACTCACCCAGCGTTCAGGGTCGGGTCACGCCCAAAGGCGAGGTCGAAATTCTCTCTACCCACGACCAGGTTTTGGGTGGCCCCGACGGTCAGATCTTCCTTGGCTGCACGTTTCCTGCTGACGACGCTTACCGGATGGCGCTTCAGGAAATGGGCCGAAAAATCGGTGAAAACTTAGCTGCGAAAGGCGCATTAGAACGATACAGCGTGGATTTTATTGCGGTCCATCAGCCCGAGAATCAGGAGCAGCCGTGGGATATTCAGGCGATTGAAATCAATTTGCGCAAAGGTGGGACGACGCATCCCTTTATGGCGCTAAAGCTGTTAACTAATGGCACCTACGACTCATCCGACGGTAAGTTCTACACCAAAAACGGTCAAGCCAAGTACTACCGCGCCTCAGATAATCTGCAAAAAGACACCTACAAAGGTCTTTTGCCCAACGACCTGATGGATATCATTATGGGCGAGCAGCTACACTTCAGCTCTATTGACGGCGAGGGCGTTGTCTTTCATCTGATGGGCTGTCTGAGCGAACATGGCAAGCTAGGACTCACCTGCATTGGCAATAGTCCCAAAACCGCTGAGGAAATTTACGAAGGCGTCGTCAGCGCCATTGACAGAGCAACTCAAGAAGGCTGAATCTTTGATGAATAGTCAACGTATCTGCAATAGAGCAATGAATCTAAGTATCAAAACTCATGTTGGTCCCAATGGCGTTTTACATATAGAAGGATTAGAACAGATTGCTAATCAGGATGTAACCGTTACTGTGTCGCTGCCGTCTGTATCTGCTACTTCTACAGAGTTCGATTTAGAGCAGTATGCAGCGCCCACCGTAGGACCGGATGTTGCTGCTAGTATCATGGCTATCAGCACTGCCTGCTCTGAGCTACCTGTTCTAGATGAGCGCAGCGCGGATGAAATTCTGTCCTATAACGATATCGGTCTACCTGAATAAGCGAATGGTAATCGATACCTCGGCAGTGATTGCCATCCTTCAGAAAGAAGCGGAAGCTCAGCAGTTCGCTGAGTTGATAGCCGCAACCGCCAAAGCTGCTTATCTTACCTATGGCAAAGGCTATTATCCTGCTCGGTTGAACATGGGCGACTGTTGTTCCTACGCCCTAACGAAGACAACCGGAGAGCCGCTTCTATTTAAATGCAACGACTTCTCACAAACAGATATTCTTATTGTTGGTAAGTGAGTCAGTAGCTAAGCACGTACCTTTGTCTCGTAAAACCTCTAAAGTCTTCTGAGAACGCTATTTTGAGGCACGGAAAGAGATACGTTTTCCTCACGGCTCAAAAGGTCTAGATAATGAGACTAACAGATATGTCTTATTTCTCATTGTCAGTTCTTTTCTACTTTTCTATGTAAGCAGTATTATCCATGTCGATTAAGTGCAGACCTACAAGCTAAGGTAGCTTCCAGCAATATTCATACCAGACATAGTTGACAAGGCTTGATTTTTCAGCATTCTAGGTATTCAGTGCTGATATATTTATTGGTCGAAACTACCTAAGTTATGCTGAAAAGATTATTGATGCTATCAGAAAAATTATGAATCTTGAAAGATTGGAATATATTAAGAGCGTGAGCCACCCAGATGGTCATTGGTCGTACGAGAAGTATCGTAAGGGTTCCTACTTTCCACTGAACTTTAAACAAGGAGCAGGGGTAGATACGCACGTAGCGAACTTACCAACAGGTGCTTTAATACTCTTGTCCCAGTCCTATCAAGGCAAGCGGTATTTGTCCCACATGGTTGAAATCGTAAACGATGCCTCTGAAGATCGACCGCAATGGGATTCTTCTGACTGGGGAATCGTAAGATGGGTTAAGGTTGTCTGGTCTGCGGAACCTAGCAGAGCCCCTTTAAATCAAGACGTATTGGATGTGAATTGGGGATGGTACGACACTAAAGCGAAATCGTTAGATAGCCAAAGTCTAATGACTCGTTGGAAGTCGCTGGACGCGCTTAGGAATCATTTGAGTGGCGTGTTAGTCGAGGTTAAGAAACAGCCTTAATGGTTGTCCTTGATTACGCCTCTGTGCAGAACACAACTACTGAGTCCTTACCTTAATGGTATTTCTGAACCAGCTCAAAAACCTTCGTTAAAGACACATTTGACTTAAAAGTTAGCGTAGGGTGAGCAAACGGAAGCAGGCTGTATCTTTACGGCTTTGTATGGTGTGTCAGAAATGATGGCCGCGACGAGTTTTGGGACAGTCTTCTTACTGGAATCG
>CAVYWR010000031.1:0-25518 GCA_963772185.1 uncultured cyanobacterium | reverse complement strand
CATCAACTTCTAATATCGTGATTCCAACACAGGCAGTCATCAGCCGCCGCTAGTCAACCACATTCGTCATTCATCGTTTATCGTTCATCCCTCCAAAGGTGTGGTTATCCGCCAGAAACCCAAAACTAGCGCCACCGCACCCTACTCGCTAGCGAGCTACTATAGTATGCAGATATTTCGATGGATCGAAGACGGTTTTGACCCATCGAAAAGTAAAAGTTAGCGCAATTGCAAGCCCTTATGAGTTCTCCTATCAAGGCCGTTCAAGCTCCCTACGGTGGAGGCAGCGCGGCCTATCGGACACCCCCACCCGATCTACAGTCGCTGCTGCTAAAAGAGCGCATTGTGTATCTAGGCACACCGCTGGTTTCTTCTGATGACTTCAAGCGTCAGATGGGTGTAGACGTGACCAAGCTGATCATTGCTCAGCTCCTGTATCTAGAGTTTGACGATCCCGAAAAGCCGATCTATTTCTATATCAACTCCACGGGAACTTCTTGGTACACGGGAGATGCTGTTGGCTTTGAAACAGAAGCATTCGCCATCTGCGACACACTGAAATACATCAAGCCGCCTGTCCATACGATCTGCTTGGGTCAGGCAATGGGAACTGCCGCTATGATTCTTTCCTCTGGGGCAAAGGGCTCTAGAGCGAGTCTGCCTCACGCCACTATCGTATTGAATCAAACCCGTTCTGGGGCGCAAGGACAGGCAACGGATATCCAGATTAGAGCGAAAGAAGTTCTAGCGAACAAATCGGCTCAGCTCGATATTCTAGCTGCGAACACTGGCCAGCCAGTTGAAAAGTTGGATAAAGACACTGACCGGATGTTCTATCTAACGCCAGAAGAAGCCAAGGAATACGGACTCATTGACCGTGTCCTTAGCAGTACGAAGGAGCTACCAACGGCCATTCCGGCGGGGGTTGCTTAGGCTATGTCTGTTGATGGAATTATGCGAGTTCCCTATAACTTGCCGGGTAGTCGCTCTTGGCAGTGGGTGAATATTTTTACGCGGATGAGTCAAGAGCGCATCCTGTTTTTGAATCAGCCGCTGACTGATGGCGTAGCCAATTCTCTAGTATCTGCCCTGCTCTACCTAGATTCGGACGATCAGAGCAAGCCGATCTATCTGTACATCAATTCTATTGGCGATCCGGTGATGTCTGGTCAAGCAGATGCCTCTGCCGGGATGATCTCAATTCGGGCCGGGCTAGCGGTGTATGACACCATTGCCCATATCAAGTCAGAAGTGCTGACTATCTGTATGGGCACGGCATACGGAATGGCGGCAGTGTTGCTAGCGGCCGGTGTAAAAGGCAAGCGAGCGTCTCTACCGCATACCAGCATTGCGCTGACGCATCCGACGACGCTGACTCGCGGGCAGGCGACTGATATCAACTTAGAAGCTACAGAAGTGCTGGCAAAGCGAAAGCTGATTCAGCAGATCCTGGCAAATAGCACGGGCCAGACGGCTGAGAAGATCGCCAAGGACATGGAGCGGATGTTCTATCTTTCTGCAACTGAAGCAAAAGAGTATGGGCTGATTGACCGCGTGATTGAAAATCCAACTCTCGCTCAGTCCGCAGTGCCAGAACTATCTGCCTCTTAACTAGCCGACGTACGTTACGCCAAATCATTTTTCGTCCTTTTATCTCATTTTTTTGCCATGCCTATCGGAACTCCTAGCGTCCCCTATCGCCTACCCGGCGGCACCTACGAACAGTGGATCAGTATCTACGAGCGGCTGTTTCGCGAGCGAATTATTTTTTTGACTGAAGAGGTTGATGATGGTATTGCCAATGCCATTGTTGCCTATATGCTCTATCTCGATTCGGAAGATCCGAGCAAGCCAATCTATCTCTACATCAATTCGCCAGGTGGCTCGGTCACGGCGGGAATGGCAATCTACGACACTATGCAGTACATCAAGTCTGAAGTGGTGACGATCTGCGTAGGGTTGGCGGCGAGTATGGGCGCGTTTCTGCTAAATGCAGGCACTAAAGGTAAGCGGCTAGCGCTGCCTCATTCGCGGATTATGATCCACCAGCCTTCGGGTGGAGTGGGCCGCCGTCAGGCGACCGATATCGAGATTGAAGCGGTGCGGATTGTCCAGGTGCGTAAAGAGCTAAATGAGCTGATGGCACAGCATTCTGGCCGAACGGTTGAAGAAATTGAGCGGGATAGCGATCGCGACAATTTCATGTCAGCAGAACAGGCCAAAGAATACGGCCTGATCGACCGCGTCATCGAAGAGCGTCTGCCAGCATAGCCGCGCCTACTTATTCGCATCAGCCAAACAAAGTCACTATCGGCTAGACATGATTAGTCAATCTGGTAATAATTGATTAAAGTTTGTCTGCTGCCTCTACTGGTTCGGATTTGGGGTGGTTTGGTCTTAGAGCTGACGCTGCTATGAAACTGACTCATCACTATCGCACGTTGGGGCTAGGCGATCACGCATCTTTCGTAGAGGTCAAGGCAGCCTATCGGCAACTGGTGCGGCAGTATCATCCTGATCTAAATCCAGATGAGCAGGCGATCGCCCAGTTCATTGCTATCAATGAAGCCTACACTACGCTTTTAGACGCGCTGTCTGAAGACCAAACCAAAGACCTAAAAACGGCATTGTCTGAAAGTCCGGAAACTGGAGACGATGCCGTTTTTCGTCAGAAAGCAGCAGCAGCGGAGCGACTGAATTTAGAAGAACTGAAGCTGACATTAGAAAAGCTGGGGCTCGGCAACTTTCAAGAAACCACCGACCCCGTCCGTAGCGAAAAGCAGCCGGACGTTGAAGTTCGCCAAGCAACAGTCATTCCTATTTCAATTGTAGATAGTGCGGGAGAGCCGCTCTCGGTAGCTGACCAAACCCTGAAGAGAGAAGCCTATGAGCAGCTAAAGGCGCTGTTGGGTCAGCAGAAATTTCCCAGGGCGATCGCACTGATAGAAGGCTTGTCTAATCGTCTACCCAGCGATCTAGAGATCAGCCAGTGGAGAGCAATTGTGTATCAGCGCTGGGGCCGACAGCTAATTAACGAAGGCCAGTTACAGAAAGCGAGAATCTACTTGAAGAAAGCCACTCAGGTCGATCCGAACAATTCAGCCCTAAATGCGGAGATTAAGCAGGACCTAGCGAGGCTAGCGATCTTGAAGCGAGCCATTTAGCCTACAGTTGGATCTTCGCTCTGTACCCGAGCATTATCAAAGCTGTGACAAAAGCTTTCTACCCCTGACTTGAAAATGTAGATAGCGACAGGCGCAGCCAACAGGGCGGGGCAGTCCGTCTGCTGAGTCAGGTGGTTGACGAGCGTACCCGGCTGGTGAGCAATTAAAGCATCACGGAACTGAGCCTGACAGGCAATATGGCGGTAGCGCTTGCTGAAGCTCGCTAGCCACTGGTCGTTGGTATCGGGTTCTTGCCCAGCCCGCAGCGCCAGCGAAATCGCCGCGTCTTCTACATCGCCGTCACAGTCTGATATTTCTTGGAGGGCCGTAAGCGCATCGGGATAGTCAGCCAAACAGGCGGTCAGCTGAGCGATTTCTTCAGATGTTAAAACAATCATGACAGACGCTAGAGTGTGACCGTTAGCCCCCAAGACTAAAATCTGCGGAGCCGGAGACTACAGTACCAGAAGATACGGTATTAGAAGGTACATCGCCAGACGAGCCGGGACCGGAAAGGATTTGATCAAACCACTGCTCGAAGCGATCGCTCCAAGCGGGCAAGTCGTATACATGCTCTGCCTGATAACGACAGTCGGCGCGATTAATCTGATCAATCTTGGCGATCGCACTAACCAATTCCCTCATACTATCTGGTAATACTAGCCAGCCCGTCTGACCATCTCGCACGATCTCGGTGAGTCCGCCGCGTGAGTAAGCAATCACAGGCACCCCGCAAGCTAGCGCTTCAATCGCCACGATACCGAAGGCTTCTGTCCATTTTGGTGTGACTAGCAGCGCCCGACAGCGGCCTAACGCTGCCTGCAAAACAGCTGTAGGAAGGAAACCGCGATATTTGATCGGAACGGTTGCCTGTTTAATTTGGGGCTGGAGACTCTGCCAGTAATCAGGGTCTTCTAGCTTGCCGAATATCTGGAGCGGGTGTTGAGTGGTGGTTGCTGCTGTAATCGCATCTTCTAACCCTTTCTCGGGCGAGATGCGTCCCACCCAGGCAAGGGAATTGTCGGGATGCTCGCAATAGTCGTACTCACGAATGTCGATGGCGCTGCCTAAGATTTGCCAACCGCTTTTAATGATAGGGAAGGTTTTGGTTTGCGATCGCGTGTAGGCTCCGAGCGTACCGGGAAATTGGCTAGCGGTTTGTGCGATCGCCTGATCTAGCGCGTCATTCAAAGATCCCATACTGACAAAATGAGCCACAGGTGTCTTCAAAAAAGGCGTCAGATAAAACGGCAGCCAGTCATAGGCAAAATTCACTATCAGGTCATACTCTACTTCATGCGCCCTGGTATAGGACCAGGTATTAGCTAGTACCGGACCGACAATTATGGGCGCTGAGCGCGCTTGAGTCTGAGCGGTCGGCTGCCAGCTACCCGGTACTTGAATCAGCTTTCCGAGGCGATCTGTGTTGGGCAGGCGCGATCCGGTGGGCGCGGCAACATCGATTTCGTACCTTGTGCCCAGCGTCTGTACCAAATTTTGGATGGTTAGCTCGACACCTCCGCCCAGACCAGAGCCTACAGGGCCCACTGGCGTTGAAAGAAATAGAATTCTTAGCGGCTTCAGCAAATCTCTAATTTCGCAAGTCTCTAACTTCAGGCATCTAGTCTCAATTTATCAACGCATGAGCGCGGTCAGTACCTTTGATTGGCAAAATTAGAGGTTTCAAATTCCACTGTATTCGCAGTCATTGTATTCGCAGCCATCGGCGCTGCGGCGTTTAGCACTGTGCGACCATCAGGCTCTGCGTCAGGCTCACTATCTTGCAGGTGGCGAATGCGACCGAGCTGTTCTATCGCCCACCTAGCCGTTTGCCGTACGTCAGCATCCTCATCTTCGATCGCGCGACCTAGCAGCTGAGAGATCTGAACGACTAGATCGTAGATGCGTGAAAGATCGCGGATGGCGTTCTTACGGACCTCTGGATTGTCGTCTTGAAGACCGTTTGCTAACGCATGGCTCAAAGGCCGTAAAGAACGTATGCCTATCTCCGACAGCGCTGCTAGAATCAGACTTTTTTCTTTGGAATCAACTTCTATCATCAAGTCTACGAGTGGCTGAACCGCCGAGGAATGGCCGTGCTGACCCAATTCCCAAATCGCCCCACGACGGCCTTCTGAATCTAGAGCGTGTAGAGTTTTAGCTAGCTCACCGTTGGCTTCGTTTAGTGCCCGCATGTGACTAGTCTGGCTGGGTTGATAGCTGCTGTGGTTCGTTGGATCAGCTATTGGAGCGTTGGAGTCAGATGGAGAGGCCGTGTCCTCATCAATAGCAAGCTCATTCTTCACCGTAGGAGAGTCTAATTCTTTTTTTCTACGGCTAGCGACCAAAGACCATATACCAAAGCTACCTGCCACAGCCGATAAGCCTAGCCCTATCATCAGTAGCTGAGTCAGCCGATTTGTTTCGGGCTCTGCTGTCGTGGGGATAGGCGCGATCGCATCAGCGGTCTCATCAGTGACAGACTCATCTTCCAAAGACTCACCAGTGGCAACGTCTTCAGCATCTGAAGCAGTCAGCACCATTGCTAAAGCCTGTCTACTGGCTTCGTCCCATCGGCCTGTAGCTGCTATACCTGCCTCTGCCTGAAAAGCCAGGACAGCTCTTTGAGTAGACAGTCCGAAGACACCATCTAAGGGACCGTCGTAGAAGCCCTGTTCTTTGAGCTGTGTTTGCAGCGTTTCGACTGCCGCATCGCGGAGGCCAACGTATAGATCCGAGTCTGCCTGGGCGATCAGCACAGAAGTGGACTGAGCGTGTGCCGTTCCCCCCTTTAGAGCTACAGATAACGCTCCCACCATCGAAAAGGATGCGATCGCAAACAGAAATAGAGTAGAACGTCGAACCATCACTATTTTTCGCCTATCGACGTTATAGGATGCCCGATTAGACGACGTTTCTACTAAAGTTGATAGATCATCAATGACAGTAGTCAGCTCAGCAGCAGATATAAGCGCTCTAGATAAATGCTCTAGAGTTCTGATTCTTTGCCTGGATAGCCAATCGGAAAAGCCAACCGATCAGACAGATAAGTGGATAGCGCTACCCGCTGATTGATCAAATAAATGCTGACTAGCGTAAGCAAAACGCCTGACCACTGCAATGGGCTCAGGCTCTCGGCCAGTAGCCAGGTGCTAAACAGTAGAGCAAACACAGGGGTCAAGAAAGTGAGGGCGCTCAGGCTAGTCAGATTGCCTTTGGCCGCGATGTAGAAGAAAACACCGTAGGCGATCGCGCTGCCAAACACCGTGGCATAGCCAATTTCTAGCCAGCCCGGCAGCGAAATTCCTTGCCAAGCAGTCGGCTCACGCAGCGCTGAGGATACGGCCAGTGGTATGCCGCCTAGAATCATATGCCAGCCCGTTGCCGCTACCGGATCAGCGACTTTGGCCACAAACCCGATCAGAATCGTCCCGACCGCCATCGACAGCGCCGCCATCAGCATCAGCCACTCTCCCTGCTGAAAGAGCACCGTCCAGATTTCCTGCTCTAGGGCAATGCTGACATTGAACCATTCCCCCTGAAATAGAGAGAAGATCCACTCATCTGGCAATCCAATAAAGCTGATGCCTAGTAAGCCAACGCTTAATCCTAGCCAGCCCAGCGGCCCGATCCATTCTTTGAACAAAAATCTCGCCATCACTGCCACTGCCAGCGGCTGCGAGTCGATCATCACAGAGCCCAGTCCAGCTCCAGTGCGTTCGAGCCCCTCTGCCAAAAAGCCTTGAAACAGCGTGCCATCTACCACCGCAAATAGAGCGATCCAGAGCCAAGCGGCCCACCCCTTTGGCTGTTCTCTACCCAGGGCAAGCGAAACCAAAACCACTAGAACGCCTGCTGGAAATAGCCGCATACTCGCCAAAAACAGCGGACTGGTCTCAGCCATCACGCCCTTCATCGCCACCATTGCCGTCCCCCAGAGGAAAAAAGGAGAGATCAGCACTAGCGGATTAGTGACTAGATCAGCGGCCTTAGTCGGGTGAGCATCCATTCTTTAATAGATAAGAGGAGGGCAAGAAGTATACTTAACTCTAAAGTAATGTTAAGCCCAGCGCACACAGAGATTTCATGATTTGGCCTTTTAAGCGTCGCTATCGTAAACAAATTGCTCGGATTGAGATTTCTGGTGCGATCGCAGGAGGCACCCGCAAGCGAGTTCTCGAAGCGCTCAAAGAAGTCGAAGAAAAGAAGTTTCCGGCCCTGCTGCTGCGGATTGACAGCCCCGGCGGTACCGTTGGCGACTCGCAGGAAATCTACAGCGCCTTGATGAAGCTGCGCGAAAAAGTCAAAATTGTTGCCAGCTACGGTAATATTTCCGCGTCAGGTGGAGTTTATATCGGCGTTGGGGCGCATCATATCGTCTCGAATGCGGGCTGCATCACTGGCTCTATTGGCGTCATCTTACGCGGCAACAATATAGAGAAGCTACTCGATAAAGTGGGCGTCTCTTTTAAGGTCGTCAAGTCTGGTCCTTACAAAGACATTTTGGCGTTTGACCGACCGCTCACCTCTGAAGAAGAGACTATCCTTGCAAGAGCTGATTGACGTCAGCTATGGGCAGTTTGTGCGGACGGTGGCAGAAGGACGAAACCTGTCCGAAGAGAAAGTGCGCGAGTTTGCCGATGGCCGAGTGTTTACAGGCGAGCAGGCGCTAGCACTTGGCATGGTGGACCGACTAGGCTCAGAAGAAGACGCGCGGCGATGGGCAGCGGAGCTCAGTGGGCTCGACCCGGAGAAAGCCGAGTGCTTCACCTTTGAAGAGAAGAAGCCGCTGCTGAGTCGAGTACTATCTGGGAACAACGCACTGCTAAGCGTTTTACCCGAATCAATGCCCGCCACGATGGCCAAAATAGAATTCGAGATCGCCACCAGTGGACTGCCCCTGTGGATGTATCAGCCCGCGACCATTCGTGGGCCACTCTCTAGATAGCGACCGATAGCGATACGACAGCGACCGAGGCCATTAATGGTTAAATAGTGACGGATAGGTAACGAAAAGGAAGGGATCGCTGTGGATTGGCAGATACACGCCATTCGTGGGGCAACCACCGTTTCAGAAAATTCTACAGAAGCGATGGCCGAGGCAGTTGATGAACTGCTCGATGCGTTGGAGTCGCGCAATCCGCTTGATACCAGCAAGATTGTCAGTGTGACTTTTTCTGTGACAAAGGATTTGGATGCGGTGTTTCCGGCTGCGATCGCCCGTCGCCGCCCAGCCTGGGACAGCGTTCCTCTTCTAGACGTTCAGCAAATGCACGTCCAAGGCAGTCTGCCCAAGTGCATTCGATTCATGCTCCACATCTATCTGCCCGTTCACCATACAAGCGTCAACCACATTTACTTGCGCGGAGCACAGAAGCTCAGGCCCGACTTGTGTCTAGCCGCTGATTGACTTTTGTTGGCCTTCTAGAAAGCAGAGTAACAACGGCTACATCGTTCTTTTGAAAGAGAGCCAACGCGTCAAAGTCTCTCTGTAGGGTATTCAGACTAGCTCTATCGGACCTTTACGATCTTCCTTGTTAATCTACAAGTACAACAGGAATATTTAATATGGTTACTAGCTCTACAGCTTCTGGCAGCGGTTCCACAGAAGCACCCAGCGATATTTCCCAGGAACTAGCTGCATTCAAAGCCCTAACCACAGACGAAAAGCTAGGTCTGCTCTGGGTCGTCTACGAGAATATGGGTGGCTCTATCACCCCTGCTGCGCCCGCAGCAGCGGGTCCCCAATTCACCCAGAACCTTCTCGATACAGTCAAAGGGATGGAAGAGGCAGACCAGATGGCGTTTATGCGTGACCTAGTCGAAAACAAGGAAACAGAGCACACCAAAACTTACGGCACGTTTGAAGCGGACAACAAACTACTGTTCTGGTATCAGCTATCCGAAGGCATGGCCGCTGGCGATGTGATTCCCGTTCCTGACGATTATGGGATGTCCGGTGCCACCTCGAAAGTGTTTAGCAGTATTACTGATCTCGAATTTAATCAGCAGATCACGCTGCTGCGCTATTGCGTCGTCGACATGGGTGCATAAGCCATCGGAACCGTCGTAGGGGCGATGCATGCATCGCCCCTACGACGGGTTTGCCGCGCACAACAATTAACAAAGCCCCTGCCGCTGTATGTAACGGCAGGGGCTTTACTGCAAATGAGACTGGCGCGTATCTACTCTTCTTTCTTTGGCTTTGGGTGGAAGCGAATACCCAAGAACAGATCGTACATAAAGCCCAAGAAATCTTTTGTCTTCAGCAAACCCAGAGACTGAGGCGAGCCCTTTTCATCCAACAGTGGCTTCATCACTTCGTAAGCGGGCTTGTACTTGTACCAGGGGATCGAAGGCCATAGATGATGGACCAGGTGATAGTTTTGGCCCATGATCAACAGATTCAAAACTTTACTGGGATAGACGCGAGCGTTGCGCCAGCGGTGCTGTTCTTTGAAAGGACGATGAGGCAAGTAGTCAAAAAACAGACCCAGCGCTAGACCTACCACCAGAGCAGGTGAAAACCAATAGTTGAGCAAATACCCAATGAAGCCAAAGCGGTAAGCGGTGTAGATGAACAGACCGACCGCCAATCGACTCAGCGCCCACTCCACCAGTTCATTATTTTTCCATAGCCTACGCTGAAAGAAGTAGATCTCGTGATAGAAGAACCGAGCGGCGATCAGCCACAAAGGGCCGCCGGTTGAAACAAAATGGTCAGGATCATTCTCCGGGTCGTTCACATGAGCATGGTGCTGTAAGTGCACTCGCATGAATACCGGAAAGGTGAACCCTAGCATTAGCGCGCTGCCGTGGCCAAGCGCTGCATTAATCTTTGGATTCTTGTGGGCTGAATTGTGCGAAGCGTCGTGGATGACTGTACCGACTAGGTGCAGAGCTAGGGTATTTAATACGAAGCAGAACCAGTGGGGCAACTCCCAAACAAAGTAGCCTGCTGTTGAAAAAGTAACTAGAGAAACAGCCCCACAGAAGATGAGAAGATTAGGGCTCACACCGCCATCGGCATCTAGAAACCGCTTAGGGACACGCCGGGTAACCGCGATCGGTACCGCTAGGGGCTCTACTGCCGCCGACACCATGTAATTGCTCCTTGACACCGTTTTCGAGAATTTCCATTCATCGGTAGTATACGCTACCTTAGATGAACAATAAAGTTTTATGACGTTCTTTTAAGTTTTTCTAAGGCGCGGATGATACGCAGGCAAACGCGCATAGACAAATACGCAAGATAGCTGGCATCTAATACAGTCGTGCGTTGACAGTTCCCCTTGCTGTAGCCCAATGAATATTTCATACGGCTACAAAGATTTGCGCATTTGATGCGCCTACCAAAGCCAATTCAATGTAAGGTCGGCCTGGGTAAAGCAACCTAAGCAAGTTGCTCTAGAACATAGGCAGAACATCGCGAGTATTGAAGATACACGGCAAAGTTCGCGCGTCAGATGTGACTGTAACGCAAGTCTTGTGCATGTGGAAACACAAGTCAGTCTGATAATTCGCTGCGAGTAGATTTTTCTCTAACTTTCTTTCTGGGAGAGTCCTCTTTATTAAGACTGTCTCCATGTTTTTTATGTTTTGTTTCTAAGTATTTCTATTTCTCGGTAGTTGCTTCACATTGTGGATGCTTTGTGCGATCGCGCCACCCTCTCAAAAGTCTGCACATGGACGGAATAGAACGCTCAACAACAGAGAGCTGGCGCTGAAGAGCGAGGGATGATCGGGGGTTGGCTATCTAGCATCCGACCTCGCAATGGTATCGTTTGAGCAGATATCTATATCCTATACTTCCACCGATAAGCGTATGCGATCTCATCTGGGAAAGGCGCTAACAGCACGCCCAGCCTTGCGTCGAACCAAAATCGTAGCGACCATTGGCCCTGCCACCCAAGACCCTGACACACTTCGCTCGATCATCGAGGCGGGTGCGACTACTCTGCGGCTGAATTTCTCGCATGGTGACAAAGAAAATCACCGCCGCAATATTCAGCTGATTCGCCAAATTTCCTTTGAGCTCCAGCAGCCTGTCGGCATCTTGCAAGACCTTCAAGGGCCCAAGATTCGCCTGGGTAAATTTGAAGCGGGATCGATCCAGCTAGCCAAAGGAGACAGCTTCATCCTCACCAGCCGGGCGATCCCAGGCACCCAGACCGAAAGCTCGGTGACTTACGAGCCGCTAGTTGAAGAAGTGCCCGAAGGCGCAACCATCTTGCTAGACGATGGCAAGGTAGAGATGAAGGTGGTCGGAAAGGATATGGCCCAGCGTAACCTCAAGTGCGAGGTTGTAGTTGGCGGGAAGCTGTCTAATAGCAAGGGCGTCAACTTTCCAGGCGTGTATCTATCGATCAAGGCGCTGACGGAGAAAGACAAGGAAGATCTACAGTTTGGCCTGAATCAAAATGTGGACTGGGTGGCGCTAAGCTTTGTGCGCAAT
Source organism: uncultured cyanobacterium (assembly GCA_963772185.1). GTDB lineage: Bacteria > Cyanobacteriota > Cyanobacteriia > Phormidesmidales > Phormidesmidaceae > Phormidesmis. Next base: position 13,899 of record CAVYWR010000031.1, on the reverse strand, counting down.
CCTCAAGACGTTTTAGAAATTAAGGAGATCATCCAGAACTCTACGACTCGCCGCGTGCCCGTAATCGTAAAGATAGAAAAGCACGAAGCGATTGAGCAGATGGACGCGATTCTATCGCTTTCAGATGGAGTGATGGTTGCACGAGGCGATTTGGGTGTGGAGCTACCCGCTGAAGATGTGCCAATCTTGCAGAAGCGGCTAATTGCGACCGCCAATCGGCTTGGCATTCCGGTGATCACAGCGACTCAGATGCTAGACAGCATGGTAGAGAGTCCGAGACCGACTAGAGCAGAAGTATCTGATGTTGCCAATGCGATCTTCGATGGGACTGACGCGATCATGCTCTCGAACGAGACGGCAGTAGGAGAGTATCCCGTAGAAGCCGTAGCGACGATGGCGCGAATTGCGATTCGAGCAGAGCAGGAACACCAGGCGCAGCCCATAGATGTCTTTAGTAAAAGTCGGACGATTCCCAATGCGATTAGTCAGGCGGTCGGTCAGATTTCAGCACAGCTAGATGCCTCCGCGATTATGACGCTGACGCGCTCTGGGGCCACTGCTCGCAATGTGTCGAAGTTTCGGCCCAAAGCGCCGATTCTGGCGGTGACGCCGCTAGTCGATGTGTCTAGGCAGCTTCAGGTAGTGTGGGGCGTGAATCCGCTGCTGGTGGTAGATCTACCCTCTTCTGGACAGACATTCCAGGCAGCGATGAACGTAGCTCAAGAGGGCGGACTGCTGCACGACGGTGATCTAGTGGTGATGACCGCAGGGACTTTGCAAGGCGTCTCTGGCTCTACTGATCTGATCAAGGTGGAAGTGGTGACGGCGGTGATTGGCTCTGGCCGAGGGGTGGGAGAAGGCTCTGTAAGTGGCAGGGCGCGGGTGGCGCATGACACAGCAGCGATCAAAGACTTTAATACGGGTGAGATTTTGGTGGTGCCGCGCACGAGCGCGGACTATGTAGATGCGATTCGCAGAGCTGGTGGGATTATCACAGAAGACGATAGTTTGACCAGTCATGCGGCGGTGCTGGGTCTGCGGCTGGGCATTCCGGTGATTGTGGGGGTGGAGAGGGCCACAGAGATTATTCGCAATGGCACGATTGTGACGTTAGATGTGAGCAAGGGAGTCGTTTGCTCTGGAACATTTAATTCGCCACAGAAAGAGGTAGCGCTAGGCTAAGCGTGATTCTCTACGGGAAGGCTCTATGTTCGATATGGCTTTTGGTGATTTGGGTGAGACAGATCTACAGCTCGGCCTAGTGGTTTTGCTGACAGTGGGGGCGGGTGCGATCGCCTTCAAGTTCATCCCTTTGATCTCGCGCACCATCTTCAGCCGACTACAGCTCTCGGCAGCTATTTACAGAGACATCATCGAGCCCAACCAGGCGCTGCTAGCGATTGTCCTCAGTCTGAGCACTGTAGATGTGCTGATCGACTACCTGTTCTTTGAGGCAAAGCTATATGCCTTTGTCGAGGTGCCGTTGGGCCTAGTCATAAGCGGTCTGACTATCTGGCTGATCTTTCGCCTAGCCAAGTTCTTCTTCGACGTCTATCTGCTTAACGAAGCGGTGAAAGAAAGCCGCAAGATCAACAGCGAAGTTCTTATCCTCGGCAAGGTTGCTGTAGTTACAGGCGGCATTGTGATTGTGGCGCTGATCTTTGGTCAAACTCACCAGATCAATGTCGTCGGACTCGTTGCCAGCCTGGGCGTGGGCGGATTAGCCTTTGCCTTTGCTGCCCAGAAAACGCTTGAGCAGGTGATTAGCAGCATCATCTTGTATATTGATCGCCCGTTCATTATTGACGACTATATTGGCCTGTCTGATGGCACCTTTGGGCAGGTGGAGTCGATTGGTCTGCGCTCTACTAAGATTCGGACCTCGGGAAAAGGCACGCTGGTCGTAGTGCCAAACAATATGCTCACGCAGGTGGCAATCGAGAACTTTACCGGTGCTAAGAAGGTGATGTCGATTGTGTATCTGAAGTTTTATCGTGCGATCGCCAGCGACGAGAGAGCCCTGATCCGCCAGGTAATTCTAGAGAGCACCCAAGGTATCTTCGGCATCGACTACCGCAGTACCGATATCACCTTTATGGAGCCAGACACGCTCTCAGAAATTGCAGAAACTAGAGCGCAAGTTACATTCTTCATTCTGGGCTCTGGGGAAGTCTCAATGGAGCTACGCGGGCAGCTACTAGACGCAGCTAGCCGAAACGTTGCCCAAAAGCTCAAAGAATTTGGAATCGCCTTTGATATTGAAGAGAAAAGAATCAATGTCGATTCACCCATTACTATCTAAGCGGCATCTTTTATCAGCAAAGACCCAAATGGACACCTTTCTTTCAACGCTAGAAGAGATTTTTCAATTCGACCGTGACGCGCAGCTTCTGCTGATTCGGTTTGGCATTCAGCTAGGATTGTTCCTTATATTTGTTCTAGTATCAACGGTCATTGGTCAGGGAACCCCCGCACTAGTTCGACTCCTACTTCATAGAGTCGCTCCAGATACAGTCTCTAACGTTTACGATGCGCTGATCAAGCCGATTGAGCCATTGTTTCGCATTACTGGGACGCTGATTCTAGTCTCTCTTAGCCTCAGTCTGCTCAAAGAATACGAAGGTCTCTATAGTTTCTTGGGCTTCTTCGTCACGCTAGCGACAGTGATTAGCGTGGCATGGCTCGCGTCGCGCTTGTTTCGCCAGTTTGTGCGTGTCTACGGCATTGAGCTCGTGCGCCGGATGCATCTGGAAGTCGATGAGATGCTGCTGGTAGTAGAAACTCTGATGAATGTTGCAATCGGCGTTGTTGCAGTTGTCGCCTTTGCTCAAAACCAGGGGGTTAGCCTAGTCGGATTGATTGCAGGATTTGGTATTGGTGGCGCTGCGATCGCCTTTGCCGCCCAAAAAACCCTCGAACAACTCCTAGGAACGGTCGTGCTCTATCTCGATCGCCCCTTCGTACCCGGCGACCACATCCGCGTCAGCCTCAATCCACACGCCGACGATGTCTATGGCCGGATTGAATCTATTGGGCTGCGTTCTACCAAGCTGCGCTCAGCCGCTAAGAGCACGCTGGTAATTATCCCTAATTCAACGATGGCTAATCTAGATATTGAGAATATCACTAGAGGTAAAAAAGTCATGGTGCTGCTCTATCTCGACTTTGTTCGAGTGCTAGAAAAGAGAGAACAGGCACTGGTGCAGCAGGTCGTCAAAGAAAGCACAGATACGCTGTATGGAATTGATCCAGGCAGCACCAAAATCAGCCTGTTCGAGCTAGATGACCGACCTGGCTCGCGCGCTAGAGTCACATTCTTCATCTTAGGATCTAGTGAAAACTCGATTCAGCTACGCAAGCGACTGCTAGAGCTAGCCAATGAGAAAATCTCTATCAAACTGTTGGAATACGATATCAAGTTCACTGTCGAGCAGCCAACTGTCTATGTTGATTCTCCAGTCACTATCTAAAGAACCGAGTCTAGGATCACCCTGCCGGGTACCACTCGTAGCAGCTCGTATCGTTCATTCTTAAACGGTTAAGAAAACACGCCCTGAGGAACTCACATGCTGCTTTCCACATTTGAACTATTGCTCAAGAAAATCACGCCTAGTCCTGGCACTGTCAGCGGATCAGATCGCAGTATCTTGCAAGGGTACTTTTTGAATCTTTCTAATCCGACAGCAAGAAACTTGAGAATCCGCCTGCGATTCAACGCAACCACACCATCGATCAACCCATCAGAGCTACTAGATGTACTGGATACGGATGGTAGCAATAACTTTGCTGGCAGTCTAGTCGCCAATGGCCCCAATCGGTTTAGATACGACTTTACCCTCAACGCTGGGGATACAGGTCTGTTTATTTTACAGCCCAATATTCTCAGACTAAATCCTAGGGCAGACGAAGTAGAAGTCCGAGGGTTTGTCGAAATATTCGTGGTTGTCCCCTTCTTTGGAAGCCCGCAGCCTTTGCTCGTCACACCTGAGCACCGAGGCACTTTCCTACCATCTCCAGATGGCAGCGGCGAGTTTGACCAGCTAGCAGTCTCTCTACCGACTTCCACGGGCGCGGCGCTGATGCAAGTTGACACCATCCCTGGCTTTGTCTTCGAGAATCCGTCTGTTATTGATATTCCTGATTCACTCAGACCGCCCCTCCCGCCTGCGGTGCTAGAACAAGTTGCTAGCAATGGCACTGATACCGCGTCTGCGCAGCCAAGCCTGCCACAGATATTGAACGCAATGGCGGATCGGATTCAGTCGATAGAAGCGGGTCTTGCGACTAGCCAAAGCTAGATCATTCAGAAAAATCGCCGACATCTGTACGTTGGCGACTAAAGCAAGGAGAGGGGACACACTCTTACTGTGTCCCCTTTGTTCTACCAGCAAAGTTTCAGAAGATGGCATTATGAGAGACTCAACGTTTCGTTTTTTCCCGATTCGGTTTACTTGGGCTGCAATCCATCCAGCACCCGTTGGCGTTGTGTACTTTATTGGAGGTGCTTTTTTCGGAACTTTTCCAACGCTGTTTTATCGGTTTCTGCTGAAAAGCCTTTTCCATCGGGGCTATACAGTTATCGCGCTACCGTTTCGATTTTCTTTTCGCCACTGGTCAGTTGCGCTAAGCCTGCTTGAGAATCAGGACAGTATCCGTCAGGAAGTCGAGGAAGAAGCTAGAAAGCAAGGGTTTGAAACCGCGCTGTATACCCAGGTATCTGGTATCAATACGCCCAAAATCAAGGAGTATTGGGTAGGTCACAGCCTGGGCTGTAAGTACATCGCGCTGATGGAGCTACTGACTGACTTTGAGATTTTTGATAAGCACAACGCAATGCTTCACTGTCTAGGAAACCTGCAAGCCGAGCAAATTGATCAGCTAATTAATAAGTCGCCGCTTGCCTCTCTCTCGCTCTACAATCAGCCATCTATTCTTTTAGATCCAGTCATTTCTGATCTTGATAACGCAATTCCGACCAAGTCTCTACAGCTGTTCTTTAGCCGTTTGGTTCAAGTGTTGCCTTCTCGCGCAGAAACATTCTGCTTGATAAAAAACTCAAACCTGTTTGCCCTAACATCAATTATCGCGTTCGACAGCAAAGTCGCCGAGGAGTCAGTCACCGAGCTAAAGCAGATTCTAGATCGGCGCTTGCTAACGCTTCGGACTGTTGCAGTCAAAGGAGCACGGTTAGGGAAACACTTAGCGGCAATGGGCGTAGGCTCTGGCAGTCGACCGCTCGTAGAAGCCGTTGTCGATGAATTGCAAAAGGCAGGTAATCGCTAGACAGCTTTATGAGCAAAGGCTGAGGATTGCCTATATACGCTCTTCCAAACCCTTTCACCTACTCTCAGATAGCGCTTAATCTACGCTCACAACCCCACCGCTCGTAGCTGGCATTCTTAGATCAATGAAGCAAACACATTGATTCCAAAGGAGCCAACTCATGAAAAACCTACTTCTCTCTACTCTCGCTTTGACCGTTGCTACGCTCACTTTCGCACCCGTTGCCAGCGCCGCTGAAGTCTTTCCTGCGTCCTCTATCCAGCAGCGCCGCCTAGAGTTCCTGGACACACAGACCAAAGCCGTCGATGACGTGCAGGCTACGCGACTAGAGTTCCTAAACAATCAGACAAAGGCAGTTAGCGACATCCAGAAGACGCGTCTAGAGCACCTGAACACCCAAACCAAAGCAGTTGAGGATATCCAAGCTACGCGGCTAGAGTTCTTGAACAATCAGACCAAGGCAGTTAGCGACATCCAGAAGACTCGGCTTGAGTTTCTCAACAACCAAAGCAAAGCAGTTGAGGATATCCAAGCTACCCGCCTCGAATTCTTGAATAATCAGACCAAATCAGTTGACGATGTTCAAGCAGTACGACTGGCTAGCCTCGATGCTCAGACTAAGTAATTTTTCTTGACTGAGTAGTCGGATTCTTCTTTCCTCACATACCCGTAGAGTTTGACGGCAGGTCTTTGTACCTGTGCTGTCAGACTCTATTTTTTGCATGGGAAATGCGATCGCCCTCCTCAATTGGCAAGCTGACTACCGCACTGAGCGCAGAAGCGATCGCGCATCCCAACCTCAGCGCCACACTGCGAACAAAACCGCTTCTGTCCCACTGCATCCATCTGACCTGCTGACGATGAACCTGCCGCCTGCTCGCTAGGCTGCGTGCCCATCCGCATATCTCCCATCCGCATCTCGCCCATGCTCATGCTCATGTCGCCCATCGTCATGGTCATTGGCTGCATCGGAGTCATCGGTTTCATCGTCGGGGCAGATGGCGGTTCAACTGGCTGCGCGGGAAGCGGTTCCAGTTGGCTAATTTGCTGCGCAATTCCTTCCCCGCTCGCTCCGGCGCTCATCTGCATCTGAGTGCCCTGAATCGATAGATAGAAAGTCTGGTCGGCAAAAACGGTCGCGACATGGCCTCCGCCTAGCTGATAGAGCTGAGGCAAAGACTTCCATACTCCAGTCGCAACCCCCTGACTGCTCTGCTGCTGCTGACCTGCGCTGCCGACGTAGATCGTCACAGTCGTCAACATGCCTTGGTTACTCAAGTAGAGCTTCTGAGAATTGCCCAAATCGTAGCAATAAGATGCAGCATTAGCCATGAGATATCCGCCAGTGAGTAGTTACTTGTAAAAGGTTTTCCTTAGTATTCAGATTGAACAATTATTTTCATTTTACTTAGCACCCAGTTTAGAACCAGGTTCAGTGGTCATCGCCAGCATAGATCCACATGGATGCTGTCTTTCCCGCTCTGGTGAATCCGCATTTCTCATAGAATGCGATCGCCTCATGTTCAGCTACTAGCATCTGCATATGCATCCCCTGATATCGCTCTTTCAACAGCTCCGCTATCTTTCTACCAATTCCCTGCCCTTGGTAGTCTAGGTGAACCAAAAGATGGGGATAGTAAACCACCAGAAACCCGTCAGAGATAGCGTTACCGATACCAACTAGGCTCTTTCCGTCCCACGCGGAGATTAGCGAGTGAGAGTTGAGTAGTCCTTGGTACAGTGCCTGTGGCTTCTTGGCAGAGGACCAGCCGTTAGACTCGTAGATTGGCAAAATCTGCTCAATATCAATGTCTCTTCGCTCAGAGAACGTAATCATGCGGTTTTATTGGCTACTTCTATTGGTTGTAGAAAGCGGGTGACCCCCGAAAAATGCGATCGCGCTGCCCTTGAGACAGCCGAGAAGATCCGCTCGACTGGTACGCCACTGGAATATCCTGAATGTCTTCATTGGTCGAATTCGACAGGGGCATGAATGAATGGTTCGCTCGGTCATAGGTCAAGACGGAGCCATCGACAATATTGTAAATCCAGCCGTGGAGCTGGACCTCGCCTCTGTGGAGATGCGATCGCACCGAAGGATAAGTCTTCAAATTATCAATTTGCGTCAGCACGTTTTCGGCCACCAGCGTCGAAAGCTTCTCTGCTTTTGCCAGATGGCCATAGTGCTCTTCTACCAGCTCGCGAGTCGCCTCCGTATGCTTTAACCAGTTGTAAACCAGCGGCATCTTCGTCTCTAGCTCGCCAATTTGCAATAGCCCCTTCATCGCCCCACAGGTCGTATGGCCACAGATTACGATGTGCTGAATGTCCAATGACTTGATGGCATACTCAATCGTTGCGCCCTCGCCGCCATTAGTCGCACCATAGGGAGGAACAATATTGCCCGCGTTGCGAATCACAAACAAATCACCAAGGTCTGACTGAGTGATCAGCTCTGGCTGCACCCGCGAGTCGGAGCAGGTAATGAATAGAACCCGAGGATGCTGACCGCGAGCCAGCTCTTGCAGCAATTCCTTGTGCTGTGGAACATAGCTACTCTGAAATTCGCGCAAGCCCTTAATTAGATCTTTCATCGCCCTTCTCTATCTCTTCTATTCATATTCTCACGGAGCGCGGTTTTTCGGTCTATGGGGTTGAGCGCAGAACGGGTGTATTGAAATCGACAATAGCTTGAGCGGTACGCGCTTCTTCGGCTGCGATCGCCTCATTAGTCTCATCGAGTAGCTGCCAGATCGCCTGCAACAGCTCATCCGTACCCTGACGGCTAACCGCCGAGATCCGAAATACCTTCTCACCGGTTAATAGAGCAAGCCGAGAGGCGATTTCATCAACTTCCTCGTCTAGCAGTGCATCTACTTTGTTAATTGCTAGCAGCTGTGGACGGCCCGCTAAGCCTCTACCATAAGCGCTCAGCTCTTGCTGGATTGTTCGATAGTCGGCGACCGGGTCCATCGCGGTTCCGTCCACCAGATGCAGCAGTAGTTTTGTCCGCTCAATGTGGCGCAAAAAGTCGTGTCCTAGCCCCTGTCCTTCGTGGGCACCTTCAATCAGCCCAGGAATATCGGCGAACACAGTCCCGTCGCCCGTCGGCTTACGAACAACGCCCAAATTAGGAACTAGCGTTGTAAATGGATAGTCTGCCACCTTCGGTTTTGCGGCTGATAGCGTTGAAATCAGCGTCGATTTGCCCGCATTTGGTAGGCCAATGATGCCGACTTCTGCTAGTAGCTTCAGCTCTAAGCGGACGCGTCGAATCATGCCGCCGATGCCACGTTGGGACATCTCAGGCGCACGGTTGCGGTTACTGAGGAAATGCTTGTTGCCCAGTCCACCTTTGCCACCCGGTGCGATCACTAATGACTGGTCAGGTTCAGTTAAATCGCCGATTAGCTCGCCTGTCTCTAAGTCGTAGGCCAAAGTACCACAGGGCACTTCGATTACCAGATCCTCTCCGCTTGCGCCCGTTCTGTTTTTGGGGCCGCCTTTTTCGCCGTCTTCTGCTTTGAATCGATGCGCGTAGCGAAAGTCCAGCAGCGTTTGTAAGTTGGTATCGGTGGTCAAAATCACCGAGCCGCCTTTGCCACCCGTGCCACCGGAGGGTCCGCCCGCAGGGACGTACTTCTCTCTTCTAAAAGCAGTCAGGCCATCGCCGCCTGTACCGCCTTCTACTTCAATTTCAGCTTGGTCGATAAATTGCATGGGAGAGTCGTAAAAAGAGAGAAGAAGGGCAGCTCTCTAGTCTATCGCTACAGCGAAGCGATCGCATCCTGAATCCGGTCTGAAAGCTCCGCGTCCTCACGATGAGCCGCTGTCATCTCGTTAAACACTTTTGACGTCAGATCGTTCTCCTCAGCAATCTGGATAGCGTTGTTGCAAAAGGCCACCAGCACAGCTTGCAAGTCAACTCTAGCGGCTCTAGGAACATCTGGCATATCGGCTATACGAGTGCTAGTACAGCTTAGCGGCGTTTCTACGATGCTCAGCTCGCTGTCGGCGCTTGCCAAAATATCGCTGGCTAGCGCGTAGGCTTCGCCCCGTTCGGCTTCTATACTGACAACGCTTCGAGCATAGTTAGCAACTTCTTCTTCCCCGTAAGCCTGAGCGTAGGCAGCAGGGATATGCTTTTGCGCCAGCAAAAATCCAAGCTGAGTGATCGTAAGAGCACTCAGGGCAAGGGCAAACCACTTCTGGCGAAAACGAGGCTGTGGCACAGTCATGGGCGAGTTCAACTCCAGATCGTAGACAGATTACAAGCTGATATTACAGTGATGTGAGCGGACTGAACCTTAAGGGGCTAGATTCTCAGGTTTAGAGTCTCAGGTTTAGAGGCTCAAATCTTGGACTAGGCACCAAAGCAGGCGGCAATTTCGATCACTTTAGTCTGAAGCGTAATTTCTTCGGGGGCACCGCGCTTTAGACTAAATTCAAGCTCTAATAGCAAGAACAGGGTTCTCTCTAATTGCGCCACAGAACAGCCTCGCACCTGCTTTTGCAAAATATAAACGCGTTTGGGATTGTTGATCTCTGCGGCTTTGGCGATCGCCTTCACATCCCGCTCACCCTGCTGAGCCATTAGGCTCACCCACAGCCACCGCCGAAACTGACTGACTAGCGTTGCCACTACCTTTAGAGCAGGCTCGTTATTGGCCAGCAGATCTGTTACGAGTCCCAAAGACTGATCTGTGCGCCCAGCGATCAAGGATTCTGCTAGCTGAAAGCTGGTCTGCGTACTAACTGCGACCAGACTGGTGATTACCTCTGGCGGCAAAGGGTCCGTTTTGATCTGTCCTTTGGAGCTCCAGTACACGCTGAGTTTTTCTAGTTCGTTGTATAGCCTGCGCGTGTCGGCACCCACAGCTTCTGCCAAAAGCTCTGCGGATGCTGGCGTCAGTCGGAGCTGCATTTCTTGAGCGGTTCGCCGCACTTGAGCGATTAGCTGATCGGTTTGCCAGGGGGCGATCGCAGCAAACTCACGCATCTGCGCATGTTTTTTCAGCAGCTTGGTCGATTTCAGCCGTCCATCTGGCTTACCTGCACTCGTCAGCAGCAATACCGTTGTCTCTGGCAGCTCGGGCAGCGTCCGCGTCATTTCTGCCATCGTGGCATCAGAACAGCGCTGGGCAAGGGTCGTATCGACTAGCCAAACAAATCGTTGACCCATCCCAAACGGAGGAGTCATCGCCTGGTTCAATGCCTGGATGGCCGCGTCTGTAGCGTCAGGGGTGATGCGGTCATAGTTGAAAGTTGCCCAGGCGGGGTCTAGGGCGCGATCGCGTAAGTTCTCCACTGCCTGCTTCAGCCGAAATTCGTCCTCACCCCAAAAAAAATAAATCGGCACGGCCTGTCTGACGCCTTCATTCGATCATTGTCAGCTTCATTATCAGCTAAGCGTTCAAGATCCATGTAGCTTCATGAACAGATCATCTGTCAGGAGGCACATACGTTTATTAATCAAGTACGTTACAATTATTTACATAAACATATAGGAGGCATCAACGCGATGACCGCAATCCTCATCACACTTATCGTTGCGAGCTGGGTAGCCGCTGCCATCATCGGCACTCAAGCCAGTCTCTTCGGTAAGCAGGTCAAGCCTAGCTATCAGCCGATTGCAATCCCTGTCAGGAGCCAATCTGCTACCTACGCGGATCGCGCAGGTTATCAGCGATAGCACCAGCGGAACTATCTCAATCTAGACACTGAAATAGCGACGTAGTAAGGAGCACGTACCTGTAAATAAGGACGTGCTCCTTATTTTTTGGCGATTATCATTGAAATTCCAAGCAATACTTTGATTATTTGATAGACTAACTTCTATGCAACCTGGATATTTTCCCAGCCGCACCCAACCTACACGAGATAGGTCAGTAGATATAGATAGAGGCCACTAAGCTGTGATTCATGCAACACTCCATCAGCTCAAAGTATTTGAAGCGACAGCTCGTCACGGTAGCTTTACCCGCGCGGCTGAGGAGCTATATCTGACTCAGCCCACTGTCTCGATTCAGGTGAAGCAGCTCACCAAGGCAGTCGGGCTACCGCTGTTTGAGCAGATTGGCAAGCGGCTCTATCTAACGCAAGCAGGCGAGAAGCTACTCTCTACTTGTCAAAACATTTTTACAGGACTAGAGCAGTTCGAGATGTCTGTAGCCGATCTCAAAGGGATGAAGCAAGGACAGCTCAAAGCTAGCGGTCATCACCACGGCTAAGTACTTCGTTCCTAGAATTTTGGGTCCTTTTTGTAAGCGCTATCCCGGTATTGATATTTCGCTGAAAGTGACCAACCACCAGCGCTTGCAAGAAAGCATGCTGGCTAACGAAGACGATCTGTACATCATTAGTCAGTCGCCAACGCAGCCCGATCTGACCATTCATCCTTTTCTAGAGAATCCGCTGATTGTACTGGCTCCTACCGGTCATCCACTAGCGCAGAAAAAGAACATTCCTATCGAGATGCTCAATAACGAGGCTTTCATTATGAGAGAGCCTGGTTCGGGTACGCGTAAGGCTGTAGAGAAGATTTTTGAAGAGAACGACATCACGGTTAACGTGAGTTTGGAGCTAGGTAGTAATGAGGCGATCAAGCAGGCGATCGCAGGCGGTCTAGGCATCTCTGTACTCTCTCAGCACACTATTATCTCCGAAGGCACCACAGGCGAATTTGCGATTCTAGACGTGCAGGGATTCCCAATCGAGAGAGACTGGTATGTCGCTCATCTAGCCGGAAAACAGCTTTCTATCGTCGCCGAGACTTTCTTAGAGTTTCTTAAAGAAGAAAGCCCTGCAATGGCACGAAAGCTACTGCCTGGGTTAGGAAAAACTAGGCTGAATAGCGATGAGGAACCCCCAGAAGATCTTGACACTGGTAAAGACAGCAAAACTAGAGAACCCTTGACTGTCTAGCACTACCTAATCGCTCAGAGTTTGAAGCGATAAAGCTTCAAGCAAGCAGCCCGCCGCTCAATCGTCGGAGAGCCTTTTGTACCATATCGGCATATTTCAGCTCACCTGCAAAGATTCTAGCCATCGCCCAGGTCGCGGCGGGCTGCTGCATAATGGTGCGATAGCTGAGATGGGGGGCTGTGTAAAATGCTTTAGCCAATCTAGTGGCTAGCTTCATTTCGCTACCGATTTCTTCAGCGATGACGGCTGTGTAGTCGGCCAGGGCTGAGGGATTGCCTGCGATCGCGCTCCCCACCGCCTCAGCCGCCTTGATTCCAGTAAAGATAGACGGCCGAATCCCTTCGGCTGTCAGCGGATCGACCACGCAAGCCGCTTCCCCAGCTAGCACCGCGTTTTGCGTATGCAGTCGCTGATTGCCATTCCAGATATACACCGGATGACCAAACTTCGGCTCCGCGTTACCGTCCACCCCAAACGCCTCGGCGTACTCAGCCATCGGCGCAACCAGATCCTTTCCCTTTCGCCGATCGGTGCGAAAGACGCCGCTGCCAATGGAATAGCCATCCTTTTTTGGGAAATTCCAAACGTAGCCGTTTTTTAACAGGCCAAACTCGAAATGTACTACGTGGCTGTTTTCGACTGCGCCCTTGGGTTCGATTTCGATCGCGCCTGCGATGTTTGGAGTGCGATCGCCAAATCCTAACCACTTCGCCATCGGCCCCCGGCCCCCATCCGCCGCAATCAAATACCGCCCCTCAAACGTTTCACCCCCACTCGTCATCACCTTCCAGCGGTCCCAGGCAAACTCAACCCCCGTCGCCTTAGTCTCATCTTTGAGCACGGCCCCTACCCGCTGCGACTGCTGCACCAGATAATGATCAAACTCATTGCGTCGCACCATCCAGATCGGCGCTTTGAGATCAACCTCAATCGCCTCCCCTAGCTTCCACGTATACCGAGCCCGCGTCACCTTTTGCGAAATCACTGGCTCGAAATCAAAATCAAACCATTCCGCCACCTGCGGCGACACGCCACCTCCACAGGGTTTGTATCGAGGTAGCGCCGCTTTTTCCAGCAGCAGCACCGCATGCCCTTGCTTACTCAAATGGTAGGCAGCACTCGCGCCCGCAGGTCCGGCACCTACAATAATGCAGTCATATAGTGGCATAGGCTCAAAGTTGCGAATCGATTTACTTTCTATCTCGCCATGCTTTCGGATCGCGCTTGGCATGAAAGCAAGCTAGGACAACAACTGTACTGCCTTCAATAACGTAAAAGATACCGTAAGGAAACCTACGAATTAAACCTCTGCGGATCTGCCGATGTACTAATGGATAGGCAGATGGATTGCGAGCAACCTTCGAGAGACAAGCATCAACCGCGCGAACAAATTCAGAGCCGAGACCAGACTCTCTTTCCTCGTAATATTGGTAAGCATCTTGGATATCAAGCTCTGCTTCGGACCTGATGCGCAACGCATAGGTCATCAGGGGTTACCCAGTCGAGCTTTAACCGCTTGCCAGCTCGATAAGTCTTCAGGAGCTGTGTGATGTCGCTCTAGCCGCTCGTCTAGTGTTTGTCTTTGCAATTCAGTAACCGCCAGACTCTCAGGGTTAGACAGGATACTATCCCAAAGATCCTCAGCTAGCTGTATTCTTTCCGAAATACTAATTTGTTCGATATCAACTGTTA
>CAVYWR010000030.1:0-31776 GCA_963772185.1 uncultured cyanobacterium | reverse complement strand
GCGGATGACGGCGATGAACAGCGCCAGCGACAATGCGAAAGAGCTGATGAAGACGCTCACATTGTCTTACAACAAAGCGCGTCAGGCGGCGATTACCCAAGAAATTCTTGAGGTTGTTGGCGGTGCTGAAGCGCTTGGGTAAGTTCTGACCTCTATTCAAAACGAAAACTTAAAAGCAAGATTGAACAGCGGAGTCTTATACTCTGCTGTTTTTTTCGTTGAAATACGACCTGACTAAGGTTGCGCCAGGATCAATCGATCTCACGAGTTAGCGATAGAGATAGCTGTCCACTGTTCTAACGCCTCTACGTTCTCCCACTTTGGTAATTCTGATAGTAGCTGTTGCCATTGTGATTCGGAGAGTGACAGCAATAGTTGCTTTTGGTGGGGCGTGATCGCACCTACCCGTCCGCGCAACTGATCTAGAATCTGAAGCTGTTCTCTCGAAAAGCCTTCTGACGTTTCTAACTCGTTCAACATATCGACTAAATCATCGATAGAGCTCAAAGTCGGAAAGCGATCGGTCAGGGTATCAAGCTGCTGTTCGCGCAAACTCTCTATCTTAAGGCGTGCGTAGGTAGGCAGATCCCCTAGCTGCCCTTTCAGGAACCTCAGCAACGTATATATGTAGCCTTCTCTGCGGCCCCGCTCTATACCCCGCTCTATACCTTGCTCTATACCCCGCTCTATACCTTGCTCTATGCCCCGTTCCATCCAGCTAGTTACAATCTCTACCACCGCTGTCTTCTCCGCTTTATCAATGCGATCTACTTCTAGGTTAAACGCTGGTTCCTCCTCTGGGTTCAATCTCAAGTAAGTATCTATAAATCCAGATATCAATTGCGTTCTAGCTGGGTCCAGCTTTAGTGTTACTAAGAGGCGCAAACACTCTGCTTTCACCTTTGGCCGATCTTCTACAGCGATGTTCATCTTAGCCATCAGCGCTGAGGCGACAGGATTTTGCTGAGTCAGAAAATCACGCCAGCTTAGCTGGTTTAGCTGAATGACTCTGTAGTTAAACTGTAAGACAGCAAAGTCTGGGAAGTCTATTTTGAACTCGGTAGGTGCTGGTGTCTTCGGGCGGTCGTAGGAAAATACGACGATGGGATAGACCGGATAGCGATACTTTTCATACAGTCGGGAGAAATAACGAAACATGCGATCGCCAAACTCCGCCTGAGCTGTCGCCTGGTTCTCTATATGCACTAGGAAGAAAGAAGGTCGGCCTCGAAACTGAACTTGCGCTAGCAGATCGGTTTCATAGCGATCACCTTCTGTCACATCAACAAAGATCTCCTTATCGAGAAACGTCACAGAATCAGGAGCGACATATTCCAGCATCTCTGGCAAGAACAAATCCAGAAATTCTATGAAGAAAGTGGTGATTAACTCTTTGAACAGTCTGTCGTGATCGACCATGACCTACTGCCAGAAAGGCTGAGCGAAGTTGACTAACCAATCCTTGACTCGGTAGGTGGCTTGGCAGTCGTCTTCGTTGTAGCGAAGAATGGTGTCTAGGTGCGTGCGATCGCCCGTCGTTAGCCAGTCATCATACCAACAGATTGACTGCGCTCCATTGGCATCTTCATCTCTCCATTCAAACCCCATCCAGCGGGCCAAATGCTTGAGAGCATAGCTTTCTACAGGTAATGCAACAGAATCAACTACTCGCTTATGAATATCCACAAATCTGTTCAACAGAGCGCTGACATCTGTTCCATTTGTGCCATATAGCTGACCTAACCGGGCAACCGTCTGCGCCTCGTACGGACAAAAATGATAGATCGGCGCATCTAGGATAGCTACTCACAAAAGAGAGAAATTCAAACCAGGCTTTCTCTTCTTCTTCGGGCTGCTCAGCTATCAAAGCATGAAAGTTCTGTTGTTGTTTGTTGTTATCTACGACCAGAACACCGTGGAGATAGATTAAATCTTTGTCGGGAGCAGCTTCAATATCAAAGTAAAGCTCAACATCGGCGGTCGGAACCTGATGGGCTTCTAGCGGGAAGTAGCCAGTATGGAGCCGAGGAATCGCAGCGTCACGGGCGGTGGCCTGAGCCTGATAGATTAGCTTTTCGCTAATATGATGCTCTACGCCCAGAGCAGTAGTAAGACGAGTAGCACTGACATCCGCGAGAGCTTCTACAGTCGTGAGGCCAAGCTCTACTAGCGTGGGATAGCGCGTGAGGGTAACGCCTGGAAGAAGAGAGAGATGCTTGGTGGCTTTTGCTTCGGTGTAGCAGTGGCTGAGCCAAGGGCACAGGCTACAGCGATTACGAGAGATAAAGACTTCTGGTGCGGTAGCAGATGCCATGATTTCGTGGCAGTCGTCTAGGGCTTCCTGAAGCTTTGGCACGTAGCGTTCTAGATTGACGCTGTACTGCTTGTCTTTGAGAAAGAGCCAGGCGGTTTCGGGCCATACACCTTGAATTTCGGCGAGAAGGTAGGCGCTAAAGGCGGCAGTAAGCTGGTATTCGGGCTTAGGCTTCTTGCCAAACTTAACGCTGTAGGGAACGTAGTACCAGTCACCGAGCCAGGAGTCGCCCTGCTGCTTGACAAGTAAGTCGGGTTCGGTGCGATAGCGGGTACCGTCTGGACCTTCAGCAATCAAAACGCCGCGATGGATGGCATTGACGCCTTCGGACATCATCCGGTAGGTAATAGCAGCACCTGCTTCCCAGTCGTAGCGCTCGTAGGTAGGACGACTGAGGGGGGCAAACTGGTTAAGAATCGTTTGACGGTGCTCTGCGCTATCTTGGCGGAGTTTGACGAAGTAGTCGCTGGGCGGATCTTTACGCGTGGAGTCGCCGTAGGTGTCGAGATAAGTGCGACGGTGACAGCGACGGTACTGAAATAGCATGTGGTCTGTGAACCACATCGGACCATTAGAATCCTTTTGCTGTTGCTCACTGTCCTTGAGTTGCAACTGGTTGCTTGACAAACTGACAGATGCCAGAAACTACTCTGCTAGCCTACCGTATTTATGGCGAGGACACAGTAAAGTACTATGCCCTCTAATACTTGCATTGCGAACCTAAACAGTTGCTTTTAGCGCTTCGAGTACTTTGTCGTGAATTTCGCCGTTGCTGACAACAACACCAGTGGTACTGAGCCGATCCGCCTTGGAAAAATCGAGCGTTTCGCCATACATATCAGTGACTCGGCCACCCGCTTCTTCTACAACGATGACGCCTGCCGCGTGGTCCCAGATCTTTTCCTGGTAGCCGGGATACTTGGGAGAAGGTAGGCGTAAGTAAAGAACTGCGTTACCGGAGGCGACTGCGCCGTATTTTGCCTGGGAGTCCATGCGCATGGATTCGGTGGTGACGCCTGCGGCCTGGGCGATCGCACTTTGCAAGCTCTGGTCACCGTGCCCAGACTCTACACTCTCGACAAAGCGAAAGTGCTCTTTATCCTCAGAGCTAGTCACCTTGATCGGCTCAGGGGTGCCACCGTCGATTGCCTGCATGGTCGCGCCTTCACCGCGTACCGCTGCGAATAGGATGCCAGTTGCAGGACCATCTTTTAGCTTGAGCGTTAGCGCTGGGCAAGCCAACACGCCCACTTTGATTTCGCCATCAGCGACCATTGCCAAGGCAACCGCATACTGATCTTTTCGCAAGAAGCCTTTGGTGCCGTCAATCGGGTCTAGCGTCCAGTAGCGATTGGCAACCGCGCCGTTGCCGTGGTCGATCCAGCGAGTCACCTCGTCGGGCGAAGCATCTGGAATGACTTCTTGCACATAGCCAGTCACTTGCTTTAGTCGCTCTGCCATTTCAGGCGTTTTGAGTTCGGCGGCATCTTCTTCACCGACCACGGGGTCATTGGGAAAGGACTCGATTAGCGCCTTGCACACTACGGCCTGCGCGCCAAAGTCGGCAACGGTGACTGGGCTTTTATCTTTCTTTTCGATGGCTTCTGGCACCATAGTTGCACGAACTTTCTCGCAGACGATGGCAGCGGCGGTGGCAGCGGCAACGGCCACTTCTTTCTCTTGTTCAAAAGCCATAGAAACTCTCCCTAATTCTTTGTGGTAAAACCTTCATTAGTCTACGGGCCATTAAGCAGACTTCAGAAAAAGGTAGCACTTAGTTTGCGATCTCTTCATCGTCATCATTTCCTGTCATCCGGTAAATTTTCGTCCAGTCGCGGGTGCCCCAGTACTGACAGGCCATTGAGGCGGTGCGGCTAGCTTTGAGCAAAGCTTCTTCAAAAGGATGCGTCAGATAGAAGTGGCAGAACGCTCCGTGGAAGATATCACCTGCGCCTAGCGTATCGACTGCGCGGATCTGAGGGACTGCGAGTTCGCTGATGGCATCGCTAGCTTGGTCGTCTAGCTGGTAAAGAATGGGGGCGGACCCTTGGGTGATGGCAGTTCGAGCGGAGGAGTGCGATCGCATCCACTCCATCACCTCAGCCACCGTCTTACATCCGGGCGGAAAAAAGTTCGCAGAGGCCACCACTATATCTGCCAGCGCCAAAACGCTCTCGAAGCCCGCCTTCCAACTGCCTGCATCGACCACTACCGGAATCTGCTTCGACTTTGCCCACTGCGCAACTCGCGCACCCACCGTCATCTGGTGCCCGTCGATTAAAACGATATCGACCGCATCCAAGCTGTCTGCTAAGAAAGCATCCGCTGGCATCTGAGCATCTGCCGCACTGCGCGAGACCACGGCTCGCTCGCCCGTCGCTGCCGAGACCACAATAGAGGAAATGGGCGGTGGTGCTATTCTTTGCGAGTCTAGATCGGCTAGCGTCACACCTTGTCCTAGCAGGTCTTCGGTAATGATTCCGGTCAGCGGATGCGAGCCGATGACAGAGGCCAGCGTCGCTCGGTTACTGCCGTGAAGCTGGGCGAAGGTAACGGCTGCATTGGTCGCTGGACCGCCTGCGACCATCAGACTTTTGCTAGCGGCGACTTTTTCATTAGCGCTAGGCGGATGATCGGCCTGATAGATGCAGTCTAGCGTTGTAACGCCGACAAAAAGTCCGTGCTGACCGGCGGGCTGACTCATGGCTAACTCACGGCTGATTTGTAATGGTTGGCTGCGGTTGCTGCTAGGCTTTTTACTATAAAGCTTATTTTGGTCCGTCCTGTCGAATAGATTTGGCGATAGATTTGGTGACAGATTCTGACATAGAAACGCCCTCGATTGAGCCTGGAAGACTGTATCTAGTCGGCACGCCGATTGGCAATCTAGAAGACATTACCTTTCGCGCCTTGCGGGTGCTAAAGCAGGCTGATTTGATTGCGGCTGAGGACACGCGGCATACGGGCAAGCTGCTGCACCATTTTCAGGTGGCGACGCCACAGATTAGCTATCACGACCACAACACTCAGCAGCGAATTCCGCAGCTTGTGCAAAGACTAAAGGATGGGAATGCGATCGCCCTGGTCACCGATGCAGGTATGCCAGGTATCTCCGACCCTGGCTATGAGCTAGTCTGCGCCTGTGTAGAAGCTGGCATTACGGTAGTGCCGATTCCAGGCCCTTCAGCAGTGGTAACGGCGATCGCAGCGGCTGGACTGCCGTGCGATCGCTTTGTCTTTGAAGGATTCCTGCCTGTGAAAGGCAAACACCGTCAGGCCCGTCTCGAAGCCCTCAAAACTGAGCCTCGCACCAGCGTCTTCTACGAAAGTCCGCATCGCCTGGTCAAAACGCTGGCCGATCTAGTGGATACATTAGGATCAGAGCGCTTAGTTGTACTTGCTCGCGAACTCACCAAACGCTACGAAGAATTTTGGCGAGGCACGCTAGAAGAGGCGCTGAATCACTACAAGACAACGCCGCCAAAAGGAGAATTCACGCTGCTGCTTGCCCCTGCTGCGGCTACTTTCTCACTGTCAAAAGCAGAAGTTGAAACAGAATTAAAGAGCCTTCTCGCTCAAGGACAGTCTCGCACAGAAGCTAGCCGCAACCTTTCAAAAATCAGTAATCTGTCTAAAAGAGAGATCTATCAAATCTCTCTAGAAATAGATATCTACAGCGTGTTGCAAGATAAAAGCAGTTCAGCAGATTTGCCGCTAGATTGATCGAGTCATGTCTATCATGAAATAAAACCGAGACATTCTCTATGGGCACTGATTCGCGTTCTAACCGACGACAATTTCTGCGTTACTTTATTGGCGGTAGTGCGGCGGCGATCGCACTCGACTGGATTTCGCCCGCCAATGCCTCTAGCGCTGTCAGCGATATAGAAAGCTTTTGCTTGAAATATCCCTACAACTCTCGCTGTGAAGATTATTCGCCGGGTGTAGCAGCGTTGGACGAGCAAGGTGAGCCCTATGTCGGAATCGGCAGTTTTGGCTGAGGTGGCAGCGGGCGATCGCGTTCCTGCCCAAGGACTAGATGAGCTGGCTTATTTGGTGATTGAAGACGGACCTGCGATCGCCACCTACGCTGTTAGTGCTCTCTGTCCGCACTTGGGCTGTGCCGTCGACTGGGATGCTGCCGCCCAGATGTTTGCCTGCCCGTGTCACGGCTCTCGCTTTGATGAAAATGGCCAGGTTACCCAAGGTCCAGCAGGTCGCGATCTAGAACTCGTCACAGTCATCATCAAAGATGACCAGGTTCGATTAGCCGATCAGGTACCAGAGCAGGCTATGTAGTCTCTCGACAGGTAGGGTAACAAAGTAGCGATCGCCTCGCGTTTTTGCGCGTCTTCGCCTTCTTTGTATCCAACCAGAAATAGAAGAATTGCAAAACGCTTTCTCAATCTAAGTGCACTCGGAAAGTTGATCATCCACAGGTAAGCGATCGCCGTTAACGGTATAGCAAAGTGAGGATGTACTCTTGCTTTTCTATACCTCCAAAGAAGCTGTTCTAGAAATGCAACAACTCTGAATGTGCCCCTACAGACAGAGGGAGCAGCAAGCCAGCTTAATTATGATCCCGACACGTAACGCAGCCGCTAGTGAGTCCTTTGGTCGCTGTTGACTAAGTTCGTTTTAAGCTTCGATACGATTAAACATCCGTTCACGGATTACTGGAGATTTTGGCTATGTTTTTCCATAAAAAAGAGCTAATTGCAAAAGAGGTCAAAGTTGAGGAACCCAATCCCCTGTTTGCTCAGCTTTTGTTAGAGCAGTTCGGCGGTGCTACAGGCGAATTAACAGCCGCCTTGCAATACTGGGTTCAGTCTTTTCATGTCGAAAATCAAGGCATTAAAGACATGCTACAGGACATTGCAATTGAAGAGTTTAGCCACTTAGAGATGGTTGGCAAGCTGATTGAAGTCCATACAAAAGGAGCGAAGCAGGCTGGCCAGGAAGCCGCTTTCAATAGCAGCCTGTTCGCCGTGCGAGGTATCGGTCCCCATTTCTTAGACTCGCAAGGTTCGGCGTGGACGGCTGCTTATTTGAACGAAGGTGGCGACGTTGTTCGTGACTTGCGCGCAAACATCGGTGCTGAAGCGGGCGCTCGCCAAACCTATGAGTCGCTGATCAAGATTGCACCTGATGCTGGCACCAAGGAAACTTTGGTGCATTTGTTGACTCGCGAGATCTCTCACACGCAGATGTTCATGAATGCACTAGATTCGTTGGGTAAGCTGGACGATCCTTTCTTTGGAAATGTGCAGCCCGACGAAACGGTGGATATCTATTACAACTTATCTACCGATGGCAAAGATGGTAAGGATCATCGGGGACCTTGGAACTCTGATGAGAACTTCCGATACATTGCCGATCCCATGAAAGAGGTTAGTGACAATCGCGCAAACAGTGAGCAAAAGCCAGAAGTAGAGCTTGCTAACAATTGATGGGCTAGCAGCCTCTGTTCCATAGTGCTTGGTCTCATCTTTTAGATTTCGTGAACAAATAAGCCCAAGGTGATCGCCTTGGGCTTTCGAGTAAAGAACTCGTTCGACAATTCGTTTGACAAAGCGACCCAAACTCCGCACAATGGAGATCGCCTGAGGAAGGGGCTAGCGCCTTCTCCCTGTTGAGGGCCTGTAGTTCAATTGGTTAGAGCACCGCCCTGTCACGGCGGAAGTTGCGGGTTCGAATCCCGTCAGGCCCGTTTTATATGAACGTTTTGTAGTGGGGGCGCAGCATGCTGTGCCCCTGCCGTCGTTTAGACCTTCAGCTTGCCGCCGTACTTGACCGGTAGCTGCTCTTCGTGCGGCAAATTCATCACGTCGCTGTACAGCTTGATATACTCCACCGCTGACTTTTCCCAGCTAAAGCTAGTTCTCATCGCCCGCTGCTGCAACTCTTTCCACTGCGGCTTGAAGCGATAGGCTTCTGAAGCGCGGACCATGCTGGTAAATAGATCTAGCGCCTCATAGCGGTCAAAGCAGTAGCCAGTCCCAGCTTCGTTAATCGGGTCATTGTGGCTGACAGTATCGACTAGCCCCCCGGTGCGGCGCACAATCGGAATGCAGCCGTAGCGCATGGCAATCATCTGACTGATGCCACAGGGCTCGAACCGAGAGGGCATCAGGAAAGCATCGCAGCCAGCGTATATCTTTCGGCCTAGGGCATCGCTGTACATGATGTAGGCAGAGGCGCGGCCAGGATAGCGCGCGGCTAGCTCCCATAGCTGGGTTTCGTAGTAGCGATCGCCCGTCCCCAACAGCACAAACTGCGCATCTGAATAGGCCAAAAAGCGATCCATCGTCTGCAAGATTAGATCGATTCCCTTTTGCTCTACCAGACGGCTAACCATGCCAATCAAAAACTTGTTTGGGTCTACTTCTAGCCCCATCTCTTTTTGGATGACTGCCTTGTTCTTGTCTCGCTCGTCTAAAGTATCAGCAGCAAAGGCATAGCCAATTTTCTTATCCGCTGATGGATCAAAAGAGTCTAGATCGATGCCGTTGACAATGCCGCTGAGCCGTCCGCTGATGAAAGAGAGCAGTCCTTCTAGCTCTTCGCCATATTCGGGCGTTTGAATCTGCTGGGCGTAGGTCGGCGATACGGTGTTGACGCGATCGGCGAACTGTAAGGCAGCGGCCATCACGTTATGACCTTGCATATACCAAGGGCACCAGGCATTTTTCTCTAGCCACCAGCGCCACGGGCCTTGGTAGGCGAGGTTGTGGATTGTGAAAATGGTGCCGATATCGGAGGTTTCGTGCATCCAGACCGGAATCATGCCGGTGTGCCAGTCGTGGCAGTGAATGATGTTTGGCTTCCAGTGGTTCCAGGCGAATTCTGCCGCGCCGTTAGAAAAGAAAGTGAAGCGCCAGCCTTCGTCATCGCCGCCGTAGACGTTTTCTGGATCGAAGCAGGGATGGCCAAATAGGTAGAGAGGGACGTCGCTGTCGGGCAGTTGGGTCTCGTAGATAGCGAACGAGTTGAACATGGCATAGCCCCACCAGATGGGCTCAGCCGACACATCAACCTGGCTGGATATGCCGCCGTAATAGGGCATGAAGACGCGCACATCATGACCCATCGCGCGCAATATCTTGGGCAATGTGCCGACCACATCGCCCATGCCGCCAACTTTAGCCAGCGGTGCGGCCTCAGCAGCCACAAACAAAATTTTCATATCAAGCCCTTAGATAAGATCACTGCCTCTCATCTCAAGTTTATAGCGAGGTGATCCAATCTATAAAAATAGTTAAGAGGCTAGCGACTCGTCAGGCAATGACCGAAGTGACTTTATTCGGCAGTTGTATCTGCGGGGGGCGCTTTGATGGCGACTTCTTCTTCTAGTTCGTCTAGTAAGATTTCTCTTTGACCAGGAATGTGTGTCTTCATATGATCGTGCTGCTGTTCGTTCAGCTCTTTTAGCTGGCGATCGGCAATGTCGAAGGCATCTCTGATGATTGCTTCTAGGGGCTTGTACTGCACGCCTTTGTCGGGGCTCTTGTCAACGACAATTTCCCTATCTTCGGGCACGGTGATATCGAGGCGAACCCGATAGGGAGAGCCGCTGTCGGGATGGTCATGAACTTTCTCTATGGCCAGGTGGCAGCTGCTAATTTCTCTGTAGAACTTTTCCAGCTTGGCAATTTTTTCAGCGACTAAGGTCTCTAGTGCCTCGGTTTTGTCGACGCCGCGATAGGAAATTTCGGGGGGGACTCTCATAGGTAAAGTGGATAAAACGGTTGCTTACAGTTTCGCTACTGTGGGCGATCGCACCCTACAAAACATCCCCCATAGGTGGAGTAAAGCCCCACTCGCGTCTAGTTCAGGACCGATTTTCTGCGTTGATGACGTCCAAGATTTCCTGTGCGCCTTGCGATCGCAGCCGCTGCGCTAGTTCCTTACCCATACTTTCCGCATCCACAGGCGCACCTGTGACGGTGTCTTTGATCAGCTGCTGACCATCCAAGCTAGCCACGATGCCAACTAGGGTTAGCGTATCGCCATCAATCTGAGTGTTCACGCCGATTGGCACCTGACAGCCGCCCTCTAGCTCTCGCAAGAAAGCCCGCTCCGCGTAGCAGCGCTGGGCAGTCGGCAGATGCTCTAGCACCTTGATCACGTTGAGAATATCGTCGTCATCGCTGCGGCATTCGATGCCGAGTGCGCCCTGTCCGACTGCGTGAAGGGAGATTTCGGCAGGGAGGAGTTGATGGATGCGATCGCTCATCTCCAGCCGATTCAACCCAGCCGCTGCCAGCACAATCGCATCGTACTCACCCTCATCAAGCTTACGCAGCCGGGTGTTGACGTTGCCGCGAATATCTTTGAACTTAAAATGCGGAAAATGGTGACGTAGCTGAGCCAAACGCCGCAGAGAAGACGTGCCAATCACTGCCCCTTCTGGCAGCGTATCGAGCTGCTTGTCCTTGTGCTTTTCGTGTACGACCAGCGCGTCTGCCGGATCTTCGCGTTCGGTCACACAGCCCAGCATCAGTCCTTTCGGCAATTGCGTCGGCAAATCCTTGAGCGAATGCACCGCAAAATCGACCTTGCGGCTGAGCATGTCATCTTCTAGCTCTTGGGTGAACAGACCCTTATCACCAATCTTAGAGAGCGCCACGTCTAGAATTTTGTCGCCCTGGGTCTCCATCGTGCTCACTTCAAAGGTAATGTCGGGAAACGCTTTGCTAAGTTCGGCTTGGACCCAGTGAGTTTGGACCAGGGCTAGCTGGCTTTTGCGAGAACCGATTCGAATGGTCCGAGTGGCAACGTTAGAAGACATACTAAGGCAGGCGTTTGCTATGGTGAGCTGCGGCGCTTTTGCGCAAGATTACCAGAATATCCCAATTAGAGCGTGCGCCATTGTGAAAGCAGTGAAAGCATAAAGTTCTATAAACAACTGTGAACACTCCCTTACACACGTCCTCAAAAAAAGCCCTAGCAAAAGCACGGATTAACCAGCTCCTGATTCAAAAGCTTTTGACTCTCGCTGCGCTATCGAGCGGCGCTTGGATAGGCTTGCTACCTAGCGTCGAGCCCCCGGTCGCGCAGGCACAGCAGCTCGATCCTCAGCAAAGGCAAGACTTTCTCGCCGATCCGCTAGATGAACCGCGCGATCCGCTGCTGCCAGTCTTAGTCGTAGATAGAGCGCTCAGCCCATTAGAAATCAGCACGCTTAGAAACGATTTAGACGAGCTACAGCAGCAGGCGGAAGTGTTACTGCAAACAGGAGACATCCAAGAAGCTTTTGACCTGCTGCTGCGAGAAGTCCGGCTCAGGCGGATATTCGGCATTAGCGCAGAGCTAGACGCTATTGAGCGTGTGGCTAGTCTGGCTTGGCAGCGGCAGCGACCAGTGACTATACAACTGCTGACGCTAAGAACTCAGGCGATTTGGAATGCGGCGAAAACGTCTTTGGGTATCGAACCTGAAGCGGTTCTAGGGGGTACGTCTCCAGGTGTAGAAAAAGATTCACCAATCAGCGGGGTTCTTTTAGCCGATCAGGCGGCGCTGACTCAGCTAGCAGATATCTTTTCGACGCTCAGGGATATTGATTCTGCGGTGGAGGTATATCAGCAGCTAATTGCGCTGAGTGAAGGCGACGGGCAAGCAGTTACAGATCAAAAGATTGCATTGGCAGAGCTGAACCTAGAATGGTTCAAGTTTGCAGAGGCGGCAGATGTCTATCTCGATTTGCTTAATCAGGAGAAAGGCAGCCAGACTGCTGGCCAGACTGCTAGAAAAATCTTCTATCTAGAGAGATTAGCGTATAGCTATCAGCAGGCGGAGTCTTTGCCCAATGCACTGCGAGCGCAGACCGATCTGTTGGATCAGTATGTGGCGATTGGGCAAGAGGAGAAGCTGCCAGATCTGTTGGTTGCGATCGCCCAAAACTACCAAACCCTCGACCAGCCCAACAACGCCATCCGCTACTATCGCTCCGCCTACGCCGCCGCCCAACAGCTAGAGCAGTTCAGCTTTTCTGCCAAAGTCCTCCAAGAACTCGGTCAGCTCTATAGATCCGTCGATGACATAGACGAAGCGCTAATTTCCTACAACCTGCTGATCCTAGTCGAGCGACAGGCATACAACGATTACGGCATCATGAATGCCTACGATAGCCTAGGTCAAATCTATAGAGAGCAAGGTGAGCTACCCGCAGCGCTTAGAGCCTTCCAACAAGGGTTAGCGTTTGCTGATCGGCTGAATCTCCAGGTGGCCTATTTCACTGAGCAGATTGATGCGATCGCCCAAGAACTCTCAGAGCTCAACAACACAAATTAACTATTCCCGACCGTCGAGCAACCACTCCCGACTATCGAGCAACCTTTCCCGACCACTGAGCAACCATTCTCAACCGCTGAGCAACCGTTCTCAACCGCTGAGCAGTTATTCCTGACTACCGAGCAACCGTTTTTGACCGTTGAGCAACCGTTCCCGACCACTGAGCGACCATTCTCGACCGCTGAGCAACCGCTCACGATCGTGACTGATAAACTTCCGTCGGTGGATGTATGATTTTTCACAGCTATAGCTTTCCGCACTCTGCTCACTACACCACGAAAGGCTACACCCCTTGTTCTGTAACGCAAAGTGCCATAGCAAAGTGCGTAGGCTCGGCCTTCTCGAAGAGTATGCATCCGCGCTCTGCTATACCAACAGCTTCTGGCCTGTGAACTATAGCTTTTGTCACTTGACTGAGGTACAGCTTACAGGCTGAAAGCTCTATGTTGCAACGGGTCAAGTGACGCGCCTGTACCGTAGGCTTTGCCTTCTCGCAGAGTATGCATCCGGTACAGGCTATATGCCTCAGCCAAGTGGCCAACGCTATAGATTTTTGAGTAACGACAAATGCCAATCACACAATCGCTTTTGATAGTCACTGCCCTTGGCTTTGCCAGCGGCTTTTTGATCAGCTTGCAAGAAGTCGGCCTGGACTATTTGATCAACAAGGAATGGTTGGGATGGCCGCTGACTATCCGAAAGTTCGCTTTCAGTACGCTGAGCTTGGCAGTGCTGTTCAGCTTAGGGGGTGCTTTGATTGCCAATTGGGAGCCGGTGCGATCGCTCAACATCGCCCCTGAAGGTATCGTCCCTTTCTTCTTCAAAACCGCTATCTTTCTCAGCATCATCACGCCCATTACTAGCCAAATCAGAGTCGCTCTAGCCCAACGTCAAACCATTTCTGAAGACAGCAGCCAGCAATAAACTCTACTGGTTCACCGATGGAATATTTTACCGAAACCGATAAGACAGTCCTTTTTGGAATAGCCGCTGGTCTATTTGGTGGATTGCTTAATAGCGCCGTAGAAATCGCGCTCAAATGGTGGAACAAAAATGGACTTACCCGTCGCGCTCCAGAATACGCTTGTGCTCAGTGAAGTCATTGGGGCGATCGCAAGCACCATAGTCGGAATTCAAACCGTCGCTATCCAAATGTGGTTCGACGATAGTCCGAAAAGCTAGCGAAGCATAATTAGGACTGTCGGCACCTACACCTTGGGTTTGGCTATTATCTTTGGCACACTAACCTGCACAGGCATCAGCTCAGATCCTCAACAGCCACTTACAGAACTTAGAGATGCGGTCCTATTCAGTCTTCCTTTTGCATTCTTGATTCAGTCGCTCAGACGAACAAGCCGTCAAGAATAGAGACAGAAGCTCTCTCTATTCAAGCAGATCTAGGGCCGAGTACTGGAAAGTTTCTTCAGATGAGTCAAAATGCTCGCAACTTCATGTAGACGATTACGCCGGGACAGCGAGGAAAATGGCTCGGAAAAATCGTAGAGTTTGTTTTCTAGTTTGCAGAATATGAAGTCGCTGCCGTTAGTCACCATGCCAAAGCTCGGCTGCTGCGGAGCAACGCTCATGTACGCTAGGCATTGAGGTAGCGCAACATCGGCTGCAAACTTTGAGCGTTTAGCTTCTACAGTGAGTATCCACAAGTAATCGCGCACAACCAACACATCCATCCGTCCGCGATAGATTTCATCGCGTTCTACGACTTCTAGACTTACCGGAACTTCAGAGCGAACAAAAAAGGGCGGCTCGTGGAACCCTAAATATTCTAATAGCGGGGCCACAATCGATAAGAGTACCGTTCCTTCGCTCAGCAGATCGGCGTTGTAGTAGTTGTAATACCGCTGCTGTAGATGATCGAGAAAGGCTTTTTCATTCTCTTTTTTGCCATCATCTAGCTTGCCATCTGCCGAAAATACGCTCGGCGTTTGCCATTCCGTGAAGAAGGACGCATCTTTAGCTCTGCTGAGTGCTAAACGCTCATGTAACGCCTGAAAGCTGGAGAAAGTTGGCTCGATAGCCAATGAGGTAGCCATTCTAGATGCCGACGTAAAGATAAACCAATTGTAAGAGTTTTACTCACTGTGCATTCATCACTGTGCATTCATCACTGTGCATTCAGTTGGGCGATCGCATACCGAGCCGCTGCCAAACTCAGTTTCCCCTGTTCAATCGGCGATAGTGTTTCCCAGTCTGCTCGGCGCACGGACTTAATAGTAGCTTCTATAAATTCATCAGTGCCGCTACCGCGCATCGCTAGCGCCATGGGCCGAGCCATCACTTGCAGATCAGCCTCAGCTACAGTGCCTAGCTTATCTCGTACACAGCCGATCATCTGCTTTGCCATCGGCTCGCTACTGCGGATCATCTGCTGCGCTTTTTCGGCAATCATCGCCAGCATATCGGCAGGCACTCGCTCAGCAAACTTCTGCTGTAGCCGAACGAGCAAACTATCTTCTGAAACGCTCCAAAGCGTATCAAGCTGCGCCGATAGCGCCTGCCAGCCCTGCGCCGCCTCTACTTGTGAAACTTCTAAGACCGTGCCAGCAGCTAGAATTTGCTCTTCGTAGTCAGGCGCGGTTTCTGCGCTTATCCAGGGTGAACTTTTCTCTGGGTCCAGGATAGTTTGCAGCAGTTTTGAGCCAGTGGGTGATGGCTCTAGATTATCCATATCGTCGGTGAATGAGGATGTACGGGTCATAGTTGGCACTTACCTGATGATGAAAGTTGCGTTGTGTGACTAAGTTGTGTGATTAATTCATATGACTAAGAAGGATACAGCAGCGCCTTTGGCGGTTCCGCACGGTTCGTTTTTCCCTCTCAAAGTTTTTCTTTCAAAAATCTAATGGTGCCAAAGTTAGTAGACTTATCACTTTTCTGGCCCACCTTCTGGCTCAAGATTCCAAAATAAATTCTAGAAGCTGACCGTCAGATTGACTGCCAAAGCGGAGTTGAGTGCCCGGTTGCAAGTCTACTTCTCGGCGATGGACTTCTTGCCAGCGACCATCGCGTTTGTAGAAGGTGCCATAGCGCGAGTTATCACGAAGAAAGTAAGTCATGCCTAAGCCTTCATCCGCCTGCTGCCGACGATGAAAGATCTCAGCGTGGCTACTAGAGACCCACGGGTCGAAGATGACCAAATCATTTAGGTCGGGCTTGCGACCAATCCGCATGACGTCGCTGTAGATTGGCCAGGTCTTTTTAGGATTGTCGACATCTCTGAGCATGGCTTGGCGAACACGCGGACGCAAGGCGGTGTGCTGATTGATTTGAGTGGTTTCTTCGAGTAGCAGTAATCTGCCGTCAAAGTCAGGATGCATGTAGAGAACGGGTAGCGTCCAGGCTGGCTGATTGAAGTGGTAAAGGGTGAGGAGATGTTGGCGGGCGATCGCAACGGCTTCGTCCACTGCTTTTCGTTCTGCTAGCGCCTGGGCAAACGCCTGAATAAAGCTGATGGCTTCCTCATCCGCAATCGAATCGCGCATGGCGATCACAGCGGGCAAGCCGTGGTGCAGCAAGACTTCGGCCAAACTGCTGCGGGGGAGCGATCGCGCCTGACTTTCCTCCGGCTGCGCGCCCCAGCAGGTATTAAACACCGCTAGCCGCACCTTCGCTCTGACCAACACCTGCGAAAGTTCAGTGCCGCTCAGCGTCGTATCCGATAAAAACAGCAGCCCCCCATCTGGCCCCGGCATCCCGTGCCCCGAATAGAAAAAGACATTGTAGCTGCCGCGCTCTAGCGCGTCCGATAGCTCAGATGCCGTCGGCTGCACCAGCATATCCACTCGCCGCTTCGCTGCTGGCCGTAGGTTCAAAAGGCTGTTCTGCTCCAAGATTTTCTTCAGCAGCGCCGCCTCCTGCTCTAGCTTTAGCTGCTTTTGGGTAGATGCTTCGACTTCGTTCGGGCTGTCTTTACCTAGCACTAGCAGAATCTTTAGCGCCTGGTCCAAAGGTCTCGCTTCTAACGAATCGACATCGCTACTAGTGCGGCTAAACAGAATTTGGCGCTTCAGCGAGAGCGCCCGGCTGCCTGCCTGACGCTGCATAATCTCCCAAGGCAGAGCAATCAGCTCAGGATCGCGAATCTCTAAGCGCAGCCGCAAAGGCAAGTCTTGGCCAATCGCAATCCCCTGCGCCCGTTCAAAGCTGCTTTTGACCGGACCAGAAAATAGCCACTGCCAAAGATTTGTCCCTAAATGCTGCATGTAGCGGCTGCTGTAGCTCGCAGGTCGCTCGCCAGGCACTTCCGGCTCTACGTCTAGCGCTGCCGCCTCTAGGAACTGAGGTACGTATGCCGAAGGAATGTGCGGCACTTGAGGGAGGCCGCGCAAGGAAAAGAACGACTGCCAGCTTTGCCAGGCATCAGCTAGCTGAGGGCTCCAGTTGCGGTCGTAGTGAACATGGCCGCTAGGATGGGGCGATCGCAGTACCCAAATCGCAAAGCGATCGCGCTGTATACGTAGACTGTCTACCGACACCCATAGTCCTATAGCCTCCTGCTGTGCCATCAGCCACAATTTCCTATCTGGGTAGGTTGCAAATTTGTGATGGGTTCAGCCAGGCTAGACAATCTGGACTCTAACGTCCAGCCAGTACTGTCCGGAGGCAGGAACAGCGGTCGATCGATCTCAGTTGACTCTGGCTGATTGATTGGACTATTCGACGGGCTGCTGCTACCTGCGGCGCTAGGCTCATCTGTTTCAGCCGGGACTTCAGCTAGGCTCTGGCCAGAAGGAATTGAGCAGAGCTTTAGCTGGACCCAGGCGGTTTGATTGTCGTCCGTTTGTTTGTTCACGACCCGCGCAATGCCGCCGGTTGGAATCGTCCCAGGAATAACATTCTCAGCCGCTCCCTCAGTCGCAGGTATTGGCCTCGGGTAAAGCAATAGCTGCGACGAATTAGAGATATTCGCAGCAGCGCTGAGTTCACTATCTGCTGCGTCTGCGGGCAAGCTGCGAATGCCGACACCATCCGCCTGACGAATGCGCATGTAGTCACCTACCGCAAAGGAAGTAGCCTGTGTCTCCGCCGGATTGGGGAGAGCAGTAGACTCACCGTCAGCCGCTTCGTCAGTCGCAGCAGGCTGTTCGGTGGCATCGGGCAAGAAGTTCTGTCTTAGTCCAGGAAATAGCGTGTAGACGACAACGCCAAAAATAGCTAGCAGCAAAACGATCAGCCCTAATTTCTGGAGGCTATTCTGGCGAGATGACGGTTGCTCGCCAGGCGGTTGCTCTGAAGTTGGCAACTGCTGGGTTTTTACCTGCCTTGTCAGCGGAGGCTCTAGCAAAGGCTGACCCGCTTGAGAAGATACGACCTGACCGGGCGCGGTTACTGCCTGTGACAGTGGGCTCGCCAACGTCTGAGGCACTGTTCGATCAGAAACATGGACAACCTGCGCCGATAGCAGTCCGACCGTTACGTTGTCATGGCCGTTGTATTTATTGGCGATTGTGACTAGCTGTTGACCCACTGCCTCAACCTGATCTCCAGATATATCACCGGTTGCCAAAGGTCTTAGCGCGCTAACCCAAAACTGCTCGACGCGATCGCTATCGCTCAATCCATCCGAACACAGCAAAAATGCGCAGTCCTGATCGAGCACAAAGCGCTGCACCGTTGGCCGCAGCATTTGGGATGGACCCATGCCCAGTGCCTGCACCAGCGATCCAGCACCCGGTTGGGTCAGCATTTCTCGGTAAAGACTGCCACCTAGACGCACCTGCCTAGAGGCCACATCGTCGTCTAGCGTCACCTGCTGGCAGTTGTGAGCGCTGATCCGGTAGGCGCGGCTGTCACCAAGATGAGCGATGTAGACATCTGCGCCCTTCACCAGCGCGAGGACTAGGGTAGTGCCCATGCGATCGCGTGCCTGCCGCTGTGCCCGATCGTTCTGCGCCGAAATCTCATCGTTCGCGGCGCAAATCGCTCGGTCGATCGCCTGCATTATCTCAGTCGAGCTCAGCGCGGCACTTTCAGACATCAGCGGCGCGAGCTGAGCCTTGATCGTTGCGATCGCCAGCTTTGAGGCCACGTCTCCGCCCTGATGCCCGCCAATACCATCGCACACGATCAATAGCTGGGGCGATTCCGCTGCCTTTTCACTCGTCAGCGCTAGGCTAGTTCCGCTCGCTGGGAAGCAGGCGTCCTCATTTCGCTTTCGAGTTGGCCCCTGGTCCGTGTAGACGGCCAGATTGTAGGCAACGCTTTGTTCTTGGGCGCAGACGCTGATAGCCAAACTCAGTTGCTCGCAGATCTGGTCAACGTTGATCTGATTTTGCTCTATGCGATCGCACAGCTCAGTCAAAAAAGGGCGCACGGAGGCATGAGATTTTGCCGCCAGCAGTTGCCAGCTACGCGCCAAACTCGCCAGCGTGGGCGCACTCTGACTAGTGCTAGCTTCTCTTGGGACTAATGACAGCAGCCTGATGATAGAACCATCTACCCGCACCAGATTGTCATCTAGCAGCGTCGCAGCCACTCGCTCATCTCGAAAACTTTCCCACATTTGGGCGATTTGCCAGAGCCAGCTCAGCTGTCGCAGCGGCGGAGCCTCAGCCCAGCACTTTGACAGCGTTGGCAGAAGGGTAGGGACTTCTGGGTTATTCCCCATCGCCTCTGCTGTTGAGAAAGCGCTATATTCTAGCAACAGCGTCGTAGCACCTGCCGTTCCTAAAGCGTCTTTCCCTGAAGCGTTACCGATAACGGCATAGGGTCTAGGCACGTGCAGCGGATATACCGACAGGTGTAAATAAGGCGAGATAGCGTCTGGAATTTCTGGTGGCGCTTCTGGTATCAGACCAGGCTTTGTATCTAGGAAAATGCGATCGCTCTTTAGCAAGTAGCGATTGTTTAACAGTGTTCCCGGCTTCAGTGCGGCTGACTGCTTACCAATACTCTGTCTTCCGTCACTCTGTCTTCCGTCACTCTGTCTTCCGTCACTCTGTAGTCCCTCGCCAGACAGGTCCACGCCCCATAGATAGTAATGAGGCAGCACCAAAGAGCAAGCCTGACAGGTAGTGGCCTCCTCAGGATTGTCAGCATTACAGTTAGGGTTGGGGCAGTTAATCACTAGATAGTCGACCTAGACCACTAAAGACAAGACAGCGAGAATGAAAGCAGGAATAAACCGACAGCTCAGAAGACAACAATTGAGGCATTAACCCTATCTACACTTGCAAACCTACTTCTTCGCAGCAGGTTCTATCGTGGCGTCTTGGTCAGACGGCGAAGCATCCACAACCCTAGGGAGACCCATACTGTAGTTCAGGACGCGACCCTTCAGGTTATAGCTGATCTCACCGGACTGTAGCAGAGCGCGGACAAAATGCTCTAGATCAGAGCCAATCCGGCGCAGGTTATAGTCTGTTAGTGCTTCCCCGGCATAGTCTTCGACCATCCGGTCAAACTCACGATAGACCTTTTGCAGCGCTTCGTCGCTCCAGTTGAACTCGTTTTCTGGATCGACATCTATAGTGAGCTGCTGATCGCTAGGAACGATTTCGTTATTCTCGATTGTGGCCGCGTAGATCAAAATGTGGCGAGTGGTGGATTTTAGCAGCATAAGTAGAGACTCTTAGGACTTTCTTCTTCGGCAGATAGACGCACAGATAGACGCTGGATAGCTACTCTCGAAACTGACGTTTGGTAGTAGCTACTCTATCAATCATTCCTGTAATTGTAGACGCTTGCTCGTCTCCTGCATCTGCCTACACACAGACAATGCAGTTTCAGCTCTTTAGCCAGCGCGTTCAATCCCTGAAGCGCCTAACTAATCTTGACTAACATATAGAACTTGCAACTCAACCCGCTGCCTTTCATTGACTTATCTCAAACTAATTCTTATTCGCCACGCGGAATCTGTCGGTAATACCCAAAAGCTGATGGAAGGTCAAAGCTCCACTCCGCTTTCGGCAAAAGGAAAGCTTCAGGCTCAGCAGTTGAGCAGCGCGCTAAGCGCTCATTCATCAACAGAAGTCGCCAGCAAAATCGACAATCGAGCGCCCTGACCTGATCTATAGCAGTCCGCTGCTAAGGGCAAGACAGACCACAGATATCCTCACAAAGACTTTTCGGCAACTCAGGAGCTTCTAGGCAAAGCCGATATAAACTTTCTGACAATCTTCAAGAAATTCATCAGGGCGTTTTTCAGGGATTAACTTGGGCAGACGCTCAAAAACAGCATCCTCAGCTGTGTCAGCAGCTTTTGAGTGCAAGAGAGTGGCAGCCGGTACCTCACGCCGAATCTCCAGCTGGCTGCCCGAAATCGAGCCCAAGCCTGGGTTGACCAAATCCTGCATCAGCACCAGCCGGGCGAAACTGTATGGGCGATCTCTCATGCGGGCATCATGCAGCAGCTAGTAGCGGTGATTCTGGGGTGCGATCGCACCTGGCATATCCCCATCCACCACACTGCCCGGTTTGAATTCTGGCTGTCTCAGACCCACTGGCAAACGCTAACCACAGACCGCTTCAACCCGGAATACTGGATACTCCGCCGCTTCAACGACATCTCTCATCTCACTGACCCCATCTAACTACCCTGTCTAATCGCACCCCAAACAGACTAAGAAAACCCATACCTCCAATATCAGGTATCCTCATAGAGGCATCAAAACTCTCTACACTCGTTTTTGCTAGACCATGAGCAACCCCGCCACCGAGACCTTTGGCCAGGCCCGACAGGGTAGTGTTGCCGCTATTATTCAGGTACTCAACGAACGCCTAGCCGATTCTGGGATTCGGACTAGAGCGGTTGTTGCCAGTGGAATGCTTCAGCTATTGTGCGAAGCTGCCTCACCGGACCGACTAGAAAAGACAGCCGTTGTCGAGAAAGTCCGGCAGATTTTAGAGAACATCAGCCCGCAGCACATCAAAAAAGTCAAGATCAATAGCCGAATTGTCAAAGAGGAGCAGCTGCTGTGGCTAGAAGAAATCAACAAGGATCCAGAAAACGCACTGCTGTGGTCCGAGATTATTACTCTAAATCAGCCATTCTTCATTCAGCGATGGATCCGTGATCGCCATCTCAAGCCTACCGGTCCTCTCTTTAGAGACATCACCGAACCCGAACCCGATCAAGACGGCTTCTCTGCCAAGCTGTTAGGCGGCATCGGCATTGTTGCCCTCATCCTAGCGACGGGCTGGATATTTAGAGAAGACATCAGCGAGATTCAGCAGGCCCAGACTGACTCAGCCCAATCTGAAGAACAAGCGACCTCTGCCGACCTTCCTCCCCTACCAGACGAGACCCTGCCAGATGAGGTCTTACCAGATGATGAAAGATCTGCGGATACAACGCCGCCGACCGACACGTCTACCACAGAAACTATTGCCGCAGCTCAGCTCAGCGAGCCTACCGGAGAATCTGGAGCAAGCGCAGACGCCTTTGCCGAAGCCGTACGCATCGCAGAGCAAGCCTCCGCGGATGGCAGAACAGCGGCTTCTGCCGCCGAGTGGCTAGATTTGGCCGCTCGCTGGCAAAAGGCTGCTGATTTGATGAACCAAGTTCCACCCAATAGCGACCAGCATACTATTGCTAAAGATCGCGTTGCGGCCTATTCGGTGAACAGTCAAACTGCGCTTAAAAAAGCAGCAGCGCTTTGAGCACAGGTAAAAGTTAGGCAATACGGCAGTAGCGCGCTTCTACTCTAGGCTGATTCCGCCTAGCGTCTTGGCTTTAGCTTTGGCAGTAACGGGGGCACGTTCTATGACTTGCGATCGCACCCGACTTCCATGAAAATGCTTCTGCCACTCCGTCGGCGCGTTCAAAGTTTCGCCGCCATGCTTAGTCAATCTTTGCCGCACCTGGCACATCACGGGCGTATTCACACAGGCCCCAGAGATAATCACCTGTCCCTTCGTCAGCGCAGGCAGCTCTTTAAGCAGATCTCGGCCCGCCGCCTCTACCCCATACTTCAAGCTTTCCTGATCCACCGGATTCACAATCCGCATCAGAAACTGACTCATGCACTGCGAGAGCACATCCGAATCAAGCTTTCCAGGTCGCTGCGTGATCAGTCCTACGCCAAGGCCAAACTTGCGGCCCTCACTGAGAATCGTCCGCAAAATAGCTTTGCATCTAGCAGGTTCTTTCGCTGGAGCGAACCGATGCGCTTCTTCGATTAGGGTGAACACAGGATAGGGAAGATAGTTCTCGTCTCCTGGCGAATTCTTTTCTTTAGCTGTGTTCATCCTGGCTAGATAGCTCTGCCGCAGCACCGCCGCACAGATCACCTGCTGCTCTTCTTGGCTGATCTCGTTCATTTGCAGCACTGTCACTCGTCCTGGCTCGAACAGGTCTTGCGGCGATAGGTGGTTAGTCTGGTGAAAATAGCGCGAGTTGGCAAATCGGTCTAGCTTCCACTCAATCGCTGGAGCCGACGAGCCGATCTTCAAATTGCCCTCATCGTCCTCGGAGGTATCCGCCTCGTTGACAGCCGCGATTAAATCATCAACATTCCAGCGGTAGTCACCCTTTCGATGTCGCTTCAAGATCAAGAAAGCTTTGTTGAGGATGGCCTGCTGGCGATCGCTCATCTCTGGCAGTAAAGTCAGCACATCGTGATAGTCCAAAGACGAAATCCGAATGGTGATATCCTCCGGGGTCAGAATTCTTACATCCGGCGCGTAGCCGTCTGCCGCTGCAAAAGCAGGATGACCGCGCATCTCAGAGAGCGTGCCGTATTCCCCATGCGGATCAAAGATCAGCACCGCCGCCCGGTTATACGGCTGCAAAAATTCCTCAATCAGCACACCAGCCGTATAGCTCTTTCCCGACCCGGTACCCGCCAGAATCGCCATGTGAGTGCTGACTAATTCTTTAACGTCTAGCGCTACCGGCACCGCTCCGCCCGGACGCAGTAGTAGGGAGCCAACCTGGGCGGAGCCGATCTCACCGGGCTGCTTTTTATTCACCACCTGCCGTAGAGTATCGTCGTCAGTGATAGAGACTCTAGAGCCAGGGGCAGGCGTCAGGCGCGGGTTAATAAAGCCTAGGGCAGGATTGAAGTAGCCGATCACATCGACTGTGACTTCATAGATTTCAGGGTTGGGGTGTGAGAAACCGATTAGGGCCGCGATCGCCTCAGGGCTAATCTCAGCATCGGCAAACATCCGATCCGGCAAATGGTCGCTCAGGCGACGGTCCGAAATCTTGCCCAGTATCTGCAAAGAGCCGTTACTGTCCGGCGAATTCACCTCATAGTAGACAAACTCACCAATCTTTACCTGGCGACTATCTGAGGTAATAAACACATATTGATTGCCGTTCTCACCTGGCCCTTTCACCGTTCCGATAACGTCAGTTTTCGAGACGTCCCGATCCGTTACTGAGATCTCAACCGCTCTAACCATGACAACCTAATCGAACACAACGTTGCTTTTGACTTCTTATAGCAGGTATAGCAAGGGCCTGCACAATTTACAAATACATATTTACTAATTGCCCACATGCAAACTTCCTGCTTTCAGTCATTCCGCCT
Organism: uncultured cyanobacterium; assembly: GCA_963772185.1. Taxonomy (GTDB): domain Bacteria; phylum Cyanobacteriota; class Cyanobacteriia; order Phormidesmidales; family Phormidesmidaceae; genus Phormidesmis. The sequence continues at coordinate 7,674 of CAVYWR010000030.1, read as the reverse complement.
AGAACACATTGATCATCGGCATCACCGAACCTTAGCTATCTTACGTAGACAGATTAGGGAATCATATACATAGACTGCGGACAAAAGCAGATACCAAACCTTAGAATAAGCAAAAGCCTTCGGAAGCCTGTGACAAACAACGCACTATTCCCATCCAATGAGCTTCATACAGACGGACAGTTAGCAGAAGATCTGCCAGCCGTCACAGGCAATACTGCGATCTCCTACCCGTCTACATCAGCAGTCGTCAATATCTCCACAGAAAAGCGACCTGCAAGAGAGCGCAGGATCCTAGCCTCTGTAGTCATCCCTCAGCCCGTAGAGCAGGTATGGCAAGTCATTACCGACTACGAAAAGCTCTCAGAGTTTATTCCTAGCCTCACCTCTAGCAAGCTGATTCCTAATTCAGAAGGCTGCACTCGATTAGAGCAAATTGGCGCTCAGTGCTTTCTAAAAGTCAAGTTCTGCGCTCGTGTGGTCCTAGACATGACCGAAAACTTTCCCCACGAAGTCGGCTTCTTGATGAAAGAGGGCGACTTCAAACGATTTGAAGGATCCTGGAAGCTCGAACCATCCGATGAAGGCACAAAGCTATCCTACGACTTGCTAGTCAAAGCGCCAGTAGCCATGCCAGCTCCCCTAATTGAGCGCCATCTTCGCAACAACCTCATCTCCAATCTATTGGCAATTCACGAAAGAACGCTGGCTCTATCTACCCTGAGCTAGCTGCATAAGTGACGACTACACCTCAGCAACGGTCAGATAGAGAGCCTACGCTTGCAGATGTAATCGCTGGTCTAGATAGAGTAAACGAGCGCATTGGTGAGCTACCCGATAACGTGAATGAGCGCATCAATGGGCTATCTGACAGCGTGGATCTCTATAACGAGAAGTTTGAGGTTTATCAGCAGGGCACTAGGTGGGTCGTACAGCTAGCGTTTACATTGATTGCTAGCGAAACCTATCACAGTCTTGGTTTCTGCTGTGTTGAGTAATTAGTAAGGCGACAAATCGCCTACTTTAGCTTGTCTTACGACCTTTAAAAAGAACAGCGCCTTACAAAGCTAAGCTTGCAGAGCGCTGTTCTATTACATACCCCCAGGGGAATTCGAATCCCCGTCGCCTCCGTGAAAGGGAGGTGTCCTAGGCCTCTAGACGATGGGGGCGCATGTCTTTTGACCTTTATAAAGATACCTGTTGCTTGCCCCAAGTGTCAAACGAAAAAATGACAGAGGGAATGGCCCGGTGACCTCTACGGTCAACGGCTATAGCAAACGGCTAGAGTTGCGCAGCCGAATTAGCTGTCTTCGCATTTCAGGGGAGGCTTGCGCGATATCCTGAAGCTGCTGGACAGCTACTTGGCTGTCGAGGGCTTCTAAATATTCGTCGCTACCATAGGCGAAGGCATCTACTAATGTTGCCACTAGCTGCTCTTTGTTAGTCATGGTCAGCTGTTCCTCTATGATGCGAAATTTCAGCCGTACTTCACATTCGTAGATGCCAACATCACCATCAGGTGAAGGCAGATTTGTCGAACTATCCATATTTTAAGAATTGAATTCCGCAACTAGGTAAATCTGAAGACATCTTCGGCTGCTTAAGCTCAGATGTTCGTGCTAAAAAGAAGCCCTTTCAACTCACACGAATGACCTGTCTAAGTATCTTTTGAATTCCCTTAACAAGACAGGAGATAACACCTTAATAAGTTGATATGAGAGGCTTTCCGCTGTCACCACTTAATGTATTGACAATGCTACGTTCGATAGATGACCAAGAGCAAACAAGGCACTTCTAGGCGGTAGATAAAACGTTTTTATACGCTGATGCTAGATAGTTACGGATACTCTCAGTGCGCCAATTAAGACTACTTTCTTGGGATAGAGGGTAAGTAGATAGTTATTTAGAAAATGCTTTTGTTGCTCAACGCAAAATACACACAGCAAGCGCCGTCTTCTGCTCTTGTTAGATTTGATACTGCTACTTGTTCGATGACTAAAAGCACTTTTAGCTCGGAAGGTGTACCTTACCTATCTACACCTTCGCTATATGACCGATGCTAAGTTCACCGGGACTTTTTCTAGCGGGGTAGTAAGATTCAAACAGGGTTGACTACAGGGCGCGGCAAGCGTAGGAGCTAGGTGGCTAAATACTCTCCAGAACATTCAGAGCTAGAGCCCTTGAGCAGAACTGAGCTGCTGGTGGCAATGGCCGCGACAGCTATCGTTTTGCTGCTGGTAGCGAGAGTCTGGCTTTTGTTTGAAACGTTCCGCTTTCCGGTCGTGTTGACCTGGCAGGCGGCGGGTCTAGGCACTGCACTTGGATTGGGAATTTCAGCGGTGAGCGCGCTGGTCTATAGGCTGTGGCCAACCTATCGAAAGAGTGCAGATGTTTATTTGACGTTTGTACTAGCACCGCTGAATCTGTTTGACTGTGTGTGGATTGGACTATTGCCGGGGATGAGCGAGGAGCTGCTGTTTAGAGGGGTGATGATGCCAGCGATTGGGCTAAATGCAACGGGTCTAGTTGTGTCTAGCTTGTGCTTTGGGATTTTACATATGTCCGGACGACGGCAGTGGCCCTACGCGATCTGGGCATCGGCAGTTGGGCTGTTGCTAGGGGGATGCACGCTGGTCACTGGCAATCTGCTAGTGCCGATTGCGGCCCATGTGACGACTAATTTTGTCTCTAGTTTGTTTTGGCAGCTTTCACGGCGGCATGCCTAACGCCTGCTACACTCAACTCAGCTTCCTCTACTGAACCTGATTGCCCACCGCTATCCGCGATCTGCTGATGATAGGCTGCTAGGTCAGCGGCCTCACGCACCTTTGCCAAAGCGTCCATCACGACTTCTACGCCGGAACTCGGCTGGGCTGAGCATTCGGTTAGGGTGCGCTTCCAAATGCGACTACCCGGCTGACCATGAAATAGATGCAGCATGTGACGTGTGATGCTGTGTAGCCGGGTTCCTTGTTGATGGGTGTGATGGTCAATGTAAGGCAGCATTGCCTGTACTACTTGGTATCGCGTTTTTGGTTCGGTTGTATCGTCAAAGATTTCCTGGTCGGCTGTTGCGAATAGAAAGGGGGTGTCATAGGCCGCTCTACCAATCATCACCGCATCGACAGACCGTAGCTGAGCTTTTACCTGCTCAAGCGTTTTGAAGCCGCCGTTGATTTCTATTTGCAGATGAGGAAAATCCTGCTTGAGTTGATGGACGTCTGAGTAGCGCAGCGGCGGGATGTTGCGATTGTCTTTTGGACTTAGCCCCTGTAGCCAAGCTTTGCGAGCATGGACGCTAAACCGCTGACAGCCAGTTGCAGATACAACAGTGATAAAGTTCACCATGTCTTCGTAGCTATCTAGCTCGTCAATGCCAATGCGATGCTTGACGCTGACCGGCAGTGGAGAAGCGGCCATCATTGCAGCAACGCAGTCTGCGACTCGCTCTGGCTGGGCCATCAGGCATGCGCCGAAGTTACCGCTTTGAACGCGATCGCTCGGACAGCCCACATTCAAATTAATCTCGCTATAGCCAAACTCAGCCGCTCGGCGCGCACAGTTAGCCAGAAGCTTTGGATCGTCTCCGCCAACCTGTAGCACCAGCGGATTTTCAGTCGGGGGTGAAGCCAATTAAGCGGTCGAGATCGCCGTGATAGATCGCCTGCGCGTTGATCATCTCTGTGTAGAGCAGAGTGCGCTGAGTAATCTGCCGCATGAAAAAGCGGTAGTGGCGATCGGTGCGATCCATCATGGGGGCGATGCTTAAAGGAAGCATAGGCAGCCGTCTGTTACTTTGCATTCATGTATTTTCATGAATAAAGTCTAACGCCTGCTGCGGTTGGCCCCACAGTACCTGCTCATGCTTGTAGATGACCATGCCAGGCAGTGCGCCTTTGGGTTTGTATACGTTTTTAGGCTCGGTGTAGACAACGGGCACTTGATCAGACTGACGGGCGCGGCTGTAGTAGGCGGCTAGGCTGGCGGCTAGCTGTAGGGTTTCGTCTGTGGGCATTTCGCCAGCGTCTAAGCGCAGCAGCACGTGGCTACCTGGAATTTCTTGGGCATGGAGCCACAGGTCATAGTCGCTGGCTTGCTTGAAGGTGAGCTGCTCGTTTTGGTTATTATTGCGACCGATCAAGATTTCGAGTCCTTGGGGGGCGGTGTAGCGACGGAAATCTATGGTGTCTTTTTCTTTGCGGCGGCTTTTGGCTTGGGCTGCTTGGGTGGAGTGCGATCGCCCGCTCGTATCTCTTAGATACTCTTGAGCAATCAGCTCTAGCTGAGTTTCTTCCAAAGCCTTTAAGTCTGCTTCATCCTCATAAGCAGGAACCTGCAACAGACTTTCCTCAACCTGCTCTAGATAATCAATCTCAGCGTTGACTTCGCTTAGCAGCGGCATGACTGCAATCCGCGCTCGCTTCAGCTTTTGATGCTGTTTGTACAAAGCTTGAGCGTTCTGTACCGCATTCTTCTCAGGATTGAGCGAAATGGCGACGGGTTCGCCAGAATCAAAATCAGTTAGCTCAATTTCGGTCATGCCCACCTGCCATTTAGAGAGATGCGCCATCAGTAAGTCGGCAAGTCGACGGTAGTCTTCCGCCTGATCCGACTGCGCTAGCCTTTTGGTGAATGTATTTGCCTTTTGGCGAAGTTTGGCTAAGCGATTCTTGAGCGTCTGGCTAAGCTGGTGGTGCAGTCGGCGAAACGCTTCCTGGTTGAACTGATGGCGGTAGTAGCGATCTAGCAGCGTTTGGGTGTCTTTAGCAGGAGATAGGTCAACTTGAGTGCTCTGCGTTAACAGATCTGATAGCACCGTGTAGCCGCCTTTGTTTAGGGTTGCTGGAGAGAAGGTTTCCTCGGATAGACACTTCAGCCAGCGCTGCCACGCCTGGAATAGGCTTTGCCAATTGTCGTGGGTTAGCTCGTCGGTGGTGATGTCTACTGGCAGATTTGCGGACCAGATGAGCTGAGTGGCGACGGATGAACTGACGCCGCTAGAGGCTTTGACCAGCATCTTTTTGAGTTTGCCGGGGATGAGAGAGATGCGATCGCGCCAATCGTCAAATCCTTCTGATAGCGAGGGGAGCCTACCTCGAATCGCTGGCGGATGCACGTAGGGTTGACCGGTTTGAATCGGCCTGACGCTAGACTGCTGCTCGCTGACCTGATGAGCGGCGGTCACAATCAAATTGTCTGCGGCGGTCAGGATCACATTGCTATATTTGCCCATCACCTCGACATACAGATGCCACAGCGCTGGTTCATCAGGTCGCCTAGCAAACTGTAGGTCCAAGGCTCTTTCCCAAGGCGATAGAACCTCTATCCGAGTGAGGGCCAGCCCACCGATCTGATGCTTGAGCTGCTGAGAAAACGTAAAGGTATCGGGCTGCTTTGGCGGCGGCGGGGACATGTGAATACGCGCCGCCTGTGGATGCCAGGAAATTGCTAGCCAGCCTTTTTTCTCAATCGTTCTCAGCGCGATAAAAAGGGTGTACTTATCGCGCTGATAGACCTGTTCGCAGCGAGCCGGTAGCCAACGGGCGCGTAAATCGGCACTCGCCGCCAACAACGTAGTGTAATCAACTGGCTGCACGAAGCACCTCTAAGAGCAATGACAAGAAAACAAAACAAGGAAAAACTGTTGATCAAGCGACGAACAGAGAACGAAGGGCGCTGTTCCAGCTATGAAAGCACGACTATCGAAGCATCCTTAATCAACACCCATAGAACGAGCCCACTACATTTTATAGAGACATGCAGCTTATTAACATCGGGTTTGGAAACACAGTGTAGAAATCCTGTCCTTTCTCAGACGCGTTATGGTTGATATAGCACTATCGACAGTCGATTGCTGCTTCCAATATCCGCTAATGTATACCGTCATACCTTTGCATGAGTACTGCCGCCCGCCCTGCCCAGCTAGATAAGCTAGTCAAACGCTTCGCCCGTATCGATAATCCTAAACGCCGATATGAGCAGCTACTCTGGTACGCCAAAAAGCTAGAAGACTTTCCGCCTGAAGGCAAAACTGCCGATAACAAGGTACCAGGCTGCGTTTCACAGGTGTACATCACCGCTGACCTTGACCAGGACAAAGTTCACTTTCAAGGTGATTCGGACGCCCAGATTACCAAAGGGCTGCTGGCGATGTTGATCACCGCGCTAGATGGACTTGCCCCAATGGAGATTGCGCAGCTCTCCCCCGATTTCATCAAAGAAACTCAGCTAGACGTTAGCCTGACGCCATCTCGGGCCAATGGCTTCTATAACATTTTTAAGACAATGCAGAAGAAGGCCCTGTTACTGGTCGGACAAGCTGCGGAATGAATCAATCCGCGTGAATAGCCCTTCAATAGTTTCTAACTGAGTGTAAGGATTTAGCAGTACGGCCTTCAGCCAGCGTTGGCCTCTGTATCTGGGCAGTGAGAGAAAGACCGCCGCTGATGAGTCTGTCGCTTCAGTCAGCAAATAGCGCTGTAGTTTTGCATTCAGCTCGTCATTCAGCTCATCCTGGTGCTACTTTCTACCTCCTCCGGGGCGAATCGAAAGCAAACGATATTCATCTGTGGCTGACTGGCTAGCTGTAAATAGGGCCTATCGGATATACAGCGAACGAACTGTTCGGTCAGACGATAGTTGTGATCGATGATGTTGGCGTAGCCGTCGGTGCCGATGTGCTGTAGAGATAGCCACAGCTTTAGCACGTCAGCATGGCGAGTCCCCTGCACGGTCAGCTCACCGAGATTAGGCCACTGATCGTCATCGCCCATGTACGGCGCGAGGATGCGAAAGTGGCGGTTGAGAATATCAAAATCTTTGAACAGTACGGTGGCGCAGGTTTTGGCAACGTAGAGCCATTTCTGCGGATTGAAGGTGATGGAGTCGGCCTGTTCAATTCCTGCCAGCAGATCGCGATGAGCATCGGAAAAGACGACGGCTCCACCGTAGGCTGCATCGACATGGAACCAGAGACCGTGCGCCCTAGCAATCTCGGCCATTTCAGGAATCGGATCAATATTGCCTGTGACGGTAGTCCCAGCGGTGGCGACAATGGCGAAAGGCTGCTGACCATTTGATTCGGCCTGTGCCAGCTTTTGGGCTAGGTCATTAATATCGACTTGGGAGTTTGAGTTTGTCCGTAGGGCGATCGCACTCTTAGCCCCCAGTCCCATCATCATCGCCGCCTTCTGCATAGAGGTATGCGCGACTTCCGAGACAAAAAACACAGGCTGTTTCGCCAGTCCGACCACTCCAGTCTCTACCGCGTCAAAAGCCTGATTACGCGCAACACTCAGCGCCTGTAAGTTCGCTAAGCTGCCGCCGCTGACCATGACACCACCTGAGTCCTCGCCAAGTCCGAAGCGAGCGGCGATCTGCTGCATGACCAAAGGCTCTAGACGGGAGAACACTGGCGACATTTCGACGCTCAGCATATTGTTATTTAGCGCCGCGACTAGCAGATCACCGACTAGCGACATCGTGGTAGGAATCGAGTCCATGTGGCCGATGTAGCCAGGATGGGCGGCGTTCATCGAGTGGGTTAAGTGCGATCGCACTTCTCCTAGTAATGTCTCAACCTCTACCGACTGCTGTGGAATCTGCGCCCACTGCTGAAACTGTTCGAGCGGTAGTGGGTTAGGGAGAGGCGATCGCGCCTCAGCTCGCGTCATCTCT
>CAVYWR010000029.1:0-139368 GCA_963772185.1 uncultured cyanobacterium | reverse complement strand
GGTGGCTCCAGTGATGTTATCGATTTGACTGGGTCAGCGGTGCTAAACACTATCCTGGGCAATAATACCGTTCAAGGACAAACAACAGGTATTGCCACGGGCTTATTTGCATCAAATGCCGGGTCATCCACCGATAGCTTCCAGGCCGTATTTGACAGCATTACCGTTACTGCCACAGAAGCCCAGTTGCCTCCTAATGCCGTCAATGATACCGCTAATACTGGCGTCAATGAGACTCTAAACATTCCCGTTGCAGACTTACTAGCCAACGACAGCGATCCAAACCCAGCAGATACCCTCACTGTCATCAGCGTTGACAATGCTATGAATGGGACAGTCTTGCTTGACGATAATGGTACTCCTGGCGATACCAGCGACGACTTTATCACCTTTACACCAGCAAATGATTTTACTGGTGTAGTGTCCTTTGACTACACCATTGCCGATGACAACAATGACACCGATACAGCGAGTGTAACGGTCAGTGTTGGAGAAAGGGTAGTGCTTTACCGCGTTAATGCCGCTCCTGGCGGTACTGGCGCTGGAGCAACCACCGTTGTAGCTACAGATGGTGGTCCCGACTGGATTGGCGATCATCTTCTAACTGGCGCAGGGCAGAATGGAGCATTGCTCTCCGGCCAGGTAAATAATACGTTTAGTAACGGGCTGACCAATGCAGAAGACGAAATTGATCTAGACAACTTGAGCACTGTCGTGCCCTGGGAACTCTTTGTCCATGAGCGAGGGGATAACAGTCCAACCGGACCTACCCTCGATTACTCTTTTGAGGTAGAAGCTGGAAACACTTACGAAGTTACTGTCTACTACACCGAAAACTTCCAAAACATTTTCACCAAAGATTCTCGTGTTTTTGATGTCGAGGTCGAAGGTGCTGTACCTGATGTCTTAAACGACATTAGTCCACTGCGCGAAGCAGTTGATTTTGTGGATGGATCAGGAGCTCCGATACCGACTTTCGCCGATGGCAACGACCCTAACAAAATTGCCTACTAGGTGTAGCGTTCTCTCGCACCTATACCATTACAGCAACCGATGACTTGCTGAATCTGTCATTCCTGCACAATGATCCGGTCAGTGAGAACCCCAAGGTCAACGCGATTGAAATTGCTCAGATTGGTGCAGTCTCGACGCCGCTGCCCACTCTCTCAATCGTCAGCGGCCCCATTCAGTCTGTGGGCGAGAGTGACGGTTCGGCCCTAGTCTCTATCACTACCAGCGAAACTGTGCCGATCGGTGAGCAGGTGACGTTCACTTATGTAATCGAGGGCGTTTCGGCGACTCCCAAGATCGACTATTCGCCTGACGAGTCGCTGAACGGCGCGGGTACGGCGACTTTCACCGGCACTGGCACCATCGTCGGCGGCTCCTCCGACTTCCAAATTCCAATCGACATCCTACCGGATGAGGATGTTGAGGGACCTGAGACCTTTACTGTCACGATCACAAGCATTAGCCCTAATGCCCAGATTGGAGCCGTCGCGCAGACTACGGTGACGATTCAAGATGATGATGTGGTAACTAATCCAGGAGAAGTAGTCGTTGCTATCAATGCCGGTGGCCCTGCTCTCACCCAGGACGGTATTAACTTTGTTGCCGATCAGTTTTTCAGCATCCCCAGCAACACCTTCACTGATGGCGTAAGTTTTGATATCAACAACGGCAATGGCGCTCAGTCCGTCTTTGATGGCACGGTCTTTGAGACCGAGCGTTTTGGGAGTTCCTTCAACTACTCAATTCCCGTTGCTGCGGGTAACTACACTATTGACCTGTACCTCGCCGAGATTTTCCAGTCCACAGAAGGGGCACGCATCTTTGATGTGACCGTTGAGGGTCAGTTAGTACTAGATGACTTTGACATCCTGGCGCAGACAGGTGGTGACTTCAACCAGTCGATTGTCTTTACCTTGCCTGGGATAGTTTCCCCGGACACCTTTGGGGAAACGAATGCGATTGACATTGCTGTCAATAGCTCAGTGGATTTTGCAAAAGTCAGCGGTATTGTTATTCGTACGGCTGACGATACGGCTGACGATACGTTTAACGGTAGCGTCTTCGGCGACTTCTCAGACGACAATGCAAATCCGGATGACGTCACCCTCAGCCTCGGGTCAAATACCCTCGTTTCCACAGGCGAGTCTTCCGACGCGGACTACATCACTTTCGAAGTTCAGGTGGGTCAGCAACTGGTTGCTATCAATCTGGCTGATTATGTCGGTGGCTCTAATGCAGCTTTCCTAGGCATTCAAGTCGGTGATACGATACCGACTCAAACCGATATCCAGAACGCGATCGCAACCCTTGATGGAGGGACGGTTTACAACTCAGATCAAATCGGTTCGGATATTCTACCTTTACTTGCGAGCAACACTGTCGAAGGTACTGGTCAGCCCACAAATGGTCTCACGCTCCCACTCGGACCTGGGCTTTACACACTCTGGTTCAATCAAAATCAGGAACTCACAGAGAGTACCCTTGAGCTGATTACGGAAGATTTACCTGCTGCCCTAAGCGTGACCCTTGACCCTATCAGCATCTCTGAAGGAGGGGGTACCGTTTCGGGGATGGTAACCCGAAACACCGATACCAGTACTGCTCTAGAGATTACCCTGAGCAGTGATGACACGACAGAAGCTACAGTGCCTACAACGGTCACTATCCCTATTGGAGCCACTTCCGCTTCCTTTGTTATAATTGTCGAAGATGATATGGAGCTGGATGGCATCCAAACGCCCAACATTACGGCCGCGGCGACCGGCTTCGAGAACGGCACTGCATCCTTAGAAGTTATCGATGATGATGCCGTTGACACCACTATGTTTATTGAAGCCGAAGACATCACTAACGTGACAGGTTATCGCTTGGAAGGTAATAGTGCTGCCTCCGGCGGTCAAATGCTGAGCCTGTTAGGCTTTGGTGGACCAGAAACGGGTACAGCGACCTTTATCTTCACAGGGCCAACCGGCACCTACGATATTAACCTTGGTACCTTCGACGAGAGTGACGGTGAAGCCAGCTTGACCGTGCAGCAAAACGGTGTTCAAATTGGTGAGACTATTGTCTTAGATCAGAACGCGACCGGCGGGACTGGCGCTAATAACTCTACCAAAGTAACCCGACTGGTAGGCTCAAGTATCGAACTGGTTAATGGGGCCACCATTACCGTCGCTGGCTTTGAAGACGTCAGTGAACATGCCCGCTTCGACTTCATTGAATTTACAACGGCTGGTAGCACCACACCCATGCCCCCCACGGCTAGCGATGATGACTTCACCACCGATGAAGCCAACTCGATCAGCGACAGCGTGTTAGCTAATGACATTGGCACTCCTCTTCTGACGGTGCTTGAAGTCAATGGCAGTGATGCCAATGTTAGTAACCCAGTCACACTGAGTTCAGGGGCATTACTGACTGTCAACCCCGATGGTACCTTCGACTACGACCCCAATGGCGCATTCGATGACCTAGCTACTGGAGAAGTCGGCACCGAGACTTTCACCTATTTGGTGGGCAATAGTCAGGGCGTCAGCGAAGCTACTGCAACCATCACCATCAACGGTGCTGATGGTGTTGCGATTGCCATCACGGGTGGGACCGCGATTGAAGCCGGCGACGACGGTACGACAACAGATGCCGAATTTACATTGACATCGAGTGACCTCGCGTTCAGTGGCGACCTCGATATCAACCTGCTGATTGACGGGGATCTGAGCACTGAGACAGTGACCTTCACCGCAGGCGAAGCGACCTTTACTGTGTTGGTTGATAATGACGATGTGGACAACGGCACAGACACCGTAGCTGTTGAACTCGATGCAGTGCCAGCGGGCTTTGAAATCGATCCACTCGCGGCCTCCGCAACATTTGAGGTGACCGAAGACGACTTTGTCGCGGGTGCACCGTTGGCCCTAGACGGTGATCTCGATAATGACGGGCAGATCAACTCTATCGACAACGACATCGACGGCGATGGTACCCTTAATCTGGACGACCGCACCGCCTATGATGATGGTACGAATGGCGTACCGACCTTCAGTAAAACTGAGCCCATCGTGCTCGATTTCTCTAGCCTGGCCGATGGCGCTACCCCATTCCAAGGCGGATTTACCGGGTTAGCTCAAACCTCTAATGATTCTCTTGAGCTCAACTATGCAACCAATGCGCCAGAAAATGGAGCAAATCCTGCATCAGTTGTCAACGGAAAGTTAGAGATTACCTCAACTAATGACGATACCCTGAACGCTGATAGCGGCTTTACCTTCCTCGCTGACAATGAAGGTCAGAGCTTTGTCTTCGAAGGGCTGTTAGATAATCCGGTATTCAATGGCATACCCCTGCTGAGTTTCTCCCAGTACGGCCTAATCCTCTCCCTGACTGGGGCTCCTGGCGTATCAGGTGCAGATTTTGTCAAGCTGACTGCCGGTAACCCGGGGGCTGCTCTAGAACTTTCCGGTTCATCTAACTATGGCAGTGTGCCTAAGCCCGGCTATCCTGCCTCTTTCGATAGCACCAGCTACGCTCAGGTCGAACTGACCCTGGAAGGAACTGTTGAAAACGGCCTTATCTCACTCGCCGGGAATGCCAAGTACCTCGACGAGAATGGCACCACGCTGTTTGAATTGACGACCGCCCCCCTATCTATTGCGTCAACTACACCTTTGTATAAATCGCTCACGGGGGCTTCGGGTGCACCCGAAGTAGCCTTCGGTCTGACCAGTACAGACACTGGCAACGGTGGATCGTTCACTTTTGGCGTAGAAAGTCTATCCCTGACCAAACCTGAAGTAGTTGTAGACCCTCCGACTGGTTCTAATTTTGGCCAGGAGCTCCTGGAATCTCTGGATGCCGGTGATGGCATCGCGACAGGCGGGAGTTATGCACCTAGCGCTACTGGGTCTGCTGAACTCAGCGTCATGGCTAACGTCAACAACGTCCAGTCTTCTAACTTTGGTCTGAATTCCTTCCAGCTCACCAATACGGGAGATAAGAAGATTGCCGCTTTCTTTATTGACTTCCGCGACGCTGTATTTGGCGATTCCATAGTCGACTTTGACGGCTCTGGTGGGGATACCGCCTTTAAGAAATTTGCCGTAGACGGTGGGGGTGCTGAAACCGGCTCATTTTTCGATGGCAACGATGGCAAAGTTTACTACCTGCCAGGTGAGCCTCCTCTACCAAACAATACCGGAACGGGAAAATCCTCTTCAGGAGGTTTCCGAGGTTTGCTATTGAAGGCCAGCAATAATAGTGGTGATGGCTTTGAAACAGGTGAAACTGTCGGTTTTTCCGGCGATATGGACCCCAACTCCATTGCAGGTCTGCTGAAGGGTAATAACAATACCGGCGGCGTCGGGGTCGATATCGGTGCAACTGGCGGCTGGGATGTCGGCGGTATCTCCGGGGCAGAAATTGCCGGTTCGCGGTTCTTTGTTCGGTTTGACGACGGCACTATCGCATCTGGCGTACTCGCTAACAACGGCACCCAGGCGGGCTCTGTTGGTCAGGCTGTCCAGGAACAACCGGAGGTGCCAGTAAATGTTACCGTCAACGGCGGTAGCGGCGTCTATGGCAATAACGGCGCTGAGCCAACCATTGTCGTTACTGGGCCCATAGGTCAGTCTGTAAAGATTGTCTTGGCGAAGGGTCTCCAGCCAGTTACCAATGATACGAATGGCTATGGGCAACTGGTTGAAGATCGGCTGGAACTTAGCCAACCCGATTTCCAGGTCAACAACGGCTTCGACTTTCAAGAAGTAATTGTGACTATCGGCTCGAACGGAACCATCACCTTGCCATCTGGGGCATTTGACTACAGCGACACCGAATCAGGGGTTCAGTTTAGCGGAGACGACGTAGCTCCCATCGCCATTTCAGCCGTGGCTGTTGATATCAACAATCTACCCATCGGCCCAGTTGATAGGGAGTATTTAACAAACCCGACCCAGACTCCGGTTGTTACCGTAGAGCCCGAATCTTCCGGTTTCTTTAAAGCTTCAGGCAGCGGCAACAACCTTTATTTCAAGATTCAAATTGAAGACGCCGCTGCCCTTAACGGTGGAACCAGTCCTAACGGCAAATGGAACTATGTCACCGCGCCCGATGACGAGGGACGCCAGACCGGTTTCCAGGGAACGGGTTATTACATCTACGGATCAAACACCAGTAATGGCTTCAACCAGGTTGTTGAGAATGAGATTCTTGAGTTCGAGATTGAGGTGCCAGAGGCCCTAGTTGGACAAGCTATGAAATTCCGCGCTCGGGCCTCAAGAGATGGCCTTGCAGCTAATGACCAACAAAACGATCTCTGGATCAACGTAGTTTCAAAAAACGGTACCGGTTCTATCGAGGAATTCCTAGTCGGAAACGGGGCAAACGAAGCAGAACCCGCCAGCGGTGAATTTATCAAAGTGTTTGGCGGTCCAAACAACGGCAACTGGGGTTATGCTGGCATGGTTGACGGTGCACCAAACAACTTTCAAGCTCAAATTGCTTTCCCTGAAGCAGGCCGGTATGTTCTAGAGGTAGCTGGACGCAGTCAGGGCTTCCATATCGACTTCATTGAGCTCTTTACGGGTTTCATTGGACCAGGTGTGTCTAATTCAGTCTTTGTTTCAACTGGTTCACAACCAGTACAGCTCGTCAGTGAGATTCCCGATCAAGTCTTTACCGACGGGACAACCGACATCTTTGACCTGCCGACAGATACCTTCTTCGATCCCGATGGTGACCTTATTACCTATCAGGTTTCGGCGACGGCGGCCAATGGCTCAGATGTAAGTGGTGTCACAATCGATGAGGTAACAGGACAGATCTCAGGTCTAAGCACCCTTGATATCGACGTCTACAACCTTACAGTCACGGTGCTTGACCCAGATGGGGCGGCAGCCGATACCTTTGAAATCGATATTGTTGATGAGCTTACTCTCGAAGCCCTGACGATTCCGGTAGATGCAGTCAGCGACGATTTCGAGCAGTTCGGTGGCAGCTTTAGCTCTGATCTGGAGTTCGGTTTGAACGGGAATAAGCTGCAGCGAGTCGGACTTCGCTTTGACGACATCACTATCCCCGCCGGAGCGGCGATCACCAACGCTTATATAGCCTTTACCGCAATCGAAAGTAACGCTGCTCCCGCCAGCTTCACCATCGGCATTCAAGGCTCTGAAAACGCACCGACCTTCAGCTCTTCTGGCGACTTGACTGGACGTGACGCCGTAGCACAGGTGAACTGGACGAATGTAGAAGCCTGGACCGACGGACAAACCTATCAGAGCCCGAATATCGCTGGTCTAATTCAGCAGGTGATTGGCGCAGATGGGACAACTAACGGCGCTTTGGCCTTCTTCGTTGAAGGTAGCGGGTCGCGCGCTGCTGAGTCTTTCGGTGGTAGCCGCACACCACCAGCCTTGGTAATCGAGTTTGGCTCTACTGGCCCGAGCGTCCCTGCGGTCAATCTATCGGTCACCCCCAACCAGGCTAGCGAGACAGAGAACACAACGATTACGGTGACGGCTACGGCGACTAGTGCGGTAGCAGGCAGTCAGACGTTGGATCTAGCGTTGTCGGGCGCGGGCATCGATAGCGGTGACTTTGAAGGCATCCTTCCCACTCAGATCACTATCGCCGATGGCCAAACTGAAGGGTCGGTTACCCTTACCGTTGCCGATGATAGCGATATCGAAGGAACCGAAACGGCTACCTTCGCCATCAGCAATCCTTCTAGCGGGATGGCTTTGGGAAGCGTTACCTCGGATGCTGTCGCCATCTTGGACAATGATAGTGGCACCACACAGCCTACCGAAACTATCACTTTGGAAGCGGAAAGTGCAGACACGATTGTCAATTACCGCTTCGAAAAGATCGGGGTTGCCTCTGGTGGAACGGTTCTGAGCTTTGTCGGTGGAACAGGTCAAGAAAGTGGTAGTGCCTCCTTCACCTTCGGGGACACCCCTGATGAGTTGACAGGCACCTACGACATCACTATTGGCACCTTTAACGAATCTGACGGAGCTGCTTCGTTTGGCATTCAGATGACCGACTTCGAAACGGGTGTCACTACCAACCTAGGCAGTCTAGTGCTAGATGCTCCCTCAGCCAGCAACCTAGCCAACGCACAAACTAAGGTCAACTTACCTATTGCCTTTGGAGTTGGTTTGACGTCAGGGGACATCATTACGGTGAATGGTTTTGAAAACGCTGCTGAACATGCTCGATTTGACTTCTTGTCTCTAGACCCGGTCATCGTTTAGCGATTGCCAGCATAAGCCCTAGTGCCTTCCTGATAGGTCTTGAAGCGGGGGGAGATGGTTCAATGCTGTAGGCGGACGTCGCGCACCGCTTGTAGCAGCAGCTCAAAACTAGCTACAATCAACGCAGTCAGCTTCTGGTCGAGGCCAACAGCAAAGGCCAGCAACTGACCGCGTTGATTGTGCAGTGCTTTTCTGGGTTTGCGGGTTGATGGGTGCTACTCGTCCGCTCGCTGTTGGAGTTCGGCTGCAATGAAGTCAAAGAGTTCTTGGCGCTCTACTCGGTCTGGGCCAACCAAGGTAAGCACATCGTGTCAGAGCTACTGGTATAGAATTTTGACAGTTTGGGCAAAGGCAATCAGTCCGACCTCTTAGTGTTTTGCGTTCACTTGTTAAATAGTCCATTTTTGAGTCATGTTGCCTACCAGTTTAGAGACCGCTATTCACTGTTCTAATTTGATATATTTCGTCGTGAAGACCCATGTCAATGTCAGAGAGGTCTCAGAACTGGTAGATTTGAACGGCTCTTTTACAGTAGCTTGCCTTCGGTTTGCTACAGTACGGCAACGAATCCGATCAGTTCACAGCTGTCTTCAGTTCATAGGATTGACTTAATCCGTTCATCTTTCACTTCAGCAACGTCCGCTCGATTTCAGGCTTTCTCAGCTTCTGTGAGTTCCTCCGCTTCTCGATTTCTTCCTTGGCTACTGGTAGTCACACCCATCGGGGCAAAGCCTTGAAAGCCTGTATCCTGTCATACGACACTTTCTTCGGGGAACAACAGTCTTTTTCATTAGCTGTCTTGATACACGTTTCCTAGTGCCGCAATCCTCTTGTGCGCTTCTCCCCTTTGTTGTTCTCCACCGTATGCGTCTTCTTCTTGCCGCTGTAGTAGTCTTTTGAGTCCTTCTTGTTCTCAAGACGGTTGATTGGCTATCTGGTCCCACTGATGAAGATTCTAGGCCAAGACGGCACTGAGTATTTCTCCTAGCTTTGCTGGCCGTCTTTCCGATAGCTATAGCTCATCGCCCAAAGCTTGATTAGCTACATCCTGTTAGACGGTGGACCCACTGAATAACTTCAGCTTGACTAATCCCAAACAGGTACCCTTGCTCTTTTTGCGTTGGATAGAGCCTGAAGTAGACAAGGACGAACAACAGGTTTGTCTTCAAACTCTTCAAGCTTTTGTTGTGCCTACCAACATATGGGCGCTAACGTTCCTTCTGACGGAATTCAACTTCAGCGAAGGCGTCCTAGGCTGCACCAAAGCTGGGTAGCAGCTACTCAAACTCGTTTAAGCTCAGCCCAGTCATGCTCCGAAAGCTTTACAGCTGCTTTGGCGAATAAACCTACAGTTTACAGAAAAAATATGTTGAGCTATAGCAGAATCCGTGATGATACAGTTATA
Organism: uncultured cyanobacterium; assembly: GCA_963772185.1. Lineage (GTDB taxonomy): Bacteria > Cyanobacteriota > Cyanobacteriia > Phormidesmidales > Phormidesmidaceae > Phormidesmis. The sequence continues at coordinate 129,699 of CAVYWR010000029.1, read as the reverse complement.
AATAAGTTTACAGGGTATAGATTAAACGGACTGCCTCAGGGATTATAGCTGTTGCTTGCTAATTCAAGTGAGAGCTTTCCCACTTTGATTGCTCACATTTATCTCTATTCAGTAAGTTATCCACCTCTATTTGCCGCTGAAATTATCGATTGCTCAAATTAGGAATATTTGAGTTTTTGCTAATTCCCACCAAGTAAAGTTCGAAGAGTAGTCAGTCACCGAGTAGATTTCAAATTATCTCGTTTCTCTGCCAGGCTTTAATGATAATCAAATGTTGTAACCCTTTTGTTCTGGAATACTCGAGTGTTGTCAACCCGCTCAATCTAGATTTGAGCAGTCTGTTTTAGTAGTTTGAGCAACGATATTGTCCACGAATATATTTGTCGAAAGGCATTCTTGCAAGGAAGTTCCCATGAAAATCGCTGTCATCGGCTCTAAAGGGCTCCCTCCATATCAAGGAGGTATAGAGCACCATTGCGCAGAAATCTACTCTCGAATGGTAGCAAACGGTCATAAAGTAACAGTTTTTTCACGATCTTCTTATAATCAGCTACCCTGGAATGCACACTACTCATATAAAGGTGTTCAGGTAAAGAATCTTCCATCAATTCCCTTTAAAGGGATTGATGCTTTTGTAAATTCTTTTTTGGCTGCTATAATTGCCAGCTTTCTACAGACCGATATTATTCACTTTCATGCGTTGGGACCTTCTGTGTTTTGTTGGATTCCTCGCCTGTTATCGCCCAGGTCTAAAGTAATTGTGACTTGTCACGGATTAGACTGGCAGCGTTCAAAGTGGGGTAATCTCTCTACCCAAGTGCTTAAGCTAGGTGAACGATTTTCAGTGCGCTTTGCACATGCTATCGGCGTTGTTTCAGCAGATTTAAAAGAATATTTTGCCTCTGTATACAACTATCAAACGGAGTATATTGGCAATGCTCCTGCCAGTTACCTAGCGTCTGATCCAGATTTCGTTTTTGGGCGTTCTAAAGGGCTACTTAGTGGTCGCTATATATTGTTTTTGGGACGCCTGGTTCCTGAAAAATGTCCTGACTTACTTATCAATGCGTTTCAGCAGCTTGCACCAACAGGTTGGAAGCTAGCTTTGGTCGGTAGCCAAAGTGATACACCTAACTATAGTGATCAATTATCGGCATTAGCTAATTCAAACTCAGATATCCTTTTCTGTGGCGAACTTCAGGGTGAGCAGTTAGCAGAAATTGTCAGGGGAGCAGGCTTGTTTGTTTTACCATCCGAAGTCGAGGGACTCCCTTTAGCTCTATTGGAAGCCATGCAAGAAGGTATTCCCGTGGTGGCAAGTGATATTCCAGTACATCGGCAAATTATAGGTCTTGACCGAGGGTTGCTGTTTAAAGGAGGAAGCATTGAAGATTGTTCGACTGCGCTAATGTGGGCTATTCAGAATCTTCCATTAATGCAACAAAGCGCAGATAAAGCGCAGCAGTATATTCGGCAAAACCATAACTGGGATAACATAGTCGACGCTTGGCTAGCGCTATATGAACAGCAAATAGGGTATGCTCCTGTTGCGGCAGTGCTTAAAACTAAAGGGATGGTTCAAAAAAGGCTGATCTAAGGCAACACTCGCAGCCCAAGATAGACCGTTATCCAGACGGCCCGGACCACCGATTTACATCAGTGTCTAAGCTTTCTAAAAGCGCTCGAAGCTTAGCAGTCCTAGCCAGTGTGGAGGCGACTTTCCAATCAGCAACTCATACCAAATCCGAGTATCTTACCCCCGAAAAACAATGAATTTCATGGCCACCAGTGATAGTGGGTAAGCGCTCGTATCTCATCGGTCATCGATGAAAGCGTGACGCAGCGATCGCACAGCATGTCTTCTAGCTCATCAATCGTCTCGAAGCTTCTGTTGACTAGCGGCTCATCGGCAATCCGCCAGAGTCGCTCAGCCGGTTGCAGCTCAGGTGAGTAAGGTGGCAACAGTTCTAGATGAATGCCCTCTGGGACAACGACTTGGTCACTGCGATGCCAGCCAGCCCCATCAAGCACTAGCAGAATCTGTTTGTCTACGCTAGCACCTGTCTGCTGGGCAAACACGTCGAGCGCTTGGTTGAACCACTCAATGTTCGCTCTCGGTAGAACGAGCCACTCTGTTTTACCCGTTGCAGGTTCAACAAAGCTATAGAGGTAAGTCTACTCGTAGCGATAGTTGACGGCAGCGAGCGGGCGTTCGCCGACGCGTGCCCATACCTTTCTGAGGATAGGCTTTAGCCCCAAACGGTGTACTCTTCGAGAAGGCGAAGCGCCTACATCAAACGACCAAACTTCAACAACTGAACCGGGAAACTGTTGCGCTAGCTCTGCTTTGCGCTCTGACAAGTTTTTTTAAAAGCCATCTGAGCCGTCTTGTCTGCTTTATCATGGCGCGGTCTAGGCGACTGGCACGAGTAGCCCAGCAGCTTCAAGTAGTCCCACCCCCGCTGCGGCCATACATGCTCACGGCCTGTCATCTCAGCGATTACTCGTGCCACCTTAGGACCACTCCATACACCGCCGTCAGCGGGTGGGTCCTGAAGGTGTTGGTCTAGCGCTTCACACTGTTCAACCGTCAGCAGCGCTTTGGACGAACTAGGACGACTATCTTTGCGCTGATTCCTTAGACCGTCTACCCCATCAGCGTTGTAGCGACGGACTATTTCGCGAGCATAATCATAGTTGAACGCAATCGCTTCGGCGGCTGCCGTCAGCGTCTTGCCTTCTGTGACTAGCCAGATTAGTTGCCAGCGCCGAGCTTCGACCGGGTCGCAGCACTCGCGGTAGCGAGCTTTCAGTTCGGCTGCTGAATAGTGTGATTCAATCTGAAGGTTTCTTCCCAGTTTTTAGTGAGCCGAAGAATTCGTTGTTTAAAACCTTGAATTTCGTATAGAAGTATCTATGCAGGAAGCGAGCACGTGAAAAGGGATAGCTCCTATCACTACACATCCTGACCACTCTGTCGGGTAGCGAGCATAGCTTCTATAGATTAACGACAATTTTTTACATTGCATCAATAATTGGTTGGCTGTCAACCTCATTAGAAGACCAAGAGTCAAACATCTCAGCATAAACTCCTCCAATTACCGCTTCAGCACTGTATGGTTTGGCATCCTGCAAGCAGGATGCGGGTGGAAAGCGTTCTGGATGCTGCAATATCGTATTGAAGGCGTTTGCAATCTGGGCAGGGCTCCGATCTTGACAAACTATCCCACTACTAGAGCTAAGTAACCGTGGCGTTTCGCCAGAGCGCGTTGTAACTACAGGGGTACCACAGGCCAACGCCTCTAAGACGACTAAAGGCAAGCCTTCATAGGCACTGGTGAGCACAAACAAGCTAGCAATACGATGGAGGTTTGCGAGTTCTTGATAAGGCAACGAACCTAGTAGAGTCACGCGTCGCGATATGCCTAAAGTTTTAATGTTCGTCTGCATTTCAGACATGAGTTCCCCATCACCAGCTACGAGAAGATGGACTTTTGGCTCTGCAATCAGAGAGAACGCATTTAATAAAAGTAAAGGATCTTTTTGAGGATGCAACCTACCGGCAAACAATAAAAAACGAGTATCCTCTTCTAAACCCATGCTAGTGGCTTGCTGTCGTCGTCTTTGGTTCTGTTCAGCATCTGAAATCGGATAAAAAATATCACCATCAAAGGTGTTACGAATAAAAGTTATACGGTTCGCTAACTGGGGGTACTGCTGTTGGTACAGAGCTGTAGATTCTGAGTTGCAGGACAATACCTGATCGAACTGGTGAATGAGGCGACCCTCGAAGGTAAAGTAGAGCCAAGGAAATCTTTGCCATAGAATGCTGTTAGCTTCACTAGAACGTATTTGCTGGTGAATATCATTGTGTACAAATAAAGCCTTATGCCCTTGCCAGAAACGCGTGAACAGAGCTGTCTCTAAACGATGGAAGTGCATAAAATCGGACGAAAAATCTTTCCCCAATAAACCTAGAGCATAGCGCAGGGATGTTGGAAACAACCTTCTGCGGTCATCGTCCAACAGCCTAAATAGTGGGAAAAAATCGATTGACTTACCGACTAGCTCACGGGTCTGCCAACAACCAACGGGCCCATCGGGAGTTGACTCGATGCCAACCAGTCTAATCTTGAACTCTAGAGGAGAGAACTTGATGAAGTTTCTAACAACGGTCTGAATTCCTCCAATCGAACTTTTCCATGGATCGAACTGATAAAAAATGGTCAGCACTGGCTCTTTCATGATTGATACGAGAGCAAAATCGCTCGTTCTTCCATCGGTTATGCGTCACCCGTGATTTCAATACTTAGTTCCTGAAGGTGTCAGATGTCAAGGGGGTAGAGCTCCTTCTGGCGAGCTCACTCTAGATCAAACGTCTCGTAGAAAGATCCTTTAGCATGGGGGTTGAGATTATCATAAGTGAGACGTACCCTTTGGCAATTGGTATACCGAACCCGCCATTAGAAACGCGGCTCCTATAGCCTAATCCACCTTCGTGTGACGCTGACGCACCATCGCTTGTCGCCGGCCTACCAAAGGTTCCGCAAACACAAAAGTAGTGATGGTTCCGTAGAATTGGAAGACCACGCTGAGTGTCTTTAAAAAAGAATTTATAGTCGACTTCTAATACACTTCAGAAGCCATCGTCAGCTAAACCTCATGGTTGAATTACGTCTATTGTAGGAGATCTATCTATCTACTGCACCGAAAAACCCGACTTACGAGGGCATCGATCAAGGTTAGAGAAAGACTGACGACATCCACTCGACTTACCCCAGCCTCATCGAAAGTATAACTTTGGTTTGGCCCATACCGCATTTTTATCCACCATCTGTAGGGCAAGCGCATACTCAATTAGTGCCAGCGAAAGAATCAGGCTTCTAGCGTTTTAGCAGCTAAAAGGTGATGCTATTTTCTCAATAAGCTCTCTTTTTATGGCTCTTATTAAGAAGACGAGGGAGTATGCGTTTGCCCCGCCACCATCTGTGTCTATACGGAGTGACTTGTGCTGATTATAGGTTAAACTGTTGTGTCCTTCTCACGCTATCACTTTGTTGTTGTCAGTTTCGAGAAGCTCGAAGACACGGAAGATATTGAAGAGGTTTGAATTATGGTCATCGAAGTTTTCATAGCTAATACTCCCCCTTCTGTAGTTGAAGGGAAGATCTTAGACAATTTTACACTATTAACTAGTAGCCCAGTCCCATCTGGAGAGCCTATCACGATCAACTATGAAATTGTTCCTGGCACAGCAACACCTGGAGAGGACTATGACTATCAGTCCCTGACTGCGATTTTTGATCCGGCAACTGGTATCTACACCGACAGTACCACTATTCCTGCTGGTGCTTCCATTAGTAGCTTTGGTATTAATTTGCTTCAGGATACCTTTGTGGAAGGAACCGAATTTTTCGATGTTAATGTTACTGGAGTTAGTGGGAATGCCAAAGTTGGTAAAAGTTCTTCGGTCACTGTCACGGTTTTGGATGACGATAGCATCACTAATCTAGACGGAGAAGAGGGGGGATTTGTGGATCCAGATACTGAGACTCATCAGAACAACCAAGTCACTATCTCAGCAGGCTCAGATGCAGCCGAACCTGCTACTGATGGTCAGTTCCTTGTTAGTCTTGTCGAAGCTGCGGCTACCGAGACAGTTGTTGCCTATACCGTCGGAGGTACAGCAACGGCCGATGCAGACTACGAGGCATTGACTGGTTCGGTTACAATTCCTGCTGGAAGCCTGAGTGCTCCCGTTGCCGTCACTGCGCTTGATGATGAATATCTAGAAGGTAGTGAAACTGTTGTCGTCACCTTAGATACTATTACTGCTGGTGACGACAATGTAGTCCTTAGTACTGTCAACACTACTACAGTGACCATTTCAGACAATGTTCCAACAGTCCTACATCGTTTGAATGCTGGTGGTCCTGAGATAGCAGCGATTGACGATGGGCCAAACTGGTTGGCAGATACTGCCTTTTTGACCGTTCCAGATAGCGGAAGAGTTTTCAGGAGTTCAGCATTAGAGGTTGGGTTGACATTACCACCTGGTACACCAGGTGAAATCTTTAATACTGAGCGTTTTCACAATATCAACGATGTTAATCATACTAAAATGCAGTATGCCTTCAATGTAAACGATGGAACGTATGAAGTCCGGTTGTACATGGGGAATGGCTTTGAAGGAACAAGTCTACCTGGCCAGCGGATATTTGACGTGGCTATTGAGGACCAGGTGCTGCCCAATCTAGACAACATTGATCTCTCAGCTAACTTTGGGCATTTGGCCGGAGGTGTCGTAAGTAATGAGGTTGTCGTAACCGATGGCATTCTCAATATCGAATTTCTTCACGATATGTTGGAAGGTGTACAGAACCCGTTAATCAACGGGATCGAAATTGTCCAGGTTAGTAACGATACAACAGCCCCTCCAACAGTTTCACTTGTTGGAGAGCCTACTATTGTTGGTGAAGATGGTGAATTTAGTCAGATGACCGTTCTGACGAGTGAGCCGGTTCCAATGGGCAAAAGTGTTGATGTCAGTTTTGAAATCGTCCCCGGTATGGCAACACCCCAGCAAGACTATATATATGAGTCTTCGACCGCAACCTTCGATTTGCAGACCGGTATCTACGCCGATACTATAAGCATTCCTAGTGGCTTCTCCGCCGAAAGCATTTCAGTTAGGATTCTTCAAGATGCGATTGAGGAGGGAAGTGAGGGTTTCACTATTGATATATCCGATGTCGATGGGGCGAATTTTGAAATTGGAAGTGCTCAATCATTGTCTACAACTATTGTGGATGACGATTCCCAACTATCACCATTACGTATTGAAGCAGAGGACACTGCCTTTAGTACCTTCCAGTTAGAAGATCTCAATGCAGCATCTGGTGGGCAAGTGCTTAAGTTTTTGGGTAGCGAAATCGGTGAAGGAGGAATATCGACACTGTCTCTCGATACTCTAACTGGCTTCTTACCAGGCGAGTATGACGTGGTTTTATCAACTTTTGATATGCTTTTTGCTGGTAGGCAGGCTGCGACCACCTTTAGCGTTGAACTGAATGAAGACGCTACTATTGGAGAGATTGTCCTGAGGAACCCGTTGGAAAGCGTGTCTACTACGCCAGGTGTCTCAGTAGAACGAATTGTAGCAACACAAGTTCTACTTGGCGTAGGAGATACTCTAACTATCAAGGGATTTGAGAATCCTAATGAAGTTTTCTGGCTTGATTATATTCAGCTGAATCCCGTTGGAATATCTAGCTTAGCTCAGATGTAGCTATCTGACTTGAATAGTGAAAAAGCACGCTGGCAAGTGAAAGCGAACTAGAGTTGTCATAGGTACGGCTGGCTACATGGATACCCCTTTTGCTATGTGCACTGTAGACTTGTATCAAATCCGGATATTGCACCCCGAAAAGGAGAATTTTATGGCCAATAATAGTAGGTGTGGACCTGCCCTGCCGTTATAAAGAAGCTTGTCGGATTGCCTAAGGCATCACAGATGGCATGAATTTTCGTGCTCAGTCCACTGACCAAACGACCGATAGCTTCATCACCTCCCTTTCACCCCAGCCGTATGCTGATAGGCGCACACAACCGTCGCATCGATCATCTGGTATTCGTTGTTGCTGTCCTCACAAAGGGCTAAAACACCTTCAGCCATATTCCTTTCTTCGCCCAGCGACTAAAGCGCGTATGGACGACGTTGAACTTGTCGAAGCGCGTTGGCAAGTCTCGCCAAGGTATCCTAGTTCGGTAACGATACAGGACGGCTTCGACAAACAGGTGGTTGTTCTTCGCGGTCGCCCCGACATCGTCTGGTTTGCCTGGCAGCCTGTCTTTCATCCGCTCCCACTAATCATCACGCAAGGCATACCTTCGAGTTGTCATCGTTCCTTTTCAGCATCAGCACCTTGATGATAAAAACGCCAAACGACTTTTCTAACAGATCAGCTAGCGCAATCTCTACTCCCACGTAGGGCAGCTTAAAGCTCTATTCTAATCGACTGTACTCGCTAAACAGCTATTGGTTTGCCGACTGTTTTTCATAGTGTTCTACAGGGGGGGAATACTAGTCGATTAGCACATATTCCTGCAACGTTTCCATCGTCCGATAATGCTCAAGCTTTTGATTGCGGTCATATGCTTCTGTCGAATCAGACGGCACTTCTGCAATTAGAACAGCATCCATTACCGTATCTTTCGTCCTAGCTGTAGCACCAGTGAGCGAGACATAAGCCTCACATCGGGGTAAGTATAGCAAAGCGCGGATGCATACTCTTCGAGAAGGCGAAGCCTACGCACTTTGCTATGGCACTTTGCGCTATAGCACAAGGGATGTAGCCTTTCTATGTATAGCAAGCAAAGTGCGGAAGGCTATATATAGGTTCGCATTTATAATCTAGAGCCTCTGATCAGTCATGAAAATGCTGTAAGGCTGCTTCCTTAGAGCAGCTTTCAGCAAAAAGAAGAAGCTGCCCGCGATCTCATTGTGATCTGGCGTTCCACCTGCCATCGAAACGATCTCTCCATCGCAAAACTCGCTGCGTGTATCAGACGCTATCTCTAACGCCAGATATTCTTTAGCGGTGCAGGTCTGAGGGCTTACTGTAGCTGCTGTCATATTCTGGTCTTCTAGAACGTCAGCTTCGTAATCAACGGATCCTACAGGATTCGAACCTGTGACCGATCGCTTAGAAGGCGATTGCTCTATCCAGCTGAGCTAAGGATCCAAAAAGGAAGCTGTACTAGTTTACCTCGATAGAGAATATACCGCACATGGCGTCGTACAAGCGCGTCGATACAGTGAAAGGCACCGAACCACTTGACGTTCGATGCCTTTATATTCCGCTAGGTATCGCTTCGATCAGGATCAAGGACTAACGCGATCGCTATCTAGTCGCCGCAACAGCAGGCACTTTCGCCTTTTGCATCTCAGCGAGTATCGCCGACACGTTTGCTTTGGCATCACCAAATAGCATCTGCGTATTCTCTTTGTAGAAGAGCGGATTGTCCACACCCGCGTAGCCAACTGATAGGCTGCGCTTCATTACCACTACATTCTCTGCCTGCCAGACTTCTAGCACTGGCATCCCGGCGATAGGGCTAGTGGGATCTTCAAGCGCGCTTGGATTCACCGTGTCATTCGCACCAATCACCAGCACAACGTCCGTCTTGCCAAAGTCCTCGTTGATCTCGTCCATTTCTAGCACGATGTCGTAGGGGACGTTTGCTTCTGCTAGCAGTACGTTCATATGTCCGGGTAGACGGCCTGCGACGGGGTGAATACCAAAGCGAACTTGGGTACCGCGATCGCGCAAAATCTTCGTGATATCCGCCACGGCATGCTGAGCTTGCGCCACCGCCATGCCATACCCAGGCGTGATGATCACGCTACTTGCTCTAGTCAACAGCTCAACGGTCTCTTCTACGGTCGCAGAAGTGGCCTCGCCGCCAGGAGCAGTGCTGCCACCTTTAGCAGTAGGCGCATTGCCAAAGCCACCTAGAATTACGCTCAAGAAAGAACGATTCATCGCTCGGCACATGATGATACTGAAAATCGCACCGCTGCTGCCAACTAGCGCGCCCGTCACAATCAGCAGATCGTTCGAGAGCATAAAGCCCGCTGCCGCTGCGGCCCAGCCCGAGTAACTGTTCAACATCGAGATTACAACTGGCATATCCGCACCGCCGATTGCCGCAACCAGGTGCAGTCCCAACAGTCCTGCTAGTCCACACATGCCCAGCAGTGCAGGCAGACCCGCTGTTCCTTGTGCGCCCATAAACACGACACCAAGCGCAATCGTGCCAACGAGTAGAGCAATGTTCAACAGATGACGACCGGGCAAAGTCAACGGCTTGCTGCTGATAATTGCCTTGAGCTTGCCGAAGGCGACCACAGAGCCGGTAAAAGTCACCGCTCCAATAAACACACCCACATAGATTTCTACTAAGTGAATAGTTTCTTCTGCGCCGACTAGCGCTGCCTTGGGCTGTAAGTAGTTGCCAATGCCCACTAGCACAGCAGCTAGTCCAACAAAGCTGTGTAGCATGGCCACTAGCTCGGGCATGGCGGTCATCTCTACTCGCGATGCCATCACCGCGCCGATCAGCACGCCCGGAATCAGCACGCCAATGAGGGCGACATAGTTAGTTAGACCCGCGCCGAAAGCGGTCGCGCCGATTGCTAGCACCATACCGATGATGCCGTACAGATTGCCGCGCTTGGCGCTCTCCTGGTTAGACAGACCCCCAAGGCTCAAAATGAACAGAACGATAGCCGTGATGTAGGCCAGCGTTACTAGATTGTTTGACATGATTGTTTCCTTTTAGTTCTTCTGCTTTGCTCGTCTTCTGTCTTGCTCGAGAGAATAGAGAAACTACTTGCGGAACATCTTGAGCATTCGCTGGGTGACTAGAAAGCCACCAGAGATGTTGATTGTGCCGACTAGGATGGCGATCGCACCCAACACACTCGTCGCACTCCATCCCTGAGCGACTGGCCCTTCTAACTGCAACAATCCGCCAATAATGATGATTCCACTAATCGCATTAGTCACGCTCATCAGCGGCGTATGCAGCGACGGGCTCACATTCCAGATCACCTGCCAGCCCACAAAGCAAGCCAGCACAAATACCGTAAAGTGCGAGAGAAAAGAAGCTGGTGCGGTTAGGCCAATCGTCAAGAACAAACTTACCGCTGCGATAATTCCTACCGCCTTCAACAGACCCTGCAGAGCAGATTTTTCAGCAGGCTTAGGCTTCGACGGGTGTCACCTTGGGCGCTGTGGCTGTCGCAGCAGGCTGCGGTGGCTGCTCCGGTTTAGGCGCAGGCCAGGTCACCTCACCTGCATGCGTGATTAGCGCGCCTCGGACCGCCTCGTCTTCAAAGTCGATCTTGTACTGATCAGAGCCGCCCATATCGCTGAGCAAATGGCAGAGATTCGTGCCGTATAGCTGACTGGCCTGACTAGCCATTCGACTCGGGAAATCGGTAATGCCTACCACCGTCACGCCGTTGTGAACATGCACCTCGCCTGGTTTAGTAACAGCACAATTGCCACCCTGCTCAGCGGCCATATCGACAATCACAGATCCTGGCTTCATTAGCTCAGCGGTCTCTTTGGTAATTAGTAGAGGAGCTCGCTTACCCGGAATCAACGCGGTTGTGATGATAATATCCACGTCTTTTGCCTGCTCAGCAAAAAGTTCCATCTCCGCCGCGATAAATTCGGGACTCATGGTCTTGGCATAGCCACCCTGACCCGTGCCATCTTCTTCAAAGGTCAGCTCCAAAAATTCAGCGCCTAGGCTCTCAACCTGCTCTTTGACCACAGGCCGCGTATCAAAAGCGCGGACAATCGCCCCTAGACTTTTGGCTGCGCCAATTGCCGCTAGGCCAGCGACCCCAGCGCCAATCACTAGCACCTTAGCCGGTGGCACTTTGCCCGCAGCGGTAATCTGTCCGGTAAAGAATCGACCAAACTGGTTTGCCGCCTCGATCACTGCCCGGTAGCCAGCGATATTGGCCATTGAGCTAAGCGCGTCCATTTTCTGCGCTCGGCTGATTCGAGGAATTGCATCCATTGCCAGCACAGTTGCCTGCTGACCCGACAGCCGCTCGACTAGGTCCTGATTCTGCGCAGGCCAGATAAAACTGATCAAGGACTTGTCTGCGCCCAGCATGTCTGCTTCGTGTCTGCCGTTGGGATGGTCCTGGGGCGGCTGCACTTTTAGAACGATGTCAGATTTTTCCCAGAGTTCAGTCGCAGTGTGTACGATTTCGCAGCCTGCCGACTGATACGCCGCATCGCTAAAGTTCGCAGCTTCGCCAGCCGTATGCTCAACGAGTACATCAAAGCCAAGCTTTTGCAGCTTCTTGACAGTGGCAGGAGTGGCCGCTACACGCCGCTCGCCTGAGGCTATTTCTTTGGGAATGCCAACTTTTTTGGATGGCTTCGACTCAGCAAAACTCGACTCGGCAGCGCCTCTTTCAATCGCCAGGGTCATGGCATCTCCTTTCTATCTTAGGCAAACTAAACTTTGACATTTAGGCAGACTAAATTTTGACAGAAGAGAAATCGCCTTAGCTCAGGATGCTCACAAAGATTGATGTCTGTTCGTATAAGTTTTTGAAGCGCTTTGTGAGTCTACACATTAGCTTTTCTGCTGTGTGGCTGTGATTTAGGCGGAGTTGGGCTTTTGCCAATGACTGTCCGTATTGACGGGCAATTCAGTTGATAAACCGTCTACCAGCGGGTATGTGTGCAACCGTGGCAGTGGTAGACGTATATATTAAGTAAACGTACTTCATCTTTTGTATTCTCTTCGTGTGAGGAATTATCGCGAATGTCTGCTAAGCGTTCTTTCAAACCTTCCCCGGCTCAAGTCTCTACAGATAGAGTTTCTGCGGCTCGAACTTTTACAGCTCGGTTGCTATCGGGGCTAGCGCTATCTGGCGTAGCGATCGCAACCACCCTATCGGTTCTACCAGCTCAGCCCAGCGCTGCCCAGACCAATCCAGGCATCACGCTATGGGGCGGAGTCGATTCTGAGTATCGCCTACCCTACACACTACGCAACAACCAACCGCGCAGCACCAGAGCTCAGTACTATCTGCGCGTTCCCGGCACCCGGATCGATGCTGCTGTTTCTAAGCTCAACATTATCTACCCAGAGGCTTTCACAGAGCGCAATGGTTCTTTTGATACCGACCAAATCCGAGTCCGTCGGGGTCGGGGATCGGGCGATCGCGAAATTCCTGTTGATGAGGTGGTCTGGATCCCAGAAGCTAGCCGCCTAGAAATCTACATGAACGAAGATATTCCTGCGGATACCAGCTTCGTAATTGATATGTCTGATGTTCGTAACCCTGACCGCTTTGGTATGCACCGCTTTAGCCTACAGGCAGAAGCTCGCGGCGATGTCCTGCCTCGCTACTTGGGCACTTGGGAGCTTCTAGTTGCAGAAGAGAGAAACGGACGGTAGAGTAGAAGATCTGTGCCTGACGATGCTATAGCTCAATGATATTGCGATAGCGTTGGCGGGCGTGGTGAAACAACAAGCAAAAGCGGCTTTTAGCGAGATCGCAGCAGGAGAGAACAACCGATGACAAAGCGCACCCTAGGCGGAACTTCCCGCAAACGCAAACGCGTATCCGGCTTCAGGGCCAGAATGCGTACCAAGAATGGCAGAGCGGTCATTAAAGCTCGCCGTTCTAAAGGTCGGGCGCAGCTAGCGGTCTAGTTTTCTTGTGTCCCTTCCAAAACAAAATCGATTGAGGTCATCGCGCGACTTCAATCGGGTCCACCGTAAAGGGCAGCGAACGGCAACCAAGCATTTGGCGGTGAGAGCTTTCAAGGTAAAGAAGGCTCTACAGATAAAGCCGCTACAAGCGATAGCCTCAGAAAAACGCGGGGGCGTGGATGGTTTGCCGTCTGCGCCCTCGCTGTGTGGAAAGTTGGACTGCTTAGGCCCCCAGTTTGGTATTTCGATTAGCCGAAAAGTTAGCAAACGAGCAGTTATCCGTAACCGCATCAAAAGACAGCTTCGAGCAGTGATTCAACAGTATCTGTTGGCGGTTGATCCTTGCTGGCAGGTCGTTATTGTGGTCCGTCCCCCTGCGGTAGAGTGCAGTTTTGACGACTTTTTGAGAGAATTGGACTATCTAATGAAGAAGTTGGATATCGTTACCTAGCAAAAAGCTTAGCCAAAGCGGGCTAGCAAAAACGGCAACGAAGTCCACTTGACTACCCCATCGACTATTCCTGACCATTTCCAAGAGGCATCATCCTATGGCTATTAAAGAAGACGTGTATTACGAGGGCGGACCTCATATTGGCGAGCTGATCTTTAATATTGGACTAGCCTTTACTATTATCTGTATTCCGCTGACGGTGGGTGCTGTGGTCAGAGCGCTGTGGCTGCGCTATCGCATTACCGATCGGCGAATCTCGATTACGGGTGGCTGGATGGGACGCGATCGCACCGACATCATCTACTCAGAGATTGCCAAAATTGTCACCGTTCCTAGAGGACTCGGCGCGTGGGGCGATATGGTCGTTACGCTCAAAGACGGCAGCCGGATCGAGATGCGCGCTGTGCCTAAATTTAGAGATCTCTACGAATTCATCACCGACAAGATTTCGCCAAATGCCAAGGTGGCTAGCGGCGCAGTCGGCACCACATAACGACGGCTTTTAATCGACGGCTTAGCTCAAATGGCTTAGCTCAAGGGGCCTAGCTCAAGATGCCTTGCTCGACCGAACAAACTATTAACGTCCGAGGCGGGGTGTATCGGCGTTAATATAAATTAGACACAGCAAAACTTAATTCCACAGACTTAATTACAGAGCGCACGCATGGACTTCGGTATCGGCTTCCTTTCAAACAACGTAATGCTGCCAATCCTAGATTTTTTCTATGGAATTGTGCCTAGCTACGGGCTGGCTATTGTCGCCCTTACCTTAGTCATTCGGTTCGCCCTCTATCCGCTCAACGCGGGCTCTATTCGCAACATGCGAAAGATGAAGATCGCCAACCCGCTGATGCAAAAGCGCATGGCAGAAGTCAAAGAGCGCTACAAAGACGATCCGGTCAAGCAGCAAGAAGAAATCAAAGAGATCTATTCGGAGTTCGGTAATCCGCTAGCGGGCTGCTTTCCAGTCGTGCTGCAAATGCCGATTTTATTCGCACTGTTTGCGACTTTGCGAGGATCGCCGTTTGCTGATACCGCGCTACCGGTGAACCTAAAGCTAGTGCCTCAAGAAGCCATTGAGCAAGTAGAGCAAGCTCCACTAGTCAATAAGCCCAGCAATATCTTTGTTGCCGATGGTGAGCACTTTAGAGTAAGTACCGTTGTCCCAACCGGTGAAAAGCTGGCAATCGGCGACACCACCAGAATCGAGCTTCGCTCTGTCGATAACAAATCGCTCGATGAGCTCAGAGAAGAGTACAAGGAAGAAGGCGTAGACATTACACCAGAGTGGGAAATTACCAAAGGTGATGAGCTAGTTGCAATTCAGCAAGACGGCACGATCAAGGCGCTTGCGCCCGGTGATGTCACGATCCAGGCAAAAGTTCCAGGTCTAGCGGCTGACAAGGGATTCCTCTTTATTGAAAAGTTAGGCCGGATCGGAGTTACCGGTGACAACGGAGAAATCCATTGGGATATTCTCGGCATGATTGTCTTCTTTGGACTCAGTCTATACGTTTCTCAGCAGGTGACTAACTCAGGGAATGCGGCAGCGCCCGATGGTCAGAACGACCAGCAGCAGGCGATCGCCAAGTTCACTCCCATCATTTTCTCTGGCATGTTCCTGTTCTTCCCCTTGCCAGCGGGCGTACTAATGTACATGGTGATTGCCAACGTTTTCCAGACCGCTCAGTCGTTTATTCTTTCGCGTGAGCCGCTACCCGAGAATCTGCAGAAGCTGGTAGATGCGCAAGAGAAACAGGCTGCGATCAGTACCGGTGAAGGGCGTGAGCAGCTAGCGTTTGAGCCCGGAGCAGCTAAGCGAGCAGCCAAGACTGAGAGCAACGGCAAAAAAAGTTCGAAGGCCGCTAAGACGAATGCCAAGACGACTACGAAGAAGAAGGTAGCTAAGAAAAAGTCTTCTTAATTCTGGCCTTTGTGCACGTCTGTGCTTTTGCTTTATGTTCTGGTCTTCTACAAGCACTGCCTACTCTGACGCTAACGCTGTAAAATCTGCTAAGCAGCTTGGTCCGGTGGCACTGGTGTAGGCTCTGTTAACCGTATGAGCAACTGTGCAGGCAAATCATACAGGCAATCATACGGGCAATTAGACAGGTAAAGAATATGAAAAAAAGTATCAGCTGGCTAGAGAAACTGCTAGAGCTGCAAGGGTTGAAGACTAGCGTCAGCGGTCATCAGAATAGCGAAGCGCCAGGCGACGATAGCTATTGGCTGACTATTGATGCCGAGCCACTGTCCGAGGCGGAAATCCAGAGTCTGATTGGCGATCGCGGTCAAAATCTCGACTCAACCCAGTATCTGGCCAACACTATATTGAATATGGGCACAGACCAGGCCGAGCAGTGCTCCTACACTATCGAGGTCAACGGCTATAGAAAGCAGCGTCAGTCCGAACTCCAGTCGCTAGCGGATGAAGCCGCTGACAAAGTCCTTAATCAAGGTCAAACCGAGTACGAGCTAAAGGGTCTTTCCGCCGCTGAGCGTCGGCAAATGCACGGTCTGCTAGGAGAACAAGACGGATTAGAAACCTTCAGTCGGGGCCGTGAGCCCGACCGTCATTTGGTCGTCAAGCTAGTCGAGACTCGAAGCTGATAGCCAAGCTGATATTGATAGTGGCAGCAGTGACGACGATGAGTAGTCTCTGCCTAGAACTGAAGCAGGTCATTTCCCTCTACTACATCTCTAACAGGACTGATGAGAGCCATTCACATTCCGCAGATTTTGAACGCACCGGATAAAACGATTTCAATCGATGTGGCGGAGCATCTGCTCGATTTAGAAACGCTGACTCCCGTGAAAGGTGAGCTGAACGTGCACACAGAGGTACGTTTTTGGAAGTAAGTGCAAAGGCCAGTGCGATTATGACGCTGGAGTGCGATCGCTGCTTGCAGAGCTACAACACCCGCGTACAGGTCGATGCTTCCGAAATCCTGTGGCTAGAAGAAGCTACCCCTATAGAAGCCGGACAAGAAACAGAGGTCGAACTCGAAGATCTCGTAGAGTCGCTGCCGCCGCAGGGCTATTTCAAGCCGGATGAGTGGCTATACGAGCAGATGTGTCTGGCGATTCCTCAAAAGCAGATCTGTAGCAGCGACTGCGAAGGCATTGAGATCACTAGTAATCCCCCGGCGAAGATCGATGACCGCTGGGCAGCGCTTTCTATGCTAAAACAGCAGCTTTCCGAGTAGCTCTCCGAAACTTTCACTACTGCGCCTCTAACTGCGCTATTCGCTCTCGCAGTGGAGCCGCGATTTCCTCAATCCGCGCTTGCACCTCCGCCTCAGAATATCGCACCGGAATATGCTGAGGGCAGTTCTCACTAAAGGCGTCGATCTCGAACAAAATTGCCCGTTCAACCTTAGCCGCGTACCCTGGCATACTCAGCCGTTTGATCAGCTTGGCGTTCTCTTCGACATACCGAGCCCTACCCCAGACTTTAATCCGGCGGCGATGGCGATAGTCCATCAGGAACAGGTAGGCTTTTTTCTGAGCGGGCGTCTGCGCTGAAAGATTGCCGATCGTGACGTATTGCACATTGCCAGAAAAGTCTGCAAACCCGAGCGTCTTTTCGTCTAGCACCTGTAAGAAGCCAGGCGGACCGCCGCGAAATTGGATGTAGGGATAGCCGTTCGAGCTGACTGTACCTAGATAGAAGCCGTCTAGCTGAGCGATAAAGTCTGCGATTCCTGGGGTGACGCGATCGCCCGCCTCGCCCTGAGCAATATATCGCTCATAGGTTTGCCGAGAGCCTCGCGCTGCCTGCGCTGCTTTTACCTCTGGTGTGAAAGCGATTTCACCGAATTTACATGCCATCTGTTCCTTGCCTTTTATCTTCTACATTTTTATTCCTGTTGCAAATTTAGCGTTGAATCAGCAAAGGCTTATGATTTAGAAAAGCGATGCGACACGAAAGAGACGCGGACATGGGTTTTAAAGATGAGCTGAGTTTGTTGGTGCGATCGCGCTACCCCTTAATCTACATTCCCACCCGAGAAGAAGAACGAGCCGAAAGTGCGATCGCCCAGTGCGCTGATGAAATTGGCAGTAGTCGCACCGTCTATACCTGGGACTACGTAGACGGCTATCAGGGCAATCCCACAGACAATGGCTTCGGTCGGCGCAATCCGCTTCAGGCGCTAGAGCTAATCGAGAAAGTTCCGGCCACCGCTGCTGCCCTCTTTGTTCTAAGAGACTTTCACCGCTTTCTAGAAGACATTGCCATCTCTCGCAAGCTACGCAATCTGCTAAAGCTACTTAAGTCTCAGCCGAAAAACATCATCATTCTTTCCGCCGAACTGACCGTTCCTGGCGAACTGAGCAGCATTATCACCGTTCTAGAATTTCCCCTGCCCAACGCCAACGAAATCCGCATCGAGGTCGAACGCCTGCTACTGGCAACTGGCAGCGATCTCTCCCCTCGCGATACCGACGAGCTGGTTCGATCCTGTCAGGGCTTAGCGATGGAGCGCATCCGCCGAGTGCTGGCTAGAGGCATTGCCGCGCATGGCAGCTTCGAGCCGGGTGACATTGATCTAATTCTCGAAGAAAAGCGGCAGACCATTCGCCAAACTCAAATTCTAGAATTCTATCCGGCTAGTGAAAGCATCTCCGATATTGGCGGTCTAGACAATCTTAAGGACTGGCTGCTAAAGCGCGGCGGTGCTTTCTCTGAGCGCGCTAGGCAGTATGGCCTGCCGCATCCTCGTGGGCTGATGCTGGTGGGTATTCAGGGGACGGGCAAATCATTAACTGCGAAGGCGATCGCGCACCATTGGCACCTGCCGCTTCTACGCCTTGACGTTGGCAGACTCTTCGGCGGGCTCGTTGGCGAATCAGAATCTCGCACTCGGCAGATGATTCAGCTTGCCGAAGCGCTTGCCCCGTGCATTCTATGGATTGATGAAATTGACAAAGCCTTTGCTGGCTTCGACGGTCGCGGTGATTCTGGCACCACCAGCCGCGTCTTCGGCACCTTCATCACCTGGCTAGCCGAAAAGTCATCCCCTGTTTTTGTCGTCGCCACCGCCAACAACGTCCAATCCCTCCCACCCGAAATGCTGCGCCGAGGTCGCTTCGACGAAATCTTCTTCGTCGGCCTACCCAGCCAGGAAGAGCGCGAAGCCATTTTCTCCGTTCACCTCAGCCGCCTTCGTCCCCACAATCTTGGCAGCTATGACATGGGCCGTCTCGCCTACGAAACCCCCGACTTCTCCGGTGCAGAAATCGAGCAGTCCATCATCGAAGCCATGCACATCGGCTTTAGCCAAAACCGCGACTTCACCAGCGACGATGTCCTAGAAGCCGTCAGTCAAATCATCCCCCTCGCCCGCACCGCCCAGCAGCAGATAGAAGCGCTTCAGCAGTGGGCCGCAGACGGAAGAGCGCGCCTAGCCTCTAGGCAGTCGCCTCTAGCTGAGCGCATAGAGCAGCAGCGCAAGGGCGAAGCCTAGCAGGACGACAGTTACCTGAACAAACAACTTTACCAATTAGCCCCTTCGCGCTATAACCATAAGCATCTTTCGTCTTGGCAACTACATCATGGTGATGAAAAACTTCCTACTGGGCCTGAGCAAATTCATCCTGGGCCTAATCCTAGCCATGCTGATCATGACGCTAGCAGGCGCTTCCATGCTGCGATACTTCATGGCCCGCAACGCCGAGCCACCGGAGCGGCCCACCTACACCAATGACCTGCCAGAAGAACCCCCGGCAAGTGCGAGCACGCCTGAAGCCGATCAGACCCAGTTAGAAACCCAAACAATCGACGAAGCAGAAGCCGAATCTGAGTCCGAATCTGAGTCCGAACCGCTTGCAGAAGGAGCCTATGGCGCAGTAGTCACGCAGCCAGTCGGCCTCATTCTTCGATCTGGCCCAGGCACAGACTATGAGAATATCGGCGGCATCGGCTACCAAGAGAGCGTAACCGTTCTCAGTGAGGAAGGCGGCTGGCTAAACGTTCAGCTCAGCAGCGGGGAAGAAGGCTGGATTAAAGACGGCAATACGAGTCAGCAGTAGTTTTGATATGTCGTCATGTGTCGTCTCCTGCTAGTACTTTCTAAATCTTTGAGAGAAGTGGGATTACAGATTAGCTATAGCCGTCTGAGGGCTGTGTTAATCGAACTGTGTTAAGAAAGCTCTCTCAATTCAACGGTTAGTTACAGAACATATAGAGATAGCTAGGCGGCGTCACGCGCGGTGATACGGTGGAATCGCTGACAAAGCTAGTCCTTTATCGGGCCAACTACCTATGCAAGAATCAGGCAAAGACTGGGTGAGTTCACTTTTGATCGCAGCGTTGGGGGCAGGAGTGATCACGAGTTTTGCGGTTGGTTTGGGGCAGAGCCCATTGGATGGGATTGGAATTACTGCGATCGCAGCCACACTGGCAGTAATTATCGACGCCCTTCTCTAGCGACTAGCCTTTCTTCCTATACAGTCCCTCTATGCTGTTTGTTACTAACCGAGTCCTAGAACAAGGACTCACTCCGCTGCCTGCTCCCGGCGCAGATATACGGCTTGCTCGTCCAGTCAGCTTCACTCTTGACAACAATCAGGCAGAACAGTCTTTCTACTGCTGTCGTCGAACTGGGCCCTATAGCTACATCGAAATTGGCAGCAGCAACTTATTCGATCAGCTCAAGGCTCTTAACGCCGACCAGCTTTTATTTTTCATTCACGGCTTCTCTACTCAGCCAGAAGAAGTTTTCGATCAGGCACAGCAGCTTCAAGATTTGCTAGATGCGCTACATCAGGTTGCTCAACGAGACGCTAGCGGCGCTCCCAAGATTGCAGTCATTCCTTTGGTCTGGCCGTGCGACAACAAATTTGGCAAAGTAAGAGACTACTTTGACGATCAAAAAGCTGCTGATGCCAGTGCCTATGCCTACATGCGCTTGATGCAAAAGTTCTTAGACTGGCGAGAGGAAAACAGCACGCTAGAGGATCCTTGCTTCAAGCGAGTCAACGTGCTCTCTTTTTCTATGGGCAACCGAGTTTTACGCGGTACGCTTCATCTTTCTGCCAAGTACTATCCACAAAATAGTCTTGGCATGCTCTTTAGAAACGTATTTATGTCAGCCGCTGACGTGGTTAATGAAACTCTAGAGCCTGGAAAGTCGGGAGGCGTTATTCCTCTGGTCAGTCGCAATGTTGTGGTCTACTACGCAGCGGACGATCTGGCCCTTCGCGCTAGCAAGGTTGCCAACGTCAACAACGCTTCTCGTCGGCTGGGTCATACTGGCCCGGAGGACATCGCTAAGGTCTCTAAAAACGTCTATGCGATTGACTGTGATGACTTCAACAGCCGATATGACCGAGCAGGGCATACCTACTTTTTAGAAGATCCGGCTACGGGGGATGCTGGACTGCTTTTGCGCCATGCCTGGGAGTGCATGCGCACAGGCCGCGTACCCGTTGATCCTGCTAGGGCTAGACCCCTCAACCGGATAGAAATTTTGAATAACCAGCAGCAGCTCTAGACAACGTCAGCTGACTATGTCAGCCGATTATCTTGAGCTGTGCTTAGACGGTTAGTTCAGCGCTTCTAGATAGTCGCGAACGCGGTTACGGCGCTTGGGCTGGCGCAGCTTTTGCAGCGCTTTGGACTCGATCTGGCGGACGCGCTCACGCGAAAGCTCTAGGGTGCGGCCAATCTCTGCTAGGGAGTAGGGAACACCGTCTCCTAGTCCAAAACGCAGCGTGATCACTTCCTGCTCGCGAGTGGTCAAATCGGTAAGTAGCTGATTAAGATCGCGCTTTAGAGATTCGCGCATTAGCTGCTCTTCGGGCGAGATATCTTCTGTCTCTAGCAAATCGCCTAGCTCTGTGTCTCGATCTTTGCCCACTTTGGTATCTAGCGACACCGAGCGCGGCACTTTTAGCAAGACTTCGCGCACCTGGGCGACGGTCATATCTAGCTCTTTGGCAATGTCTTCGACCTTAGCAGTGCGGCCTTGGGTCTGAGAGATCTTGCGCTGGGCCTTTTTGATTTTGTTGAGCTTTTCGGTGATGTGGACAGGCAGGCGGATGGTGCGGCTCTGGGTGGCGATCGCCCGCGTAATTCCCTGACGAATCCACCAGTAAGCGTAGGTGCTAAACCGATAGCCCTTAGTCGGATCGAACTTCTCGACCGCTCGCTCTAGTCCCAGCGTGCCTTCTTGAATCAGGTCTAGCAGCTCTAGCCCTCGGTTCTGATATTTCTTAGCAACCGAGACCACCAAGCGCAGGTTGGCCTTGATCATGTGCTCTTTGGCCCGGGTTCCCTCTTTTTGAATGTCAGCAATCTCTTTGACGCTGAGTCCAGCGAGCTCTGCCCAGCACTGCTTACCTTCGGCAAGCGCAGGCTTGAGGTCAGCGATATCGACGTTTGCAGTCTTTGCCCAGCGCTCTAACGAAGGCCGATGACCTAGCTGCGCTGTAAGCTGTGCTCTTGTTTTTAGCAAGTGAACGTAGGTTGCCAGCGGACCGCCTTCTTCCTCGGCAGCCTTATCACGCTTCGCCAATAGCTCCATATGCTGCTGTACCTGCTGAGCTTCGGCCACTTCTTCGTCGCGCTCTAGTAAGCTGACCCGGCCAATTTCCTGCAGATACAGCCGAACCAAATCTGTCGAACGAGTAGCTCTGGGGTTGGCGTGCGCTTCTGAATCTAATCCTTCAATATGGACATCGCCAGATTCATCTTCCTCTGTCGTAGCTATATCTGCATCAGAGGGGCCTCCTAGCAGATAAGCGTCACTATCTAATGACGGGTTAGCCACAGAGCCAGCAGTAGATGTCACGACAGAGTCGAATGTAGCTTTCATAGTGGTGCGAGATAGCGAGTACAGAGTTGAGAATCGGCGAAGCTCACTCCTTATCAGGAGTATTCCCAGCCGATGAGAACGTGACGCAAAAGAGAGACCTTGCTTGGGCCATCTCATACAGAACTCTCAGGGCAATGCGTGGGTAGTTCTGCGAGCTGTCGTAAAACAGAGCGAATAGCTATCTATACGAGTAGATAAGACATATTAAGGAAGAATATTTCACCGGATCTTCAATAGAGCTGTCCGGCGACTGACAACTAATCCGCTCTATTGAAGAAATACCAGCTTGCTTGGAGTGATTAGAATTCGCTATTCCAGGTTTATCATTGGCACAGGTGAAACTGGCGATCGAAAGAAGCGACGTAGCTGAAAGAGCTGACTCACAAGAAAACTATTTCAGAAAATCTAGACAGTCGGTAATTGTGAAGGATTGACGGTTGTGGAGCGGGCTCTTTGCTTTTAATAAACTTATCGACACCTCTGCTGTAAGCGCCTGGTATTCTGGCTTTAGTTGACCGATCTGACTAACTGGTCCAATCAACTGGTCTGCCACTTTCACCGTTACAGCGAACGAACGCATGGGTAATCCAACTTCCATCGTGGAAGAAATGTTTGAGCTGCTGCCTACTTTGCGCACTCAGATGTATTTCAAGACGTCGCTGACGGCGCTCTCTCATGCCATGGAAGATCAGGTCTTGGCAGGCTCAGAGTATCAGCCGCTAATTATTGCCAGCTTTCAACAAGAACGGTTCTATCGCCAAGAAGCTAGCCGCTATGTGCGCATCGCGGAGATCAGCGATCAGGTGTATGTACTGTCTGCTGCTGAGACACGGTTCAATCAGATTGATCAGGCTAGCGAGACACCAAGCAGCGGCTACGAGAAGATTGACTTTGACGATGAAGATGCGCTGAGTGAAGAGTGGCATTTAGTTGTGATTGGCGAGGACTATAGTGCCGCGCTGATTTGCCGTGAGCATCAGCCTATGGTGGTGACGCCCAGGCGGTTAAAGGAAGAGGCGGACTTTCGACAGACGGCGTCGCATCTCGATCAAACTCGGCGGTTTGAGGGGATTTGGACACTGGATCGTCAGGTTAGCCTGCGGGCAGCCAAACTGCTGCTTGATCGTATTCAGGACTATCGCCCAGATCTTAGCCAAAAGATTGACCGGGCGCGCGATCGCTTCATCCCCGCTGTCCTTGATAGCATGACAGATCTAGAAGTGGTTGAAAAAGACCCGTTCGCTCAGCGGCTGATTACCTACTTGCAGGCGGGCCAGTACAAACAGCTAAAAGCTTACCGGGCGATCGCCTTGCAAGAGCAAAGAGCGCGTCTGGTCAACTCAATTACCGCTGCTATTCGCAAATCGCTGAATCCTTCTGAGATCTTTGCGATCGCAGTCAAACAGCTCGGTAGCGTTCTAGACGTTAGCCGCTGCATTATCTACCGCTGCTCGGCTGACGACCCGGATGCCACTATTCACCACGAGTATCGCCAGCCCCACGTCAATTCACTAGAAGGCGCTACCTGGCCGCTAAAGCACAATCCGCTCTATCAGTGGGTGAAAGCTCAGCAGCAGACTCTAGCGATAGACGATATCGCTAGTAGCCAGACCGCTAGCCTAGATAAAATAGATTCAAAAAACTCGCGCAAGATCGACCTTAGCAATGCCCAGACCCGACTGGAGCGCTGGCAGATTCGCAGCTGCTTGTTAGTGCCCTTAATCCATAAAAATAGGCTGCTTGGGATGATAGAGCTACATGTAGAAGGTCGACACAGCCGTCAGAACGCCGACCAGAATGGGCATCACTGGAATGACGACGAAATTAGTTTGACCGAGGCGATCGCCAACCAGCTCAGCGTTGCTCTAATCCAGGCCGAAGCCTATGCCCATTTAGAAGACTTTAACCAGCAGCTAGCCGATTTAGAACGGACCCGCAGCAACCTAATCGCCATCACTGGACATGAGCTGCGCACGCCGCTATCGACGATTCGCGTCTGTCTAGAAAGTCTGCTGACCGAGCCGGATATGTCTGCCGACCTGCGTCAGGTCATGCTAGATACGGCGCTGACCGATGCCGAACGCATGCGCAAGCTTGTCCAAGACTTCCTCACTCTTTCCCGGCTAGAAAGCCAGCGCGTAGAGTGGAACCTAGAATCACTTTCTCTACGTGAGTGCGTCGATCTAGCGCTCAGCAGCCTACGCTGGCAGCACTCTTCTAACTCAGCCCCCGCTATCCGAATCGAGACAGATATTCCAGAGGAGCTACCCTTTGTGCGTGCCGATGGCGAGTGGATTGTCGAAGTGCTCTCCAAGCTGCTAGACAATGCCTGCAAGTTCACAGAAGGCAGCGATAGCAACGGCACCGGCTACGGCAGAATCAACATCACCGCAGAAATGCAAGACCCAGCAACCGTGAAAGTCACGGTCGCCGATACGGGCAGAGGCATCGAATCCGAACGGTTAGAGACTGTCTTTGAGCGGTTCTATCAAGAAGAAGGCGCTCTACGTCGTTCTGTTGGCGGGACTGGACTAGGGCTGGCTATCTGCCAGCAGATCATAGAAGGACTGAGAGGGAAAATTTGGGCGACATCTGCGGGCAAGAATCAGGGCACTCAGATTCACTTTACCCTGCCTGCTGCGGGTAAAGCGCTACGCTATTCGGCGGTCAAGCAACGGACAAAAGATAGACCTGCTAGCAATAAAGTCAAAAGCGCTAAACGCAAAACCTCTAAACCATCTTCGAAAAGTAGATAGCTTCTCTGTCTGCTTTGAGCTGATTCTTTTTTTGCGATGAGCGCAATTAAAGAACTGTTACGCTTCTTTTCCAGGTTGTTAATGTGCTGACGGCGCGATGTTACGATTTGGACCATCAAGGTTGAGAGAGATTATTCATGGCACTAACTGGCTCAATGCCCAAATTTGGCGGCAGCACCGGCGGTCTCCTAACAGCAGCTTTCGTAGAAGAGCGGTATGCAATCACCTGGACTTCTGGAAAGGAGCAGGTCTTTGAAATGCCCACGGGTGGCGCAGCTACGATGAACGAAGGTGAGAACTTGTTAGAGCTAGCGCGCAAAGAGCAGTGCTTAGCACTAGGTGCTCAGCTTAGAACCAAGTTCAAGCCGAAGATTACTGACTACAAGATTTACCGCATCATGCCTAACGGTGAGACCACCTTTATTCACCCTGCTGATGGCGTATTTCCTGAGAAAGTCAACGAAGGTAGAGGCTATAGCGGCAAGAAAGAGCGCCGGATTGGTGAGAATCCCAACCCTGCTACTGTCAAGTTCAGCGGTCAGAAGACTTTTGAAACTGACATGAAAAAGACTGACGTTAAGACAACTGGACTGCCTCGTCCATAGCGTCTGATCTGAAGCATCAATTATTTACAGAGCGAATTATCTACAAAGCGAAAGGGCAGTGACTTGTTAGCTGCCCTTTCGCTTTTTCTATGAAGATAATCAACGGTACAATCGTCTTGTTATAGCAAAGTAAGAATGCATCCTTACTTTGCGGGAAGAGTTGCCTGTTGCTCTGTAGAGGTTTTAGCCGATAAGAATGTCTTAAGCAACTCTTCAAAAGCTATAGCCCGCAGTTCTAGCGACTTTCGCCATGATCTTTCCAAATTTTGAAGCCTTTTTGGATCTTGCTACGCAGGGGAATTTTGTTCCGGTATACCAGGAGTGGGTCGCTGATCTAGATACACCAGTTTCAGCTTGGTACAAAGTTTGCGCTGGGCAGCCCTATAGCTTTTTACTCGAATCGGTTGAAGGGGGCGAAACGTTAGGACGCTACAGCTTTTTGGGCTGCGATCCGCTGTGGGTACTAGAGTCGAAGGGCGATCGCACCACGCAGACTTTTCGCGACGCTAGTCAAAGCGTCCTAGAGGGCAACCCGTTTGATGTCCTGCAAGACTGCATCGAACCACTCAAGCCAGTTCGCCTGTCTCAGCTCCCCCCAGGAATCGGTGGACTGTTTGGGTTCTGGGGCTATGAGCTAATTAAGTGGATTGAGCCAACGGTGACTACTCATAAGCGCAGTGAGAACGATCTGCCAGATGGGCTGTGGATGCAGGTGGATAATCTGCTGATTTTTGACCAGGTAAAGCGTAAGGTGTGGGCGATCGCCTATGCCGATCTAAGAGATCCTGCCACTGACCTGCGGCAAGCCTATGATGCGGCGTGCGATCGCGTCACTAACCTAGTCACCAAGCTACGCGCCCCGCTCGACGAAAAAGACACCTTGCTTACCTGGACTTCGCCCGAAGCTAGCACCGCACCGCCGCTAGAATACACCAGCAACCGAACCCCTGAAGAATTCTGCGCTAGCGTCGAGACAGCCAAAGCCCACATCCGCGCTGGCGACATCTTTCAGGTGGTCATCTCTCAGCGCCTACAGGCGAGCTACGACGGCAACCCCTTCGATCTCTACCGCTCCTTGCGCCTGGTAAATCCCTCGCCATACATGTGCTACTTCAACTTCAACGGCTGGCAGCTAATTGGATCTAGCCCCGAAGTTATGGTCAAAGCCACCGTGACCGGGCCGGATACACCAATGCAGGCAACCCTACGCCCAATTGCAGGAACGCGCCCTAGAGGTAAGAATGCAGCTGAAGACGCTGACTATGCCGCCGACCTGCTGGCAGACCCGAAGGAAATCGCTGAGCATGTCATGCTAGTCGATCTTGGCCGCAATGACTTAGGCCGCGTCTGTACTAGCGGCACGGTCAAAGTTGATGAGCTGATGGTGATCGAAAACTACTCTCATGTCATGCACATTGTCAGCAACGTAGTTGGCGATCTAGCACCAGATAAAACCGCCTGGGACTTGCTCAAAGCCAGCTTCCCGGCAGGCACCGTCAGCGGCGCACCCAAAATTCGCGCCATGCAGATCATCAAAACCCTAGAGCCCGACTACCGAGGCCCATACTCCGGCGTCTACGGCTACTATGACTTTGAAGGCCAGCTCAACAGCGCGATTACCATTCGCACAATGGTGGTCCAATCTGGCGAGAACGGCGATCAAACAATCAGCGTGCAGGCAGGCGCTGGACTAGTGGCAGACTCTGTTCCAGAAAGCGAGTATCAAGAAACGCTCAATAAAGCGAAAGGAATGCTAGAAGCAGTGCGGTGCTTGAAAAGTTCACTTTAATCTGGTTCTACAAGTCTCCGACAACAGATAGATGAAGAGTCGGTGACACTAGCTGTTTAATACAAGTAGTGCAAACGCAGCTTCGTGAACTCTTCACCTATAAATATCTATGAGCGACCAATCACTCGGATCGGCTGACAGTAACGATACCGCTAAATGGATCGAAATTCTGGCGCGCTTCGGCTACGCGGCTAAAGGCATTATCTATGCTCTAGTTGGCATACTTGCCATTCAAGCCGCGTTTAACTGGGGCGGTAGAGTCACCGGCTCCACGGGCGCATTCGAGACTATTGCTAGTCAGCCCTTTGGCAAAGTGATGCTGTTCTTGATTGCTGTGGGCCTAGTAGGCTACGTGGTTTGGCGCTTTGTCGCTGCCGTCTTTGACCCTGAACATGATGAGGGCGGTGCCAAGAATGTCTTTCGTCGTCTGTCTTACGCTGTTAGCGGTCTGATTTACGGCAGCTTAGCGTTTGCAGCCTTTCGCATCGTATTTAGTAGTGGTTCATCCTCTGGCTCGTCTTCTGGCGGTAGCGGCGGTAGTTCTAGCGAGCAGACAGCGACTTTGCTCTCTCAGCCCTTTGGTCGCTGGCTAGTGGGGCTAGTTGCGGCGGGTGCTGTCGCCTATGGATTCTTCTGTATTTATCGCGGTGTCAAAATCAAGTTCCGTAAGAAGCTGAAGCTGAATGAGATGAGTCCAAAGGCGCAAACCTGGGTAGTTCGGATCGGACGATTTGGGCTGATCTGTAAAGGGATTGTCTCAGTCATTGTGGGCTATTTCTTCGCTCAAGCAGCGCGCTCTTCTGATGCTAGTGAAGCCAAGACGACGGCTGGTGCTCTACAAGCTATTCAGCAGCAGCCTTTTGGATCTGTGCTGATGGGCATTATTGCATTTGGGATGCTGGCTTATGGAATTCACCTATTGGTTCAATCTCGCTATCGCCGCATTTCTCCATAGCAGTAGCCTAAAACGTTAGCTGCCCTCTGCCTGTTTACGCAGCGCATCAATGATTTGGCTATTGGCTTTAGGAAAAGGATACTCGTCAATCTCATCGAGGGTAACCCATCTAATTTCATCGCATTCGATAGGTTTGGGGTTACCCCCTAGATAGGCGCAGTTGAAGACATTAAGAGTGACTTTGAAATGGGTGTAGGCATGTTCGATAGTGATTAGCTTGGTGCCAACTTCAATCTTGATATCAAGCTCTTCTTTAATCTCGCGCCTGACGCAGTCTGCTTCGCTCTCACCGGGCTCGATCTTGCCACCTGGAAACTCCCACAGGCCACCGAGGAGTCCTTCTTGCTTACGGCGATCAATCAGGATTCTGCCTTCGCTGTCGGTGATGACGGCGACGCCAATCTGTTTATGGGGGAGGGGCTGGCGAGATTCTGTCATAGGAAAACGGGTGACTGCATTTTGATTGTACGCTGCGCATTCGCTCTGCCAGGGACAGAGCAGACAGGCTGGATTGTGCCGAGTGCAAAGCGTTGCGCCTAGATCCATGATGGCCTGGTTGAAGTCTCTGGGGTGTTTTGGATCTAGGAGCTGTTCGGAGAGCTGCCAGAGGGGGGCGATCGCCCGGTTAGGCACAGCCGGATAAGCCACCAGTCGAGATAGAACCCGCTTGACATTGCCATCTAGAATAGGCGTAGGCGCATCGAAAGCGGCGCTAAGAATGCCGCCTGCGGTGGTTCGGCCAATGCCTTTGAGGGCGATCGCCTTTTCGATCTCACACGGAAACACGCCATCAAATTCGGACACAACCTGCTGAGCCGCCTGGTGCAAATTCCTCGCCCGAGCGTAGTAGCCTAGTCCCTCCCATCCCTTCAACACGGTCTGCTGCTCAGCGGCGGCTAGGGTCTGAACCGTAGGAAATGCCTTGAGCCAGCGCTCGTAGTAGGGAATCACCGTTTTGACCTGTGTCTGCTGAAGCATGATCTCCGAGATCCAGATTGCATAGGGGTCTCGGGTCCGTCGCCAAGGTAGATCCCTACCCTGCTGCTGATACCAGGTGAGGAGCGATCGCCTCAGCTGAGTCACCTGTTTATCAGATATCTGCTTCCCGGATATAGCAAAGCTCGGCAGGTCAGAGCTTGCCGAGCTACTGGAACGATCTACTTGACTTCTAGCCATTCCTTTTTACTGTCTATGACTAAGATTCAGTTTCTCGGTTGGAATCTTCGCCAAATAGCGTATTGCTAAAGCGCTCTTCGAAGGCAAGACGCTGCTCTGCGCCGCGGAGGAAGTAGCCGCTCATCATCGCAGAAGCGAGCAGACGGCCTAGGTTCTCTCGGTTTGTGGTAACTGAGACATCAAACTGACCGGAGGGAAGACCGCCTAAAAGGCCAATGACGTTGTGCTCCATCACCTGCATCACTTCGGATGAGTCAGGGCGCGATAGCTGGTTAATTGTATCTGGCTCCATCGACTTTACGTACTGGAGCAATGAGTTATCTGCCATAGGTTTTGAATCGGTGGTGAACTCTGGAATTCTTCCGGTTACATCATCCATGCTGGTACCTTCTGTGAATAGCTAGAACGCGATTCTATAGGTGGTTTCGCTCTAATGATCTGCGTGGTGTCAGGTTTTTGACTCGCTTGCTTATTACTATATCAATGGTATCTACATATCACATTGGGTGAAACCGAATGGTGACCGAACAGACGATTATGCTAGGGAAAAGCGCACGCCGACGACTCTACTCAGCCGCTAGGTGAGGAACTTACCAAGTCGGATCGTCTAGCAGATTCACTTCTATAGGTTCAGTTGAGTCAGGGATAGCGGTCAGGCAGGCGCGTACGGATCCTTCTTTTGAACCCGTCATTTCGACTTCGCAGGCGTAGCAAGAGCCCATCAGACAGCCTGTAGCAATGTGAACGCCTGCCCGGTGCGCTACGTCTAATAAGGCTTCACCAGCTTTAGCGGTCGTTGTAATATCATCGGGGAGAAAGCGGATCTGAACAGTCACAAGGAATTAGCCAGCTCAAGAATAGCTGAGACCATATAGAAACTACGCTTTAAGCATAGCAACTAGGGTTGTGTGAGCGTCGGCAGCGTCTTTGAGCTCATGATCGAAAGGGATGCGAATCGGCAGGCTCTGGCCATCGACTTCGGCAGTCAGATCCATGCCAGTATTGTCAATAGCGGTCAGCGTGGCGGCGGTGGCTTCGGTCTGATCGCCGTAGCGCTGGGCATAGGTGAGCACGGCAGCAGCATGGTCTTTATTCATGTGCTTGCAGATGCGATCGCTGACTTTTGGATCGATTTTCTCAGATGCTTTGGCGGCTGTATTCTCTGACATAAGCTTGCTGGTTAACGCTAGAGTGCGGGACTGACAACTTCAAGTTTGACAGCTCTGTAGATTGTTACATCTATAGACTTTTACAGCAGACTTTTATAGTCTGAGCTTGCTATCTTTTACTAGCTCGATCTACTAGCTCGACCTGCTATCTCAACTAGACGACACGCCACCTTTTATGAGCGCTTCTCACCCTTTGCCGACAGGCACCGTCTTTGAAAGTCCAGGTGCCCATCTGACGTATCGGGTCGTGGGTCCCTGCTGTCGCCTGTATGACCGCGAACAGTTGCCGTGGCCTTGCTGCCGTATTCAGTGGCATAGCAAAGAGCCAAGCTGGCGGCGGGTCGGCAAACGATTTACGGTTGATTTGGCTACGCGCAAGCATCCCTCGTACTGTGTCGAGATTGTTGGACAGAGCTACCGGAGCGAGCCGATTATCATGACGCTATATCCGGTCAAGCTCACAGCAGCGCAGCAGGACTGGTGGCATACGAAGCGGCTGGTCGAACCCGATGGTAAACAAGCTACTGACGGCGAATCTGTTCGAGAGCAACCCCACAGCCCTGGCGATGCTCTATTCCAGACCAGGTGAGCGTGCTGCAAGTGCTCGCTTGAGAAAAGTCTGCGTGCTGATGCAATGTATCGCGCAGATCGGCGCTGTCTAGAACGGCGCGGCTAAAAATAGTTTCATTTATGTAAGCGTCGCGCAAGTCAGCAGAAACCAGCGAGCTGCCGCTGAGATCGGTGCGGTGAAGAATGGCATAGCGCAGATCCGCGTTGTCTAGATTGGCATCACGTACGCTGGCATAGGCGAGGTTCACATCGATCAGATTGGCGTCCTGAAGTTGGGCACCGTTGAGATTGGCATAGTAAAAGTTGGCTCCTTCGAGGTCAGCGCCGGTCAAGTCAGCGCCGGATAAATTTAGTCTGCGCAAGTCGGCGTCGTGGAGGTCGCATCCCCGACACTGGTTGGTTTCTATAAGCTGCTCGATAGCGGTCGGATCGGCTGCGATCGCCCCTTCACCCCCTATCCAAACGCCAGTCATCGCACCGACTATAGCTGTGCCGACTACAAAAGCGCCCCTTCGAGAATAGCCCTCACGAAACAAATCTTTTATCTCTATATACATGACGCGGACAGAATGCATGACGTGGACAGACCTGGTAAGACTCGACTCATTCACGCTCCGAATTCAAACAGGAAGCATTGATGAGCTTGTCTATAAGCTGCCCAAATCGCCATCGGCGACTCATGCCAAATCCTATTGGCCCAATCGAGACAGCATCGCTAAGCCAGAACAGCACTCATACACATATCTTGAGACGCTCGCGCTGACTTTCCGGGTAATCTGTACTCAGTCAAATCAAGAAAATTCAAATTGTTTCCCTGCCGTCGCAGCAGCTTGAATTTCGCGTTCTAACGTTGGGTGTGCAACCCTCACGCTGTCGCCGACCATCGTGAACTCTACTAAAAATCAAAGGATAAGCAAATGAAATCATTTCGACTCACAGTGACTGCGCTGGCTACCGCCGCTGTTGCCATTACCGCTAGCAACCTCCCTTCAGCGTTTGCGCAGCATCAGTCCGTGGCTCAAGTCAACGCCCCAGCCCCGGCGGTTCAGATGGCCCAGGCGTCTCCTTTTGGCATGCAAGAGACTGCTCAAGAGCCTTACTTGCTAGTCGCGAACCCGACTTCTAATATCGGCGGCAATCAGCGCTACGGTCTAATGATCCTAGAACAGAAGCAGCCCTCCCCACCTTGCTTCTCGCTAAGAGGCTCTAATCCAACGGTGGTCACGCCATTGACCTTTAATAACCCCGCCTGTGGTCGCAGTACCGACACCAACGGCTATTTACTGCGAGCAGCGGGTACAGATATCAAGTACAGCCCCGTTCTGGAACAGGAAAATGGCGTTCTGGTGCTCTATGCTCAGCCTTCTCCTTTCGCGGGTAGCGGCGCTCAAAAGTTTGTCATCGGTCAGACTGACGGGATTGTGCCAGGTGGCTATACCAAGATCTTCTTGAAGCCCGGCTGGAGACTGGCCAGACAAACCTTTGAGGGCAGCGTGACTGGCCGTACCTACATCGCGAACGATCTGACTACGGCTCAATTAATTGCGCAAGACGAGACCATCGTTGCTGGACCAACTGACCCTGAAGTTCCCGGACCAGTCGTTGTCATTCCGCCTGCGCCTGCCTCTTTTCCTGATGTCGCTGGTGATGTCTACGCCAATGAGATTAACCGCGCCGTTCAGCTTGGGTTTATCTCCGGTTTTGCTGAAGATAATAGTTTTAGACCCAAGGCGACTTTGACCCGTGAACAGCTAGTGTCGATCGCAGTTGAAGGTCTAGACGTTGCTCCCGAGACTGCAGCGCCAGTTGGCAACGTGCCTTTCTCGGATGTGCCTGCTACTCGCTGGAGCGCCGCGAAGATCAAGAAGGCTCAAGAGCTAGGAATCATCAGCGGTTACCAGGACGGTACCTTTAGACCCGCCAATCAGGTGACTCGCGCTGAGCTGATTGCGATTATGCGCCGCGCTGCTGAATACAAGAACGACACAAACGATCTTACGGCCAATCAACCGGGTGCATCTTTTGGGGATATCAATGACCACTGGGCAAAGGATGCCATCTCTGAGCTATCTACCTTCTGCGGAGTGGCCACGCCACTGAACGAAGTGGGTAATAGCTTCCGTCCCGATACGCCAGCACTACGCAACTACGCGGCGGCGGCAATGGTTCGCTTGCTCGATTGCACTCAGACTATAGACGAGAGGGTGTAGTCCCCTTTTGTTCTGTCTGATTCCGGCTGTCTGGTTTTGCTTTGAGTGAGTAGAACTGGCCCTAGCTGACGGTAGTTGGCTAGGGCTTTTTTTGTCTACTGCATACCTTCTACTTTGTGCCTTTGAGGAGGCCGTAGCGGATCAGCCCTCGGTTGAAGCCGGTGGTCATTAGAGCGATCGCAGCCGTCCCGCGAATGGTTTCTTCCCCGGCCTGCAAGATACCTGAAACCGCTTCAAGATTTAGCGCTGAACGAACCACATCCTGCCAGAAAAATTCGACCTGCCTTGACCAGTCCGCCATTGCTACATCCGCGAATCCGATTTCATCAGCTAATGCGCCATAGTCATCTAGAGAAATAACATAGGGCAGGTGATACAGCTCGTACAGTCGATCGAGATGCTGACTCTCACTCTCCGTCAGTGGGCCAGCCAGAGTGTGGGTAGACCGATGACACCAGGTTGCCATTAGAAAAGTGCCACCCGGTTTTAGGACTCGGTAGCACTCTCGTAAGAAGCCAGGCTTATCTGGCATATGTTCACCGCTTTCCATCGACCAGACAAAGTCAAAAGCGCTATCTGGAAAAGGAGTCGATAGCGCATCAGCAACTTGAAACTGAACCGCCGGGGCTTGTGCCATTGCAAAATTTTCAAAGGCGAGAAGATCAATGCCTTGCTCGGCCGCGCGTTCACCTGCTCGTTTGGCCTGAACTGGGCTGAGGGTAATGCCGACTGCCTGAGCGTCGAATTTTCTAGCAAGATACAAGCTGCTGCCACCAATACCGCAGCCGACATCTAGGATGGTATGAGCTGTCGTGACGTTAGCCCACTTCAGCAGCTCTTCGATTAGATCGATTTGGGCCTGCCTGCGATCTTTTCGATGCTGACCATTTCTGCCGTAGTAGCCGTGGTGCATGTGCTCACCCCAAGTCTTTTCCCACAAGGGTGAGGACGTGTCGTAAAACCGTTGGATTTTTTCGGCGAGGGGCGTACTAGCAGTCATCGCGGTGGGGCTCCGTTGTGAGAGATTGGTCATATGGTAGCTTTATCCCTTGTGACTGGCTTTTTCGCTTCGTCCGCTCGACTGGCTTTCTCAATTGGCTCTTTTGTTTAGCTCTTTTGCTTGGCTCTTCTAAAGGGCTTTTGATGAGTTTATGACCGTCCCTAGAACAATTTGCTTTGGCTTTTTGGTGTTGATTGCGGTGGGTACGCTGCTGTTGCTGCTGCCGCTTTCGACTGCTAGCGGGGACTGGAACAGTCCGCTAGTGGCCCTATTCACATCGACTTCAGCGGTCTGTGTGACGGGATTGGTTGTAGTGGATACAGGCAGCTATTTTTCTGCGTTTGGTCAGGGGGTAGTGCTGATGCTAATCCAGCTAGGGGGATTGGGCTATATGACCGCGACGACGTTGCTGCTACTGCTGATTGGGCGGCGGCTGTGTCTAAAGGATCGGCTGGCAATTCAGCAGGCAATGGATACCTCTGAGCTGTCTAATATAAACGCGTTGCTAGTGTCAATCATCTCGATGACGGCAATCTTTGAGCTGACGGGCGCTTTTTGCCTAATGCCAACGTTTTTAGAGGACTTTGGGCTCGGTCAGGCGCTGTGGCTATCGATTTTTCATAGCATCAGCGCCTTCAACAATGCTGGGTTTGGCCTATTTCCTGACAGCGTGGTGCAGTATGCCGAGAATGCTTGGCCGATGGTTGTGATTTCGGCGCTGATCATCGTGGGCGGGATCGGCTATCAGGTAATTATGGAAGGATTCATGTGGCTGCGATCGCGCCTTCAAGGTCAAAAAACTCACACCGTCTTTTCTCTCCACTTCAAGATTGTCACTAGTACAACGCTGACGCTGCTAGTTCTGGGCACCGTGGCCTTTTTCCTAATCGAATACGACAATCCAGATACGATAGCAGGCAGAAGCTTTGGATCAAAAATCTTACTAGCCGGGTTTCAGTCGGTAGTGATGCGTACGGCTGGCTTTAATTCGATTGACATTGGCTCGATGGAGACTAGCGCTCTATTCGTGGCGATCGCGCTGATGTTTGTGGGTGCGAGTCCTGGCAGTACGGGTGGCGGGATCAAGACGACCACCGTACGCATTTTGATGATGTGTACCAAAGCTGCGCTGCGAGGAAAAGAAGAGGTGAACTGCTATCAACGGCAAATTCCGATGACTAGGGTGCTCAAAGCACTAGCGGTGGTCGTTGCTTCAGTCGGTAGCGTGGTGACTAATTACTATCTGCCTATCGCTAAGCGATCCGGACCTGCCGTTCATCGAAATCTTATTCGAGACGGTATCCGCGTTTGCAACAGTAGGACTCTCGACCGGCATCACTGGCGATCTTTCAGTCGGGAGGACAGCTTGCTATTATCGCCACGATGTACATCGGACGAGTCGGAATTTTGCTGTTGATGTCTGCTGTTTTGGGCGATCCTAGCCCCAGCTCGATTCATTTTCCAGAAGAAGATCTGCTGACGGGCTAAACGATCTGATAGGACTGTAGTCCGCTAGTCTCCAGCGGCAGAAAGACCGTCCAGGTGGTGCTCTGGTCCGAGCGTTCGCGCACAGTCAGCTTGGCTCCAAGCGCATGAAACAGATTCTTGGTGGCTTCTAGGTTCAAGCTGAGCCCGCCAGTTTCTGGCTGAAACATCAGCAGATGGCCCAGAGACTGAAGCGGCGGGGCGGTGCAGGTAGGTGACGGATTGGGCTGATTGGGATCGGCTTGAGACTGAAACTGAAGCTTGAGCTGGTTGCCAGCGTGAAGCACGTGAAGCTGGATATGGCTCCCAGGTGAAACGCTGTGAGTGAAGAGTTCGACTAGACCAGTCAGGACGTGCTGTAGCATCGTGGGATCGCTAGCGACCATCGGCAGGTCGGGTGGTAGACCCACTTCTAGAGAGAGATTGCGGCGCTGGGCGGCCTGCTGCCATTGCGGGATGGCATTTTGGAAAACCTGACTAAGGGCGATCGCACTCAGAGGTGACTTAGGCGATTGACTAGCCGCCTCTAGCTCTACTGCCTTGAAAATTAGGCTGAAGCGATCAATCTGCTGAGTACACTCAAGATCGATACTCTTGAGCCGCTTGATCACCTGAGGGTTCAGGTCTTTTCGCTTGAGTAGCGATCTGGTATAGGTCCGGATGGTCGTCAGCGGCGTACGGATCTCGTGTGCCATTGCCTGAAGGAAGGCGCTATCTGATGGCTGGGTAGAAGGCTGTACAGGAGATTGGGCTGTGGCCTGTGCAGAAGGCTGAGCATTTGATCCCGTTCTAGGGTCTATGCCTTGAGCTGCATGAGCGACACCACTGTTTGATTCGCTGTGCAGCGCTTGTGAACTGTTTTGCTGACTGTGCGAATTGATAGGCGAGCTAGGTTGGGAATTGCTTTGCGGCAAACAGGCCAGCATCCAGCGGTTGAACTGGCTGACGATTCGATAGCTAGGCTCTGTTGGCGTGAATTTTTCGACCAGGGCTTCGATGAAGTCTAGCTGCTGTGGACGAGTCAGCAGGATACGCGATCGCAATAGTCGCCAGACTGAACTGACCACTTCGGGCATAAACGAGAACTGGAAGCTCAGCTCGCGATCGGCATCTTCTCCAAGCACTAAAACCAGTGAGAACTCTTTGGTCAAGACCAGAGCAAACTGCTCTTGGATTAATGGATCGTCTTCTAGAAGTGGCAGAAGACGAGTCGCGTGGACCTGCTTTTGAAAGGGGTTTCTAAAGATCCGCTCTACGGGCGAAAGCGCACTAAACGCGGTTAGCTCTGCGGATGAGTGTGGCACAAACGTCCAGTTTGAGAGCTGTGGAATTAGGTTAGGATCGTTCAGTAGGGGAACAGGCCCGGTTAATAGCAGCGCCTGCGTTGGTTTTTTGGTGCGTTTGGCTTTAGCTGTGAACGGCTTTTGTTGATTGAGTAGCTGGGTAAGTGCTGCGATCGCTCCGGTCCACTCGCGCTCTGCTCGCTGCTGCCGAACGTCGGCGGCTAGCCCTTCGCTAAAAGTAGGAATAGTAGACACTTCATGGCTTTGCTCATCCTGGGCAAATTCGCCTAGAGCAACCAACGCGCTGATAGTCGGTAAAAGCTGATCGGGAGCGCCCATAGCATGTACAAAGAAGGGGGTCGGCTGCGTAGTGCCTTGTCTTTATTCACACTACCCGTAAGCCTCTGAACTTGACTATGGGTAGAACCGAACGTTCGGATTCGGTGCTAGTAGGGGATGTGTGGAAGATTTGCAAATGGAACCAAACGAACGCGATGGACAATCAGCAACTCAGTGAAGAGCCCATCGATTTGTCACCGTCACCATCACCGCCTAAGCAACTGCCGGTAATCATTTGTCCTGGTTTTAACCGAGCCGAAATGACCGAGGGATTTGTGCGATCGCTTCCTTCATTCACTCGTCCGCGCATCGTTCCTAGTGTGCCAATTTCACCCTTTGAAATCTACCAGTGGATGACTGACACTTTGGGCAACCCAGCGACTCAGCCGCCGATTGTAGGTATCGGCTTTAGCGCTGGCGTCGTGGGGCTAGCAGGGGCTCTGTTCCTATGGCAGAGCTCGGGCGGCAAGGTGACGCGGCTATTTGCGATTGATGGCTGGGGCGTCCCAGTGTTGGGGCTTAGGGTCGTGCGCATCAGTCACGATCGCTTTACCCATCTGACAACGCTGCCGCTAGGGGCTGGTGAGATTAATTTCTACGCTGATCCGTCAGTGGATCACCTGAGTCTATGGGGCACCCCGGAGCTAGCAATAGGGTTCTGTGTGCCTTGGTGGCAGGTGGCTGAGGGCGCAGGCAAGAGGATGAGTGCGAAAGCGTTTTTGGTGCGATCGCTGACCCAAGATCACGCCGCGTATAACCTTGAATCTATTGACTGACCCCATATGCAAGATCTGCATTCAAAAGTTAAGAGATGACAACAACTAAAAGAATGAAATCTTGTTGTTCGCTAGGCTACAACTTACACTAATTGAAAGTATCTTTCGAGACGCAATTGCCAGCCATTGACCTCTAGAAAATGCTTTAAGGAATAATAAAAAGCAGGCACTTTATCGTGAGACAAACCGCTTGCTGTTTAAGATCAAGAGTCTTGATCAAGGTATTGCCTGAAGAAAGACTGATCCTCAAAGGCAAGTTTTTCTATCAGATCCCTCTTACCTATAGTTTGAATTTTCTTCGGTACCGTCTATGGCCTCCCCTGTCACGTTTACATCAGATTTCTCGCCAGCAGATTCCTCCAGAGCTACCCAGCGAGTGAGCGGTGCCTATGCGCTAATCGATAGTCTGGTGCGCCACGGCGTCAAGCACATCTTTGGCTACCCAGGCGGAGCCATTCTGCCCATCTACGACGCCCTCTACAAAGCAGAAGCACAGGGCCAAGTGCAGCATATTCTAGTCAGACACGAACAAGGGGCCGCTCACGCGGCCGATGGCTATTCTAGAGCGACGGGTGAAGTCGGCGTGTGCTTTGCCACTTCTGGTCCGGGTGCGACTAATCTAGTGACTGGGATCGCGACCGCGCAGATGGACTCGATTCCGATGGTGGTGGTTACTGGCCAGGTCACGCGCGCGGCAATCGGGACCGATGCCTTTCAAGAAACAGACATCTATGGCATCACGCTACCGATCGTGAAGCATTCGTACGTAGTCCGCGATCCCAACCAGATGGCGCAGATCGTCGCAGAGGCATTTCATATTGCTAAGACAGGTAGGCCCGGTCCGGTACTAATCGATGTGCCCAAGGATGTCGGCGTTGAAGAGATTGACTACATTCCGGTTGATCCTGGCGATGTGAATATTCCAGGCTATGCGCCCGAAATTGAGATTGACGATGACAAAGTAGATGAGGCGATCGCACTTCTACAAGCCTCAGAAAAGCCTTTGCTATACGTCGGCGGCGGGGCAATTACCTCAGGCGCACATGCCGAAATCCAGACGCTGGCCGAAGCCTTCTCAGCTCCCATTACCAATACCCTGATGGGCAAAGGCGCTGTAGACGAGCACCATCCGCTCTCGGTTGGCATGCTAGGAATGCACGGCACGGCCTACGCCAACTTTGCTGTGAGCGAATGCGATTTGCTAGTCGCGATTGGCGCTAGGTTTGACGACCGGGTAACCGGAAAGCTAGATGAGTTTGCCTCTAGAGCAAAAGTCATTCATATCGATATCGATCCGGCTGAAGTGGGCAAAAATCGCCTGCCTGAAGTGCCTATCGTCGGCGATGTGAAAGCTGTGGTCGCGCGCATACTAGAACGGATGAAAGACCAGACGACGCCAGATTCGCGCAAGAGTCAGTCTTGGCGGGATCAAATTGAAACGTGGAAAAAAGACTTTCCGCTGGTTGCACCGGTCTATCCAGACGATATTTCACCACAGTCCGTCATTGTCGAAATTACGAAGCAAGCGCCTAACGCCTACTGCACCACAGACGTAGGTCAGCACCAGATGTGGGCAGCACAGTTCTTAAAGAACGGCCCCCGTCAGTGGATATCGAGTGCGGGACTTGGCACGATGGGCTTTGGCCTGCCAGCGGCTATGGGTGTGCAGGTAGCGCTGCCCGACAGTCAGGTGGTCTGTGTCAGTGGGGACGCTAGCTTCCAGATGAACTTGCAGGAGCTAGCCACGCTGGCCCAGTACGGAATCAACGTCAAGACAGTGATCTTGAACAACGGCTGGCAGGGAATGGTGCGCCAGTGGCAGCAAACCTTCTTTGGTGAGCGCTACTCTTCTTCTGAGATGGCAGCGGGCATGCCGAACTTTGAGCTGCTAGCTCAGGCGTTTGGGGTAAAGGGAATGACGCTTAGCGATCCCAAAGCGCTAGAGAGTGCGATCGCCCAGATGCTAGATCACGACGGTCCGTTTTTGCTTAACGTGCAGGTCCGCCGAGACGAGAACTGCTATCCCATGATCCCGCCCGGTAAGAGCAACGCGGACATGGTTGGACTACCCGATAAACCTCGACCTCAGCGTTAACCGTTCCTATAAGTAGGGAGTTATAAAGCCACGGTGCTGCATTTGACTAGCAGACCGTGGCTTTGTGCTTAGGTTTTGTGTTGATCTGCGTACTTTCACACAGCTCAAGTGCCATTTGAGAAAAGATCTGAGGAAAACATCGCGATCCACCTTGTTCTTATGTCGCACACAGGGTAGTATTCGCGTAATTTGATATAGGGAATCGCTTACACGGCCAGCGTCAGATACGGTCGTATGCTAGATACCCAAAAGTCAGATATCCAACAGATCTTAGAGAAAGCTCGTTCTTCCTATCCCTACATAGCCGCATGGTTTTCGCTACCGACCTCGACTCTTCTGCGCCGTCGCCTCAGCCTGAGGCTGCTAATCTCAGGTCTACTCGCCAAACTGACTCTTATTAAAAGCAACGTAGTGGCTCTGTCGACAGACTTGCCAGCCAAACGAGTACAGCAAAACGAGCTGGTGGATCAATCGTCGGTGCTAGCGCCGATCGAGCTACCCAAGCAGCCTCGTCTACCGCTCGGACTAAGAGTGCTGCACAGATTCCAGCAGGGTTCTACGGTCTTGACTGGTCTGTTGGTCACTAGCGCACTAGTCGTCTACGGCTCCAGCGTGTATCTGGATCGCTCGACTAATCAAGCAATGGCTCAGCTAAATGCTTTGCAAAGTGAATCGCAGCAGTTGAGCACAGCGAATGAGTCGATCAAGCAAAGTTTGGCAGAGCAAGCAGTCAAAGAGGACTCTGGGCTACAGCCCTATCAGCCCGACGATATGCTGTTTATTAAGCCTGAACCTAGACGTGCGGACGTGGCACAAACAGAAGAGAGTGAGTCGGAGCGGCTACAGCCGTTAGGGTATTAGCGTTTCTATGGATGCATCCAACCGGGCAGCGCGTCATCAGAGCGGCGCATCGCAGCCAAAAGAGAGGGCAGGAGATAGTGCAAACGCCAGTGCGCCGGATCGAAAGAACAAGACTGCGCGGCGCAAAAATTCAACTGTGGCACGTCGGCAGCGTTCTCGTGATCGACTAGGTGCGGCTGGCCAAAGCGCTGACCGAAGGACTAACCGGAGAGCTAGCCAGAGAGATAACAGAACAGCTACGTCAGAGATCGACACAAGACGAGACAGTCACCTCAACTGCGGCTGATCAGCGTCTGGCTAATGCTAATGCTGACGACGGTGGGATTGAGTGGACGACTGGCTTACCTACAGCTAGTGATTGGCTCTGACCTGAAGGTGATGGCCCAAGAACAGCAGGCAATTCAGGCGACGCCTCGCAGCGCCCGACGGCAGATCGTAGATCGCCAGGGCAACGTGGTGGCGATGGATCAGGTGATGTATACGCTGTATATGCACCCGATGCTGTTCAAACAGCCTGCGGCAACGGTCGCGGCGGCAGTCGGTGAGGTGATTGAACAAGATACGCAGTCCCTAGAGGAGCAGTTTCAATCGCAAGAAAGTGGGATCAAGCTGTCTTCAGACATTTCAGAAGAAACGGCTAAACGGCTGCGATCGCTAGGACTAGACGGCCTAGATCTACTGCCTTCTCCGCAGCGTATCTATCCTCAAGGCGAGGTGTTCTCGCAAGTGACCGGATACGTAGACCTAGACGGCGTGCCTCAATCAGGCATTGAGCTGAGCGAGAAGGATGAGCTTACCTACGCAGCCCCAGAGTCAAAAGAATCTGCGCCTTTACAGCTAGTCACTCGCGACGATCTGCAAATGCAGCTGACTATCGACAATCGACTACAGCGCATTGCCCAGAAGAATCTAGCCGCGACAGTCGCTGAATACCAGGCTAAGCGCGGCGCTGTGATTGTAATGGACGCTCAGACCGGAGAGCTTTTAACGCTGGCGATCGCACCTACATACGACCCCAATCGCTATTACGATACCGAAAATCTCGAAAATCTCAAGAACTGGGCGGTAAGCGATCTATATGA
Source organism: uncultured cyanobacterium (assembly GCA_963772185.1). Classification (GTDB taxonomy): domain Bacteria; phylum Cyanobacteriota; class Cyanobacteriia; order Phormidesmidales; family Phormidesmidaceae; genus Phormidesmis. Next base: position 87,021 of record CAVYWR010000029.1, on the reverse strand, counting down.
GCCGGGATCGACCTTCAAGCCCATTAATGTGGCGATCGCACTAGAAAACGGCAGCATTGCCCCCGACGATACGATCTTTGACGAAGGCCAGATCCAAGTCGGCGGCTGGCCTATTCAAAACGTCGACTACAACTGGGGCGGTGGTCGAGGCACGCTCTCAATTACGGATGTGCTGCGCTATTCGAGCAACGTCGGTATGGTGCATATCATGCAGACTCTAGACCGGGCTGACTATTACGCTTGGTTAGAAAAGCTAGGGCTCGGCCAGGTCACCGGAGTAGAGCTGCCCGGCGAAACTAACGGCCAAGTCAAGGACAAAGAACAGTTCATCAACAGCCCGGTCGAAGCCGCAACAACTGCTTTTGGTCAGGGCTTCTCGCTGACGCCTTTGCAGCTAGTACAGCTCCACGCCATCCTAGCTAACGGTGGCGAAATGGTAGAACCTAGAGTCGTGCGAGGATTAGTTGATGACGATGGCGAGCTGACCTGGACTCCAGAGAGAACCGCACCGAAGAGAATATTTTCAGCTCAGACAGCCCAACAGGTGCTGAACATGATGAGAGACGTGGTCGATGATGGCACTGGATCGGCAGCCAAGACCGACGGCTATCAGATTGCTGGAAAAACCGGTACTGCGCAAAAAGCAACAGAATACGGCTCCTATGGCAATCAGCGAATTACCAGCTTTATTAGCATTGCGCCAGTCAGCGATCCCCGCTATGTGGTGCTCGCTGTTGTGGATGAACCTCAAGGTGAAAATGCCTATGGAGGAACGGTTGCCGCGCCGCTAGTCAAAAAGATGCTGGATGCGCTGGTAGTCCTAGAAGGGGTTGAGCCGGATCGCGCCGCAACTGGAAGCACAGAGGTTGGAACGCAAGCCGCTGAACCAACAGAAGCACCAACCGAAGCTGAAAGCGCAGTAGGAATGGATTAGTCCTCTGGTTTAACACCCTGAATTAGCACTGTGTAATTCTCATGAAATACATCATCGGGATAGATATCGGCACCAGCAGCACCAAAGCGGTGGCTTTTGACACGCAAGGACGGCAGCTAGCTCGAAGTGCTAAAGGATATCCACTGAACGCACCTGTACCCGGCGCGGCAGAACAGAACGCGGATCAAATTGTACAGGCGGCAACGCAAACGGTGGCAGAAGTTGTCGCCAGCGTAGACGCAGAGCCAGACCAGCTAATCGGTCTGTCGTTTAGCGCGGCGATGCATACGCTATTGCTGCTAGACGACAATGATCAGCCGCTGATGCCCCTACTGACCTGGGCGGACAATCGTAGCGATCGCATGCTTCCATCCATCCGCGCCCAAGACCCCGATCTGTATATGAGGACGAGCCTGCCAATCCATCCGATGTCGCCAGTCGTCAAACTGGCGTGGCTAGCCCAAGAGAAACCTGAACTGCTCAAACAAGTGGCACGAGTAGTCTCAATTAAAGAATACGTGCTGCATCGCTGGTGCGATGAGTGGGTCAGTCGATCTCTCAATTGCTTCAACAACCGGCTTCTTGAATCTAGAGAAACAAGATTGGGATGAGGGCGCTTTGCAAATTGCCCAGATCAAACCAAGTCAGCTTTCTAAGATTGTGCCGACGACGCACCAGCTTAGCTTGCAAGCCGACTATGCACAGCAGATGGAGATTGCACAAGGTACCCCCGTCATCGTTGGAGCTAGCGATGGTGTGCTCGCTAATCTAGGGGTGGGTGCGATCGCCAGAGGAACTGCTGCCATCACGCTAGGCACTAGCGGCGCAGTCAGACAGGTAGTAGAAAAACCAACCACTGAAAGCAAAGCACAGCTCTTTTGCTACGCGCTGACAGAATCGCGCTGGGTGATGGGCGGAGCGGTGAACAACGGTGGATTTGTGTTGCAATGGACACGCGATAGCCTAGTGCCGTATTCAGTGCATCCAGACAAAGCCTGCGAGCTAGGTGACGAGACCTGCATGATGAGTGTAGAGCCGAGCTATTCGACCTATGAGCGGCTGACCGAAATGGCAAAAACAATTTCCCCAGGTTCAGAGGGACTGATCTTCCATCCTCATCTGTTAGGAGAAAGAGCGCCGCTGTGGAATGCGCAGGCGCGGGCTAATTTCTTTGGACTAGGGCGCAATCACGGTCAGGCCCATTTGGTCAGAGCGGTGATGGAAGGCGTACTGTACAACATGCATTCTGTTTTTAGCGCGCTAGAGCTAGCCGGTGGAGAGGTCGAGACGCTGCGCGCTTCGGGGGGATTTGCGCTGTCAGACCTGTGGCAGCAGATACTAGCAGATATCTTTGATCGGCAGATATTAGTGCCCGAGGTGATCGAGAGTTCGGCATTTGGTGCGGCGGTAGTAGCGCTGGTGGCGCTAGGAGAGTGGTCGCAGATAGAGGACGTGGAAGAGAGAGTTGCGATCGCCCACGTCCGCCAGCCAATTCCAGAAAATGTGAAACAGTATCAGAAGATTTTGCCACTCTACAATGACTTACTAGCAGATTTGAAGCATCACTATCAGCGTCTGCATCAGGTGGTTAATTGACAAATGGTCTGAGTGCCTCATATCTTAGCGAAGCTTTTTGAGATTAACTTTATACTGAAAGCTATATGTGCTTGCTAAGCTATCTAGCTTGGTGACCGAGGCTGAACCTAATTCGTGCGAACTATGGTCTCTCAACTATCTAAACCGAATGAAACGGCTGGAATCTTTTATCCAGACTGTGACGATCAGCCAATGGCAAGCAACACAGAACAGTATCAGTGGATTGTGATTATCCAGCAAAATCTCAACTGGCTGCTATCAGATGCCTTCGTTGCAGGCGACTTGTTTTGGTATCCGATTGAGGGGCGTCCTGATATCTCGGTTGCGCCGGATGTGATGGTCGCGTTAGGTCGTCCGAAAGGTAAGCGCCTGTCGTACAAGCAGTGGCAAGAAGAAAACACGCCGCCCCAAGTCGTCTTTGAGATTCTCTCACCAAGCAATACAAAGCGAGAGATGGAGAAAAAACTGCTGTTCTTTGACCGGCATGGCGTTGAAGAATACTACTTATACGATACCGAAACTTATGAACTAAGTGGATTCTTGCGTGATGAGTTTGGCTTGTTGCACATTCTAGATATGTCTGATTGGGAAAGCCCTTTGCTGAAAATTCGCTTTGATACAACAGACACCGAGCTACAGCTAATTCGGCCCGATGGCAGTCCTTTTCTAAGCTACGAAGAGGTGATAGCTCAAGCAGAACAGTCGAAGCAGCAAGCAGAACAATCGAAGCAGGAAGCGGTGTCGGCAAAGCAGCAAGCAGCAGCAGCAGCAGCAAGAGCCAACAAGCTAGCTGAAAAGCTGCGATCGCTTGGCATCAACCCAGACGATCTGTAGGACGTCCGCCATGAACAACGTTTAACACATTGAATGTTTAAGGAAACCAACTCTATCTAAAGAAGTAAAACTACTGCAACCTACGATTGTTTTCTCCTTTCTTCTAGCCTACACAGTGTCAAACTATTGAGTGCGACTAGTTCGACCAAGCTATGAGCTCGGACAGAGGGAAACCGCTGAAAAATACTACACACTTGAAGCGTAATCTCGTATTTGGAAACTCTCTCCATATGTCTGGTGAAAAGAAATGCGCACTAGCGCTAGGTCTCATTTTTACGCTCTTAGGAATTGCGGGTCTAATTCCGTCGCTGGTCTCTTTGCCTTCTGCGGCAATGGTAGATAGCGCGCCAATTAGTGCCGATCAGATCCCTGCAACCGTAGGTGCCAATTATGCAGCTGCCTATCTTAGAGGGTTTGGATACGTATTCGGACTCTTCCCTACTAACTTGCTTCACAATATTGCCCACCTGGCGATAGGTATATTTGGTCTGTATTCCGCAACAGGCGATCGCGGCGCTTTCAACTACAACAGATTCTTTGCTATTAGCTATTTAGCACTTGGCATTATGGGATTAATTCCAGCAGCCAATCATCTGTTTGGATTGATGCCTATTTTTGGTAACAATGTTTGGCTGAATCTGGCAACGGGTGCGATCGCTGCGTACTACGCCTTCGTATGGCATCCCCAAAACGCAGACTCTACTGCCTTGTCCTAGGCATCATCTGAGCACAACTTCGATTCCGTCCCTATCAGCGCTGATGGGGACGGTGTTGTCATAGCGTTATGGCATAGGGGATGTAGCCTTTCATGGTGTAGTGAGCAAAGTCCGGAAAGCTAAGAGTTCTTTGAATATGGTGACAGCAACACGTCTAAAGATTGGGGAAGTTTCTAAACAGACGGGGATTGCGGTAGGCGCTCTGCGCTATTACGAAAAGCTTGGACTGCTGACTTCTAAACGAGGTGACAATGGATATCGCTACTATTTGCCGACGGCAGTGAGGCAGGTGCTTTTTATCAAAAAGGCGCAGGCGCTGGGCCTTTCGTTAGAAGAAATTGGAGAAGTTTTAACGGTACATGAAAAAGGAGACTTGCCTTGTGAGTTGGTGCGATCGCTCCTTCAAGAAAAAATTGAAAAGCTGACCAGTCAAATCCAAGATATGGTCAACTTTAAAGCTGAGCTTGAACAGTATCGCGATCGCTGGGCTAACACGCAGCCTTGTCCTCAGCCGGAAGATATTTGTCCACTGATCGACACTATCTCTCTATAATCTTGGCTATAGCAGCCTCAGATGTAGCTTTAGTAACAACGCTTTTAGCTTTGAAGATATGACCGGAGGCGGCAATCAGGACTTTGATGATGTGATAGTACAAGTTGAGTTTGCCTAGGGTACAATCTGCCGGATAGAAGATTTAGAATTTGAGGGTGATCGCTGTCCTTGCAAAAGCGGTATGCTCAGCAGTCCTAAAAACGTAACTAAGGCTGTCAATACCCAAACGGTCCAGCGACTAGGCCGATAGGCTCCGCGTTCGATTTGATGAAATACCTGATTGTAGCGCCAGCCTGCTAAGACAATAACGGCGACGCCTGAGACTACTAGCCCGAGCCCGAGCAGCTGCGAATTGGCCGCAGAGGGACTGGATTCGTTAGCGGACTGAAATTCTTGGAGGAAGAGGCCAAAGCGCGCGATCGCAAACCCAAATCCAATCAAAGAGATTGACGTTCTTAGCCACGCCAGGAACGTTCGCTCGTTAGCCTGATGCTCTCGCTGTCGGTCCATAGAAATGCCTGTTCAGGTTGATGATTCTGTAGAGCTGAGCTGTCAAAGCCTGCTACACAACAAATCGGTCTAGGGCTGTTTTGAGCGCCTTTATCTCTGCTTCAATATTGCCTTCGGCGGCGGCCCTAGTGATGCATTCGCTCAAATGCTCGTCTAGGATTACTCTGGCGACTCGGTCTAGTCCGCCTCGAACCGCTGCTACCTGAACTAAAACATCAGGGCAGGGCCGATTTTCTTGCACCATTGTTTTGATGCCACGAATGTGGCCTTCTAAACGCGATAGCCGATTCACGATCTTCTTAAGAGATTCTTCACTATGAATATGAGGGTGCGCAGCTGGAGAAAGAGAGTCTGGTGAATGTGAGCAATCAGAAGCAGAATTGGCAATTGGGGAATCGCCTGATCGAAGATTGGCGTTCAGAGGAGTGGAATTAGAAGGCTTCACTAAATGACGCACACGAGTGGAAGAAAAATAACTATGTTTTAAGGCGTAACGAGATCATAGGATAACGGAGTAATTCCTATAATTCCGAATCTTTTAAGCAAGGCTTTACGTCCTCGATACCCCCCTAGGGCATTGCAAAGGCTAGAAGCAATCACCCATTATTAGTCGAATCTCTCTTACAAGGACGAGCAGACGACATGAGTGACTGGAGAATTTTGCCAGATCCAGTAAAACAGGTGCGTAAGTGGCTATCGGGAACGAAAGGTCCGGTGCTGAGTGCGGTGGTGATGCTGGCGATCGCAGCAGTGGGCTGTAGCGATACGACTACCGCAGTTAGTGACAGCGCCGAGCCAACCGATAGCACTGAGGTAGCAGCAGACGGCTCAGGAACGCTAGAAATTCGCGCCAATGGAGAAGACTTTGTTCGGCAGGGCTTCGTTTCCAAAGACGGCTGGGAAATAGAATTTGACCATCTGTACGTCACCCTAGCAGAGGTCACCGCTAGCCAGAGCGAACCGCCGTTCGAGCCCGGTAAAGGAGAGCTAGTCGCACAGCAGCAGGTCAAACTCGCTGAGCCGATCACGGTCGATCTAGCAGAAGGCGATGAGAGCGCTGATCCCATTTTGGTCGGAGAAGTTACCCCTGCCCCGGCAGGCCGCTACAACGCTCTGGCCTGGGAGCTAGTGCCAGCAACAGACGGCCCTTCCGCTGGGTATCCGCTGATGCTAGTCGGTAGCGCCACCAAAGTCGACGCCGCTGATGCTACGCCAATTGCCTTCCAAATCAGCTTGGACGAACCCATCGCTTTTAGCTGTGGTGACTTTGTAGGCGACGCTCGGAAAGGAATCTTAACGGCTGATGAAACCGCTGATATAGAGGCAACTTTCCATTTTGACCATCTTTTTGGCGATGGCGAAGCGCCCGCAGATGATGATATCAATACAGGTGCGTTAGGCTTTGAACCGATTGCTCAGCTCGCTGAAGACGGCGTAGTCAACGTCAACAGCGAGCAGCTAGAGCAGTCGCTATCCGCTTCAGGATTATCAAACATTACAGGCGGTGATGCCCGGACTGGGCCACGTCGGGGAGGGTCATTGCGAAGTCAGTCAACTAAATTCTTTTAGCTCTATTCTGTTTTTGACCATTGGCCTGTCGCTGCTGTCGAAAGCGCCGAGTGCCTATGCGCATGGCGCTCTAGTCGAAGTCACTCCGACTGCGGTTGAAATCAAAGCTGCTTTTGATACTGGCGAGCCAATGGACAATGCGCAGGTACGGGTCTATTCTCCGGCGGATCTAGAAACGCCCGCGATTGTAGGAGAGACCGACAGCGAAGGAAGATTTGTATTCTCTCCTGACGCTAGTCTGAGCGCGGCCGATGGTCTCTGGGAGGTAGTGGTTAGAAAAGCAGGTCATGGGCAAGCCACTAGCTTTGAGCTAGGGAATGGAATTTTGCAGACGGCGACTGACCCGTCTACTGGCTCGTCTGCCGGTGGACTAGCAGCGACTCAGTCAGGCTTTACTCCACAGCGCTGGATTAGTATGGCGGCAATTATTTGGGGATTTGTAGGCACTGCGCTCTATTTCAAGGCAAGAACAAAGCCGACTGCGGACGGATATGAGAAGCCTGTCGATAGCCGAACAGTCGTGGCTGCCTCCTGATTCGAGGGGCGATCGCTAGTGCACATTCCCGACGGCATTCTTCCGGCGCAGGTCTGTATTGCAGGCTATGGGCTGACGGGACTAGTGACCTGGTATTCGCTGCGCCAGATCAATCGCAGAGGCGATCCCAGTGACCAAATTCCTAAGGCGTCTTTGCTGACCGCTGCATTTTTTGTAGCATCCTCTATCTATATTCCGATTCCGCCTAGCAGCGTTCACCTGGTTCTAAATGGCCTGTTAGGAGTCGTGCTGGGCTATTTTGCTTACCCCGCGATTCTAATTGGGCTGTTCTTTCAGGCGCTGGTGGTGGGGCATGGTGGACTGACTACTCTAGGTGTCAACGCCAGTATGATGGGCATTCCGGCGCTGCTGGCCTATCACATCTTTCAGCTTAGGCATGTAGGCAGTAAAGCAGATAAAAGAGAGCCGCTTGACGACCCATTAGATGAAAGGGGCCAACGGATTAGAGTGGGCCTGTTTGCTTTTTTGGGTGGCTCTATTGGACTAGCCATAGCGGCACTGATTTTCACAGGGGTCGTGATTACTACCGTGCCCGCTGACTTTGATTTTGATACAGAGCGAGCTGCTATCGTCTCGCTGCTAATTTTGCATCTGCCGCTGGCTTTGATAGAGGGCACGTTCACGGCGATGCTGGCCGTCTTCTTGCACCGGGTAAAGCCGGAATTACTGACTAGGAGATAGAGACAAAATGGCGCTGGCTAATTTTGAAACGTACGTGCATGGGCGATCGCGTCTTCACACTTGGACACCCAGACTAAAGCTAGTCAGTTTGGGGCTGCTGATGTTCGCCTTTGCCGCTGTGAGGCATCTGGCTTTGGTCCCGCCAATGCTCTGTCTAACGGCCGTTTTATATCTACTCTCTGAGCTGCCATTCCCCTTTTTGCTCAAGCGATTGAGCTATCCGGGACTGTTTATATTGGTGGTGGTGCTAGTGCTGCCGTTCTCGACTGGCGAGACTGTGCTTTGGCAGTGGGGCGCGCTGGCGCTGCGACAGGAGGGAATAGAAACTATGCTGCTGATCCTAGGCCGGTTTCTCTCTATTTTGACGCTGGGATTTATTCTGTTGGGGACGACGCCTTTTGTGACTTTGCTACGGGCGCTGCGATCGCTCGGCTTGCCCACTCTAATTGCAGATATGACCCTGCTAACCTACCGCTATCTGTTTGAAACCGCAGAAATGCTCAGCACTATGCAGCGATCGATGCGGCTAAGAGGCTTTGGTCAGCAGCGCCGTCGATTTCGGCTACAGCGTCAAGATTTGCAAAGGCTAGCCGGACTACTTGGCACTTTGCTCGTGCGCAGCTACGAGCGTTCGGAACGAGTGTATAAAGCGATGCAATTGCGCGGCTACGGGCAGCTAAAGCGGCCTGTCGAAAGCCCGTCAATCGACAGCAGCAGTGCGCTTTTGACAGGCTTTAGCATGGTTGCTGCTTTAAGCTTTGTGATAGTCGAATTCTCTTTGCCTGCTGCTGGCCTATAATCTTTTCTCGTAAAGCATTAAAAGACTCTTATAAAACTACCAAAGTTACTCTTAAATTCGCTTTGTAACGTTAAAGTCATTGTAGACATCCAGGATAGTTAGAATGAGTCCAGTTTCCGCTCAGCAATCTGCTCAGCACTCTATAGAAAGTGAAGTATCTTCAGAGGATCAGTTAAAAGAACAGGGAATGCGACCTGCTCAAAGTGCGATCGCTACCCAGAATCTCACCTACTCCTATCCCAACTGCGAGCCTGTTCTTAACAACATCTCTCTATTTGTTCACAAAGGGCAAAGAATTGGCATCATCGGCCACAACGGCTGCGGTAAAACTACCCTCTTCATGCTGCTCTGCGGCGTACTTTCTCCTACCTCTGGGAAAATCTCTCTCCTAGATCGGCCCGTTGAACCTGGACAGTTTCGCCCAGAGGTGGCAATGCTGTTTCAAGACCCAGACGATCAGCTATTTTCTCCTACCGTTAGAGAAGATATTGCCTTTGGCCCGCAGAACATGGGTCTAGATCCAGAAGCTACGACTGCTAGAGTCAACCAAGCGCTGAAGATTACTGGAACAGATTTTTTGGGCGATCGCACCCCTCATCATCTATCCGGCGGTGAAAAGCAGATGGTGGCAATCGCGGGACTGCTGGCGATGGACCCTGAAGTGGTCTTGCTTGATGAGCCTACCGCTAGTCTGGACATGCGCACCCGCAGGCGGCTGATTGGCTTTCTGCAAAGGTCTGCTGAAACGCTGCTGATTTCTTCTCACGATTTGGAATTTGTGCTGGAGGTATGCGATCGCGTTCTGCTTATCGACGATGGTCAGATCATCGCCGACGGCGACCCGTTAGACATCATGGGCGACCAGGAACTGATGGAGACTCACGGGCTAGAAAAGCCCCACTCGCTGATTCCTCACGTTCGTCCCCATCATCGTCGCTTGTCAGTAGCCCATCAGGTATCTTCTGTCATTTCTGCGGACTCTAATCGATCCCCTTCTGAACGCAGAATCGAGAATAACAGAAGATAGCAACAAACTGTAGGGGCGTATCATGCTACGCCCCCATATTGGGCATTCCTATGGGGAAAGTATTGCCGATATCTCTATACAGCAACAGCTTCTGTACGCTTCGTGCCAAAGACTGATGGCTGAGGTGCTTTGGGGTGCACGACCGTCACGGAACAGGGCGCGTGATGAACGAGATAGTTGCTGATGTTGCTGGGATTAGTGCGATCGCGATTGCCCACAACTATCAGGTCAACATCGTTCGTTTTAGCCGCCTCACATAGCTTTCTCTCAGGCGATCCTTGGACTTTCAGGCAGGTCGCTACAACACCAGCAGCCTCGGCCTCGGCCTGCTTTGTCTCAAGCAAGTCGCTGTAGCGATCTTCAAACTGCTGCCATCGCTGCGCATACTCTTGCTGCACCGTGCTGTTGATAACTTGTAAAAAGCTATCGGTAGAAGCAAGCGGTTGCTGAGGGCTGTCATATGCGAACGCATCTAGCACATGGACCAAAAGCAGGTCGGCCCCAAGGGGCTTAGCCATCGCTAGCGCTGTATCGAGAGCCCAATCGCTAGAAGCCGACTCGTCAATGGCGACCAAAATTTTCTTTATCATTTGGTTTCTTCCCTCAAGAATATTTTCTGTATACTACGATACCGATTATAATAAAAATATCAGGGAGCGCGAGCTAAAGTGATTATTTTTTACATCTCATAGGTCTCAGATTCGGTTCGAGTCGGGTTGTATAGCAAAGCGCGGATGCATTCGCACTTTGCTATGGCACTTTGCGTTATGGAATAAGGGGTGTAGCCTTTCGTGATGTAGCAAGCAAAGTGCGGAAAGCTATACTAGACGTTCGCTAGATGCCTGTGTACAAACTGCACGCAGATTGATCCTTCTCCTACACCAGAAGCAACCCGCTTGACCGAGTTGTGCCGGACATCACCCACGGCAAAGATGCCGGGAACGTCTGTTTCTAAGAGGAAGCGATCGCGCTCCAATGGCCATCCTCTCTCTGCGCTCACCTCTGGTCCAGTGCAGATAAATCCTCTTTCATCGCGCTGTATTTGATCGCCTAGCCAGTCCGTACTCGGCGTGGCACCGATGAAGATAAACAGATAGTTCGTCGGCAGTGTCTTGGTTTCACCCGATTGAGAATCTTCTACTAGAATACTGTTCAACCGCTCGTCGCCTTGCGCTTCGACAACGCTGTGAAACGGCATCACGTTGATATTCTCGGTAGCATCAATTTGGTCAATCAGGTACTGCGACATGCTTTTCACCAGCGATTCACCGCGCACCAGCATGTTCACCTTTCGAGCAAACTGAGAGAAATACATCGCCGCCTGCCCAGCAGAATTGGCCCCACCCACTACGTAGATCTCTTCTCCTTTACAGGCGGGCGCTTCTGTCTTGGCTGCGCCATAGTAGATACCTGCACCAGTAAACTTATCAACACCGGGCACTTGCAGCAGTCGCCAGGATACGCCTAGCGCTAGGATCAATGCGTGACAGCTAATCTCACCACCATCTGCCAGCTTAATGATTCGATAGTCGTCTTCAATTCGCAGTTCTATTGCAGATTGAGGCGTTAGAATCTCTACCCCAAAGCGCTTAGCCTGGGTGACTGCGCGTCTGGCGAGATCGTCGCCGCTGAGCCCAACCGGAAAGCCTAGATAGTTCTCAATTCGAGAGCTAGTGCCCGCCTGACCGCCAGGGGCTTCTCGCTCGATCATCACTGTCTTGAGTCCTTCGGACGCGCCATAGACGGCAGCGGCGAGTCCAGCGGGTCCACCGCCTACAATCACCAAATCGTAGAACGGTTTGGCAGCTTCAGTCTGTAACCCGACCTGTTGGGCTAGCTCTGTGACGCTGGGTTTGACTAGCTTCTCACCTTCGGTGGTAATCACCAGCGGTAGGTAAGCGCTGTTGGGTTCTGAGTCGGCGTATGTGACCAGCTTTTGCGCTTCTTGGCTAGTTTCAATGTCGAGCCAGCGATAGGGAATCTGGTTGCGTGAGAGAAAATCTCGCAGGTCGTGAGAATGCGGAGACCAGCGATCGCTAATCACTTTCACGCCCTTGAACTCTGGCTTGAATCCTGCTTTCCAGTCTTGAATTAGATCATCTAGAACAGGATAGAGCTTCTCCTCGGGCGGATCCCAGGGCTTTAGCAAATAGTAGTCGAGTCTGGCATCGTTGATAGCTGAAATAGCAGCATTGGTATCGGCGTAGGCAGTCAGTAGGGCTCGCTTTGCGGCTGGAAAGATTTCGCTACCCTGCTCTAGAAATTCGACGCCGCTCATACCGGGCATCCGCTGATCGGCGAGAAATAATGCTACGGTATCGCCGCGTAGCTTGAGCTTTTCTGTGGTTTCTAAAGCCGCTGCACCGGAGTCAGCTCGAACAATCCGAAAGCGATCGCCATAGTGTTTTCTAAGATCTCTTGAAATCGATTGGAGCACCGCCGGATCGTCATCAACGGTCAAAATGACTGGCTTATCCGCCATGAAAACTCCCTGGTGTACGTGCTTTTTTTGACTTACCCCTTATAGCGCAATTAGCGTAGTCAGAACCAGCGCAGCAAGAAAACGCTGTATCTTGCGCTTCAATCGAGCCTCAACGTAGGCTTCGTCAATGTGTAGCAGAGTACGGATGCACGCTCATAGAGCTAAAGCGGATTTGACTAGGGTTATTAAATCCGCTGACAGAGCAGAAGCCCGAACCACTGCTGCTGATCGGTGAAGGCTTTTACAACATTGAGTTGATGACTAGTTAAGGTGCGGGTCATGTCTGCGATATCAAACTTGCGAGAGATTTCGCTGAGAATGCGATCGCCTTTCTCAAACTCAACGGTCAAATCTAACCCTTCTAGTCTCACGCGTTGCGCCACCACACTCTCTAAATACATCTCAATTTGATTTTCTTGTTTGTTGTAATGCGCGGCGTGAGAGAATTGTTCTATGTCAAAATTTCCACGAAATCGCTGATTCAGATGCCGCAGCATATTGAGATTGAAAGCCGCAGTCACCCCCTGCGTATCGTTGTAAGCGTCTTCTAAGACAGCAATCTCTTTTTGTAGATCTAGACCCAAAAGAAAGTAGTCGCCAATCTCTAGTATTTTGCTGATGTGAGCTAGAAAATCATTGCATTCCTCTGGCGTTAGGTTGCCAATCGTGCTGCCCAAGAATACAATCATTCGAGCAGGTAGCTGCTTTCTCGGTAAGACTTGAAGCGCTGACTCGTAAGTGCCCGCTAGAGCATGAATTGATATTTGAGGGTATTCTTTCAGCAGTTTTTCAGCGGTTTCGTTCAGCATGGTACCGCTGACATCGATTGGCAGATAGCGCAGCGGATGGCTAGCGAGCTGGTAGGCATTGAGCAAAATGCGGGTTTTGGTAGAGCTGCCGCTACCGAGTTCGACAATTTCACAGGGGCCAGTGGCGTGGGCGATCGCACCACTAGACGCTTTCAATATAGAAGCCTCGGTCCGCGTCGGATAATATTCTGGCTGCTGGCAAATCTGTTCAAATAGCTGCGAACCCTTCTCGTCATAGAAATATTTAGGCGATAGATATCTAGGATTAGAAGATAGTCCAGTGATTACGTCTTGTCCGGGTATCTCTGCCGAATCAACGTCCGTTAGATTAGTGATGGTCAGCGTCTGTTGATCTTTTAGCATTGATTTGTTGTAGTTTGAGATGCTTTGCGAGACTATGACGACATAGCGCAGCGAAATCCAGCGAAGACTTCCCGTCGATGTGGATGATACCAGTTGCGAAAGCTAGGTCGCCTCACCCATTTTGAGGTTGCGAAGCTACCGCCTTTGAGCACTCTGTGCTCACCGTCAAAATAAATCTGTGAGTAGCCTTCGTATGGAAAAGGATCAAATCCTGGGTAGGGCGCGAACCAGGTATCTGTCCATTCCCAGACGCTGCCGGATGTGCGATCGCACATATTGCTCATAGCCCCATTATTCAAAGTCATTGCCCTTTCCCATTCGGCTTCTGTCGGTAGTCGCTTGCCAACGAATTTTGCATAGGCTTCAGCCTCATACCAGCTTACGCCGCAGACTGGGCGGTTGTCCCAGCATGTGTCATCTGCGCATGTTCCATCGAGCATTTCATTCGGCCAATAGAGCGGAGTCTTTATCTGAGCAGACTGCAGCCACTGCCAGCCTTCTTTGCTCCACCATTTTGCTTCTCTATATCCGCCTGCCTCTATAAACGCCTGATACTGCCTGATAGTCACAGGAGCGCGGTCGATCCAATAGCTCTTTGTAGAGACTAAATGCGCTGGGCGCTCGTTATCGATTGCATTGGGTGCATTAGATCCTACGGTGGCGCTACCTGACTTGATATAAACCCTGTCATCATCTACCGCCGCGACAGGGTGAGCCACTGGAGACAAAACACTACCTTCGTTCACCTGGTGCATAGCTAGCACCATGGCAATTATTTCGGCGTGTTGACTTTCGTGCTGAATCAGCCAGTGCCAGAGGCGGACATTTTCAGAGTTGTCGTGCTGAAGAACGGAGAGAGTTTGCGATCGCACCGCTTGCAGATAGGCCACAAGCTCCTCGATATCCGGTAGGTTCTGACGTTCTGACTTCGGCAAGCCGTCTGCTGCAAACAGCCGCTCATACTGCCCAAACTGCTGGGGCCGCTTGGCGAGCTGTTCTGATATCCACAGAGATTCTGTGTAGGCAATGTGTCCTAGATGCCAGCCAACCGGACTAAACTCTGGATGCGACTGCGTACGCAACGTCTCAGACTTAATGCCTTCAACTAGCGCTAGCGTTTGACGGCGGCAGTCTTGAAGAGACTCTCGAAAAGTGCTGAAAAGCGATCTTGATTCTAAGCAAACGGATAGATGATGCAACGGCATGATGGAGGTGGGACAACAGGCAAAGCAACAGTCACGTCAATCGATAGTCGCGTAGCTTTTGATCGTGCGATCGCTCTCTACACTAATCAGCTCATCCTGGCTGCATGTCTGCCAGTCATCTTCAAAGAGTCCTTCCGAGCTGAGAATAATTGAGTCAGGAAAGTGGCTTGAGTTTTTTAGCAGATACAGAGAAGGGGCTAGCTGTTGGTTATCGTATCTAAGCGCGATCAGTCGATCAGGCGTCGATAGGATAACGTTAGCCGCGATTCTCACGCCAGCAGCATTGGCCATACTTGCCAGCAGTTTTATTGTCTGGTGTAGAGCTTCAGCTAGATCGATACCGGGCTGCGTTTCTAGGTGATGAACTAGCAGCGCAAAAATATGTTCTGAATCAGTTAGCCCTTGAATAGAGCGATATGCCTGATCGCACAGCTTTTCTCTAATCGGACGCTGCAACGACTCGAAGAAGTTTTCTATCAGGCCATTGTGCACAAACAGCATTTGCTTGTACTTCAAAGGCTGGCAGTTGCTGATGTCTACTGGCATCTTGTTAGTGGCGCTGCGCAGATTGACCACAAAGCTACTGGCCTGAATGTAGCGACACAGATCGTCCAAGCTGCGATCGTTCCACATCGGTAAGATATTGCGATAGATGAAAGGATCGCTTTGACTTGCGTGCCAGCCCAGCCCAAAGCCATCGCCGTTGAGCACAGCATTCTTTAGCTCTTTTGGCTTGTAGCTTTGTACCAGCATGGAGTGCTCGGGCTTTAGTACTAGCTGATCAAGGGAAACCTGTGGACCCAAATAGCCTAGAATTCGACACATAGAGAGTCCTAACTGAATTTGAAAAGATTATAGAGTGAGCGCTGTTGATTCTGCGGTTGAGCCAGCTCTGGAACGAGGATTCGATAAGTTGCCTGATTTCAGATTGCCGCAGGCTATCACCCTAAATCTCTCTCTGGAGAAAGATTTAGGGTGATAGCGCCTTTTTCCTACTCTACGAGAAGAGCAAAGCTCCGGGAAAAAGCTATGGAAAAAGGGGCGTAGCTTTTCTATAGCAAAGCGCGGATGCATACTCTTCGAGAAGGCGAAGCCTACGCACTTTGCGCTATAGAACAAGGGGTGTAGCCTTGCTATGTGTAGCGAGCAAAGTGCGGAAGGCTTACATCAGCTTGAATATCTAATCAATCCAGTTCTTAGCTCTTTCTACCGCCTTCTGCCAGGTAGCAAAATCCGCCTGTGCCTGCGCTGCATTCTCCGATGGCTCGAAGACGCGATCAATCTGACGGCTATCGACTAGCTGGCGATAGTCGTCCCAAAAGCCGACGGCGAGCCCAGCGGCAAACGCTGCGCCTTGAGCGGTCGCATCTAATACGGCGGGCCGCTCTACCGGAATGCCTAGCACGTCGGCCTGATACTGCATTAAAAAGTCATTATTGCAGGCACCGCCGTCTACTTTTAGCTGCTTGATTGGCGTGCCAGAATCCTGGTTGATTGCTTCGACGACTTCTCTAGCCTGGTTGGCGATCGCCTCCAAAACAGCCCGCACCATATGCGCCTTCGTCGCGCCCCGAGTCAGTCCTAAAAACGCACCGCGAGCGCCCATATCCCAATGCGGTGCGCCCAGTCCGCTCAGCGCAGGCACAAAATACACGCCACCGTTATCTTCTACCTGAGTCGCCAATTCTTCAGTCTCAGCCGCGTCGTCAATGATTTTTAGCCCGTCTCGCAGCCACTGAACGCAGGCTCCAGCGGTGAACATACTGCCTTCTAAGGCATAGCCTAAGTCGTAGGTGCCGCTGTCGGCATTGCTTTGGGTCCAGGCGACGGTGGAGAGCAGTTGGTTTTGCGATCGCTCTCTTTTTTCACCGGTATGGGCGACTAGAAAGCAGCCGGTGCCGTAGGTGCATTTGAGTAGACCAGGGCGATCGCACCCGTGGGCAAACAGGGCCGACTGCTGGTCGCCAAAGACCGCAGCGATTGGCACTTCCACCCCTAGCAGCTCAGCCTCAGTGTGGCCAAACACGCCCTGACTAGGCTTAATCTCTGGCAAAATCTGAGCTGGAATGTCAAACAGCTTCAGCATCGGCTCATCCCACTGCTGAGTATCCAAGTTCATCAGCATCGTGCGGCTAGCATTGCTATGGTCAGTCGCATGGACCTTACCACCGGTGAGATTCCACAGCGCCCAGCTATCGACCGTGCCAGCTAGTACGTTATCTAGATCGACATCGCCTACCTGGTCCAGCAGCCAGTTAATCTTAGAAGCAGAAAAATAGGCATCTAGAAATAGACCTGTCTGCTCATAGATTTCTTTTCGCGAGGGTTCTAACGTCTTACAAAAATCCGCCGTCCGCCGATCCTGCCAGACAATTGCCTTATGCAAAGGCGCGCCTGTCGTCTTATCCCACAGTAGACAGGTTTCTCTTTGGACCGTCAGTCCAATTGCTGCGATGTCTTTGGCTTCGATGCCAGCGTTTTCAAGCGCCGCGTTCATCGCCCACTGAACGGCTTCCCAAATCTCAGTCGCATCATGTTCTACCCAACCGGGCTGAGGGTAGTGCTGAGTTAGTTCTCGGTAGGCTTGGCCGACGATATCGCCAGATTTGTCAAAGACAATGGCGCGGTTGCCAGTAGTGCCAAGATCGAGAGCGAGAATATAGGACATGGGTAGGATTTGGGTGGGTTGTGGCTTCGGCTCCGCTCAGCTAGCGGGGAGAGCTGATGTCGAGGGATGGATGAAGTTTTAGCGCTTTGCGCTTCTCGAAGAGTAGTCTTGGTTGGACGGTCACATCATTGCTTCGAACAAACCAATCAGGGTGCCAGATGGATCTCTAAAGTAGGCGACTTTGAGAGAAAATTCGTTGTTTTGGGTGGGAGGCTCAGCAAACGCAACGCCTGCCTGACGAAGTTCGTGATAGATATCGTCTAGGTTGTGAACGTTGAGAATCAGTCCGACTTTGTCCTGTGCGCCGTCGGCAACAGGCAGATTGCTAGTGCGCAAGATCTCGGACATTTCCTGTCGCCGAAACAGCGAAATGCGGACGTTGGCAGTCATTTCAAACTCGGCGTAGCCTTTCTCAATTTGTAACGCGATCGGCTTGAATTTCAGCACACCTTGATAGAACTGAGCGCAGGCGGCAATATCGTCAACGAATAAACGAGTGTGAGCGGATCGAACTTCCATGTCGCTTGAGCTTTGTTTCCATAAGGGTGCCTTGATTATTTCTCGATTCCGAGACGCTAAGGGCCCAGGTTTGAGGAACTTAATAAATTCCACACCCTCTCATCAGTCCGCTCAGAACCAGGACGCCCAGTATCGAGCCGCCAACACTTTAGCCTCGCTAGCAACGCGTCCGCCCTTGGCAATTGTCCTATTCTCAGCAGCCTACTGCACTTTCTTCTTGGTCATGCTGGTAGTTGCCTACACCGGACATTTACCCGTCTCTGAAATTTCAAAGATTCACAATTTTGACAAGTTTGGCCATCTGATCTTGTACTCGGGCGATATGCTATGTAGTCTGATTGGCATTGGCGCGGGCTATTGGCTAGCTCAGCGCCAAATCAGACGGATTGCCAAGGCTACCAGATGACGTGCTGCCGCCCTAGCCTCTGCTGTATCAGCCTCTGCCGTATCAGCCTCTGCCAAAGAGTCGCTTCAGCGGATTAGAGGCGATTATTCTAGGGGAACGGGCCATTTTCTTTTTAGCCGCTTGAACTGAGTCAGCATCTGTGAAGATCTGAGCTGCTCGCTCGCTGATGCTGGTCTCTCGTTCTCGGCCAGTTGCAGATACTAGAGTCGCTTTTGGCTCGCTATTACCTGCCTTTACATCCGATAGCGCTGCCTGATAAGCCTGATTCAAGCTAGGAATGCTAGAGGCGATCGCGGGCAGTTCCATCACTCGACTTTCTATATTTTGACCGATAGCAGTAAGCTGCGCTTGTAGTCCACTGGGCAAAGACTCTTCTTGTTCGCTCAAGGCAGTCATGAACGCGGTCAGCTCTTTCTCTTGTTGCTCGCTAATAGCCATGTCTTAAATTCTCTCAACTAAGATCTACGGCAGACGAGACGAAACCCAAGACTCTACCTGAAAGGTTTAGTAGTCTGCTCATCTCTCAATAGTATGGAACTACGAGAGATTTAGGTGAGTGTAGGTTCTAAGATCTCCCTTTCGATAGAGCACCTACCATTCTCTTTCTCCAACGCTTCTTCTTACGCTTCTAAGCGGCGGTAGCGATTGCATGGGGGGAATAACGTGGCGATTGACAATTGCTTTATTACTTTCTTGCTGAGTGGCAATGTCGATTGCGATCGCAGCGATCTGCACATCCAAACAGCCCATTGGCACCAATAGCTCAGTACTGGTTTGCAA
This sequence comes from uncultured cyanobacterium, assembly GCA_963772185.1. Taxonomy (GTDB): domain Bacteria; phylum Cyanobacteriota; class Cyanobacteriia; order Phormidesmidales; family Phormidesmidaceae; genus Phormidesmis. The sequence goes on along the minus strand of CAVYWR010000029.1, from coordinate 68,014 downwards.
ATCACCTAGCGCGTCGGGCCTTAGATCACTTAGCAGTTTCGGTTCACCTACGACGGTCCGGCTCTGGCGATCGATCATCCACAGCTTAATAAACGGCTTGAACACCGAAGGCCGGGTCCGTACAGTGATCGTCACCAGATCGCCAGCGACCAGATCGCCCATCGGAACACTGATAATCGGTAGCACCATCTCTGGGAATTCTTCAATTCTCTGCTCGCTGCCGCGATGAAGCGCAAGCGCGCCTGTAGGAACCGCAGCGGGAGTTGGCGAAACGGGCGCTGCTGCCGGTAGCGAAGATTCCGGTTGTTGGGACGAATGAGCCGCACGAGCCTTGGCCTGACGTTGGCGCAGTCTGGCCAAGCGTAGCTGCCTATTCCTATCGGCTTCGGAGGACGTAGACGGCAGGTCGATGGCGGGTTTTGAGAGAGGTTGGCTCAAAAGACCGTTGCTCTGTCCATAAGATACTGGCTCAGCAGGCACTGGCTCAGCGGGCATTGGGACAGGAGCTGGCTCAACAGGCGTTGAGATAGAAGCCACTGGCTCAACAGGTACCACCTCGGCAGGCACTGGTATAGAAGTCGCTGGTATAGAAGTCACTGGTAGAGCCCTCTGGACAGGCGGTGATGGGAGAGAAGGCTGGGGACTAGGCGGTTGGGGACTAGGGGGTTCAGCTAGAACGGCCTCGTCTACAGGAGAGGGTTCATCAAAGATGACGACTTCACTATTAGCCAGTGCATCAGCTTGAGTGAACGCCTGTGGTCCTTCTGATATCACGCCAGCAGCTTGCAGATCTTCTGAGAATTTGTTGGCCTGGTTGACCTCGTCGTGGGTCAAACTAGACAGCCGCTGCATGAAGTGGTCTTTTAGCTTTAGCGATCTAAAAGCGGCTTTGGCGATCGCCTGTTTCTGCTTTTGCTTGTGATAGGGATTGTTCAGTTCTGTAGAATCTGGTTCTGCGTTGTCTGGCTGGGCAGATGGTTTTGGTTCGGCTGATGAAAATAGGCGATCGCGCGGCGAGCTAAAAGAGTCAGAGACTGGGACAGTAGGCCCTAGATCGTCATCAATATCTTCTAGCAGAGCAGCAATTTGAGCCGTTTCAAGGTCGTCATCTTCGATGCTAGTGCCCATAAACTGAGCGGGCTTGGCTACCATCGGCGGCAGATTAACCGCGCTAGATTTGTTCACGGCGGGTGACTCTTCTAGGTGCGATCGCGCTGCTTCCTGGTGCAATGGTGTTGTTTCCTGGTGCGATCGCGCTGACGGCGGATCACTCACAATCAGAGGATTAGCAGAGGGAAAACTAGGCAGGGAAATCTGACTATGAGAAGAGGCCACTTCAACTGTCTGGTCAAGCTGTGGAGGTGAAAAGACACCTACGGCTGGTGACACGCTACGAGCAGTACCGTTTAGAGACGTAGTGAGAGACGCTGTAGCAAACGCCGAGGAGTCAGCTTCAAACTCGCTGAATCCATTAGCATCTTCTCCATTAGCAACGTCGTCTAAAAGTCGAGAAATTCCTGTTGTGATTGCGAAAGCAGCAAAACTGAGCACAGCATTCGGCGTCTCGGCATCTAGACTCTCAGAATTATCAGAGTGAGAAGCAGAACGCAGCGAAACTTCCCCCCAGACTATCTGCGTAGTGACCTGAGCAGGCAGCTGAATTTTCACCTTGAAATCGGCGGGTAGCCGGTCTAGATTAATCGGCCGATGCGCCTCCATGATCGCTTGATTCGTCTCTGGATTTTGCAGGCGCAGCCATAGCTGGCTTCCCTCTCGAGCACCAACAGCAGCTAGATCGGCCAGGGCTTGAACCTGTCCTACGATGACCATAGGCCGGTCGCTGTGAGCGAGGAATACCTGCCGTTCTAGAGCAATGCCGTATGCTGTACCCCTGGCTTTGCCCCGCTCTCCAGTATTCAGCCCCTCAGTATCTGACGCCCCTGGTAGCAAGCTGCGCAGACTGTTTTGCAGGCGCGCGCGTGAGTGTTTCTGAGCCTGTACCAGGGGCAAGTCTGGATTAGCCAGTACTGATGATTCAGACTGGTTCCCACTGTTTGAAGCATCAGATACGCTATCGGCTAGCGGTGACAATTCAGCCGCCCCGTTTTCTTCCGCAGCTCCAAAGACCTGTAGCTGCACAGTATATTGCCAGTCGTCCATGCCAGCAGTAATATTCTGACCGCTACAAGTTAGATCCCACTGTCCAGGCTCTAGCTGCATGTAGGGAATGACAACCACCAGTCCAGCGCTGTTTGTCTGGCTGGTGCGGCTACGAACTCGCTTGCGCGGCGGCACTTCTGTAGTTACTAGCTGACTCACTCTAATATCTACGGGAGTATTAGTCCGGTCAGTATGGGCTGCGACACGATAGCGACCCGTCAAAATCTCTACCTGATGAGTTTCTAGCGGTAGCCAGGTATCGTCACCTTCTTTCTGAATTAGAAATTCCCAATACTTCATGTTGCTCGCTTCACAAAGGCCCAAAGTGCACAAAACAGATATACGTCTGTAGATATAGCAAACACCCGTGCGACCTGTTGGGTGTCTTGACTACCGTACGCTCTTCAAATTAACTTTATTTGATACTTTCAGCTTTCCCAAAACCAGTTTGGTTTAGATAGGTTCACAGTTGAATGTATCAAACATTACTCTTGATAGTCGGTTGAGATAGTGACATCTAGCGTTTCTTCATCAACGGATATGTAGAGAATGTTGGGTCGGCAGCAGACCTGGCAGTCTTCTATATAGGACTGGCTACCGCCAGCGCTGAGATCGACAAAGGTAGTGCTCGTCTCACCACAGAAAGCGCAGCAGTATTCAGCAGTTGTTTGCATGGGTGAAAGGTCAGAGTGAGGTTGATAAAAAAGATCAAAGTAGGGAGAGCTGCCTAGGCAACCTTTTCCCTACTTTCCTATTCTCCCGTAGATAGCCTCTGTAGAGTCTTAGATGGCACTCAGCGCCGCATTCAGTAGCCGTATCAAGTGATCACAGTAGGCTGATCGCGACCGGTCAGCGCCTGAAGTTTGGAGACCTGATCGGCAATGGTAATTAAAGGCTTCAGCGCGACTTGCGGGTCGACATCGTGTTTGGTGGCATCAGGCTCATAGCTTTCTAGGTAGAGTCTGATAGTTGCGCCTTTGGTGCCTGTTCCCGATAGGCGAAAGACGATGCGGGAGCCGTCGGTAAAGCCAATCCGAACGCCTTGCTTTTGGCTAACGCTGCCGTCAATCGGATCGGTGTAGCTAAAGTCATCCGCATAGTCGACGGTATAGTCGCCCAGCGCGCTGCCAGGGAGAGTGGAGAACTGCGATCGCAATCCCTCTATCAGCTCATTTGCCTTAGCGCTATCCACCCCCTCATAGTCATGCCGCGAGTAAAAGTTGCGTCCGTACGTTTTCCAGTGTTCGACCACAATCTCTTCGACCGACTGCTGCCGCTCCGCCAGAATATTCAGCCAGAACAGCACCGCCCACAGGCCATCTTTTTCACGCACGTGATTAGAGCCCGTGCCAAAGCTTTCCTCACCGCAAACCGTAATTTTATCCGCGTCTAGCAAGTTGCCAAAGAACTTCCAGCCAGTTGGCGTCTCGTAGCAGTCGATGCCTAGCTTTTCAGCAACGCGATCGGCCGCTTGGCTAGTCGGCATCGAGCGGGCTATGCCAGACAGGCCGTCTTTGTAGCCAGGAACTAGGGTGGCATTTGCCGCAATCAGAGCCAGGCTATCGCTGGGATTGACAAAGAAATTGTTGCCGAGGATCATATTGCGATCACCATCCCCATCCGAAGCTGCCCCAAAATCAGGCGCATCCTCCGCAAACATCGTCTCTACCAAATCATGCGCATAGACCAGATTTGGATCGGGATGGCCCCCGCCAAAATCTTCTAGCGGCTCGCCATTGGTCACTGTCCCGGCCTTGGCACCGAGCGCCTGCTCAAAAATCTGCCTGGCATAGGGGCCAGTCACCGCGTGCAGCGAATCCATACACATGCTGAAATCGCCCTTCAGCAGCGCTGCGATTTTCTCAAAATCAAATAGCTGCTTCATTAGCTCGATGTAGTCAGTCACTGAATCAACGACTTCAACCGTCATTTTCTCAATCTGACTCGTCCCTAGACTATCGAGATCGATATCTTCAGTGTCGGCAGTCTTGTACTCGCCAATAGACTTGCTGTTTTCAAAGATGGCGCTAGTCACCTTTTCGGGCGCGGGGCCACCGTTAGAGACGTTGTACTTAACGCCAAAATCGCCTTCAGGTCCGCCGGGGTTGTGGCTAGCCGATAGGATAATGCCGCCAATCGCATCGTACTTGCGAATCAGGCAAGAGGCCGCAGGCGTAGAGAGAATGCCGCCTTTACCCACCAGGACTTTGCCCACCCCGTTGGCTGCGGCCATCTTCAAAATAGTCTGAATCGCCGGACGATTGTAGTAGCGACCATCGCCACCGACAACGAGCGTTTTGCCCTGATAGTCTTCAAGGCTGTCAAAAGTCGACTGAATAAAGTTTTCTAGGTAGTTCGGCTGCTGAAACGTAGGAACTTGCTTACGCAGGCCAGAAGTACCTGGCTTCTGATCGTCGAAAGGGGTGGTCGAAACCGTTTTGATAGACATTTTTTGCAGGTCGCCGATGAGGGCGCATCAAAAACTACAGAAGGGCCGGAAGAACCGCATCTGCAACTCATGATCTCACATCTGCGGATTGTTAAGAAAATCGTAAGGCAAAGCAGCAGGCAGAGCAGTGTTGTGGGCGACACCTAGCGCTCAACCTCATACAGGACATGAAGATGCAATCTGTAAACTTTAACGGGGCTCTAGGCGCACTAAACGGCCATTAGATTCATCCGTCAAAGCGTAGATAAATCCGTCTGGACCTTGAGCGACTTCTCGCACGCGCTGCCCAATGTCGATAGGGGTTTGGCTGAGCACAGCACCCGATTCATCTAGCTGAATATGCTGAATAGACTGCGAGACTAGACCACCCGCAAACAGGTCGCCCTGCCACTGGGGAATGCGATCGCCTCGATATACCGCCAGTCCAGAAGGGGCAATAGAAGGCGTCCAGACAATCAGGGGATCTACCATACCGGGGCGCGATCGCTCTGATGAAATCTCCCCGCCCGAATACTCACGGCTATGCGTCACCAGCGGCCAGCCGTAGTTTTCGCCCGCCACGATTCGATTCAGCTCATCCCCGCCACGAGAGCCATGCTCTGTAGCCCACACCTGACCAGTCGCTGAATCTAGAGCCACCCCTTGAATATTGCGATGGCCATAGCTCCAAATTGCTGGGTCCGCGCCCGCTGTATCAACAAAGGGATTATCTTCAGGGGCCGAGCCGTCATCGTTGAGCCGTACTAGTGAACCTAAGTGACTACCTAAGTTTTGAGCCTGATTGCGGATCAGTTCGCCCTCTAGCGTTACCGGCGGATTGCCCCCATCACCAATCGAAACCAACAATGTGTCATCTGGCATCCAGACCAACCGAGAGCCAAAGTGCTGAGTCCCCTCTTTCGTCCGGTTGGCCTCAAAAATAACTTGCCAGTCCGAAAGGGCACTGCCATCAAACCGAGCGCGAGCAACCTGCGTACGATTGGCCGAACCCGTACCGTCAGCGTAGGTAAAATACACCCACTGATTTTCGTCAAACTGTGGATGAACAGAAACATCCATCAGGCCACCCTGCCCCCGGCTGAATACCTCAGGAAGTCCGCTCACAGGCGTCGGATCAAGCACTCCCTCTCTGATAATGCGTAGCCGCCCTGGTCTTTCTGTTACTAGCAAAGTGCCATCGGGCAGCCAGGCTAGTCCCCAAGGATGCTCTAGCGACTCCACTAGAGTGGCCACCTGCGGTGTAGGAGCCTGCGCGAGGAGTTCGGATGATTCGTCAGGAACAGTCTCTGAAGATGCTGTATCTGGCACTGTGTTTGAGGATGCTGCGTCTGAGGGTGCGAGCGAGGCACACCCAGATAGCATCGAACCTAAGAGTAGGGAGCCCACTAAGCAGAGATGAGCGTGCCTGAGACTTTTCATAACTAAGCCGAATTGGAGATTCTCGTGAGACTAGCAAAGCAGCGCTCTGCCCCACTTGCTTTGTCCCACTCTTTATTGAAGCGGATTTTTGAGATTCCGACATCGATTCAGTCGTGAACTGTCTCCATCAAAGAGCGTAGTAACCTCTGGTAGTCCATTTTGGTGAAGGGCAAAGATATCGTGCCCGCAGGTCAGACAAGTCATTTCTACTTTCATCTGCTCTACTCCTCCAAAGGAGCAACAGATATGTCTCATCTTCCTTTATCCTTCACACTAATGCACACTAATGCACACTAATGCACTACCTCTTCTTGAACCGAGGAATTCACCGTTTCAAGAATGTGTGAGACAATTTTTCCGATTTTACAGTCCGGAATCTCGTACTTTATAGGTGACTTCTTCGATGGGTAGATTTTCGCTATCCCAGGTGTCGTAACGCAGCTGTAGCCTTTTTTCTCCAGCGTGTTTTACCAGACTAGCGCCATAGCGAGCGGCCTCTAGCCCTAAGCCTTGAATTTGGATTTTGCCGTTGAATACGGTAGCTCTTGCTAGGTAGATGACTAGGTCATCTCTAGAAGGACGGTTGACGGTAGTGCTGGCAGTTAGGTGGGCTAGACCGCGTTCATCTAGCTCTTGGGCTAGGGCGATCGCAGTATTCCAAATGCCGCGAACAGCGACAATCACAGCGGCTACAGCCATCGTAATTTCCACGCCTTCATCAGTTAGAATGCGATTCTGCGTCAGGTATTGAAAGTTTTTCTCTCCTAGATCGTCTCGAATCCGACGATGGATTAGATTTCTCGGATGGTAGTCGCTGAGCGCTCCAACAATTGCGCCGCAGGCGGCTCTTGGCTCGCGCCAGGGAGACTCGCGGGTTTTTCCGTAAACAACATGTTTGTTACCTTCTCTTAGTCTGCCGACATGAGTCTTTAGATCGATTGCGACTAGCGAGATCGATTGAGGATTGCCTGCGTAGAGTTGATGCTTTAGCTGCTCGTCTAGCTCATGGGCGACGGTGACATGGGCTAGGGTTGCGCCGTTATCTGTACCGCCGCCAGCCGGGAAGAAGGCTTCTAGCTTCAGCTCGCCAATTTCTGAAAGGGTAGCGAACCGGGAGGCCACAACGTCTCGGTAGCGTTTGGTGGCTTCGCCCTGGTGGATGCGATCGCCACAGTTGGTATAGGCTAAGGTAGTGACTACGCTCGGCAGACTCAAGTCCGCGCCGCAGACATTCATATCTGTTGGACTATTGGCGGCAAACTGTAGCTCGTCGCGCAGGATTTGCAGCCCTCGAATCAGCGCATAGCGATCGCTGACAATTTCGTTTAGATAGTTGTGGTAGGCATTGCGCTCTGTGCCAAAGCTAGCGGATAGCTGCCAAAACTTATCGACTCGCCGTTGAGTTGCCGCAGCATCAAAAGATAAAGCCATCGCTCAAACAAAACGAAACTGTGCATCTAGCTTACCTGAAAGGGGATTTCTTCGATCTGCATGTAGATCATCCGCTGTTGGTAGTTTGTTGAATCTCGACTCTATAACGTGTACCGAATGCATCGGGTACAGGCTATGGGTACCTATGACAGCTCCAGTCTGTTTGTTTATAGCTGTTGATGACGTTCCTATTGTCAAGAGCCAGATTGTAAGTTCTCAATGAACGCAATCTGATGCTGGGCAATGGTTGCCCACTGCGCATTTCCTTGAGTGAGATAGATGTTGCTAGCGGTGCTTAGCGTTGCCTTGGCTTCTTCGTAGCGCTGTAGATCCACGAGTGCTAGCGCTTTGGCATAGTAGGCATGAGCAAAGCTGGTCTGTAGTTCGATGGCATTGTTGAAAGCGATGATGGCGGTGACGGGGCTGCTCTGACGAACAAATGAAACGCCCAGGTTATAGTGGGCTTCTGTGTAGCTTTCATCTAGTTTGAGCGCGTTTTCAAACGCGTTTTGAGCGCTGCTATACTGCTGCTGACTCAAGTAAATTAGGCCAATTTGATAGTGCGATTTGGCAGCGGACGCTGACTGTGCGATCCCCTGATTGAAAGCGGCAAAGGCTTCTTCTAGATTGCCCTCTCTTTGGTGTAGCAGTCCCATGTTGTAGTGGGCAATTCCTAGCTCAGGATCTAGCTCGAGGGCACGCTGGAGGTAGTTTCTAGCCTGGTCGAGGTTGTCACCTTCTAACAGGGCCGCCCCTAAATTGACATAGCCTAGAACAAAGGTCGGATCAGCGCGAAGCGCTTGCCAAAACGAGTCGGCTGCGGCCTGTAGCTGCTCGTCTTGACGTAGAGCAAGCCCTAGATTGTAGTGCGCAGCTACTGACGAAGGATCTAAACTGGCTGCCTTTTCGAAAGACTGAATAGCCGCAGAAATGTTGTTGTTGCGGATAGAGCGTATGCCCTGTGCGATCGCCTCAGTAGCAAGCTCAGCATCAGATCGTTCTTCAGATTGCTTTTCAGACGGTCCAGACTCGAATTGTTGTTCAAGCTTGTGCGCCTCAAGGATTTCAACAGACAAAGTATCAGAATGAGCAACCTCACTTCTAGCAACACGATGGCTAGCGATATCATGAAGTAATGGACTAATGCCAATCCCTATCAACGCGATTACTCTAGTCGCTGTGTGTTTGATTGATATGCGTCTGATGTTTGATTCAACCATCGTTTTGTACAACACCGAAGTGACTATCCTATACAAGAGACTACCTATACAAAAGACTATCTATTGATACCTAATCACAGATATGCTACATCACTCCATCCGCGATCGCTGACAAGTTTTGCTATGTAGCTACTGCTGTCACGCTCGCGATGTCTGACGGGTCTAGATGGGGATTGAGCACTTCGCCATCTCGAAACCAAATTACCCGGTTAGTCAGCCGCGCTACCTCAGGCTCATGAGTCACCATCACGACAGTAATGCCGCTTTTATTGAGATCAGAAAAGATATCGATTACGTCCTGCGTAGTTTGCGTATCCAAAGCGCCTGTAGGCTCGTCTGCTAGGATTAGCAAAGGCGTATTGACAATAGCGCGGGCGATCGCCACCCGCTGCTGCTGTCCGCCCGATAGCTGATTTGGCCGATTGTTGAGCCGATTGCCCAGACCCACTCGCTCTAAAGCGTCAGCAGAGCGTTTCTTCCGCTGCGCACTTGGAATACCTGCATACATCATTGGCTGTTCCACATTCTCCAGTGCCGTCAGATGCGGCAATAGATGAAACTGTTGAAAAACAAAGCCAATCTTTCGGTTTCGAATATGAGCCAGTTCATCCTCAGCGAGCTGAGCTACATCTTGACCGTCAAAAAAGTACTCTCCTTCTGTTGGCTGATCGAGACAGCCAATCATATTCATTGCTGTCGACTTGCCCGATCCTGACGGCCCCATAATCGAACAGTACTCACCGCGATCAATGGTCATATCTACATTCCACAGCGCGCGAACCTCGGTGTTGCCTGCGCCGTAAACCTTGGCAATATTACGAAACTGAATAAGAGCAGACATGACTTTGGCTCCGCTATGTACTGGTCTATGCACTACTTGGTTACGCACTGCGCAGTGCAACAATGGGATCTAGTTTTGCGGCCTGCCGCGCTGGGACAACGCCAAAAAATAGTCCAATGCTACCTGAAACGCTAACTGCAATGATTACGGCGCTAGCTGAAACCCCTGCCTCAAAAGGGCTGATGGCAGCAATCAAAAGGATGCCGCTAGCCCCTAGGGCCGTGCCGACAAGTCCACCAATTGCAGAGAGAATGACGGCTTCTATCAAAAACTGGCTGAGGATATCTCGTTGCGATGCGCCGATGGCCTTGCGCAGTCCGATCTCCTGGGTGCGCTCGCGGACGGAGACTAGCATGATGTTCATAATGCCAATGCCACCGACAAAAAGAGAGATAGATGCGATCGCCGCTAGCATCAGAGTCAGCGCCCCGGTCACCGTGTTGGCAATATCTAGCAGCGTGTCTTGGCTTTGAATGTAGAAATCGTCTCCTTCTGTAATCCGATGTCGCAATCGCAGCAGGTTAGTGATCTGAAATTCGGCTGTCTCCATAGCTTCCTGGCTGACTGCTGAGATCGAGATAAATCCGACTTCAATTCCGTAGGGAGACGTTCGCCCCACCAATCGACTCGCTAGGGTCGTAATCGGAATCATCACCGAGTCGTCATAGTTAAGGCCCAGGCTAGACCCCTTCTTTTCTAGAACGCCGACAATCTCGAACGTAGTGCCTTTGATCCGAATCTGCTTGCCTATTGGGTTTTCATTATCGAACAGTCGCTCTGCTAACGTACTGCCAATCGCCGCAACCAGACTATTGGAGCGCTCATCCAAATCGTTCAAAAACCGCCCCTGAGCCACTTCAAAGCTGCGAACGGTTAAAAATCCCTCTGTCGTGCCGACAACGCTAGAGCTAGTGTTGCGGTTGCGATAGCTGACAATGCCCTGGGTTGTCTTTTCTGCGGCAACCGCTGTTACTGACGGAACTTGAGTCGCTAGCGCTTTAGCATCTGCTAGCACCAAGGTTCTAGGCACGTCTAAATCCCCTAGCTGTCTGGCCTCACGGTTACCCGGCACGATGAATAGCACATTTGGTCCTAGACTCTGTAGCTGCCCGTTGACATACTTTTGAGCACCCTCACCAATGCCAATCATAGCAATCACAGAAGCATTGCCAATGATAATGCCTAGCATTGTCAGCCCGCTGCGCAGCTTGTTTGCACTCAGCGTTTTGGTCGCCATTTTGAGGCTTTCGGCAAAATCCATAAGGTAAAACTAATCGTTCGATGTCCGCGTTTTTAGGTACTTAACAGGATAGCGAATTGTCAAATAGAACACCCACCTTTGCTAGGCAGAGGCGGGTGCTGTCGGTGACTCTAAACAGGAATAAGTCCAGTCTTGAGTGTTCTAGATGATGGTGCCGTCTGGAATAGTGGCGTTCTTTAGAACGACAACGATACCGCTACGGATGTAATAGCCTTCGGATTCACGTTCGGCTTCTTCAACGTTGTCTTTGTTGATGATCTGGACGTTCTTGCCGATGCGAGCGTTCTTGTCAATAATGGCTCTACGAATGACTGAACCTGCACCAATACCAATCGGAATCTGACCAGGTTCTTCAAGCGTGACTGGAAACTCGCCGTTTTCGTCCATCTTTTCGTAGTAGTCAGCGCCGATCAGCAAAGAGCTGTCGATTTCACAGTCGGCATGGATGCGCTGACGCAGGCCGATGACTGAGTTGTGAATGCGGCACTTTTTGAGGATGCAGCCTTCGCTGATAATAGATTGGGTGATTTGGCTGTCTTTGATCTTGCTAGGCGGTAGGTAGCGCGATCGCGTATAGATCGGCGCTTCCTCGTCATAGAAGCTAAACGCCGGGTTTGGCTGCTCAGTCAGGGCAATATTGGCCTCGTAAAATGCCTCAATTGTCCCAATATCTTCCCAGTAGCCCTTGAACAGATAGGCTTGGACGTTGTAGTCACGAGAAGAGGCAGGAATAATCTCTTTACCAAAGTCCGTCTGCTCTGGATTGTTCTTGAGCAAGTCGATCAGCACCTGCTTTTTGAACACATAGATACCCATAGACGCGATGAATGGCTTATCCTCAGCTTCTTCCGGAGATAGCCCCATCGCCGTTGTATCTACTTTCATTGCCTCTAGCGCCTCGCCCTTTGGCTTCTCGGCAAACTCGACGATACGGTTGTTCTCATCGACCTTCATCAGACCAAAGCTAGAGGCTGTTTTGTATCCGATTGGCACCACGGAAAGCGTGACATCTGCGCCACTTTCACGATGCTTCATCACGTAGTCGCTGTAGTCCATTCGGTAGAGGTGGTCGCCCGAGAGGATAATGAATTCATCGACATCAGCCTCTTCAAACATCCACATGTACTTGCGTACCGCATCGGCAGTGCCTTCAAACCAGCTAGGGCTATCAGGCGTTTGCTGTGCGGCTAAAACTTCTACAAACCCATCGCTAAAAGTGGAGAAGTTGTACGCTTTTGAGATGTGCCGATTCAACGAAGCAGAGTTGAACTGGGTCAGCACGTAAATCTTCAATATGTCGGAGTTTAAGCAGTTGCTGACTGGGATATCAATCAGACGATACATTCCTGCCAAAGAGACTGCAGGTTTTGCACGGACTTTGGTCAGCGGATACAGGCGGGTGCCAGCACCACCGCCCAAAATTATTGAAAGTACTCTTTTCACAACGTCAATCCTGGCTCACAGATATAGGCCGTTCTCACATCACAATCCAGTGTGAGTGGGTATCTGCCAGTTGGCAAGAGGGGATCGATACATATCTCTATTTCTAATTGTAGAAATCTTGATACGTAGGGGCTGAAGAAATATATTCCATGAAGAGTAATCGCAGGCGGGGATTCAAATTTTCTTAGCGAAAGCTTATGTTCAAGTTGCTCTGTCGATGATTCCTTGAGCGCCTGTTTGGTCAATGTCTGGTTGGCTTTCTGTTGCGATTGGACCGTTTTCTATCAGATACCTAGTTACTCCTTGGACTAGATCTCTAATCGCAAGCGGGTCGCCGCCGTAGTCGATGGCAACGGTCAAGGCATAGCGCTTGCCGTCTACTTTCATTGCTAGGGTCGTCCCGAGCATACGGTTGTTCTGCCCAGTTTTTTCGCCTAGCCATTCCACTTCAGATGCTTCCTGGCCAGCTTCGCTAGCTGCTTCATTTGCGACTTCTTCACCAGTCGCGTCTTCACTAGCTGCTGCTTCACTGCTAATCTCGCTTTTGAGCTCCTGAATAGCCTGGTAGCCGAGCTCCTGATCTTTTTGAGAGAGTAGGGCTTCTAAGAGCTCTTCGTCGCCGGGGCGAGAGAGGCGGTAGGTGTTGACCATCATGGTGGTGATGTCGTCGGTCGTGATGCGGTTGCTTTGAGTACCAGGGTTAGGCGGCAAGATGCGATCGCCCGCCAGCTTATGATCGACAAAAGTATCTCGATAGCCTTGCTTTGCTAGCGTCTTGGCAATGCTTTCTCTGCCAACGTAGTCAATCAGCTGATTGGTAGCGATATTGTTACTTTCATCGATCATCCGGTCCATTACCTGTACCAGCGGATATTCCTGGTCGACTTCGATAGTGGCTCCTATGGCGTTCTCGGTAAAGTTGTCCGGATCGATATAGAGCTGGCTGTTGAGATCGAGCTTTTCGGCGCTGACCTTATCTAATAGTGCGATCGCGATCGGCAGCTTGATCAAACTTGCGGGACTCGCCAGTAGCTGTTCGCCTTGGTGGTGACGGCAGTGGTCTGGATTAAAGCCGCCTTTTGCCTCTATGCCGCTGATACCAATCGAGTCGCGTGGCACGTCGATCTGGCACAAAGTGATATGAATATCATCGGATGGCAGCTGAGCGTCGCTGATGATGTTTTCTAGAAAGGCGCTATCGGCATCTAGTACCTTGCGCTCGGCAGTTGCTAGAAGCGTGGTGTAGTGAGCTTTTTTATCGTTGGCCTGTGGGTATAGAGTCGCGCTTTTTGGAATAGCGGAGAGCTTTTGAATGGAGCGTCGCCATAGCCTTTTTTCTCGCCGGGTAAGGGCAATGCTTTCTTCTGGCGTTTGAGCCGTTTGGGCCAATTGATAAACGTCGACTGCCTCGCGTGCGATCGCTACAGCCTGCTCAAAGTTAGCGCGATCGGCATTTTTGCTGACGACTGCTTTTTTCGCCGCTTGCTTGTCTTTGGCTGCTGAAGTCAGATCTGCCGACCGATCAGATACTTGGCTAGATAACAGACCAAAGTTCTGGCCTGTGGCTGTTAAAGTAGCTGGCCTAGCTTGATTTGGGGAAACTTGCCCAGCAGAAATTAGCCTAGCGCTAGCACGTTCTAACGCTGCTTGTTTCGATGGAGCATTCTTTGAGGAAACACCTAAACTAACGCCTAGAACGAGTAAGGTGCTGGCAGTGGTGGCGATCGCGGCAGTATACCAAAAGCCAGACATTTAGACGTCGGGGCGAACCCGTAGAAGAAGGAAATAAGAGCTTAATAAAACTACGCAAAGTAACTTGCCATAGAGAATACCATCTATGTGGTTTTGTGGTCTGCTACCCTTTTCTATTGTTAGCTAGCATCCGAATGCATCCGATGCTAGCTATGCTAAATACCTGCGGCACTATTCAAAAGAGGAATCCCTATGTCAGCCATCCGCGAGTTGCACAAACAGCTCACGACTAAAGAGCGTAGCGCCGTTGAGATTGCGCAGGCCCAAATCGATCAGGCCCAGGCCGTAGAGCCTCAACTCAACAGCTTTGTTTCTTTGACGGCTGAAAAAGCAATGGCTCAAGCTCAGGCAGTGGACGACAAAATTGCGGCTGGTGAAACCATCGGTCTACTAGCCGGAATTCCGATTGCGCTCAAAGACAATCTATGTACAAAAGGCATTCGTACAACCTGTAGCTCACGTATGCTAGAGAATTTTGTGCCGCCGTATGAGTCAACGGTGACAGCGCGTCTAGACGCAGCGGGCGCTGTGTTTATCGGTAAAACGAACCTAGACGAGTTCGCGATGGGAGGCTCTACCGAAAACTCTGCTTTTGGCCCGTCGAAGAATCCGTGGGATGTGGCCTGTGTGCCTGGTGGCTCGTCTGGCGGCTCGGCAGCAGCGGTAGCGGGCGGACAGGCTCCTGTATCGTTGGGATCAGATACGGGCGGTTCTATTCGTCAGCCTGCTTCGTTCTGCGGCATTGTCGGCATGAAGCCGACCTACGGGCTGGTGTCACGCTTTGGTTTGGTGGCTTTTGCCTCGTCGCTTGACCAGATTGGTCCGTTTGGGCGCACGGTAGAAGATACGGCGATTTTGTTGGGTGCGATCGCCGGACACGATCCCAAAGACGCCACCAGCCTCAAGGTCGACATCCCTGACTACACCCAGTATCTAAAATCAGATCTCAAAGGTCGCAAAATTGGCATTATCAAACAGACTTTTGGCGATGGCCTAGACGATGAAGTCGGCGCGGCTGTACAAACTGCGATTGACCAGCTCAAAGCGCTCGGCGCAGAAGTCAAGACGATTTCCTGTCCTCGGTTCAACTACGGTGTGTCTGCCTACTACATCATTGCGCCCTGTGAGGCATCGGCAAACCTAGCCCGCTACGACGGCGTGCGCTACGGACTGCGATCAAAAGAGCCCAACCTACTTTCGATGTACAACAAAACCCGGTCCGAAGGCTTTGGCGACGAAGTCAAACGCCGGATCATGATCGGCACCTATGCGCTCTCGGCTGGCTACTACGACGCCTTTTATCTCAAGGCGCAAAAAGTTCGCACTCTGATGAAACAAGACTTCGAGAAAGCCTTTGAGGATGTAGATGTGCTCGTCAGTCCCACCGTTCCTACCGCCGCCTTTAAGATCGGTGAAAACGATGACCCGCTCAGCATGTACCTGCTCGATCTGATGACTATTCCAGTTAACATGGCCGGACTGCCCGGAATGAGCATCCCCTGCGGCTTTACCAAAGGCGGATTGCCGATTGGCCTACAGCTAGTCAGTAACGTTTTGCGCGAAGATCTGCTCTTTGAAGTGGGTCATGCCTACGAACAGGCGACTGATTGGCATAAACACACACCGAAGCTGTAAATCGTTGGATGTTGGGCCGCGAAGAATCAAAAGCTTATGAGTGAACTAGAAAAGCAGAAAAGTTCTGTCCGACAGCGGGCAGATCAGATCAAAGAGTACAGATGCAAGAATCTGATTGCCGTAATTGAAAATCCAAAAGATATCAAAAATATCGGCACTATCATCAGAAATGTGAACGCGCTTGGCGTAGAGAAAGCTTACATCGTGGATCCCAAAAAAGCTCTGCCCGATGACTGGCAAGAAATGCGAGAGAAGCGGGCACTGTCTAAAACATCTGTTTCTGCAATCAAGTGGAGCTTTGTTAAGCGGTTTGACAGTACCGAAGCGTGTATTGATCACCTAGAACAAAATCGATTTGTCTCGATTGTTACCTCTCCACATTTGAAGGGCAGAAACAACGCTGTCCTAGATGAGGCTGACTACACGACATACACCAAGCTAGCCGTGTGGTTTGGGAATGAGTCTATGGGCATCAGCGATCTGGCCGTAGAGCATAGCGATCTGTGTATCAGCATTCCTATGTTTGGCATGATAGAAAGTCTCAACTTAGGCACCACATCAGGAATAGTCTTGTACGAAATCACTAAGCAGCGCCGAGAATATCAACGTCAATATCAGTGGAGAAACAACCGAGGCGCGAAGCTTGATAACGAGTGATAAAGGCACTAGGACAGTAGAGTACAATCAGAGCTAGCGCAACAGTGACGTGTCTTATGGTTCAATCTTCTACACTCCCTTTGACGCTAGATGCATTTTTACAGCTACCAGAGACTCAGCCTGCCAGTGAGTATCTCAACTATCAAGCAATTCAGAAGCCAACGACACAAGGAGAGCATAGTCTGATGCAGGTTGCTCTCTGCAAGGTTATCGATTAAGTAGCAGAACCTGAGCGGATTGCTAAAACCTTTGGCCGAGCAACTTGCTCAGCGCTCAAGATGAACCGATTGCAGTTAGTTCGGGTTAGAAAACTTTGGGTCAGCATGGAAGAGCATCCACCTGAAATTTCATGACCTAGTTGAAGGTGCGATCGCATCTCTTCTAGCCTGTTCCTCTAAGCCACGTTTTCTAGATCGATGCCTAGCGATCGCAGTCTTTTGGCAATTTAGCAATCACACCTTCGGCTAGCTCATAATCTTTGAGTAGCTTCCACGACAGCTCAAAAGCCATTTCGAAAAATTGAATAAGTCCAGCTCTTTCTAGTACGGATGGGTTTTCGACTCTTAACGCATCACGAAGTAATAAGAAAGCGCTTTCAAAGTTTGAATAGCGCTGTACCCAACGCGTATCTAGGTCTCTCATGCGTTTTTCCCCTGAAACGACCTTTAATAGAGCGCCGAAGAAAGGGCGTGAAGCCATACTACCGCCCCTACCCTGCAATCCCTCTGTTTGATAAGATCAAACGCTGACCTTTCATTCATCTCTCTTCAGACAGAAAAGCTGGAGACCCCGCAGTTAAGGAGACTGTTTCCTCATGGCCAAAATGTATTATGACAGCGATGCCAACCTCGATTTGCTCAACGGCAAGACGGTGGCCATTATCGGCTATGGCTCGCAAGGCCATGCCCATGCCCTCAATTTAAAAGACAGCGGTGTGAACGTAGTGGTCGGCCTCTATGAAGGCAGTCGCTCAAAGGCTAAAGCCGAAGCTGAAGGGCTTGCCGTTAAGTCTGTGGCGGATGCGGCTAAGGCCGCTGATTTCATTATGATTTTGCTGCCGGATGAAATTCAGCGCAGCGTCTACAAAGAGAGCATCGCACCGGGACTAGAAGATGGCAACGTTCTAGCGTTTGCCCACGGCTTTAACATCAATTTCGCTCAGATTGTGCCACCAGAAAATGTAGACGTGGTCATGGCTGCGCCAAAGGGTCCAGGTCATTTGGTGCGTCGCACTTATGAGCAGGGTCAGGGCGTTCCCGCCCTGTTTGCGGTCTATCAAGACGCTTCTGGGCAGGCCAGAGATATTGCCATGGCCTATGCCAAAGGAATTGGCGGTACTCGCGCCGGAATCTTAGAGACGACGTTCCGCGAAGAGACTGAGACGGATCTCTTTGGTGAGCAGGCGGTGCTCTGCGGCGGCCTAAGTGAGCTGATTAAAGCTGGTTTTGAAACTTTGACTGAGGCAGGCTATCAGCCAGAGCTAGCTTATTTTGAGTGTCTGCACGAAGTGAAGCTGATTGTGGACTTGATTGTAGAAGGCGGACTGGCCAAGATGCGCGATAGCATCTCTAATACGGCTGAGTACGGTGACTATACTCGCGGTCCTCGGGTGATTACGGCTGAGACTAAGGCCACTATGAAGCAGATCCTCAAGGAAATTCAAACGGGTCAGTTTGCGCGTGAATTTGTACTAGAAGCGCAGTCGGGTAATGCGGGCTTTAATGCAACTCGGCGGATTGAATCTGAGCATCCAATTGAGGAAGTCGGGAAGGATTTGCGGGCGATGTTTAGCTGGCTAAAGAAGGTTTAGGAATACGGCGAGTCAAAGAACACACCATCAGCTGTCGTATGTTCGGTAGGAGCGCTGTCTACAATGGCCCTACCGGACATGCTCTCTAGAAAACAAATTAAGAGGGCTATCCGGCAGTCTCTGTATTGGTCTGCCAGACTTCTTTTTGACTGTTCTTTGTAGTAAATTTTACCGTTTGTCGCCGTATCTTATGACTTTATGTAGGTTCAACCGTAGCTAGCAAATCTCCAGATAGTCTGGAGGGATTGAAAACCGCCTTGGCCAAAGCAGCCTTGGTCAAAAATACGGCCGATGGCTCAGTTAGTCTCAACTTTCTTGACTGTCCAACCATTCCATTTTTCTGGTGACTTATGCAATCCAAAGAGATCAACACTCCGCAAGTGCGTTCTACTGTTCGAGTCGAAGATGATCGTACAGGGCTGACTCTAGAAACACTCAAGCGAGCGTTTCTAGATAATTTGTTCTATGTGCAGGGGAAATCGCCAGAGATTGCCTCTATGCAGGATTACTACATGGCGTTGGCATATACGGTGCGCGATCGCATGCTGCACCACTGGCTCAGCTCTGCGAGTACCTACCGTCAGCAGCAATCGCGCACGGCAGTTTATCTATCTGCCGAGTTTTTGATGGGCCCTTATCTAGGGAACAACCTGATCAATCTAGATCTGTACGACGAGGTCGATCAGGCTATGGCCGATCTGGGCCTCAGCCTACCTGAGATCATGGCTCAAGAGCAGGAGCCCGGCTTGGGCAACGGTGGTTTAGGACGACTGGCTGCCTGCTATCTAGACTCGATGGCAACTTTGCAGATTCCTTCTTTGGGCTATGGCATTCGCTATGAGTTCGGCATCTTCAAGCAGGAGCTACAAGACGGCTGGCAGGTCGAGCGCACAGATAAGTGGCTAGCCAACGGCAACCCCTGGGAGATTGTTCGGCCTCAGTGGTCTCAAGAGGTGAAGCTAGGCGGGTACACCAAAGCCTATACAGATAATAAAGGCAGCTACCGCGTCGAATGGGTGTGCGATCGCGTCGTCAAAGGCGTCCCTCATGACACCGCCATTCTTGGCTACAAGGTCAACACCGCCACCACGCTGCGCCTGTGGAAAGCCGAATCCCCCGATGCTTTCGACTTTGAAGCTTTTAACCACGGCGACTACTCCGGCGCGGTCAATTCCAAAGTGGTTTCCGAGAATATTTCTAAAGTGCTCTATCCCAACGACGAGCACCTAGAAGGTAAGCAGCTTCGCCTAGAGCAGCAGTATTTCTTTGTCTCCTGCTCACTCCAAGACATGATGCGCATTATGATCCGCGACGGCATTCCGCTAGAGCAGTTCCCAGAGAAATACACGCTGCAGTTGAACGATACGCACCCTGCGATCGCCGTTGCCGAACTCATGCGTCTGCTGATTGACATTCACGAGTTCGAGTGGGACAAAGCCTGGGAAATCACCCAAAAATCTCTTGCCTACACCAACCACACGCTTTTGCCCGAAGCCCTAGAGCGCTGGCCCATCGGTCTATTTGGCGATCTCCTACCGCGCCACTTAGAAATCATCTTTGAAATCAACCGCCATTTCTTAGAAGACGTTCGCCTCAAATTTGGTCAAGACAACGAGCGCATAGAGCGGATGTCGCTGATCGACGAAAGCGGCGGTCGCTACGTGCGCATGGCCAACCTTGCCTGCGTCGGCTCTCATGCCATCAACGGTGTCGCCGCCCTCCATACAGAGCTGCTCAAGCAAACCGTCCTCAACGATTTCTATCTGCTTTTCCCTGAGAAATTCATCAACGAAACCAACGGCGTCACCCCTCGCCGCTGGATGGTCCTTAGCAATCCCAAGCTCACTCGGCTGATCAATCAGCGCATCGGCAGCGAATGGCCCACCGATCTCTTCCAACTCAAAAAGCTAGAACCCTTCGCTGACGACCCTGGCTTTCGTACCGAATGGCGGCAGATCAAGCAGGCCAACAAAGAGATCCTAGCGAGCCGGATCGAAAAGGCAACCGGCGTCAAGGTCAGCCCCACCTCCATGTTCGACGTGCAAATCAAGCGTATTCACGAGTACAAGCGTCAGCAGCTCAACGCCCTGCATATCGTCTCGCTTTATAACCAGCTCAAAAACAACCCTAGCTTAAGCATTGTTCCTCGCACCTTTATCTTTGCGGGCAAGGCAGCACCGGGCTACTTCATGGCCAAGCTAATTATCAAGCTGATTACCTCCGTGGGCCGCGTGGTCAATCGCGACCCTGACATTCGCGATCAGATCAAAGTAATTTTCTACCCCAACTACAACGTCACAAACGCACAGCCGATCTACCCTGCCTCCGATCTCTCCGAGCAGATTTCAACCGCAGGCTTCGAGGCTTCGGGTACTGGCAACATGAAATTTGCGATGAACGGTGCACTCACCATTGGGACCCTTGACGGTGCCAACGTAGAAATTCGCGAAGAAGTTGGCGATGACAACTTCTTTCTCTTTGGGCTTCAGGCGCACGAAGTCGCTGAGCTTAAGGCAAGCGGCTATAATCCTCGCCAGTATTACGAGGAGAACGAAGAGCTACGTACTGTGATCGATTTAATTGGCTCTGGCGTATTCTCTAGCGGGGATACAGAAATGTTTAGGCCGCTGATTGATAATCTGTTGAATCAAGACAGATTCATGGTCCTAGCCGACTATCAAGCCTACGTCGACTGTCAAAAAGAAGTCAGTGAGGCTTACAAAGACCAAGACAACTGGGTCCGCATGTCTATTTTGAATGCGGCGCGGATGGGTAAATTCTCTTCTGATCGCTCTATCCAAGAATACTGCGATCAAATTTGGAACATTAAGCCTGTTCCTGTGGAGCTACAGGAATACAGCAAAACCCTATCGATGATGACCGATAGCAGTACCCGGCTGCCTGTGTAGTGGTTGGTATAGCAAAGCGCGGATGCATTCGCACTTTGCTATGGCACTTTGCGTTATGGAATAAGGGGTGTAGCCTTTCGTGGTGTAGCAAGCAAAGTGCGGAAAGCTATAGATAGCGGCTCTATCTACAAAACTCGTTAGTCGCAATCAAGCAAAAAGCCTTCGGTTTCTCAATCGAGGGCTTTTGAGCTGTATGGCCAAAAGAATGGAAAAAAGATCTAAAAGCATGAGAAGACCCGCTGATTTTAAGTCACTGATTGCCGAAGCCTACAACAACATTTATCCATACATTCGAGAAACGCCAACTATCGCGCTAGCACCTGGTACCTTTGGCGTTGACGCTCACCTCACGCTAAAGTTAGAGCTTTTTCAACATGCGGGTTCTTTTAAATCAAGAGGCGCTTTCAACAGAATTCTACAGAACAAGATAACAGCCGCAGGGGTGATTGCAGCCTCTGGTGGCAACCACGGTGCGGCGGTGGCCTATGCGGCTAATCAGTTGGGCTATCCGGCTGATATTTTCGTGCCGACTATTTCTGCTGCAACCAAGGTGCAGCGGATTCGAGACTATGGTGCAACTGTCTTTGTTGGCGGCTGTGATTACTTCGAGGCGCTAGAGAAAAGCAATATTCGAGCTGCACAAACCAGCGCTTTGGTGGTCCATGCCTTTGACCAGTGGGAGGTGATTGCAGGACAGGGAACGGTGGGATTGGAGTTTGAACGTCAGGCTCCTGAGCTAGATACTGTCTTAGTCTCAGTGGGTGGCGGTGGGCTGATTGGGGGGATTGCTGCCTGGTATCAGGGTCAGTGCAAAGTGGTGAGTATTGAGCCAGAGAGGGCTCCTACTTTGCATGATGCGATGGCTGTGGGCGATCGCGTCGTGGTAGAAGTGGGCGGGATTGCGGCGGATGCATTGGGATCGCGGCAGGTGGGTGAGATGATGTTTGCGATCGCGCAAGAATACGTAAGCGAATGTGTTCTTGTCGGTGAGGATTCGATTGTAAAAGCGCAGCAAATGCTGTGGGACAAGCTGCGAATTGTGGCAGAGCCCGCCGGAGTAGTTCCGATAGCAGCGATGATTTCAGGGCGCTACGTGCCACAGCCAGAAGAGAAAGTGGGCGTATTAGTCTGCGGGGGGAATGTAGATTTGGCCAATTGGAAGTAGACAGGCTAGCAGTCCAAATACGTTTTGAACATCTTAGGCAAGTAAAAAGCGGTCTCTCCTAGTCGAAGAAACCGCTTGAGCGTTAGCTAATTTAGCAGCTAAACGTTAGCGTTGAATAACATCAGTACCATCGGTATTGATATCTAGCTCTTCGCGTCGAACGGTCGCTTCTTCGCTGACCATTTCTTGCTCAGTTTCTTTGCGTACTTTCACCTCTTCACGGACGAAGGCTTCTTTACGAATGTCAGCGTTCTCTTCGTACATTTCTACGCGGGCCACCTCACCTGATTGGAAGGCATCTGCCGTAGGCGTAGCGGGAACCGTGCTAGTTGGGGTAGTGCGCTCTACTACTAGCTTTTCCTTGGTTACCGGAACCGCAACCTGAGCGCTCTGGGTTTCAACTCGCTTGCCGATGGCGACTTCGCCTGCGCTTGTTCTTTCTTTGTGAACTTTTAGTCGCTCTTCGTAGAGCTTGATGTTATCTGGATTGTCCAGTGCTGAACCAGGCGAGTCATAGACCTTGACTTCCTCGGCGTTGTGTCTTCTAAGAATAGCTTCGGCCTTCTCTACATCAGCGCTGTAGCTATTCACCATCACTAGGTAGTGACCGGCTACGACGCGGTCGTTATAGACACGGGCGTCCTCTTCAGGAATACCTAGACCGATCAAAGCGCCGACTAGTCCACCTGCGGCTGCGCCGATCGCACCACCTGCTAATGTTGTTGCGATCGCAGTTGCCTCAGCCCCTGCCAATAGAATAGGTCCAATTCCAGGAATTGCCAGCACTCCTAGTCCGACTAGCAAACCACCAATTCCACCAATGGCTCCACCTGTCAGCGCACCTGTTGTTGCACCATCATCAGCGTGGTTTCCGGTCTCTTCTGTTCTTGTATTGTTGTTAAGGCCGGTATCTACCCCAGAAACCTCATCGGCATCTTTGGCAACTACAGAAACGCGCTCCATGTCGATTCCTGCTGCCTTGATATCGTCAATCGCTCGCTCGGCAGCAGCGCGAGTCGGGAATACGCCAATTACGCGGTCATAGCGATCGGTTGGGGTAGCCTGAGTAGCTTGAGTTTGAACAACCATTTAGATTTCTCCTTTCCTTGTATTTACATTCTTTTTGCAACAAGACTGTCGAGCAGTCGCATCGCTAACCTATGACTAACTATGCTAGTTAATCCGAATCACATCTACGACTCCGCTGCGGGTACTATCTCAACATCGACATTGACAGAATCAACGCCTAGAATCTCTTTTGCCAGTGGTTCAATCGTTTCGTATTCGCGATCGCTAGGAACCGTACCGACAATAGTCACTGCGCCGTCTTCGGCCTCAATAGTGAGCTTGCTACGAGGAATATTAGCTTCAAGCTTGGCGCGGACCTCGCTTTCGATATCAGAATCAGCTCGCTCGCCTTCATCGCCTAGTAGCTCGTTGCGCTGCTCTCTCGCTCTAATGTCAGAATCGAGCTGCTCTTGTCGAACGTCACTAGTCGCATCGTCAAGCGTTTCCTCAACGGCGGCTGGATCCTCAACTTCGCCATCTATGCTCGAAGGGGCATCGGCGCTGGTTCTTGCATTATCACAGCCGACTGCGCCCAACAGCACTGTACTACCTAGTAATATTGATAGAATCGTCTTCCTTGTAATCAATCTAAAATCCTCCTTTCCAAACGCTGTTCAAACGCCAATTAGCAGCGCAGCGCTCGGTGTATTTCTACACAAATTATGCCAAAACAACAGATTATCTTCATCTTTCGTTAGAGCCAGTTTGTGTCGATTGGTGGTCTATCAATGGAGTGAACATCTGTTCCAAAGCTTCCTGTATTGAATACTGCGCAATCTACGGGTTTTTATCTATAGTGAGTTCAATCAAACGTTGGTGAATATAGCTGCGGGCTCAAGTAGGTTGACGGGTGAATTAGATGAACTGGCAAATGGATTGGCAAAGGTTAGGTATTCAACTTAGAGGCACTCGGCTATGGCGACTGCTGTTACTGAGTCTGACTATGTTTGGACTATGTGTCCTTCTACCTAGCTGTACTACGCTAGATCGGCTGAGATTAGAGAACTTTAGAGTCGAAGCCGCTGATGTGCCGCGGCTAGTTAGCCCGGTAGTCGGCGAACCCAAAACGTTCAACTACTTTCTCTCAGATGAAAGCTCTAGTAGCGACGTGCTGGGCTTTATGTACGAGGGGCTAATCACGGTCGATCTCACTACTAGCGAAATCGTTCCAGCGCTAGCAGAATCCTGGGATATTTCTGAAGATGGACTTACCATCATCTATACGCTCAAAGAAGATCTGAAGTGGTCAGATGGTGAACCCCTCACCGTCGACGACGTTGTCTTTACCTATAACGACATCATCCTTAACCCAGAGATTCCGACGGATACTATCGACATTCTGCGAATTGGAGCAGAAGGCAAGCTGCCGGAAATTACTAAGCTAGACGGACGCCGAGTGCAGTTCAAAATTCCTGAGCCCTTTGCTCCTTTTTTGCGAGTGACTGGCATTGCAATTTTGCCAAAGCACGCTCTTGAAGAATCAGTCAAGACTAAAGACAGCAACGGTCAGCCGCTCTATTTATCCAAATGGGGAACTAACACGGACCCCGCTGAGATTGTTTGTAATGGGCCTTACGTTATCGGCAGATTTCTGCCAGGTGAACGCATCGTCTTCAGGCGCAATCCCTACTACTGGCGCGAGGGAGAAAATGGCGAGCCGCAGCCCCAAATTGAGGAGATGGTCTGGCCTGTAGTCAGCTCACAGGACGCGCAGTTTGTGCGTTTCCGCTCGGGCGAAGCCGACATTATGGCAGTTACCCCAGACAACTTTTCTTTAATTAAGCAAGACGAGGAGCAGGGCGGCTACAAGGTGTACAACGGTGGTCCGACCACTACGCGCCTGTTTCTCACTTTTAACCTGAACAAAGGCTCAATCGACGGCAGCCCCGTTGTCGATCCAGTCAAGTCTAAATGGTTTAACACGCTAAAATTTCGGCAGGCGGTTGCCTACGCGATCGATCGCCAGACTATGCTCAACAATATCTTTAGAGGATTGGGCGAGTTGCAAAACTCTCAAATTGCACCACAAAGCCCTTACTTCGCTGGGCCAGCCTTGCCTGTTTACGACTATGACGTAGCTAAAGCTAGAGAACTGCTACTCTCAGCAGGCTTTAACTACGAAGGCAATCAGCTAGTCGATGCAGACGGTAACCGCGTTCGATTCACGCTACAGACCAATGTCGGCAATGACATTCGCGAGGCCGCTGGCGCGCAGATTAAGCAGAACCTGGCTTTGATTGGCATTACGGTAGATTTTCAGCCAATCGACTTTAACAAGCTAATCACCCTGACTGGTGACTCGCTGAAGTGGGATGCGATTGTGCTGGGCTTTGGCGCAGGGGAAGAGCCCAACAGCAGTGCCAATCTTTGGCTCGCCGATGGCGGTCTGCACTTTTTCAATCAGCAGCCGCAGGGCGCACCGCCTTTACCGGGCCGTGAAATTTATCCGTGGGAGCAGCAGATTAGTGACCTATACGTTCAGGCCGCGCAGGAATTAGATGAAACCAAACGCAAAGCCCTCTACGTCCAGACGCAGGAGCTGGTGCAGGAAAATCTACCCTTCATTCATCTCGTCGGCCAGTATTCTATGAGTGCGGTCCGCAACAAGATCGAAAACGTCAAGTACACAGCGCTAGGGGGCACCCTGTGGAACATTTATGAGCTAGAAATCGAGCAAAACTAACTGTCTTCGGCTAATTTTGTGAAAAGAGCAGAGCGTTGCGACTTCACCCTGCTACCGCTATTGCAGACCAACTCTTACAGAACATTAAGCTGGCATCTTAAAGTTTGCTGTGGTTGCGGGCAAAGCGTCGAGGATATCCGGCATAATCACTCTAGACTAAGGAACTGTGCTAACTGGCGTGTATGGATCAGATTGAGCAAGCTTATAGAGCGCTGGAGCTGGAGCCAGAGAAGTCGACTTCGATTCGTGAAGTGAATCAGGCGTACAAGGATCTGGTGTTTATTTGGCATCCGGATCGAATCCCGAGCGATCGCGAGCGCCTGCGCGAAAAAGCCGAAGCCAAGCTCAAGCAGCTAAACGAGGCTAGGGCGCTGATGAAATCCCAAGCCAAGAACGGTCGAGTCCCCGCCGCTACCGAATCTAAAACTAAATCACCCTACAGCCGTAGCTCATATAGTCAAACCGCCACCAAACGCAGAGAAACCCGCAGCTACAGCAAGTATCGCCCTGGAGACGACTCTACCTATCGCCCTCAGAGTCGAGCCGCTAATTCCAACAGCCAAACGACCAATAACCAGACCGCTAGCCAAGATACCGCTAATGCGGGCGGCTATCCTCCACCTTACGAAGCCTACCGCCGCGCTGCCGCTACCAATGCCGATTTTGCAGGGCAGTATGGTGCTACCTACCGGGCTCGGTATCCTAGCAGCAGCTGGCCCAGGAGCAGCGAATCCAACGACAGCAATGGCAGCAATGGCAGCAACGGCAGCAAAACAGTCAGCGACAGGGCGGCTAGCGAGAGAGCCGATAGAGAGAAGGTGATTGCTGAGCGCAAGGCTAGAGAAAAAGCAGCCAGAGAGCAGGCGACGGCTGAGAGAAGAGTGCGCGAAAGGGCGGCTAGGGAGAAAGTGATTGCTGAGCGCAAGGCTAGAGAGCAAGCGGCTCATGAAAAGGCGATCAAAGATAAGGCGACTAGTGATGCGATCGCAAAGCAATCTAGCCAGTCTGCATCTGTCTCTAGCTCATCGACCCGCCCCAAACGAGACCCAGATCTTAGCGGCGTAGACATGAGCGGGGCCAACCTCAAAGAAAAAGACTTCTCGGGCCGCAACCTAAGCGGGGCCAACCTCAGCGGCGCAGATCTGAGCGACACCTTTATGCACAAGGTCAACCTCAACCGCGCCAATCTCCGCAAAGCTCGCCTTTTTCGCGCCAACCTGCTTCAGGCGGACCTCAGCCACGCCGATCTGAGCGGGGCGGACCTGATCGGCGCAGACCTTAGCGGCGCAGACCTTAGCGGCGCGGACCTTAGCGGCGCAAAAGTAGGCTACGGCGATAAGATCATGGTAAAGCTACTAGGTGCAAGACTGACCGGCACCATCATGCCTAATGGTCGTATTCACGAATAAGCAGTTCTTCTAATAGTTTCTTGTCTATCCTAGCGCCTGTTTACGATTGGTTTACTCTACAAAACTGGACGCCAATCACGTTTCAAGAGAAGGTCTGGAAAGCCTATCTATCTGGTAAAAGCGGAATTATTCAGGTGCCCACAGGCTCAGGAAAGACATACGCCGCAGTCATGGGACCGATTGCGCAGATGGTCAGTGAAGGCAACTCTTCTGGCCTACAGCTACTGTACATCACCCCGCTACGGGCGCTGTCACGAGACATTGAAGCCTCTATCCGCCGTCCGATTGAGGAGATGGGCTGGCCGATTACGGTAGAGTCTCGTACAGGCGATACTAAATCTTCGGTGAAGAGTCGGCAGATCAAAAAAATGCCGAATATCTTGATTACTACGCCAGAGTCGCTAGCGGTGCTGCTGTCCTATCAGAATTCGGCTAGAAGATTCAAGCACCTACGCTGCGTGATTTTAGATGAATGGCACGAGCTGATGAGTTCTAAGCGGGGAACGCAGACGGAGCTGTGCCTATCTCGATTGCGACAGCTAACGCCAACCGTGCAGACGTGGGCGATTTCGGCAACGCTGGGAAATTTGCAAGAGGCGGCCGAGGCAGCCACGGGAGTGGGAACTAGTCCTGTTGTAGTTCGCTCAAATATCAAAAGAGATACGGTGATTAAAAGCGTATTGCCAGAATCGGTAGATAGTTTTCCTTGGGCAGGGCACCTGGGCTTGAGGATGTTTGAGGCGCTGGTAGAGGCGCTAGACATCGAGCGCTCTACGCTGATCTTCGTGAATACCAGATCGCAAGCGGAGAAATGGTTCCAGGCGCTGACCTACGCTATGCCCGACCACGAGAATCAAATTGCGCTGCATCACGGGTCGATTGACTTTGATACTCGTTTGGCGATTGAAGCGGGAATTAAATCCGGTGATATCAAATGGGTAGTTTGTACCTCTTCGCTAGATCTAGGCGTGGATTTTCAGCCAGTAGAGCGGATTGTTCAAATTGGCAGCGCCAAAAATCTAGCAAGACTGTTGCAAAGGGCGGGGCGATCTGCGCATATACCAGGTGGCACCTCGGAAGTGTTCTTTCTACCGACTAATGCATTAGAACTGTTAGAAATATCTGCTTTTCGTCGTGGGCTAGCTGAGGGACAGATAGAGTCTCGCCATACCCTGAATAAACCATACGACGTACTGCTACAGCATTTGGTGACTTTGGCCTGCGGCGATGGCTTTTCGCCTGAAGAGACTTTAGTCAGCGTGAGAAAGACATTTTCCTATCAGGACTTGAGCGCAGAAGAGTTCGACTGGATAGTCAACTTTCTAGAACACGGTGGTAAGTGCCTAAGTGCATACCCTCGCTATAAGAAAATTGTTCTAGAGGAGGGTGTTTACAAAATTACTGATGGTCGACTCTCTCGTATGCACAAGATGAGCATTGGCACGATTACTGGCAATCAGCAGGTAAAGATCGCCTACGCAAAAGGAGGACCAATTGGCCGGGTAGAAGAGAATTTTGTTTCGAGGCTCAAAAAAGGCGATGTGTTTTTCTTTGCGGGGCGACAGCTTGAGTATTTTCAGATGAAGGACATGACGCTGTATGTCAAAAATGCGAAAAAGAAGTCTAGCGTGGTGCCGGTTTGGAGCGGTGGCTATCTGGCCATCTCAGATCAGCTAAGTCGGTATATTCGCGAAGAAATCACGCAGGCCAAAGCAGGGAACGTCAGCGCTGAGGTCGAGTGCATTCTTCCTATTCTGGCGACCCAAGACAGCGTGTCTCATCTGCCAGAGGCCGATCAGTTTTTGATTGAGTGCTGTCGGACTAGAGAGGGCCAGCATCTGTATGTTTATCCTTTTGAGGGGCGAAATGTACACGAGGGACTGGGCTTTCTTTGGGCGTATCGATTCTCTCAAATGCAGAAGGCGACTTTCACGGTGTCTGTGAATGACTATGGGTTTGAGATTCTAGCGCCGAAGGATTATCCGTTTGAGGCGCTGTTTTCAACAGATTTTTTCTCGACGCGGAATCTGTACGAGGAGATCAAGGAGAGTTTGAATATCTCCGAGCTGACGCAGCGTCGGTTTAGAGGAATTTCGCAGGTGGCAGGGCTCGTTTTCAAGGGCTATCCGGGATCGAAGAAGACGGCGAATCAGGTGCAGATTAGCTCTTCTTTGATATATGAGGTATTTACGAAATACGAGCCGGATAATCTGCTGCTAATGCAGGCGGAAAGAGAGGTGATAGAAGCGCAGCTAGAGGAGCCGAGACTAACAGCAGCGCTAAAAAGAATACGAGGGATGGAACTGGTGTGGATGACGGTGAAGCGGCCTTCGCCTTTTGGGTTTCCGCTGCTGGTAGAGCGACTGAGTTCTAGATTGACGAATGAGAGTTTGCGCGATCGCATTGAACGCCTTAAGCAACAGTGGGATCAGTAGGCTCTTGAGTAAACGCCGTAGCAGTCTACCTTGAGCTTGCGTTATGCTCAAAAGCAACAACCCTCGTTATATTCAAGCTACAGCTTTTCCTACGCTATACATGAAAAAGATCTCAATTCTAATAGCCGGTTCAAGAGGAGATATTGAACCCTTCATAGCGTTGTCTAAAGAGCTAGCGCCAAGGGGATACGAAGTACAGCTAGTCGCACATGCGGACTTTATGCCTTTAGCAGATAAGTATGGAATAAACATAGCGCCTATCCGGCTAAGCTCAAAAGACTTCACAGCGCCGCTGATGGATCCACCAGAGATGAATCCATTCACTATGGTTAGACTCCTGAGAGGAATTTTAGAACCTTTACTACAGAGCATCCTGCCAGATGTATGGAAACATACACGCGACTCAGACGCGATCATCAGTACTGGCACCTCTCTATGGGGATTGGATGTCGCCGAAAAACTTCAGGTTCCGCATATTCTAGTGGGTCTTCAACCGCTCCTTCCCACCGAAGAGTTTCCTCACGTATCAGTGTCTGATTTACCCCAGTTAGGAGGTCTGATCAACAAATTTTCCTATGCATTCATTAACTATTCTTGCTGGCAAGCAATCTCTAGAAGTATTAATGAATGGCGTGTAGAACAGCTTAAACTACCGAAGAAAATTGGGAATTTTACAGAATCCGACGTGTGGAAAAATCAGCTACATCTGGCAGCCTACAGTCCATTAGTTGTTCCACAGCCTTTGGACTGGACTAAAAATGCTACCACCACTGGATATTGGAGGCTACCCGCTTCTGGCTATCAGCCACCAAGTCAGTTAAGTCGTTTCCTCGAATCATCACAGGAAAAACCGATATATATAGGCTTTGGCTCTATGCTGTATGCGGACGTGAAGCGTGTCGCTAGTATGGTTGTAAGTGCGCTGCGACAGTCGCGCCGCAGAGGAATTATCTCATTTGAAGAAAAGCATCTAGAAGGTATTCCACTTTCTAGCAACGTAATTAATGTAGGGTTTGTTCCCCATGACTGGCTATTTCCTCAGTTAGCAGCTGTTATCTGCCATGGCGGTGCCGGGACAACTGCCGCTGCGCTGACCGCAGGTATCCCCTCTATGGCTATTGAATTCTTTGGCGATCAGCTTTTTTGGGGGCAGCGAATCTACGAGCTTGGCGTAGGACTTCCTCCAATCAAGAAGAAACAACTGTCTACTGATAAGTTTGTTAGGGCAATCGAAGCCTTGACCTCCAGCCAGAATTTGAAAACACAAGCTATGCAGCTAGGCGACAAACTGAGGAAAGAGAACGGTGCTGAAAAGGCTGCTCGCTTAATCGATCAGTATGTCAAGGAGAGCTGTGAGGTAAAGTTGCCGAGTGATCCTCAGATGCTTGTCTAAAAGGAAAATCTACTGCATCACTGCCGATCGCGAGTGCTGATGACAGAGCTTGTTGAGACAAGTTTGTAGCTGGTCTAACTTGCGTTCGAAGACGATTGAGTTGCTGAGAATTGGAGCTTGTTTGGCAATATTATTCAGGCGCTGGGCGATCGCATCTTCATCGGCAAACAGCCCATACTGATGCGTCGAAACCGGACCCTCTAGCGTTGCGCCTATCCAGTGCCTGATTGCCATGCTCCCAGATCGCAAGTTGCCATTCCAGGGTTTGTAGCTCTTGAGAGACGGCAGGCGGTAAGGATGATAGAACAGATTCATTGAATCGCACCAGTCCTGCCACTTGAAGCTGTAGATCCGCGAGCTAGTGGCAATCGGAATCCAGGGAACGCGCAGAGCGTCAGCAGCGATCGCACCATGAATTGCCTCAGCAATCAGCCGTTCGCTACTGCTAATTGCCGCTAACACCTTTTCAACGGGCCAACGAGGATCGATATAGCGAATGCCAACCTGTTGACAGATACGCTGCCAGCTATCATTGGCTTCGTCAGCGTGGTAAATATGGGGCATAAAGCTACAGCCCTTGCTCTGACTTTTAGCATCAAAAAGCTGAGAAATTAGCAGGCCACCATCTGCGATCGCCATACTCTCCGGTAGCCCAAGCTGCCTAGCTGACGATGGACCGCGCACGCAGTAGATATCCCAACTATCAGGAATTGCCTTCAGCGGCTGCTCGTAGCCTACGCCCGTACTGAAGATGACCACTTTATCAGCAGCCGCCACTTTTTCAGGCAGCTTACTATTGATCAGCGTTCCGGTACCTACAAATACTGTGGAGTTGAATACTGTGGAGTCGTTCTGCTCAAAAAGGTCGGGAGCTATCTGAGGCCACATCCACTGGTTTAGACTGTTGCCAAACGTGTACTCGCGATCGCTTCGATTTTGCTGGCAATTCTGTTGATCATAAAAGAGTTTCATAAAATCTTTCGTTTAACAGCGCTTTATGGTTGAAAGGATTGACCAAAGCGAAAATGAGATTTGGGGAGCCAGCAAACACGTTTTGGCTAGTTGTGATCATCCCCTAATAGTGCAAGTGCTGGGTTAAGAGAATATGCCAAAAGCGGTTAAGGAAAGATAAAGGTTTGCTTTCCTTAACCGCTTTTGTAGCTGATCTAGCCAACGAATGCTAGCTAATGAACGCTAGCCAATGAATACTATCTGACGAACGCTTTAGCAAACGCTATGGAGTCATCACAACTTTGATGCAGCTATCTTTTTTCTCTTGAAAGATTTTGTAACCCTCTGGCGCATCATCTAGTGAGAGACGATGAGTGATGATTACGGTCGGATCGATCTCACCCTGCTCAATCTTTTCCATCAAAGGCTGCATATACTTTTGCATATGAGTTTGTCCCATCTTCCAATTTAGCCCTTTGTTCATCGCTGGTCCCATCGGAAACATATTTAGAAATCCGGTGTAGACGCCTGGAACAGAAATATTTCCACCTTTACGGCAGCACTTCACCATCTGCTGTAGCACATAGGGATGCTGCAATTGCTTGTCTAGCTGGGCACCGCTTTTGATACTGTCGAGGATGCCTGTCATCGCGCCGCTGCCGTGCGCTTCCATTCCTACCGCGTCAATACAGGCCGCTGGCCCCATACCGTCAGTCATTTCCATCAGCTTTTCGTACACCTCATCGGCATCAAAGCTGTCGATTGTTTCCACGTTTGCGTAGCTTTCTGCTAGGCGCAGCCGCTCTGGCACATGGTCAATCGCGATTACCCTACCAGCGCCTAGCATCCAGGCACTCTTCATGGCAAATAGACCGACCGGGCCACAGCCCCAGATAGCCACCGTATCGCCTTCTTGGATGTTCGCATTTTCTGCGCCCATGTAGCCAGTCGGAAAAATATCAGAGAGAAAGAGAACCTTTTCGTCTGGTAACCCATCTGGGACTTTGACCGGGCCGATATCCGCATAGGGGACGCGCACATACTCAGCCTGTCCCCCGGCAAAGCCGCCAGTGATGTGGCCATAGCCAAAGATGCCAGCAGGCGCGTGGCCCATCTCGCCTCTAGCTAGCTCCTCATTGGGATTGCTAACGTCGCAAAGTGAGTAAAGATCTTGGTTGCAAAAGAAGCAGTTACCACAGGAGATAGTAAAAGGAACAACAACGCGATCGCCTTTCTTTAGCTTCGAGACCGCCGACCCGGTTTCTACCACCTCGCCCATGAATTCGTGACCGAGAATATCGCCTTCCTTTAGCGTCGCGACTTTGCCGCCGTACAGGTGTAGATCCGATCCGCAGATAGCCGTAGCCGTTACTTTAATAATGGCATCGCCAGTCGCCTCAAGCGTTGGATCAGGCACGTTGTCTACCCGTACGTCTTCCTTGCCATGCCATCTTAATGCTTTCATCTTTGTTCCTTTTGAATCTAGATACCTTAGGATCTTTCTATCGAAAAGATTGGGCATCTTCCCGTAGCGATACATCCTGGCCGTTGGGTCTCTATCTGTTTGCCGATCTCAAAACCCCGCATTTTAACGTTTTGATAATCTATTCTTCATATGCAGCGCTGCGTTATCTGCTAGCTTCCAGGCTTACAACGCGTTTATATACCGACTACTAGAGAGAGCCTATGTTCGACTTGATCATCACGGGTGTTGTCGATGGATCGCTCAGCGGCGGTCTGCCAAAAGCGATTGAATTCTATGTAGTCAACGATATCTGCGAGCTGAGCGTCTATGGCTTTGGCTCTGCGAACAATGGCGGCGGTTCGGACGGGCAAGAATACACCTTCTCGGGTTCGGCTAGAGCGGGTGACTATCTGTATGTGTCGAGTGAATCGGCAGAATTTACTAGCTTCTTTGGCTTTGAGCCGACGGACACAGCAAGCGCGGCAAATATTAACGGCGACGATGCGATTGAGCTGTTCAAAAATGGCGAAGTGATCGATGTATTTGGCGATGTGGCGGTCGATGGCAGCGGCGAACCTTGGGACTATGGTGACGGCTGGGCGTATCGGGTCAATCAGACAGGAGCAGATGGCAGCTTTGATATCGATAGCTGGCGCTTTAGCGGCCCGGATGCGCTAGATAGTGAGCTGTTGAATGCCTCTGCTGCAATGCCTTTTCCCGCTAGGACTTTTTCGGCAGGTGATATTGCTAACCAGCCAGAAGATCCTTTACCAGAAGATCCGCAAACTGGCGGTCTAGAGCAGTTTACTCGCATCAGCAGCATTCAAGGAACTGGGACGGCGAGCCCTTTGATAGGCGAGCAGGTGAGTGTAGAAGCTGTGGTGGTCGGCGACTTTCAAGGCGAGAGCGGATTAAATGGATTCTATCTGCAAGAGGAAGCTGTTGATTCGGATGGGAATAGCGCCACGTCTGAAGGGCTATTTGTGCTAGATGAGACGTTCGGGGTGGATGTAGCGGTGGGCGATCGCGTTCAGGTAACCGGCACTGTAGAAGAAAGATTCGACAGTTTGACTGCGCTAGTAGATGTCACTAGCGTCGTGCCCAGCGGCACAGCAGAGTTGCCAGCGCCTGCTGTAGTCAACTTTCCACTTTCTTCTACTTCGGTGCTCGAATCGGCAGAGGGGATGCGAGTGACCATTCCTGAGCAGCTATTTGTCACAGAATACTTCAATCTAGATCGATTTGGAGAAATCAGACTCTCTTCTGACGGGCCGAGCAACGCGCCGGGAACAGATGGCAGGCTCGATCAGTTTACGCAGTTTAATCCGCCGGATGCAGCGGCTTTGGCTGAGTATGAGCAGGCGATCGCACTGCGCCAGATTATCGTAGATGATGGCAGCACTCAACAGAATCCTAGAACGATTGTTTTGGGACGCGGTGGCCAGCCACTAAGTGCGACAAATCTGCTGCGGGGCGGCGATACCGTAACTGGCTTGACGGGCGTACTGAGCTTCGACTTTGGCAGCTATCGTATCCAGACGAATCAAGGCATAGACTTGCAGCCGACTAACCAACGCGACTTAGCTCCAGCAGAAGTGGGAGGCTCGCTCAAGCTAGCCAATCTAAATGTGTTGAATCTGTTTACTACGCTGGACGCCCCTGGCAATCCAGGCAGCGGTCCGAATAGAATCGCGCCGCGCGGTGCGAATACAGCTCAAGAGTTTGAGCGCCAGCTACAGAAGCTAGTCACGGCGATTGAAGGCTTGGATTCAGATATTGTTGGCTTAGTGGAATTAGAGAATGAGTTTGCCGATACGAATGGCGATGGTCAGTTTGCTGTCGGTCGCTTAGTCGACGCTTTGAATGAAAGAGCGGGCGAAGATACCTATGCATTTGTCTCGCCTGAACAGACGTTTGTCGATACGGGCGATGCGATCTCTGTCGGTGCAATCTATAAAACAGCAACTGTGAGAATTGCGTCAGGAACAACCGTGGAAACGTTGACCGATGCTGACCTGCCCGCGCTAGAGCTAGAAATTAGCGCTCCTGTATTTGACGGCTCTAGTACAAACCGGGCACCGCTGGCAGTGACGTTCGAGGAGATTAGCAGTGGGGAGTTGTTTACCGTTGCGATCGCTCACTTCAAATCCAAAGGCGGCAATGGTAGCGACGACAATGCCGACATTGGCGATGGTCAAGGCAACTTCAACGGCACCAGGATTAGAGGGGCAATCGCTCTGAGCACATGGCTAGAGACAGATCCTACCGGCAGCGGCGATCCTGACTTTTTGATTGTGGGCGATCTCAATGCCTACGCGCAAGAAGAGCCGATCGCAGCGCTGAAGAATGCGGGCTATACCGATCTAGCAGAACAGTTCATAGGGACCAGTGCCTATTCGTTTGTATTCAATGGACAGCTCGGCACGCTGGACTACGCTTTAGCCAACGAATCTCTGCTGACTCAGGTAGCGGGCGCGACAGAGTGGCATATCAACTCTGACGAACCGGATGCAATCGATTACAACCTAGACTTTGACCGCGACCCTACCCTGTTTGATGGCAGCGTGCCCTTTCGCACATCAGATCACGACCCGATCATCGTGGGGCTAGATCTTGATCAAACAGCTCTGCGCGATCAGTGAAGACAGCCCAAAGAAACCTACGAGTCTTTATAGCGACTAGACAAAAGCCTTCTTTCCTTTATCAGAACTACACACAGTCGATAATCCTTTCATAACCTTCTCTTTACTTAGCTACCAGCGTTCTTTGGTAGTTTTACGAACATCTCAGAGGAAAAAGGGTACGCAGTCCGTCGGTTAGTGAGTTGTTAGAAAGAAACGAAAGGGTTAGAAAATGTCTTTGTCTTTGTCGAGAGTTGGCGGTCTCAATACTGGTGAGAGCGGCGCTGAAATTGTTACCTATGACGCTAGCAGGCAGCTACTGTATGTAGTCTCAGGGGGGACAGTGCTACAGGCGATCAGCATTGCTGATCCTGCCATGCCTACAGTTGCAGCTTTAGTAGATATTGTTGATTTTGTTCCTGCTGATATTGCAACAGTTGGAGGTGCAAACAGCGTTGCCTACAGCGCTACTAATGACCTTCTAGCTGTCGCGATCGCGTCTGATCCAGTTACAGATGCTGGCATTGTTGTTACCGTGCAGCTTGCTGAGGTTCAGGCGCTGATCGAGAGCGGCGAAACGCTGAGCGCTGATAATATCGCCAGTTCTGTAAAGGTGTTTGAAGTGGGTGCGCTGCCTGATATGCTCACCTTTACACCAGACGGCTCTAAGATTCTAGTCGCGAATGAAGGTGAGCCTGACGGGGACATCGATCCAGAAGGATCGATTAGCATTATCGATGTCTCGGGTGAGTTTGACGATATTGATACATCGATAGCGGTTCGCACAGCAGATTTTACTAGCTTTAATGGGCAAGCAGCACAGCTACGAGCTGAGGGCGTGCGACTCTTTCCAGATATCACGGACGAGACTGTCGCTACCGATTTAGAGCCTGAATATATTGCGGTATCGCCAGATGGGACGACGGCGTTCGCCACGCTGCAAGAGAATAATGCGATCGCCATCATCGATATCGAAACGGCAACCGTCACCGACATCAAACCGCTGGGGCTCAAGGACTATAGCCTAGAAGGCAATGGATTAGATGCGAGTGACAGAGATGGTAATACAGACAATGACGACGAGTCTGACGATGGCGCTATCAATATTGGTCTAGAGCCTGTTTTTGGTCTCTACATGCCCGATTCGATTGCCTCATTTGAGGTCGACGGCGAAGCTTTCTACGTGATTGCTAATGAGGGTGACGACAGAGGGGATGCCGATGATGCCGAAACTCCTCGGGGTGATGCTATTCGTCTAAAGGATCTAGCCGATGTGACCTCGTTCGGTCGAAACGGCATAGCGCTAGACGCGTCAATCGATACAGCCCTGCTAGAAGATGACGAACTAGGCCGATTGACAATCTCTTCTATCGATGGCGACACAGATGGTGATGGTGATATCGATCAGATTGTTGCCTATGGCGGTCGCTCTTTCTCTGTTCTAGATAGCAACGGCGACATCATTTTTGACAGCGGTGACCAGATTGCCCAGCTTACTGCTCAGCTCTCGCCCGAGTTGTTTAATGCAAACGATGGTTCACCAGAAGATTTCGATACCCGCTCTGATAACAAAGGCGCTGAGCCAGAAGCAATTACTACAGGCGTTATCAACGGTACACCCTACGCGTTTGTCGGCCTAGAGCGAGCTGGCGGTGGCGTTCTCGCTTTTGACCTTTCGGATCCGACTGCGCCGCAGTTTGAAGAGTACATCCGCAGCGATGATGATATTGCGCCAGAAGGGCTGGCCTTTATCTCAGCAGAAGATAGCCCAACGGGTGAATTTCTGCTGGCTGTAGCCAACGAAGTATCGAGCACCGTTTCAATCAATCAAATTACTGATACCCCCTCAGGAGGATCCGGCGGTATGGCAGATTTCACGCTTTCGCTGATTCATCTAGCCGACCAAGAGGCTGGCGTACCGGCGCTAGATGATGCCCCCCGCGCATCGGCTGTGATCAATGCGCTCAAAGATGATTTTGAGAATACGCTAATTCTCTCTTCTGGCGATGCGTTTATTCCGGGTGTGTTCTTTTCAGCCAGTGAGCAAGCCTATGGCGCAGTCGGGCGGGCGGATATTCTGATTCAAAATGAACTGGGCGTGCAGGCGATCGCATTTGGCAACCACGAATTCGATCAAGGCACCGCCGTCGTCCGCGATCTGATCATCGGTGAAACCTTCGCTGAAGGGCTCACACTAGAAGAGTCTCAGCAGGTTAGAGATGATGAAACTACTGTTCCAGACACCGCTGCAACAGGTAGCTTTAGTGCTAGCTTGAGCGGCAATCGCCTTACAGTTACGGGCGAATTCGAGAGCCTAACTAGCGATCTGTTCCCCGTCGGCGGCGCAGATGAGTTTGGCAACCCAGAAAGCGCTGTCCATATTCACATTGGGGATGCAGGTGAAAACGGAGCCATCATTAGAAACCTAACGGTAGAGTCGGAAGAAGACACTGACGATAATGACTCAGGACTTGGCACCTTTAGCGGCGGATTTGAGGGCACCTTCGATCTCACCGACGAGGAAGTTAGCACGCTACTTGATGATGGACTGTACGTGAATGTTCACACTGTCAACTATCAATCTGGCGAACTGCGCGGACAGATTGATATCGATACTGAGAACCCAGACAATGACGGCTTAGACTTTGGCGGAGCTGATTTTCCCTACCTCAGCAGCAACCTAGACTTTAGCACCGATGAGAACCTGGCTGATTTGGTCGTAGACGACGACCAGGCTCCGCAGCCAAACAGCATCGCAGCGACCACTGTAATTGACGTTAATGGCGAGAAAATTGGCGTAGTCGGTGCGACCACACCCACTATTACTTCTATCTCTAGTCCTGGGGATGTGACCGTACTGCCAGGGGAGTTTGACGGTGACCCAACGGACGCACAGCTAGACGCGCTCGCCGCTGATATTCAAGCTGATGTCGATGAGCTGCTAGCCGCTAACTCCGATATCAACAAAGTTGTTTTGCTCTCACATATGCAACAACTTTCGATTGAGCAAGCCTTGGCTGCAAGACTAAGGAATGTTGACATCATTGTCGCAGGCGGATCGAATACCCGCTTGCTAGACGAGGACGATGTGCTAAGAGCAGGCGATACCGACCAAGGCGACTATCCTACCTTTCTCGATGATGCCGATGGCAATCCGGTTGCAGTTGTCAACACAGACGGCAACTACAAGTACATTGGCCGCCTGGTTATAGACTTTGATGAAAACGGCATTCTCATAGAAGATAGCTACGATGCGGCCGAAAGCGGCGCATACGCGACCGATGAAGCAGGCGTTGCTCGCCTAGGGGCTGAAGGTCTAGTCGATCCAGAAGTTCAAGCGATTATCGACAGTATCGAAGAAGTGATCGTCGCCGCAGAGAGCAATGTCTTTGGCGTTAGCAATGTCTTTCTAAACGGCGCGCGCGGCAGCGTTCGGATTGAGGAAACTAACCTAGGCAACCTAACAGCAGATGCTAACCTGGCAGCGGCCAAGGAAGCTGACGATAGCGTTGTGATTTCGATTAAGAACGGTGGCGGCATCCGCAATGACATTGGTCGAACTGTGGTGCCAACGGGCAGTACTACCGGCGAGGTAGACAGACTGCCAAACGAATCAATCCCTGATGCAAACAAGCCAGAAGGCGGTATCTCGCAGACCGATATTGCCAACGCGCTTAGCTTTAACAATGGGCTGACGCTGCTGACGCTGACCGCTGAAGAGTTAGTTGAAGTGATTGAGTACGGGATTGCGGCTAGTAGCGACGACGATAGTAATACTCAAGGGCGCTTTCCGCAGGTAGCCGGTCTAGAGTTCAGCTTTGATCTAACTCAGGCGGCGGGCGATCGCATCCAATCACTTGTGGTTCTAGACGAAGAGGGCAACGACGCCGATGTGGTTGTCCAAAACGGTGAGCTCGTCGGCGATGCCAGCCGCACCTTCCGCACGGTGACTTTGGGCTTCCTCGCCGAAGGCGGCGATGGCTATCCTTTCCCGATGGGAGAGAGTGCCAACCTTGTCGACCTTGCCCAAGCAGAAGACGCGGCGCGCACAGGAGATGCCACCTTTGCCCCCGATGGTACAGAGCAAGATGCTTTAGCTGAGTATCTAGACGACAACTTTGCCACCCCAGAAACCGCATTCTCAATTGCAGATACGGGCCGCGAAGACGATACTCGTCTACAGAACCTGGCCTTTAGAGAAGATACGGTGATTGACGAGCCAGTCGTCATGAGCGGCTTTACCCCTAGCGAAGACGGCAGCATACTCGATCTGACTGACCTGATGGGTGCAAGCGCAGTCCGATTCAATCCGAACAACATTCGCGTTGACAACGCCAGCGAAATCAGAGTCTTTAGCGTTGATGGCGAGGGCACCTCGACTCAGGTCGGGTCGTTCTCGGTGCTGCAAGCAGGACAGATTAACTCCAACTTTTCACCCAGCTTTAGTCTGAGTGCTAACGAGGGCGATCGCCTCCGATTTGAGCTAGTGGATCGCAATGGTAATATCACTAACGGAGTCAACTCTATTGATGAAAACGGCAACGGCGTTTTGACCTTTGGCGACTCAACGCTATCTCTAGAACTAGACGACGGCGCGGGCGCGCCTAATCTGGTAGCTGACAGCGATGGTGGCGATGACGACGCAGCCGTACTCAACTTCAGTACCCAAGGCGGTGATTCTACAGTTAGATTCTCGGTGTTCCGCGAGGCTGGCTATGACAGCACTGTCGGGCTCTACGTAGTTGATGATCTCACTGGGCAGGTGACTACTGAGAACGGTACTTTCCAAGTAGGTGATGAAGGGTATGCGGCGGCCGCGCTAAGCCAAGCCGTTGATGGTCTCTCGCTCTCTGTCAACAACAACGGATTCACTACGATAGATGCGACTGTCAGCAATGAATTCTTTGGTACCTTCATCACAGTAGAAGATCCTAACTTTGAAAGTCCTCAAAATTACTTCTCATTTTTAGGTGCCAATAGCAACAACAGCGATCATGTGAAGCTACTAGGCAACAACGCAATCGGCTTCGAAGACCTGCCGAACTTGGGCGATGCCGACTACAACGACCTGGTTGTCTCCTTTGAGATTGTCTAGCTGATTTCGAGAAATCGTCAGTTCTGAACTAAAATCCTGGCTGCTTGTTTCCGAGGTATGTATAGCAAAGCGCGGATGCATTCGCACTTTGCTATGGCACTTTGCGTCATGGAATAAGAGGTGTAGCCTTTCGTGGTGTAGCAAGCAAAGTGCGAAAAGCTATATTTGGCGTATACACCGAGGCCCACCCCTGGCCTACGGCCACCAAGTCAATCCCTTTAACGGGAAGAGTGACTGGAGCGTATGGCGCAGTCTCGAAAGATTGCTGCTGTGCTTCAAGTTTTACCCGCGGGATAAAGGCTTCCAAACTGCCTAGAAATGCACTCTACACTAGGTCGGCAAATGCTTTGCTTGCGTCAGCTTTTCACAGAGAATTTCCTATTCAGGATTTTCTAGGCAAAGTGCTTGGATAGACAATAAAATCATGACTACTTTTCTGTTGGGACGAGATTCTATGATCTCATCCCTTTTTTCTTGAGCGTAAGGACTCCCACATCAACTAGATGCGCCCATCTTTACCCCTTTGTCTAAGCTTTATCTCTTTGTCTAATCTTTGTCTCTCTGAGAACTGTTACAAGGCGTCGCAAGGCGACCTAGCGGGCTTACAGTCAAGTGAAGATTTTAACAAACTGCTTAAGAACACAGGAGAACAACGAATGAATACAAGTTTTGCCGAAGTTACTAATTCTACTGGCGTTACTTACACCGGGCCTGGATTCGGAGGCGCTTGGGGTGATTTCAACGGCGACGCGTTTCCTGATTTGTTCGTAACCAACCACTTTCAATCTCCTCCTACTCACTACCAAAATGGAGGAAATGGCACATTCATTGATGTCACAGGCAATTCGTTTCCTGCTTCTATTACTGGAGATACTCACGGTTCTTCGTGGGCAGATATCGATAATGATTCTGACCTTGATCTTATCGTCACTAAAGGAGGAGGTTTTGGACAAGGGGGGCAAGCGAATGGTATGTACATCAATAATGGTGGAATATTCACCGACCAAGCCCAGACATTAGGTATTAGCTACCCATTAGGACGCGGCAGGACACCGGTTTGGCTCGAT
The DNA here is from genome assembly GCA_963772185.1 of uncultured cyanobacterium. GTDB lineage: Bacteria > Cyanobacteriota > Cyanobacteriia > Phormidesmidales > Phormidesmidaceae > Phormidesmis. Next base: position 25,675 of record CAVYWR010000029.1, on the reverse strand, counting down.
TACAATCGAGACGGAAAGCTTGATTTGTTTGTGAGTACTCTTGCACGTACAGAGGCTCCTCCAACGCTCTTTGAGCAGACAAGTTCAGGGACTTTCACTAATGTCGGCGAATCTGTAGGTATCAATCTAGAAAGCAGTAGTTTTGCAGTTCTAGCAGATCTAACAGGTGATGGAATTCTGGAATTAATAAGTCAAGGAAGTTCAGCTTCTGGGTTTGAGCCTATCACTATATATGACACAGCATCTTCTACTTTTCAAAATATATCTTCTGCAATATTGCCAGAGCAATTCACCTTCGTACAGGATATCGTTGCTGCAGACTTTAATAATGACTTAAAAGTTGATCTTTATCTAACTCGCAAGGCAGGAGGTAATAGTGATTTAAACCTGGCAGCATCCAATATTGCAGAAGCACAGCTACAATTTTCTAAATCCGCAAAGGGGCTTCAGTTTGAAAGCACTGGGACGATCACAGTAAATTTTGATTCGCCTAACTTTAATGTAGGCGAAATTTTTATCGGTTCTAATGCCATAAACCCTTCGAGTGCAACTTTTACGCTTTCACCAAATGATCCCAGCGTAGTGGGCGTGCCACCTTATAATTCTGGTACAAGTAAAGGAGTCTTCATCGGTTACAATCCGGCCACAAACGTATGGCAAATTGTTACATCGGCTCCATCTTTTACCGCTTCTAGATTAGTTATTGAAAGCGAAACGAGTATCTCTCAACTGCAAGGAATCGGGTTTGACGACGATGCCCTACCTGAAGAAGATATATTGCTCTTAAATACAGGGCAGAACCTAGTCAATGCTACTCAAGGTTCGGGAATCAACGTAGCTACAGACGGACGAAGCGTAGTTGCAGGAGATTTTGACAACGATATGGATGTCGATCTTTTTATCGTTGCTTCAGAGGGTGCAAATAACCTCCCTGACATCTTTTATGAGAATCAAGGGAATGGGACTTTTATTGAAGTCCCGAACGCTGGAGGCGCTGCTGGTACTCTTCAAGGGGTGGGTGATACGGTAATCACGGCTGACTATGACCTAGATGGTTTTTTGGATCTGCTTGTTCTTAATGGAGCTGATCCAGAACCATTCAACGAAGATGGACCAACTCAACTTTTTCGCAATCAGGGGAATCAAAATAACTGGGTAGAAATAGTCTTAGAAGGTACCCTATCAAATCGTGACGGTATTGGAGCTCAAGTCTTTGTCACCGCCGGAGGAGTTACGCAGCTACGTGAACAAGCGGGCGGAGTTCACAAATTTGCTCAGAACTCAACAGTCTTACATTTTGGATTGGGCAATAACATTGCAATTGACGAAGTTTTGATTAAATGGCCTAGTGGTATTGAGCAAATTTTGTCTAATCTCCCCGCTAATCAACTCCTGAAAATTTCAGAAACAGAACAAAACTTCAATACGGTCAATCTATCGGTCACCCCCAACCAGGCTAGCGAGACAGAGAACACGACGATTACGGTGACGGCTACGGCGACTAGTGCGGTAGCAGGCAGTCAGACGTTGGATCTAGCGTTGTCGGGCGCGGGCATTGATAGCGGTGACTTTGAAGGCATCCTTCCCACTCAGATCACTATCGCCGATGGCCAAACTGAAGGGTCGGTTACCCTTACCGTTGCCGATGATAGCGATATCGAAGGGACCGAAACGGCTACCTTCGCCATCAGCAATCCTTCAGCAGGGCTGACTTTGGGCGCGGTGACTTCTGGAGACGCTGTTATAATTGACGAGCTGACGGTTGCGAGCGGCTTCACGCCTAGCGAAGACGGCAGCACGCTCGATATTACTGACTTGATGGGCGCAAACGCCATCCGGTTCAATCCAAACGACATTCGCGTTGACAACACGAGTGAAGTCAGAGCCTTTAGCGTCGATAGCGAAGGGATATCAACTCAGGTCGGTTCGTTCTCTGTGCTGCAATCGGGTCAAATCAGCTCAAACTTTTCGCCGAGCTTTGGTCTGAGTGTCGATGAAGGCGATCGCCTCCGATTTGAACTAGTCGATCGCGATGGCAATGTTACTGATGGTGTCAATTCTATTGGGTCGAATGGCAACGGCGTTTTGACCTTTGGTGATTCAACCCTATCGCTGGTATTAGATGCTGGCACAGGCGCGCCGAATCTAGTTGCTGATAGTGAGGCTGGAGATGAGGGCGGTACTGATGGTGACGACGCGGCCGTACTCAACTTTAGTAATCAAGGAGACGAGTCTATCGTTAGATTCTCGGTGTTCCGCGAGGCGGCTTATGATAGCACCGTTGGGCTTTACGTTGTGGACGATTTCACTGGGCAGGTGACTACTGAGAACGGCATTTTCCAAGTAGGTGATGAAGGGTACGCAGCAGCCGCGCTAAGCAAAGCCGTTGATGGTCTCTCGCTCTCTGTCAACAACAACGGATTCACTACAATAGATGCGACGGTTAGCAATGAGTTCTTTGGCACTTTCATCACAGTAGAAGATCCTAACTTTGAGAGCCCTCAAACTTACTTCTCCTTCTTGGGTGCCAATAACAACAACGATCATGCGAAATTACTGGGCGACAACGCAATCGGCTTCGAAGACCTGCCGAACTTGGGCGATGCCGACTACAACGACCTGGTTGTCTCCTTTGAGATTGTCTAGCTGATTTCAAGAAATCGTCGGCTCTGGTTCCAGCTCCCGATTGGTTTTCTCCAAATCATCGTCGTAGGGGTGTAGCACGCTACGGTACATGCTTGGCATATGGCTAAGCGACTTTGTTTTTAAGCATCCATGGCGTAGGCGACTTGTTCACTGAACAAGTCGCCTTGCTTTTGGTAGGTATAGCAGAGCGCGGATGCATTCGCACTTTGCTATGGCACTTTGTGTTATGGAATAAGGGGTGTAGCCTTTCGTGGTGTAGCAAGCAAAGTGCGGAAAGCTATAGTGGCTAGCGAAGCCAAGAACAGCCTAGGTGTTTACACCACTGAGCGTTTTGTTATAGCAAAGTTAAGGATGCGTCCGCGCTTTGCTATATAAGAGAAAGCCGAATGAGTACTGCACAAGGCAAGTTATGATCTTGGTTAGGCAGCAGCGTCCTATCGAACGGTGTTGCGATTTGCTTCCATGCTGATTGGCTTCATGAAATATAGATTGATCAGCTTGCTGCCAACTGCGATGATGTGAGGAATCTTGCGCAAGGTTTGAACAATTTTGTTCTGACCGGACTGGCTGATTTCACTAACTGCGGCGGTGTGCTTTGTACACTTGTCTAGCTCAGCAAAGAACTTAGGATCTTCTACATCTAGAATGATTGGGAAGAGACGACCTGCTGATTCGTTAGTCTTTTTGATGACTTCGATATCGTACTCTCTCGCATTTAATCCCAGCGCCGCATAGAAGTCTTTGCGCTGAATATCGTTGAGGTACATGGTGGCAAACACCGAGAGGAGGAAGAAGCGACACCACAGACGCGCTTTCAAATCGTTGAGGAACTGAGGCTGAGACTTCATCATGGCAGCAAAGAAGTCGCCGTGACGGTTCTCATCTTGGCACCAGTTATCAAAGAAGTTGAAGATGGGGTAGATAGTATCTTCAGGGTTCTGTTCTAGATGGCGGAAAATGGTGATATAGCGCCAGTAGCCGATCTTCTCGGATAGGTAAGTTGCGTAGAAGATGAACTTGGGCTTGAAGAAGGTGTATTTCTTGCTCTTGGTTAGAAAGCCAAGATCGAGCTGCAAGTCAAAGTCCGACATTGCTTTGTTTAAAAAGCCAGCGTGCCGCGCTTCGTCACGGCTCATCAGGTCGAAGCCTTCTGCCAGGATAGGGTTGCGTCCTTTGAGCTTGCGAGCCAGCTCTTTGTAAAGTAGAAAGCCGGAAAACTCGGCGGTGCAGGAGCGCTCTAGAAACTCAACGAAGACCTGACGGCGCTCACCTTGAATATGATCCCATGCGCCCTCGAACTGCTCGTCGCGAACGAAGTGGTGGCGGTTGTAGTCGACTTTGAATTCAGCAATGATGGCCTTGAGCTCTGCTTCGTTGCTAGAGACGTCCATCTCTGCCATCTCTTCGAAGTCGGTGGTGTAGAACCGAGGCGTCAAGATGGTGTCTTTGGCTGGTGCTTTCACGCCAGGACGAATTTCGTCAAACTGCGTCTTGTTGGGTTTGGTTGCTACCATTTTTCGCGTGACCTGCATGTCCAAAATTTATGCATATCAGTCTACCAAGCTGAAATGCAGCGGAGGAAGGAAATTGAGAATTGTAACAAATTGGATCAGAATGTGAAGTGAATAGAGCTGTTGATAATGTCTTAGGCTGACGCGCTATCTAGGCCTTAGGCTACAGATCGCTTTCGTTCCTCTTCTGCGTCTGCGTCAAAGTGCAGAAAGCTATGGATTCTTACCGCGTCGTCAACGACTTCTTCAGGAGATTGCTCGGCGGCTTGCTGTGCCTGGTATGCGGCTAGTTCTCTGGCGACGATGGTTTGAATCTCTTCGTGGCTAGCGACGCCTTCATAGGCATAGCGGTCATAGCCACCGCGTTCGACCAGTGTCTTTAGATAGGTGACGCGATCTTCGGGTTGGGATGCGTGGAGATCCAGGTAGGGACGTTGCGGCCACTGGCTTGAGCCTGCTCGTTTAGGGTGACCATGACGTTGTAGACGCCGTCGGCAGCGTAGTCGCTAGCCGCAAGGATCTGAGTGCCGACAATATCGGCCTGACGTTCCATCCTGCGTGAGTAGCCGCTAAGGAAAACATTGTTGATCAAGCCGCCGTAGGGTAGGTACTGGGCGATGCTGCTGCTGAGGTTGCTGCGGGTAGCGATTTGAAAGCCGTGCGAGAGAACGGCATGGGAAAGTTCGTGGGCGAGCAGTCCGGCCAACTCGGCTTCGGACTGAGTGTCGAGAATAGCGCCCGCGTTGACGAAAATTTTGCCACCGGGTAGGGCAAAGGCATTGAGATTAGGATCGAGGATGACGTGGAATTCGTAGTCGAGATCGCGGCGTCCGGTGGCCTGTGAAAGGCGGTTACCGATACGGCGGACGTAGCCGACCGCCTCGGGATGTTGCAGCATGGGCAGCCGCTGACGGACCTGGTTAGCGACTTGGCTACCGACGGCGTTTTCTCCTTGAAGTAGCAAGATAGTGGAGTTGGCGGCAGTGAAGGGGCCAAGGATGCTGCCCGTGAGCGCATAGCCAAGAACGCCAGTGACAACATTGGCGATCGCACCCCCCCGAATGTCTGCTCTCGTCTCTCTTTGAAAGCGCTCCAAATTTTCAGCGGCTAGCGATCGCTGCTGAGCAGTCTGCGGATGATCGCTATTGAGCGCGATGAACTGGCGTGAGGCAATAGTAGCTTCTAACCACTGCGACCCGGCCATCATCATCTCAACCTGAGCCAGCAGCAGATCGCTCTGCCCTGGATACTCCGTCAGCGCCGTTTCAAGTGCCGCACTAGCCGCTTCGATCTGTCCGTCAGCCTGAAGCGTGGCTGCATATTGCAAATGCCCCGGAACAAAACCTGGGTACTCAGTAGTCAGTAGCCTCAGCGCGGTTAGTGCCTGCGCAGGCCGCTGATTGTCGATGCCCGCTTTGGCTTCTCGCCAGTACACCGCCGCCGCTGGAGAAAGCAGCGCTTCGTCTGAGAAAGGCTCGGGCGGGAGCACCGCAAACTGCTGCGGGACCAGCCAGGTCTGATCTTTTGCCTGCTGATAGAGCGCCCTAGCCGCTGCAATATTTCCAGCTACGTACTCTCTATCTGCCTGAATCAAAATCTTTCTACGAACTCGCTCTTCAGCCGTCAGGCTTGACGCCCTCTCTTCAGATGCTTCGGTCTCTTCGCCGGTCTCCTCTTCACCGGTCTCCTCTGCATTGGGCTGCTCTGGCGCGGCTATCTCATCTTCTATTGACTCTTCAGGCTCAGCCTCAGCTTCGACTTGAGCCACTACCTCCAACCTTGTAGACAGGGCGACTTCTTTGCCAATCGCAGGAATCTGAATGCTCAGTACAAAAGAGCACAGAAATAGACCTAGCAGAGTAGTGGCAGTAAGCTTTCGAAATTTATTCATTGGATGAGTGTAATCTTTGCCCAGAACGACAGTAGATAAGGCACTTAGTTGATCGGACCTTTCGCTATACTGAAATATGTATCAAATCTTAAATTGGCGCTATGAATTCCGAGACTATAGATGCAATCAAGCCATGGCTTAATTTTATTCATCCGCTGTTGATGTGGGGAATTTTTGCCCTGACTCTCTATGCCGCTTATTTAGGGTATCAGTATCGGCAAACCCGTTTAGCCACAGGCGCAGAAAAGAAAGAACTAATTAAAGGTAAGTTCCTAGCCCGCCATCACCAGACAGGTTCTATCCTGCTGTCATCTATGGTGATCGTCAGCCTGGGCGGGATGGCCTCTACTTACATCAACAATGGCAAGCTGTTTTTTGGTCCTCACCTGCTAGCAGGACTTGGCATGATGGCACTAATTGCCTCTTCCGCCTCGCTAGTGCCGTTCATGAAAAATGGCAATGACACAGCTCGCTACACGCACATCGCTTTGAATACCGTTCTAGTCGGCTTGTTTGGCTGGCAGGCGGTCACAGGCGTTCAGATTGTTCAAAAGCTTTTGGATAATATGTTTGGCTAAGAAAAAGGCAGGTCCATCATAATGTCTGGATCTGCCTCTCGAAGTATCTCACTGTTAATTCACGCAGAGTGTGTTCTAGAAAGGACCACTCCGACACAGTGGTTGGCTTCTGTTGGGACTAACATGCCCATTATATTAAGAAAAGTTGCTACGTTCAAAAAAAAGGTAGACCCTGCGTTACTAAGGTCTACCTTCAAGCTATCTCACTGCTGATTTAGTCATAATTAGAGATCGGTTCCAACGCAGCAAACGAGCTCTCTGTGATTAATGTGCCCATACATCAAGAAAACTTACTATTTAGCTGAGTATGGAAAAAGTAGATCGGGCATTGAGAAAGGTCACGATGGCGATCTTGTACTGCGATCGCCATTTCTTAATGCAGTTACGAGACGACTTTCCTCATATTGTGTATCCCGGCATCTGGGGCTTCTTTGGCGGGCACATGGAGTTAGGCGAAGTGCCTGAAGCTAGCGTATACCGAGAGATAGCCGAAGAGATTGGCTACGTTCCAGCGCGAGTAGATCTATTTTGTGAGCAGTCGAACGAGCGCTACAGACGCTACTACTACTATGCTGAGCTGACTGTGCCGCTCAGTGAGCTACAGCTAAACGAAGGACAGGATATGGCGCTGTGTTCGGTAGCAGAGGTACGCTCTGGTCAGAAGTATTCTAAGAAGTTGGGTGAGATGCGATCGCTCGGCAAACCCCATCGGCAGATACTGTTGGACTTCATCGAAAGTGGACTGGTCTCGTTTGAACAAGGCTGCGGATGAACAAGGCTGCGGATAGAGCGCTGTGCTAGCCAGTTGGATTTGGATCCTACTGGGCGGCTTTCTCGCAGGTCGGCTGGCACAGTGGCTGCGTGCTCCCGCGCTGGTGGGAATGGCGATCGCAGGTATTCTGCTCGGCCCTCAGGTAGGAAATCTAATTGGCCCAGAGGTGCTGCAATCATCAGACGCGCTGCGTACGGTCGCTGTGATGGTGATCTTGATGAAGGCTGGCTTGGGTTTAGACCGCGAGAAGCTAGCACAGCAGGGGACGGTGGCGCTGCGTTTGGGATTTTTACCGGCGACCTTTGAAGCACTCACAGTAACGTTCTGCGCAGTCTGGCTATTTCAGTTCGACTTCTTAACCGGGCTACTGTTGGGCTGTGTAGTTGGCGCAGAGTCTCCAGCCGTGATCGTGCCAGGGATGCTGCGGCTAAAGCGTCTAGGCTACGGCGTCAAAAAGGGCATTCCCGATGCGATTTTGATGGGTAGTGCCCTATCAGACGTGCTGCTATTGCTGGTATTCAGTCTGCTGCTAGCTTTTTTGTCTACAGGCACATCTCAAGCACCAGTTGGCATCACCTTGCCGAGTGGTTTCGCGCTTAGTCCACTGCAAATGCTGCCCTTTCAGGTCGTGATTCAGATTGTTCTAGGGGTTGTGCTTGGCTGGCTAACCGCGAAGCTGCTGGCCACTCTGATTGTGCAGCGGCAGTGGGCTCAAACAGGGGGTCAAAGCACTTTGATTACCGCTAGCAGCGCTTTGCTGTTGATCGTACTCGCGCAGATAGCTCCTGTGTTTTCGGGTTATTTGGCGGTGATGGCAACGGGTTTCTTCTTGATTGAATTCGATATGCCATTAGCGCGGCAGCTACGGCAGGGGTTTGGTAGTTTGTGGGCGATCGCGCAGATTGTTCTATTTGTCTTGCTAGGGGCAAGTATTCAAGTTGGCATCTTAGAAGAAATCTTTTGGCCGGGGCTGTTGCTATTGGCGATTGGGACGCTGGTGGGGCGATCGCTCGGCTGGTATCTGTCTACGGTTGGCAGCAACTGGACGATGCGAGAGCGTCTATTTTTGCTGCCGGGAAATTCGGCCAAGGCAACGGTGCAGGCGGCGATCGGGGCGATTCCTTTGGCGATGGGTGTGGATGGCGGGGAAGTGATATTGGCGATCGCCGCCCTCTCTATCCTAATCACCGCCCCGCTCGGAGCTTGGGCCATTCCCACCTTCGCCCCGAAGCTACTACAGCGCGATCCAGTCGATCCGACCAAGGTTGACGCTGATCGCAGCCCCGTTATTCTTGCGGCTATCAGCAATTCTCCATCTGCTAGACAGGTTCTACTCAAAACTGCAGAGCTTGCGCGTCACAGCGAAGCTAAAGTTGTTGTACTTCACGTTTATCGACCGTCAGACAGCTTAAAACTAAGATCCATAGAAGCTCAAACTCATACCTTGCTTGCTGATATCCGTCATCAATTTATCGCGAGCTTAGGTACTATCGAAGAAGAGATCTCTAAAGCAATTGAAGCGAATCATGCAACTAACGTTGTGATTGGGAAAGGCCATCATAGCCTTCCTAGTAATCAGTCAATAGGCGCTATTCCTGTCGCTGTTTTGAAGGCGAACAACCTACCCGTCACAATTGTTGAAACCAATATCCATTCCTCTAACGCTAGCAAGTCCAGCTAATGCGAGGAACTGTTCAAAAAGCTATCCGTCAAAGAAGCGGAACAGATAGACGTTCCGATCGGCAAAAGGACCGGCAAAACTAATCCGTGATATTCTTCAATAGTCAGCAATAGCAGTACTTGCGCAGAGTGCTCTGATCGGCATGGCTACGCCTTATCGGCAATATGACACCAGCTTACTAGAGCCACTATTTCCCAAGCGAACTCGTCGGCTTGAGGATTTATGTATCGAACTAGCTGCGCAGGCAAGTCAGCTAAAACAGGGAATTCATCCAATCGTACTGTCTAGTTTAGGAGAGCTTGTCCGCTCTATGAACTGCTATTACAGCAATCTGATAGAAGGGCATCGAACCACGCCTAGGGAGATTGAGAGAGCACTCAATCAGGATCTCTCAACCGACCCAGACCAACGCGATCTACAGCTAGAGGCAAAAGCTCATATTGAGGTTCAACGCCTGATTGATACCAGCGAAGACTGGCTGGATCCGAACCCAGCCAGCGCAGAATTTATTCAAAAGATCCATCACAACTTCTACCAGCGCTTACCATCAACTTTCTGGCAGATAGAATCAGCTCCGCTACTGCCAGGTCAGTTTAGACAGATCGACGTTCAGATTGGCCGTCACGTCCCTCCTTCTCCCGAGACTTTGTCTAGGTTTCTATCTAGATTTGAGAGAGCATACGCCCCCATTAATCTATCCAAGCTAGATCAGCTACTCGCTGTAGCGGCTTCTCACCATCGCTTTCTATGGATTCATCCTTTCTTAGATGGTAACGGTCGGGTGGTTCGACTGCTGTCCCACACCTATCTACAGCGGATCGGGGTCGGTAGCAGCCTATGGTCTGTTGCTCGGGGGCTAGCTAGACAGGTTCAAGACTATCGGCAGCTTCTAGCAGTCGCAGACGGACAAAGACAAAACAACTATGACGGACGTGGCAATCTAACCATGAGTGGACTAGTCTCCTTTAGTGAGTTCTTTCTAGAAACTTGCCTAGATCAAGTTAAGTTCATGTCGAAGCTTTTAGAGCCACAGCAGTTGCTCAAACGGATAGAAGCTTACGTGATGGTAGAAACCAACACGGGACAGCTTCTGCCGGGCAGCTTTCCGCTATTAAGAGCAGCACTGATAGAAGGAGAGATAGCCAGAGGAAAGGCTGCGAGTTTGACAGGCTACCAGGTGCGTCAGGCGCGTTCTGTTCTAAAACGACTGCTCGATACGGGGCTGCTGGAATCTTCTTCTCCCAAAGGGCCCGTTCGACTGGCCTTTCCGGTGAAAGCGGCAGAGCAGTGGTTACCCCGACTGTGGGCAAGTGAGTAGATAGCGGTATTAACGCAGCGTGTATACTCTTCGTATATACATGGTTAATTATGAAGACTAAAGTCCAGAAATGGGGACTGTCGTAGCTTAGACTACCTGTTCGCTTTCCTTGTCAAAGAGGTGGAAGCGAGTGAGATCGAACTGGATGTTTAGCGCTTCGCCGAGGGCGATTTTCGCTCTAGGGTCTAGGCGGGCGATGAATTCGGTGCCGTCTTTTAGAGTGAAGTAGACGATGATTTCGTAGCCCATCAGCTCGACGACGGTGGCGGTGGCGGGGATGCTGACTGGGTTGATGCCGGGGGGGACGTATTCTGGGTGGTAGATGCCTTCGGGGCGGATGCCGAAAACGACGGGGCGATTTTGAAATTCTGCATAGCGCTCTAGTCGCTCGGCGGGGATAGGCACAACAATTCCACCGTCTGTTCTAATCACTAATTCTCCTTTTCGCTCTATCAGCTTGGCATCGAAGAAGTTCATCGACGGACTGCCCAAGAATCCTGCAACAAAGATATTGTTGGGATGGTCGTAGACGTTTTGAGGGGTGTCGATCTGTTGTAAGATGCCGCTGTTCATCACGGCGATGCGAGAGCCCATCGTCATCGCTTCGGCCTGGTCGTGGGTGACGTAGACGAAGGTGGTGCCGACTTTTTTGTGGAGCTGGCTGAGTTCGGCGCGGGCCTGGACGCGGAGCTTGGCGTCTAGGTTGGAAAGGGGTTCATCCATCAGGAAGACGGCGGGCGATCGCACAATAGCTCGCCCCAACGCCACCCGCTGCCTTTGCCCACCCGAAAGCTGCTTTGGCTTGCGATCCAGCAGATGCTCGATGCCTAGCTGCCGCCCCGCTTCTTTCACTCTTTTTTTAATCTCGGACTTAGAGACGCCTTTGAGATCTAGGCTAAAGCCCATATTGTCAGCGACCGTCATATGCGGATACAGCGCATACGACTGGAACACCATCGCAATATCTCGATCTTTTGGTGTGACGTTGTTCATCCGCTGACCGCCGATGTATAGCAAAGCGCGGACGCGTTCGCACTTTGCTGTGGCACTTTGCGTTATGGAACAACGAGGTGTAGCCTTTCTAGGTGTAGTGAGCAAAGTGCGGAAGGCTATAGATACTGCCACCGCTGATATCTTCTAGCCCGGCCAGCATTCTTAGCGAGGTAGTTTTGCCGCAGCCAGAGGGTCCGACTAGAACCAGAAATTCTTTGTCCACCAGCTCGATATTGAGATCTTTAACGGCAGTAAATCCGTTTTCGTATTGCTTGGTGACGTTTTCAAAGATGACGCTAGCCATAATTAAAACGATGAACGAGGAAGGATGAATGATGAAGTGGGGATCTAGCCTTTGGCTTAGCCTTTTACGGAGCCTGCTAGGAGACCGCGAACGAAGTAGCGCTGTAGGGAGAAGAAGACGAACATCGGCACGATCATAAAGATGAATGCGCCTGCGGTGAGCAGGAACCAGTCTTGGCCGCGATCGCCCACAATATTCCTCAGTACCAGCGTCACCGGAGCAACGTCCTGGTTACCGCCTAAATACACCAGCGCAACGAGCAGATCGTTCCAGACTCAGAGGAATTGGAAGACAGCGAAAGCGGCGATCGCAGGCATACTCAGCGGCACGATAATGCGGGTAAACACGTTCAGATAGCTCGCGCCGTCTACCGCTGCGGCTTCGATTAAATCACGCGGCAGCGAGCCGATATAGTTGCGCAGTAGATACACGCCCAAAGGCAAACCGTAGGCGCTGTGAGCTAGCCATACCGCTAGATACGTGCCCGAAATGCCAATGGCGTTGTATGCCCGCAAAATCGGAATCAGCGTCATCTGTAGCGGCACGACCAGCAGGCCCACGGTGACGATAAACAGAGCCTGACGACCGGGGAACTCCATCCAGGCGAGGGCGTAGGCAGCAAAGGTGGCGATATCGCAATCGGAATCACCGTAGTCGGGACCGAAATCACCAAGCTGTTCAAAAACGCCTGTCCCATCCCTTGATCAAACAGCACCTGGCTATAGTTGCTCAGCGTGAACTGAGTGAATTCAAACGGATTGACGAAGACGGTCCACCAGCCGCTGCTGACGAGATCGTCGGCTGGACGAAAGGAGCTGATCAGCAGTCCCAGGGTCGGCAGGGTCCATAGGATTGCAATCGTGACGACAGCGATATGAACGGGCGCTTTGGCAACGGCGCGCTCGAAGGCTGATTTTTCTTTGCGGCTGTTTTGGTAGCGTGGTCCGGGCCGCTTGGAGTCCGGCATGTCTGGCTTAGGGCCGGGCAGCTCTGGCTTTGGTGACTGCGGCGGAACTGATTTGGCATTGGTCATCGGTTCGCCTCCTGTTGACTAAAGCGGCGGATGTTGGCCACCATGACGGGAATAACGGCTACGAGTAGGATGACGGCGATCGCACTATCTCACCAAAGTAATCAAACGCCGTTTGCACCTCGGGCGAATTGAATGGCACTTCGTGATTGACCCACTGGTCACAATATTCTGGGCCTGCGGTGCGCAGCACGATTTCTTCTACCCAGTCGGTACCCGGCCAGCCGGACGCATTGCCGCTCTCCATCCCTAGACACCAGGGGTTGCCACCGTCCGCGACGATGCGATCGCTCAGCTCAATCATCCCGTCCCAGGTAACTGGCGTTTCATAGCCGTTCTTTTCAAACTGTTCGGGTACGTACCACACTAGGCTTTTCACCGCCGAGCGATACCAGATACCGTAGATTTGATTGTCTACTGTAGAGATGTCTATCCAGCTTTCGGGGTAGGACTGCGCGAGTTCTTCGCGGCTAATGATTTCGGTAACGGGGGTGAGTGCGCCTTCTTCGGCGAGCGATCACATCAGCCCCGGCTGTGGAAACATCGCAATATCTGGAGAATCGCCCGAATCTACTCTGACGGGCAGCAGCGTGGTAAACGCATCAGTGCCTTCGTAGATCACATCGATACCAGTCTCTTCTTCAAAAGGAGCCAGCGCCGCTTCTAATTTTGCCTGTTGGTCACCAACGACAACGCCTAGTACGGTGACGGTATCACCGCTTGTAGAGGCAGTGGCCGCTGCGCCGCTCGCCTCAGAATTACCAGGATTATCGGATAGAGTGCAGCCAGTGAGTGGTAGAAAGATGCACAATCCTAGCGTCAGCGTCTGGAAAGGTTTGGCAGTCAGCAAAGACAGCCGCAGGAGAGAAAACATGGTCTTGAACTATGCCGTTTTGTTCAGTAACACTGTAAAACTGGCGAGTATTAGAGACTGCACAACTCCAGTTATCAATCGAGTTATGAATTAGATGATTCAGCCTGTCGGTATATCACCGATTAGAACACTCGTCCTTTGTGACAGTATTGAGACCATAGTGCTTCCCCAAAAAGCTCGCCCACAACTTTAGAGGGAATTATGAAAAAAAGATACAAAACTTTTTGTCGCCTAGAAGTTTCGTACAGCAGCAGTTGAATTGTTCAAAAGTACTAAAGTTCTTCGTACCTGTTTAGCGTATATGCCGGGATCCACCCCGTCACTACGTGCCACCCCTCCCAAGAAGGGATTTGTCTCAGGAGATGATGTTTCAGGTGATTCAGCCGCGTTAGCCATCACAACCTGAAGTAGCTCCCCTCTCGGGAGGGGTGCCCGGAGGGTGGGGTGGGTCGGTAACAGATGCCACTCACCGATGTCCCATAGCTAGAGCTGCTAAGCAGATCAACTCTAAAAGTCAGCTTCTTTTTGCAGCAGTTCTTCAATCGTTAGATCAGGCTGAGCTTTGCCGTCGAAGACGCTGCCGACCTTTTTATTAGAGAAATGGTCTAGGGCGATCGCATAGGCATCATTCGGCAGCGGCTCGTAGCCGATATCGTCTACCACCGTCCGCGCGTTTGCCACATAAAATTCAACAAAAGCGCTCAGGGCTGGATTACTGTCGATACTCTCAGAATTCACGTAGATAAATAGCGGACGAGCCAGCGGCTGATATTCCCCCGTCCGAATCGTTTCCTGAGAAGGCTCCACGGGGCCATTACCACTGTCTACTGCCAGAGCATTCAAACTAGACTCGGCATCTCTGTAGTAGGCAAAGCCAAAATACCCAAGCGCATTAGGATCTTCCTGGACGCCTAGCACCAGCTCGTCATCATCTTCACTCGCGGTGTAGTCGCTGCGGCTAGCGCCATCTTCTTCGAGCACGACTTCAGTGAAATAGTCAAACGTACCGGAATCCTCTCCCGGACCGTATAGAGCAATCGGCTGATCGGGCCAGTCGGCGCGAATCTCACTCCAGTTAGAGACAGTGCTGTTGGGCTCCCACAGCGCTTTAAGTTCTTCTATGGTGATATCTTCTGCCCAGGTGTTCTCGCCATTCACGACCACCGTCAGCGCGTCAAAGGCAATCGGCAGCTCAATGTACTCAACGCCATTGGCTTTACACTCAGCCATTTCTGCCTGCGTGATTGGCCGAGACGCATTACTAATATCGGTCTCGCCCGCGCAGAACTTGTCAAAACCGCCGCCAGTTCCAGAAAAAGCAACAGAAATTTCTGGACTGTTGGGCTTAGACTGCTCGAATCGATCGGCCATTTCGTTAGTAATGGGATAGACCGTGCTTGATCCGTCAATGGTGAGCGGTTGGCTGCTCTCAATCGCTTCTAAATCAGCGGGCGCGCTATCGACTAGCGGCGTTGATGATGGTTCCGAGCAGCTAGCAGCAAGGGCTGCAACGACTAGGCATAGACCTGTTCTAGTTAGACGCGTTCTTGTCAACATTGCTTTTATCACCACTCTGTTGTGCTGCCCTGAATTGCCCATACGAGCGATAGAAAACTCTACTCGAACTGGACTGTAAGTATCTAGATAAACTCAAGGATAACGAAGCTCATCATATAGGAGAGCAGTCTTTCGATACAAATTTTCAATCCTGTTTATCTTCCTAAAAATTCACCTAAGTCCTGCTACACAGGGCTTTATCGAGATCTTTATATCGACCTATTGGTATTAGAGACGACAAAGAAAGCTTGCAAAAATGATTCTCTCAAAGACTGAAGTTTGGATATATCGGTCTTTAGCCTCTTAATCTTTGTCTTCAATCTTTCTTTTTAGTCTCTACTGAGGCCAGCTATCGTCGATTGTTTTAGTCACCTCTTCTGCGGATTCGCCTACGGCAAAGTCTACGATGCCAGACCAGAAGGTGCCTGTGCCTACCGCACTAGGCATCATGTCGGAGCCGTCAAAGCGGACGACATCGGCATCGGCTAGGATTTGAGCAATCTTTTGACTGATGATGTCGGGATAGGCGTCTGTCGAAACCTGCTTGTGAGGGGAGATAAATCCACCTAGTCCGGCCCAGATTTCGTGGGGCTGTGGGGTGGCCAGATACTGCATGAGGGCGCGGGCTTCTGACGTATCGTTGAACATGCCAAAGGCATCGCCTGCGACTAGAATCGGCGTGCCAAATCGACTGTCTATGGCTGGCAGTGGAAACACGTCGTAGTCTACTTTGGGCTCTTTGCCTTCAGGGAAGAAGGTGTCGATGAAGTTGGCCTGTCTGTGTAGGTAGCAGTTGGGTGGCTCGTTAAAGATGCCCTGGGGTGAATCGCCAAATGGAGTGGAGATTGCGCCGACTGCGCCACCGTTGACGTATTCGGGGTTCAGTAGAATGCTGCCAAATTTATCGAAGGCGTTGATTACTTCGGGCGAGTCGAAGGGGAGTTCGTTTTCGACCCACTGCTGATAGGCTTCGGGGCCAGCGGTGCGCAGCATAATGTCTTCTACCCAGTCGGTACCGGGCCAGCCGGTGGCGTTGCCGCTTTCTAGACCAATGCACCAGGGCGTTGCGCCATCGGCAACGATCTCATCGCTAAGCGCAGTCATCTCCTCCCAGGTAGTGGGGATGTCATAGCCCTGCGCTTCAAATGCGGTTGGGCGATACCACACCAGGCTTTTGACCGATGCTCTATACCAGATTCCGTAGGCTTCATCGTCAACGCTGCCTAGCTCGATCCAGGTATCTGGATAGGCGGCTCTAAGCGTGCTGGTATCAATGAAGCTATCTAGCGCGAATAGCTGTCCGGCTCTAGCAAAGTCTGCGAGTAGACCGGGCTGAGGAAACATAGCCAAATCGGGCGCGTCGCCAGATTCGACCCGGACGGGAAGCAGCGTGGCGAAGGCGTCGGTGCCCTCGTAAATCACATCAATGCCGGTTTCTTCTTCAAACGGGGCCAGGGCCTGCTCTAGCTTTTCCTGCTGCTCTCCAGCGACGACGCCCAAAACGGTGACGGTGTTTTTGGCTGACTCGGTCGATGCGTTGTTGCAGCTAGTGAGCAAGAATAGAGATCCTAGAACGGTTCCAATAGTCCTACAAGAAAGTTTGCGATTAGATGAACTAGAGAGTTTTAGAAAAGGCTTCATAATCAAAGGCGTGCCGGAACCGTCAAGGCTAAGACCTAGGTATACCGTTTATTCTGTAGGAACTCAAACCTGGCGACAATCCTAGGTGTGATAATCAGTGATAATAAAGCTAGATTGATTGTACTAACGGCTCTGTAGCTGTGTTTGTTGATTTGATTAGATAATGTCTCAGCTAGAGCTTTTTTCTGATGAGCTGTCGTCTGTCTCGCCTAGCGACTTTTCACAGGGTGACTTACCGCCTTATAAGGTACGTGAGAGCAATCGCGCAAAGCATGTCTCGATTAAGATCTCGGTAGAAGGTGAGGTAGAGGTAGTGGTACCGCTGCGGTTTGACCGTGCTAAGCTGCCGGAGATTTTAGAGCGGCGGCGCAGTTGGGTGTTGCAGACGCGATCGCGCCTCCTAAAAGACCGCATCAAGACCGTCGATAACTGGCAAATCGAAAAGCCTGAAAAGATCGTCTTTCGCTGGCGATCATCTGATCTTGACGAGGGTTTAGACAGCAGGAAGTCAAACAAGAAAGGATTTGGTTCTCAAGACGGCGACCAGCTAGAAACTTGGACTGTTCGATACGTGCGATCGCCCGGTAACCGCACCACCTGTATCCCAGAAGCCAACAACCGCCTTATCGTCACGGGTAACATTGATGCTCTTAACGCTTGCCAGGGCGTCTTGCGCAAATGGCTCGCCCACCGCGCTCAGCGAGATCTGGCCCCTTGGCTTAGAAAGGTTGGTTTCGAGATAGATCTGCCCTGCAATCAAATCTCTGTGCGCGGCCAAAAGACCATCTGGGCTAGCTGCTCTAGCCAAAAGAATATCAGCCTCAACTACAAGCTGCTGTTTTTACCCAGGCCGCTGGTTCGCTACGTCCTAATCCATGAGCTGTGCCATACCGTTCATATGAACCACTCAAAAGCATTCTGGGCACTTGTCGAGGAAAAGCAGGCCGACTATAGCTGGCGAGACGAAGCGCTAAAGAAAGCCTGGCGCTACGTTCCTCGCTGGGTAGAAGGTAAATGAGCCAGAAGATGAACCAGTCTGTGCATAATCCCACTTCTGATATTCCTGAATGTCCTCATAGCGGCTATCACTGGCGCGGCCAGTCCGAACGCTTCTTTGAAGGGTGGTATCTGCGGGTGACTTTGAGTGAGTTGGCGGAACCTCTTCAGGGAAGAATCGCCCAAACTTTCGCCTTCATGTACTCCATTGACGATCCAGCCGGTAACAGCCCCTACAGCGGCGGCGTCGCCCAAATCCTCGGACCAGACGAATCCTACTACTGCCGCACCTTTCCCAACGTCCATCGGTTCAAAGCCAGTCCGCTTAGTCTAGCCGTCAGCCATCACCGAGCAGGCAGCCAGACCGATCAAGCTGCCAACCAACCCGAAGGCTATCAGTTCACGGCTGACGCTCACAGCGGCAAGCTGCTGACACCTTCCGGCGCAGTCCAAGCCGAGTGGCACTACACCATCGAGCCCGTAGCCACCTGGGGAAAGCCCGACCAACCCAAGGCGACGGCTGGCTGGCTATCCTATCTACCCGTCTTTGAACCAGGATGGCAGGTGCTAATGGCACACGGCCTCGCCTCCGGCTGGATAGACTGGCAGGGAAACCGCTACGAATTTGAGCGTGAGCCTGCCTACGCCGAAAAAAACTGGGGCGGCGCTTTTCCTACCAAATGGTTTTGGCTACAGTGCAACGCCTTTGCCGACGCCCCCGGACTCAGCATCACCGCAGCAGGCGGCGTTCGCGAAGTCCTCTTTCTAAAAGAAAACGTCGGTCTCATCGGCATTCACTACCAGGGCAAGTTCTACGAATTCTTCTCGACCAAAACAGCTTTCACCTGGACCATAGATCCCTGGGGCTACTGGCACCTAACCGCCCAAAACTACCGCCACCGAGTCGAGATCACGGGCCGTGCCCACGACGAGGGAGCCTACGTCCGAGTACCCACCCGCGAAGGCATGCAGTGGCTTTGTAGAGACACCACCCACGGAGAGCTACGAGTACAGCTATGGTCAGCCAAGGGTGAAGTGATTGTAGATAGCAGCAGCAATCTAGCGGGTCTAGAAGTTGGCGGTGCGCCCTGGGACAAACGATGGACAAACCAGCAATCAAAATCTAATGACTAAAAAGCTAAAGCAGCTTGCTATACTCTCTTGAGTAATAGATGTTTGAGTCAGATGTGCTATTTCAGCCATCGCGTCTTAAATTCTATTACGTGGGGCTGTGGCTCAGATGGATAGAGCAAGCGCCTCCTGAACTACCGGGCACCGTATGAGGAAACTCGACGTGTGAATGTAGTCAAATTCGGTGAAACCTAAAAAGTGAGGTGATTGTGGTCAAAGTAGTCTCTTTACCGCAATGGCGACATTTCATGGCAATACCGAGCCAAGCTCAGTAAGGAAAACTATTTACTATTGTGGCCAGTTCATTCGTACTTGTCAAAGTAGTTGTTTCCCTACAGGAGAAGGTGTAGAGACTAGACGGCTACCGCCTAAAGGCTAGTGTTTTAGCAATAGCTCATGGTGAAGGTATAGTCCAGAGAGTGGGGAAACTCACACAAATCTGAAGCGCTAGGTCGTGCGTTCGAATCGCACCAGTCCCGTTATCGTCCTGTTTACAGTTCTAGATAGAAGTAAAGTAGATGGCTCAAGTCGTTGCTGTCACCAAATCTGCGACGAGTTTGGCAGAAGTTGAAGCTCGGTTTGGGCTGAGTCGTAGTGCAGATAGCGCTTTCTTCAGAGAGTGGCAGGATTCTTTGCCTTCACTCTCTCCTGAGGAAACGGCTGCTCTGTCCGTTGTCTATCGGCGACTACAATACCACCGAGCTGACGGCGACCTGCTAGAAGGTGCTGTGACCTTACTAGTCGCCTCGCCACTATTGGAGCTAGCAGGACTATACGATCCTCCTTACAAACTTAGAGCGGAAGCTACTGTTGAAATCGCTATTGATGATGGTGAAGAGATACTAAGAGGACGCATTGACGCGCTAATCCTACAAAATCAGCTTTGGGTATTGGTGCTAGAGGCAAAGAAAACAACGATTCCTCTGCGCTCAGCACTGCCGCAACTGTTGACTTACCTAATGGCTAATCCGCAGTCTGACCAGCCGCTGTATGGACTGGTGACTAACGGAGACGAGGTGCTGTTTGTAAAGCTAACCCAGCAGCCTGTTGCCCGATATGATCTTTCTCGTGCGTTTTCGTTGTATACCGCTAGCAGCGAAGTTAGCCACGCATTTCAAGTCCTTAAGACTATTAGTCAAGAGCTAGATTGAGCCTCGCCTATGCGACTTCTGTGAGCTGGCGTTCTACAAGTTGAGGACGAGATTGCAGAAGGCAAACATTGTTGAAGTTACCTTCAACGACTCTCGGGGTCTGGGGGGATGATAGCTCGTCGATCAGGCTAGTCTCTATGGCATACCAGCTATCTTTTGAAAGATGCTGCGAGAGTAAGGAGAGAATGTCTTCTTCATTGTTGTAAAACACTCTGGCAATCAAAGAGACAATTGTGGATCTCAATGTGCCGTGCGTGTCTTCTTCGATGGCTTGCGCTAGGCCAATGGCTAGATTCTGGGCAGACATGTTCTCTAAGGCTAAAAGAGAGAGATGCTGAACTTCTGTCGAAAAGCGAGCTGACGAGGACGCTTGGGTGCGCTGCAAGTCAAAGAAATATACGATCTTGACTAGTGAGAGAATTGCGATTTTGCCAAACTTGGGGAACAGATTAGCTAGCTGCTGACGAACGCTGGATGATTCTGTGGTGACAAACAGATGACAGGCAAATCCAAAGAACTGCTCAAAATTCCAAGACTGTATCTGTTCGAGGGTGTCTTCTGCGTTCGCTGTAGTGCTTGCTAGCTGGCAGATTAGAAGAATGTCTTGGCTCTGAAGCGTGTGCTGAGTGTGGAGCGTGTTGCTGTTAGCTGTGGATAGAGCTGCCATATTGTAAAGGTGCCAGCAGTTGGCTGGGTAGGAGTGGAAGCGCTAAAGCGCTATATGACTTGAAGAGATAAATTCGTTACCTGAAGTGAAGCATGTAGAAGTTCGTTCCCTATTTCTACTAGGTTCAAAAGCGTATTGCAAGATACAAAACGAAATATTTTGATGAACAAATGATGCTTCCCTGACATTTTCGCTTTTTACTGTGCGGGTATGACAGAAATAATGAGTACGAAAAGCTCATTTGACGGGCATTTTTCGCCTTGTTGTGAGCCTAATCGAAAAAGTAGCAGGGTTTACCGTCTTGTTATGAACTTCGGATATTTATGGCGATCACTGGATGAATACGCTAGGGATAGTATCGCCATATACCAAACGTTGGCAAAGATCCGTCAGCCCTCGATCAAGCGGTTCTCTCGACCGAGGTAGTCTAGTTTTCGCGGCTACTCTGTGCGATCGCCTTTCGTTTATTTATTCTTCCTTTCTCGCTTAATCCCCTTCAACTGTTGCCGATCTTGTTGTCGATGAAGGTGCGAATCTGTTGAATGAGATAGAGATCTTCGTAGGCCAGTCTAGACAGCGCTTTGATAACGTAGCTTTGGGTGCGCTGATGTAGACCTATCTGGGTCATTGTTGTTTGTAGTGCGCTTTTGAGATGAGCGTATTGCTCTGTGGGAATGCGATCGCGTCCCAACCGCTGATCTACAATCTGCACCTCAGTCTGCGCCTGCGCCAGCACAAAGCTATAGATCATCACCGCCTGCGCCAGATTCAGCGACGGCTGAGGGCGACTCTGTGGAATACTCGTCACCAGATCGCACATTTCCACATCTTGATTGCTAAGGCCCGAGCGCTCGCTGCCAAACACAATCGCCACCGTAGTGACCAGCTCTCCTTTGGCCTCAAGCTGACTAGGCAAATCGCGAACCGATACGTAGTGATGCTTTTGCATTCTGTGGCGAGCGGTAGACGCGCAGGCTAGATCGATGCCCTCTATTGCGTCAGAAAGCTGCTCGTAGCAGACGGCCTTTTCTAAAATATGTTCAGACCCATGAGCCATCGCCCTAGCAATTCCGCTGAGGTGATCGGCCTTGGGTCTGACTAGGCGAAGGTCTGTATGGCCCATTGTATTGAGAGCCCTAGCAGCAGCGCCGATATTACCTGCCTCACCGGGCTCTACTAAAATGAACGAGAACTGAATCACAATTGAAAGACTTACAAACGTGTAGGCGACGCTGTTACCGCTAGACCGTACCTCTGCTCTTCTCGACGTGCTCCATCATCTTCATTTTCTTCGCCTCGTCGCCTTTAGTTGGCTCGGAGATGCGATCTAGCTTGATAGTGGCGCTTTGAGCGAGGTGCTGCCTGATCTGTTCTTTACTTGCCATGAAAAAATAGTCTATTTAGGTTAATCCTTACAATAGTAACGGATTGTAAACATAAAAGGGGCTGACTAATGGCAGAGCGAGGGCTAAAGATAGCGGTAGTAGGCGGCGGGGCGGCGGGGTTCTTTGGCGCGATCGCCGCTGCCCAAAACCCCAGCCACCAGGTCACCCTCTACGAAGCCGGACCCTCAACCGCTAGCCAAGGTCAGAATCTCCGGCGGTGGCCGCTGCAATGTCACCCATCACTGCTTTGATCCCGCGCAGCTAGTGCTGAGCTATCCACGTGGGGGAAAGGCGCTACGCGGTGCGTTCAGCCGGTTTCAGCCTAAAGACACGATTCAATGGTTCAATCAGCGCGGTGTCCAGCTCAAAACGGAAGCGGATGGTCGTATGTTTCCAGTGACGGATGATTCGGCGACAATCGTGAACTGCCTAGAACGAGCAGCGCAGCAGGCAGGCGTACGGATTAAGACGCGATCGCCCATCAGCCGCATCGAAAAGTCCAACAACAAGTTTCAGCTATGGCTGAAGTCCGAGACAGTCGAGTGCGATCGCCTCCTACTCACCACTGGCAGTAGCCCAGCCGGTCACCGCATCGCCCAGTCACTTGGCCACACAATCGACTCTCCGGTTCCCTCACTATTTACATTCAACATTTCGGATAAGCGTCTGCATCAGCTCAGCGGTGTTGCGGTCGATCCCGTTGTCCTAAAGCTAAAGATAGAGAATGTAGAAGACAATGCAGGCGCAAGAAAGAAAGCGGCTAGCTTGACTCAAACCGGGCCGCTGCTAGTCACCCACTGGGGCATTAGCGGTCCAGCGGTGCTAAAGCTATCCGCCTGGGGAGCGAGAGAACTGCAACAGACCAAGTACCGAGCGCAGCTAATTGTCAACTGGCTGCCGGGCATGACTCAAGAACAGGTAAGAACCGAGCTGCAAACAACAAAAGTAAACTGTAGCAGGCGGGCGATCGCCACCCACAGTCCCTATGCAGCAATCTCTAAACGCCTTTGGCAGTACCTGCTGAGTCGTATTGATATCGACAACAGCCTTACCTGGGCCAATCTCTCAAAAAAACAGCTCAACCAGCTTGTTGAATTGCTCACTCAAAGCAGCTACGACGTGATGGGCAAAAGTGCGTTTAAAGATGAGTTTGTCACCTGTGGCGGCGTTCAGCTCAAGGAGGTGAATTTCAAGACGATGGAAAGTCGGCAGTGCCCTGGGCTGTATCTATCAGGTGAAATCTTGAATATTGATGGGATTACGGGCGGGTTTAACTTTCAGAGTGCGTGGACGACTGGCTGGCTGGCGGGATGCGCGATCGCATCGTCAAACTAGCTCCAAAACTAGTCCCATTAGCCCAGGAGTCAGCACTGATAGTCAGCACTCAGGTCGTTCCCCGTTTTATACAAACTTGTAATAAAAGCGGCATCTCTTTCTTAAGGCAGACTATCAGATAGAGCAGTTTGAATAATCTGTAGGCGTATTCACTTTGGAAACGCCAATCATGAAACTCAAATGGATTGCTCTACCCTTCGTCTTAACCGCCGCTTTGGTTCTAGGCGCTTGCGCAGAGCCCACAGTTGAGGAGCCCGAAATAGTAGAAGAGCCCGTAGAAGGCATGGAAGAAACTGAAGTAATAGAAGAGCCTATGGAAGAGACAGGAGAAGAAGCCGAGTAGAGAGCCACCCCCTAGTCGTAGGCCAACTTAATAAGCTCAACCAAATAGATACGACTACAAAAAGTCAAGCGGTGACTACTCTGTTAAACTGCTTGGCTTTTTGTGTTTCTTAATCTATGGCTTTTCGCATTTTACTGAACCGCGCCCTACAGTCCTTTAGTCACACCCAGACAGACAAAGTTCGCTCAAACACAAGAACAATGCTTACTGAAGAAACTGCGATCGCCCAGTTCAAAAGACACGCTAGCGAATCTAAAACCACTACGGCAGAGGCACTAGCGCTATTCGATCAGCTAGAGCCGGTAGATATGGAATTTATGTTTGGTCAGTGGAAAGGTTCTGGATTTTGCACCGGGCATCCAATGGACGGTCTGCTAGAAGCGGCTAACTGGTATGGCAAAGCGTTCATCAGTCCAGATTGCGTTCACCCGCTGCTATTTGCTGACGGCAACAGTGAGATCTTTAAAGTGGCACCGAATCCGCAGATGGTGAAGCTAGCGCTGCGTCTACCCATTCCCAAGCATGATGCAGTTAGGCCAATGTACACGCTATTGACCTCTCTGCTAAAGACGGAAGAGAGTCAGGCCCGACTCAGAATGATGGAACACCGGGGCAAAGTGAGCGCCACCATGATCTACGACCACCTGCCAATCCATGACGTGTTTAGAAAGGTTGATGGAAACACGCTGCTGGGACTAATGGACTACAAAGAATCAGCAGATCCTTTCTTCTTTGTTCTAGAAAGAGAATAGTTAGAACAAGAGACTTGAAGGTATCTTAGACATCTGAGGTATCTTTGTATTCGCAGCACTGTTGAATCAGCTTGGCGACTAGGCCAGTCCATCCGGTCTGATGGCTAGCGCCAATCCCTTCGCCTGTATCGCCGTTGAAATATTCATAGAACAGAATATGATCGCGCCAGTGTTCGTCGTTTTGAAAGGTCTCGTTGTTGCCATAGACAGGCCGATGGCCATTCTCACCTCTAATAAACGTGCCGATCATTCTCTCTTCTAGCTTGGTCGCTACGTTCCATAGATTCATCTCCGGCCCAGAACCGTACGGGCACTGAATTTTGAAGCGATCGCCAAAGAACTTGTGATAGCGCTGCAAAGATTCGATCAGCAGATAGTTGGTTGGAAACCACACTGGCCCTCGCCAGTTAGAATTACCGCCAAACAGGCCAATGCTAGATTCTGCTGGC
Source organism: uncultured cyanobacterium (assembly GCA_963772185.1). Classification (GTDB taxonomy): domain Bacteria; phylum Cyanobacteriota; class Cyanobacteriia; order Phormidesmidales; family Phormidesmidaceae; genus Phormidesmis. The sequence goes on along the minus strand of CAVYWR010000029.1, from coordinate 670 downwards.
TCGTAATCTACCCGGTAGACAGTGCCATTCACATCAAACGTATAAGGATTGTCCGCATGGAACCTGGAAAGCGCCCGAATACCGGTTGGCCCTAGAAATTCGTGTGGCTTTAGCATCTTGGCTAGAATGCGCCGCAGCTTGTCGGGTTTGACGACAGAAAGTAAGCGCCGCTTGTTCTCGTCCTCTCCGTGGGTGATCATATTCTTGGAAAGCTCAGGCCGATTGGCCTCAAACCACTCTAGGCGCTCGGTAAATCCAGGGAGCTTTTCTAACAGCTCTGGCTCTAGGGTGACGTTGGCGTAGAGCGGCATCAGACCCACTAACGAGCGAATTTTGATCGGCATACGGCTCATATCAGGCAGATGCAGCACGTCGTAGAAAAAGCCGTCTTCTTCATCCCATAGCTGCGTGGCGTGTTCGTCCGAGGCATTCATCGCCTCAGCGATGTAGATAAAGTGCTCAAAGAACTTGGTAGCCATGTCTTCGTAGACAGGATTTTCTAGCGCTAGCTCTAGAGATATTGAGAGCATATTCAAGCAGTACATCGCCATCCAGCTAGTGCCATCGGCCTGCTCTAGTCTGCCGCCAGTGGGCAGCGGCTTGCTGCGATCAAACACTCCAATATTATCCAGGCCAAGAAAGCCCCCTTCAAAGACGTTGTTGCCTTCTG